>ONFA01000039.1 GCA_900316975.1 uncultured Prevotellaceae bacterium | reverse complement strand
GCCAGTGTGGGGGACCTTCCTCTCAGAACCCCTGCGGATCGTCGCCACGGTGGGCCGTCGCCCCGCCGTCAAGCTAATCCGACGCGTCCCCATCCCGTGTCTCGTTTCATGCCGCCGCCATGCGGAAACGGCACATATCGGGCGTTAATCCTCATTTCCAAGGGCTGTGCCCGGGCACGGGGCAGGTTGGACACGCGTGACTCACCCATTCGCCGGTCGCCATCAGGAAAAGCAAGCTTCTCCCATGCTGCCCCTCGACTTGCATGTGTTAGGCCTGTAGCTAGCGTTCATCCTGAGCCAGGATCAAACTCTTCACTGTAATTCTTTTTATTATAGTTCTGTCTGACCGGTCAGGCTATCCTGCTCAATTTTCGTCTAAAGTTTATGGAATCGACTTTTGCTTGTGCATATATTTATTATATATAATGTATATATGCGCTGCTTGTCTTTCTTCTGTTCGCAGTCTGTCAAAGATCTATTTTTGTGCCTCCCTTTCGGAAAGCGAGTGCAAAGGTACGACCTTTTCTCATACCAGCAAAATCTTTTGAAAACTTTTTTTGAAAAAAATTGCATTTTTGATGGTTTAGAACAAAAAAGAAGTAAATAAGGCAGGTTTTTATTCCTCTTCACTTCTAAAATTAACGTCAGTATGAGAATTTATGTCCCAAATAAACACGAATTACCATGAATTAACCACGAATTTTTCATGAATTTAATTATTTGTAGTTTTCGTCGAATTCACGTTAAAAATTAACGTAAGTTTGACGAAAATAGCATTTTATAAATCCTCGACAATTGACCATTATATTTGTGTTTAAATTTACCGAACTCACGTTAAATAAGCTTAGAAGTGCCCTTCAAACATTCGAAACCACCACGGTGCACCCAACAATGAACAAATACACAAAATGCTTTTTTAGCCTTGTTCTTTCGCCATTCGGCAAAAAATCCTTAACTTTGTCGCCGAAATGGACAAGGCAAATACATACAAAGACCTCATCGAAGAAATCCTCATTAGAGGGAAAAGGTATCGAGACCCCGACTTCTCCGCAAGAAAACTGGCCGAAGCGCTTGGTGTTTCATCATTCCAACTCTCACGGATCATTAAAGCCACATACGGCATATCGTATGCCGATATCGTGCATTCTTTCCGCATTCAAGATGCAATGCGTCACTTGAAGGACAAACGATTTGCTCCATACTCCATTGATGACATCGGCTTGATGGTTGGTTTTCGGAACCGCCAGTCCTTCTTTTCCGCCTTTAAAAAAGTGAGCGGAACTACACCCGAAAAGTACCGATTGATGTGACGCTCGTTGTGCCACTGATACAACAATGAAATAATAATGAAGACAATAGCAAAGACAATGATGATTTTAGCACTGACGGCTGCAACGGCTGACACACTGAAAGCCGAGCAGCATGAAGCCCCATCTCCCATGGACGCTAAAAAGGAAAAGAAATTCGAGTACAACAATGAGCGATTTGCCGATTTACAGATGCTTCGCTACAAGGTGGAAGGATTTGAGAATCTCACCTTGAAGCAGAAAACTTTTATCTACTATCTGCAAGAGGCGGCTCTCTATGGTCGTGACATTCTCTTTGACCAGAATGGAAAGTACAATCTCCGCATCCGCAAAATGCTGGAGGATGTGTATGTGAACTATCAGGGTGACAGAGAAAGCAAGAACTTCAAGGCCCTTGAAACCTATCTGAAACGTATGTGGTTCTCAAACGGCATTCACCACCACTATGGCAGCGAAAAGTTTGTGCCTGAATTCACGCGTAAATGGTTGCAGGATTGTGCTGTTTGTTCCGATGAAATAGCTGATGTCATTTTCAATCCTGGCATATTGCAGAAACGTGTGAACCTTGCCGAAGGAGAAGATCTCGTAAAAACGAGTGCCAGCAACTATTACGAAAACGTGACACAGAAGGAAGCGGAAGAGTTCTATGCCAAGCAAAAGGCGGAAGGTGATTCACTCCACCCTGTCATGTATGGTATGAACTCACGGCTCGTCAAGACAAAAAATGGCACTATTATCGAGAAGAAATGGACCATCAATGGACTTTACGGAAATGCCATCAAGAAAATCGTGGAGAATTTAGAGCTGGCACGTCCTTTTGCAGAAGACGAACAGCAACAAAAGGTCATTGACCTACTCATCTCCTACTACAAAACAGGCGACCTCAAGACTTTCGACCAATATTCGATTGCATGGGTGGAAAACACTGCACCGCTGGTTGATTTTGTCAATGGATTCATCGAGTGTTATGGCGACCCTCTGGGTTTGAAATGTTCATGGGAAAGCATTGTCAATTTCAAAGACATCGAAGCTACAAAACGTACAGAAACATTAAGTGCTAACGCACAATGGTTCGAGGACCACAGCCCTGTGGCACCCGAGTTTAAAAAAGAGAAGGTGAAGGGCATCACGGCTAAGGTCATCAAGGCCGCCATTCTCGCCGGCGACCTCTATCCATCCACAGCCATCGGCATCAACCTACCCAATAGCGACTGGGTTCGTGCGGAACACGGTTCCAAATCGGTGACCATTGGCAATCTGACCGATGCCTACAATCAAGCCGCCAAAGGCAACGGCATGTTGCAGGAGTTCGCTTACGGCAAGGAAGAGATTGCTTTGATTGAGAAATATGGTGATTTGACTGATGACTTACACACTGATTTGCATGAGTGTTTGGGACATGGCAGTGGCAAATTGCTTGAAGGAGTTGATGGTGACAGCCTCAAGGCATACGGCAGCACCATTGAAGAAGCACGCGCAGACCTATTCGCACTTTATTATTTGGCCGACCCTAAATTGGTGGAATTAGGACTGTTGCCCAATGCCGAAGCTTATAAAGCAAGTTACATCGCACAGATGCAAAACGGACTCTTGACTCAATTGGTACGCATTAACTTGGGCAACAACATCGAGGAGGCGCATATGCGTAACCGCGCCCTCATCGCCCGTTGGGCATTCGAACACGGTAAGAAAGACAACGTAATGGAATTGGTGAAGCGCGATGGCAAGACATTTGTTAAGATTAATGATTATTCCAAACTTCGCCATCTCTTCGGAGAGTTGCTGGCTGAGATCCAGCGAGTGAAATCAACAGGCGATTTCAAGGGTGCACAAACCCTGGTGGAGACCTATGGTGTGAAAATCGACCCAGAACTGCACAGGGAGATCCTTGACCGCTACGCGAAACTCAACATCGCGCCTTACAAGGGCTTCATCAATCCTGTTTACACGGCTGTGCGCGACAACGACGGCAACATCACTGACGTAAAGATTTCCTACACTGAAGGCTATGCCGAACAGATGCTGCGCTATAGCAAGGACTATGCTACATTGCCACTCATCAATGAATAGTATTATCAGCGACATCAAGAAGGAGTTACGGGCCAATATGAACGGGGTGGCTTCGGCTCATGCAAGACAAACGGAAGACTACCGTGTGAATTGGGGCGTGGAGCTGCCAAGACTGGCAAAGATTTCCGATGAAATCGTTGAAAGCAAAGCATGGGGAGGGTTTTCCGAGGAGGATTCTCTCCGTACGTTAGCACAAGCACTTTGGAACGAAAGCACCCGCGAATGCAAAATACTTGCCTGCATGCTGATGCCCGTGGAAGACTTTGTGGAAGAACTCTGCGACATTTGGGCAGAGAGCATCTGCACCGAAGAGATTGCCGCCATGTTCTGCTTCTATCTCACCCAGAAGTTGCCGTATGCCAGCACAAAGGCCTTTGAATGGATTGCCCGAGATGAAAGGATGTTGCAGAACTGCGGCTACCTGACCTTGTGTCACTTGATAAGGAAATACAAACTCAGCGAGGAGGCAGAAGCAGAGTTTCTCGACCAGGCCAGTGCGTCATTGGACAATCAATATGCAATTAAAGCATTGCAGATATATGCATCCTTAGGAGAAGATAACATGCGGAAAGTCAAAAAAGTGGCAGATTATTTGTGACACCCAAAGAAAAGCCGTAAATTTGTACCCATATTGTATAGACGGGCATGAAAAAGGCAAAAGCAGAGGGGGGGCAACAGAAAGAGACACCACGTGACATTCTGACCCGATACATGACAGACCAGGGCGGCATGCGCAAGACAGGAGAGCGATATGCCATCTTGGATGTTGTCATGCAGATGAGGGGGCACCACAGTGCCGACCAGATACTTGCCATGATGCCAGAGAAGTTTCCTGTCAGCCGTGCTACCATGTACAGCACATTGGCACTGCTGGTCAAGTGCGGTCTCTTGTACGACCACCAAACAGAAGGTGCCACTTTATATGAATGTGCCTACCGAACACCGATGCATCACCACTACATTTGTACAGGATGCAACAAGATATGGGACTTAAAGGACTCAACCATAGAGCAAGCCGTTTCGAAAGTAAAAACACCCCGATTCAAGAAACTGAGATGCAACACCTACATCTATGGTATCTGCAACATCTGCCAAGCCAAGTTGGCACGACTGAAAAAGAAGATGGAGAAGGAGGATAAGGAGAAGAAGAAGTCCAGCATGACCCGAGAAGAAAAACGATTTGCCAGCATCGATAAAGAATTGGCAAAGGCTGCAGAATGGTTCAAGTAAATTATCAACTCAAAAAACATATAGAAAAATGAAAGTAGATGTACTCTTAGGTCTTCAATGGGGAGACGAAGGTAAAGGTAAGGTGGTGGATGTTCTGACACCACGCTATGATGTTGTCGCTCGTTTCCAAGGAGGTCCTAACGCTGGACACACACTCGAATTCGAAGGGCAGAAGTATGTCCTTCGCTCGATTCCATCGGGCATTTTCCAGGGCGACAAGATAAACATCATCGGCAACGGTGTCGTATTGGCTCCCGACCTCTTCATGGACGAAGCCAAGGATTTAGAGAAGAGCGGTCATAATCTGAAGAACCGCCTACACATCTCAAAGAAGGCACACCTCATCATGCCGACTCACCGTCTGCTCGATGCTGCCTATGAAGCAGCCAAAGGAAAGAACAAGGTTGGTACGACAGGCAAGGGCATAGGTCCCACTTACACCGATAAAACCAGCCGTAACGGTTTGCGTGTAGGCGATATTCTCGACAACTTCGAGGAGAAGTATGCTGCCCATAAGGCACGTCATGAAGCTATTCTCAAGAGCCTCAACTACACGGATTATGATATCACAGAGGTTGAAAAGAAGTGGATGGAAGGCATTGAGTACATCAAACAATTCCAACTTGTCGATTCAGAGCACGAAATCAACAAACTTCTGAAGCAAGGCAAGTCTGTGCTGTGTGAAGGTGCTCAGGGTACAATGCTTGACATCGACTTTGGTTCTTATCCATTCGTAACTTCTTCCAACACCATCTGCGCTGGTGCCTGCATCGGTTTGGGCATCGGTCCCAACAAGATTGGCGATGTGTTCGGTATCATCAAGGCATACTGCACTCGCGTAGGTGCAGGTCCCTTCCCAACAGAATTGTTTGACGAGACTGGTCAGAAGATGCGCGACATCGGTCATGAATACGGTGCTGTGACAGGTCGTGAACGCCGTTGCGGTTGGATTGACCTCGTGGCTCTCCGCTATGCCATCATGGTGAGCGGTGTAACCAAACTCATCATGATGAAGAGCGATGTGCTCGATGATTTCGACACCATCAAGGCTTGTACCGCCTACAAACTGAAAGATGGCAGCATCACACGCGACTTCCCCTACGACATCAGCGACGGTCTCATCGAACCCGTTTACACAGAAGTGCCTGGTTGGAAAACCGACCTCACCAAAATGACAAGTGAAAAAGAGTTTCCAAAGGCATTCTCCAACTATATTGCTTTCTTGGAGAAGGAACTGGAAACACCTATCGCCATTGTCAGCGTAGGTCCAGACCGCGAACAGACCATCGAAAGAAAATAAAGCATTCTCACAACCGCAAGGATTATGAGAAAAGTTGCATCTATCCTCTTATTCATGCTCATACTGACCACCTGTTGCAAAAAGGTGAGTCAGTATGAGCATGTTCTTGTTGACATCGACAGTCTTACTGTTACCGATGCTGACAGTGCGAGGAGGATGCTCCAGCGCATGAACCAAGAGATGGAAAATGCGGACGAAGACACAAAGGCTTATTACAACCTTTTGAGAGTCAAGGCAGACGAGCGAGCAAAGAAGAAACACGCCTCTGATTCACTCATTTGTACGGTGATTGAACACCTCGAGCAGCACGACCCCAATGGGCATCTCCCTGAAGCCTATTATTATGCGGGATGCGTCAATTCCCATTTACAAAACGGAGAGAAAGCACTCATCTATTTTCAGAGGGCTCTATTGTGTGACAGTGTGTGTATCACCCCCTATCTGAAAAGCCGCTGCTATGCACAAATTGGCTATATCTATCTCCGAAACGGGCTTTTTGACGAAGCATTCGACATGCAACAACTTGCCCACTTCTACTGCAAGCAGATAGGCGACACCTTAGGGATGCGACACAGCAGCGAAGACATACAGACCATCAAAGAGATGAAGAACGACAGCAGCCTCGCCACGCCACACCAGGCTGACGTGATGGTACGTATCCAAAAACTGCATGCACAAGCCAAAAGCCAAATGCTCAACGACATGAATGCTCAACTGGAAGCAGAGAACTCAAAAGAGCGGCAATTCATTTGGATTGTCACCATTTTAGCGCTCATCGTCGTTGTTTCTGCCACCCTATTGGTGCTCCACCTGCGCAAACGTAGAGAAATCCGAAAAGAGGAGGCCGCTGAAATCTTCTTGTCCTCACGAAGCAAACGTCAGTTCTACGACAAGGACATCAACCAACTGCTGACTACACATATATATAATAATAAGGTATTGAAAGATTCCGACTGGAAAAAGATAGAAGCCGGACTGCTGAAAGCATATCCCGCTTTCAAGGAAAAACTCCTTGGTCTTTATGCTCTTTCCGACACGGAATACCGTATTTGTATGCTCATCAAAATGGAGGTTTCGCCCTCCAACATCGCCGATTTGATGGCTATCAGCAAGAGTGCCGTGTCACAAAACCGCCTCAGAATGCAACAAAAAGTGTTCGATGGCGAAGGAACGGCAAAAGATTGGGATAAATTCGTGCTATCCTTGTAAATTTTTATATTTCAGTTACTTGCGAAAAGTTTGTAAATTTTTTGTAAACTTTTTCCCGCCCACTTAATTAAATGTGAACTTTTTGTAAACTCGTTTTCTTGGAGTTTTCTTGCAACAATCCCTATCTTTGCAGCAACAAAATCATTTACATCAAAAAGTTTACATTATGAAAAGATTCGTTACACTCATTTGTATTGTGCTGACCACCCTTGCTGGTTGGGCGCAGAACAACAAAATCGTCAATCGCACGGAGGGGAGCATCACTTTCACCGTTGATGAGAACCTTGCCCCCATTAGCGAAAACGCCCTCACGATAGAGGAATTCATGACCGATGGCTCTCGCGCTCTTGGGAAGTTTGGCATCTTTCAGGATGAAGGTGTACCTGGTGACACTAAGAAATGGGTTGCCAAAAGTTTCTCGGATGAGGAAAAGTTCCACATCTTCAAGGGGAAGGACGTGTTCTTTCAAACAATTGTGCGTGCATACGCCGATCATCGTCCCCTTGTCCTTTCACCCGATATGGTTTGGCTGCTCATCAGTCAAGGATTCGCACGCTACGTGAACGCACACCCAGAGGAACTGCGCGATCAGCTGGTGAGTCACACTGGAAAGATGGACTTGGTTATTGAAACCGAGAAAGAACTGTTGGAGGGAGATCCTGAATGGGATAAACTCATTGATGCTTTCGCGAAACAAATCAACGAATACACCAAAGAGGACATCGCCAAGACTATTACAGCCGACTTCACTACCACTGGCACCATCGAACGCATCACCTCTCAAATCACCCTGATGGAAACCATGAAATCGTACTTCGATTATATCGTGCATTATATCGCCTGTGGCATTCCGACCGTCACCCTCACAAATACGCCTGAAGACTGGGAGAAGGTGTTGGAAAAGACGAAGCAACTGGAAAAGTACGGCATGGAAGATTGGATACAAAGCCTCACACCCATCTTGACCGAGTTCGTCAACGCATCCAAAGGCAAACCCGACCAGACTTTCTGGCAGAGCATGGTGAAAAAAAACAATCCTAACAAACTGGTTGGTGGCAACTGCGACCTGCGCAACCCGACAGAACTGGACGGATGGATTCTCAAACTCTTTCCTGACGAAAAAGGGCAGACCCTTGACCAAGTGCCCCACACGCACACAATGCCGTCGGAGCGTGTATATGTAGATTTCAAATACCAAATCATCGACCCTGAAAATGGCTATGTCCTCACGACTATCCCCATGCAACTCATTGCCGGCTATATCGGCACAGAGGTGGACACCCTCACACATACCCTCACGCCTAAGATGGGTTGGGTGGTACGACAGTTAGAGGGCGAGGAGACGATTGTGGAGAAACTCAAGAAAATGGATGAAGAAGATTCCTTCTTTGGCATCGAATTGCGCGTAAACCATGTGCCAGAACATCTTTCAAAGTTGTCACACATTAAGCAATTATGGCTCCATTTCACCGATGAAATCGTCCTTCCCGAATGGATGGATAAGATGACTATCGACAACCTCAAGGTCGAAGGGAAAATCACAGAAGAGGAGGAAAAAGCACTCCGTCAGCGCTTCCCCAACATCATCATCAACAATGTAGAAAGGCAGGCATCTCCTGGCAACCGAAACCCTTTAATTGTGGTGAATGGAGAACCTTATCCTGTGAACGATGATATTGAAGACATCTACGACGAGGATATCGCAGAACTCGTAGGAGTAGATCCTGATGACATCAAGGACATCACTATCCTCAAAGATGCTGCTGCCACAGCCATCTGGGGTGAGAAAGGCCGCAATGGAGTCATCGAAATTAAGACTAAGAGCGACAAGATGAAGACCAAAGGCAAAAAGATTAAAGCCAAGAGGCCTCATACAATCATCGGTACCGTAAGCGATGCTAATGGTCCACTTTGGGGTGCCAATGTCGTGGAAATAAACGAACAGGGGCGCATCGTGAAATCAACCACAACCGATTCCCTTGGTCATTTCACACTCAAGACAATGAATCCTGAAGACAAAATTCGTATTTCGTACATAGGATCAAAGACTGTGGAAGTCAACAACAACCTCAATGAGTATAACATCGTCATGCAAGATGCGACGAAAATCAAAGATATACCCATAAGAAAGAGAAACGTCAACATTGATGATTTCGAAGGAATCCTCCCTTCCACCAACCCCATAAAACCTATACAACAATGAAAGAAATAGTGCTTTTCTTATCATCATTTGTGTTCGTTGGAATGACGGCACAAGCACAGGACAGGCTCGAACCCGTACGTACTAACCACACCGCTTTGTGCCTGAGGATGTATAGACAAGAATACATGCGACTGCTCAATGTACACAATGCCAAGTGGGGAGTGTTTCGGCGTCCCTCAAACATGACCGAGTCCTCCCTCACCTACGATGAACGCGCCCGCGCCCTTGTCTATACAGAAATTGAGGGGGTTCTATGGGGCAATGTGACCAAAGCCACCACCAAAAGAATCGAAGAAGGGAACTCTGTCAGGATAATAGACCTCGAAGAGCCCCAGAACTATCAGGCACCCTCCACCACGACCACACTTCTCCCCATCCCCAACCACATGGCTAAAAACCTAAAGAAACTATGGGATGCCGCAGTAAGAAACCCCGAACAGGTTGACTGGACCACACTCGATGGATGCACATGGGAGTTCTTCGTCAATGGAAAAAGAGCAAAAGCTCATTCTTTCCGAAAAGACTGGACAAGAGTGCCTCGACTCACCCAATTGGTGGACAATCTTATGGAAGCAGTTAGCAACAAGGATACAGAAACCCTGCTCCAGTTAGAGCAGGAGACCATCGAACTCCGTCAACTATTTGAGAAATGAAACGTATTCAGCAACGTAGAAAATTATCAATAAACACAATGAAAGCAACCTTTACCTATCTTTTGGCAACCATCCTTACTGCCATCAGTCCTTTAGTATGCCACGGACAAGAATCCGCCTACACTAAAAAAGATAGCCCCATGAAAAGAACCCTCACCCTCATGCTGCTGACGCTCATCGTCACCAGCACCTTTGCACAACCTCACGAAATCAAAAGGACAGACCGACTGCTCACGGCATCAGGACTGCCCCGTTATCGAAAAGGAAAAGAAATCAGCACCCCTTTCATCGAGGCTTTCCGATATGGAATGAGCCAAGAGGCAAAACGATGGTGGACAGGCTATTACGAGCCAAACATACCCTATGCCAGCACAAAGAAAGAACGTAAAAAAAGGGAGGAGGCCTACGATGCCTACGAAAAGAAACGGGACAAGATGGAAGAGCAACTACCTTGCTACGGCCACCTCTTTCTCGCCCGACCCTCTTTCACTCCTCCATACGGCTTTTCATACAGCCCCAAGGACACAGCCTTAGTCTATCTGGAACAGCAATGGAACGGAAGCAAGAAACGCAAGAACAAGAAGGTCACACTCCATGCCCACAAGATGAAGGTGTCCGAAGCCATCTATGACTCCATCCAATGCCTGCACAAACTGGCGGTCTATACATCAGCCCAGTTCGACGCCGACTACACGATGCTCGACGGAACGAGATTCCACTTCATCTGGCACGCCTTTGATGGCGACAAATATGCCATCAGTTCCGACAACGGCTCAGGCACCTGCAAGCGGTTACAGAAGACCTTCGAAACCATCTGCACGGCATTGAAGGATGATGACCCCGACCAACTCCAATCGCTCATGCCCACCGTCCACGAACTTCTCGCCCACTACCGCACCCTCCTCCTGCCCGATGTGCCGATAGATGACTGGGACTTGGATGCAACCGCCAGACACCGAAAAAAACAAGAGGAGAGTTAACAAAGAGAATTTTAATGGATTTTTACAACCCCACAAAACCCATACAGAAATGAAAAAGATGATCACAATTATCCTGCTGACCCTCATCGCCAGCTATGCGACAGCTCAGTCAAACGAGAGCAAGAAGACGGACCGATTGGAAGCATTTTCCCCACGGAGTGCTCGTTATGGATCTAATTATGTGAAAGAGTGCATCGAGACCTTCCGTTACGAAGGAAACCTGGAGGGGAAGAAATGGTTGACAGATTTTTATAAGCCAAAATTTCCCGAAGGAATCTCTCAAGATGAAAGAGACAGCATTAGGTGGGCCTACTATGAGGAATTGTGGGCAAAGATGGACAGTCTGCCCGAACATGATGAAATGTTCATTGTCAGAGCTGCGGAGGAAGGTCCCATTGCCCTCACCTACGACAAAAAGGACACGACTTTGGTGCTGCTGAAGTGTGATGAAGAATGGCCCATACTTGGGCAGAACAAGGTGAGATCTTTTAAGATGAAAGTGGGTGTGGCAGAATACGATTCCATCCAACGGCTCCACATGCTGGCTGCCTATACCGCTGTACCTATGGATCCGACCCCCTCAAATAAATTGATAGATGTTGTTATCGTAAGGAATCCCAACAACCCCCTTCCAGTCATACCGGGTCCCTTTAGTTTTGATACCATGCACTTCTATTTCGTTTGGGGAGATTCAATGAGAGACTTGTATGCCCAAAGTCACACTTGCCTATCGCCGACCGCTCAGAAACTAATAGAAACGTTCTACCATATTTGCAGTGTTGTGCGTAACCAAGACCACGAGCAGCTCCGCTCGCTCATGCCCACTGTGCATGAACTACTGGCACACTACCCAACCCTCCTCCTGCCCGATGTCATCTACGACGAATGGACGGACGAGCGTTTTCGATGAACAATGATGTAAACTGGTTAGAAGTTGGAAAGCAACTTCACATACAGCGAGATGGCATCGTCTATCTCGCTGATTTTGATATATTCATCCGCCGTGTGGGAGCGGGAAGACTCTCCTGGTCCCAGTTTCAGTGAAGGGAAGCGCATCAAGGCTTGGTCGCTCAACGTGGGAGAGCCAAATGGTTTCAAGCCTTCTTTGATGCAAGCCTGCACAAAAGGATGCTCCACATCTATCTTCGACGAAGACAAACGGAAAGAGCGTGCCTTCAACTCAGAAGTCAGATGCTCTTGGAAGAAAGCAAAGATTTCCTCGTTCGTATAGCACTCGTTGCTGCGCACGTCAATGGTGAAGGTGCACGTGTCGGGAATCACGTTGTGCTGTGTACCGGCATTGACAATGGTGACCGTCTGCTTCACGGGTCCCAACAAGTCCGTCTGCTTCGGGAACTGCCATTCTGAGAGCCACTGGATGTCCTTCATGGCATGGTAGATGGCATTGTCGCCCTCATTCCTGGCTGCATGACCAGCCCTGCCATGAGCCGTGGCATCAATCACCATGAGACCTTTTTCAGCAATAGCGGGTTGCATGCCTGTCGGTTCGCCCACGATGGCAAAGTCAATCTTTGGCAACAGGGGCAACACACTCTCAATGCCGTTCTTGCCTGAGACCTCCTCCTCGCAAGAAGCCAGAAAGATGATAGAAGACCCCCTCTGTCCTGCGGACATCTCCCCCGTAATGGGGAGACCATCCGGCTTGTTTCCCAATGACAAACATCCCGTATGGACTTCCTCCCCATTATGGGGGAGGGTTGGGGAGAGGGTCTGGATGAACGCCTGCAATAGTGCCATCAAACCACCACCACAGTCATTGCTGCCAAGACCATATAGCCTGTCACCCTCCACAGTCGGCGTGAAGGGGTCGCGCTGCCATCCTGCCACAGGTTTCACCGTGTCAATATGGGCATTGAGCAAGATGGTAGGCCCCCTCCCAACCTCCCCCATAGGGGAGGAGAGCCGTCCGGATGGGTCTTCCCCCCTTGGGGGGATAAGAGGGGGGCTGGCACACCACACATTGTTGCCATGCCGTTGGGGGTTCAGCCCCTTCTCCTTCATGTATGCCTCCAGCACATCAGCCGCAGCCTTCTCGTCGCGGCTCACGCTGGGTGTGGCAATCAGTTTCTTCAGCAGTTCCACCGCTTCTTTTGTCTGTTCCGAACAGTTATTTTCCATCTTTTCTTTTGCTTTTTGGGTACAAAGTTAGGTTTTTTCTTTTACTTTGCAAAAAAAATCGGCATCTGGGGTATTTGATTCCCCTTTTCGTGTGTCTTATAGGCAGAGAAAGGCAAAAAAAGCCTGCATCGCGAACTTATGATTTACGACAAAACCACATTCGAGCAACTCTACAAGAGCAACTACCGACAGATGTATCGGTTCGCCTTCTCCCTGCTGGAGGAAGCGGAAGATGCCCGTGATGCCGTGAGCCACGTCTTCACCCAGATGTGGCACACACAACCTCAACTGCAGGAGGACTGCATCACGGGCTACCTCATGGCAGCGGTGCGAAACCACTGCCTCAACACCCTGCGAACCCGTCGTCAGAACGCTGCTGTCGAAGCCGAACTGAAAGCCGAGCAATCAAGACAGGAGGCACAGGAACACCAAGAACTGCTGGACGAACTGGCACGAGTCATCGACGAACACCTGACAGAGCAGGACAAGCGCATCCTCGCTCTCCACTACGACCAAGAAATGACCTATTCGGAGACGGCCCAGACACTGGGCATCAGCCCTTCAGCCGTCAACAAGCACATTTCTCATTCACTCTCCAAAATCCGTTCCATCTTCAAAACCGCAAACTCATGAAAACCGAAGAAATAGACAAAAGAATAGGAATGCCCGACATCAACGAAGAATGGGCAAAGTTTGAGAAAGAAGTGATGGGTGCAGCAAAACCAAGCCCCAAGCACACTTTCTTCAAAAGTTTCACCACCAGAGCCGCCGCCATTGCCGGCATCGTTTTCCTGCTCAGTTGCGCCGCCATCGCCTCGGCTGTCATCGCCATCAAGAACAACGACAGTCAGCCACAGGCGGAGAAGTTTGAGTACAAGCCACTGGTGGAAGTCATCCAACGGAAGCACAAGGGAAAAGAGACCCCCTACTACCTCGTCCACTACTGCGAGGGCGTGTGGATTCAGCCCGTGGATGAAAAGGGGTATATTGACGAACTGATTTACCAGATAGCCTTCCCCGTTGACCGAACCACCATGCAACTGGACGGCAAACCTTTCACCCAGAAAAACCTGCCACGCATGCGCAACAGCCATCTGAAGAAGATAGAGATGAAGCGGCAGGGCGACAAACTGGTGGCCAACCTCATCACCCAGTTCTCAGGAGGTATCCCATCGGGCGTGACAGGCAATGCGCCACGCACCCAGACCCTTTTCCTCTTCCCCAACGGCATGCTGGGCATCATCGACAAGAAGGCAAAGGCGGGCGACTGGCAGCACTACAGCATCACCGACTGGGACGAGACCCCGTGGGGATGGAGTGTCCGCAAGGAGATGGAACGCGGTTGCCACCGTCTCGGCTACAAAGCCTACATCTATGCCAGCACCGAAACGCCACAGAAGTACATCGACCGCGCCGTCCGCATGATGGACGAGATGGGCATCAAGGACTACGAACTGGTCAAAGACCTTCCCATCCAGCATTGGACCGACCAGCAATATCGTGAATGGGCACAGCAGCAGAAACAGAAGCATCCGCAGTACGACTGGCGATGGCTGTTCGACCAACTGCCCGAAAGTCTCGACGGCACTGACCTGCACGACAAGTGGCACATCGTGAAAGAGGTCTATGGCGTGAAATAAACAAAAATAATTCATGAATAATTCGTGGTTAATTCGTGATAATTTATGTCCAAAATAAAACACGAATTTCCATCAATTAACCACGAATTATTCATCAATTTTCATCTTTATACATTCAGCAACATGAAAAGACTTTTTCTGTCCCTGCTCACAGGGATAGCAGCCCTCTGTGGCTCTGCTCAGACGAAAGACAGCGTAGATGTCTCACAGTTCACCGTCGTGTATGACTATGCCTGCAAGATGGCGCCAGAAGAGCCTCAATTGTTGACACAGACATACCCCCACCAGAGGGTAACGGTGCATTTCCACTGAGAGATGCAATAATTAATAATTAAAGATTAGTTAGTAATTAAAGGTTAACCAAGGAGTCAGCCACTTGTGAAAGTCGCAGGCTCTTCTTTTATCACCCCCAAACTCCATCCATGAAGAGTTTCCTCACCCTGTTAGCAAGCACACCGTCTCCACTTCCGGCTACACCCTCAGCAACGAGGTCACACCTACATCCCCTTCACTGTCAAGACGATTGGGAAGAAAAATTATTATCAATCAGGAATGATTATTCGTTCCCATCCCAAGCCAAGAACCCACACGAACCCTCTTTTTTCGCCTCTTTCACATTATTTTAGGCACAAAGACGTGTCTTTTTGGGCAGAAAGTTGTAACTTTGCACCCGACCCACGCGTTGGGCGCATTTCCCATGAGACAGACAATATAAAAAACAATAAACATAATGGCACAGCAAGAAGACATTTTCAAGAAAGTGGTGAGCCACTGCAAGGAATACGGATTCGTGTTCCCTTCATCGGAGATTTATGACGGACTGGGCGCCGTGTATGACTACGGTCAGAACGGTGTGGAGTTGAAGAATAATATCAAGCAATACTGGTGGCAGTATATGGTGTTGCTGCACGAGAACATCGTGGGCATCGATTCGGCCATCTTCATGCACCCAACGATTTGGAAGGCTTCGGGTCACGTGGATGCGTTCAACGACCCGCTCATCGACAACCGCGACTCGAAGAAGCGTTATCGCGCCGATGTGCTCATCGAGGACCAAATTGCGAAGTATGACGAGAAGATTGAGAAGGAAGTAGCCAAGGCCCGCAAGCGTTTTGGCGATGCTTTCGACGAGGCTCAGTATCGTGCCACGTCGGCCCGTGTGCTGGAGGAGCAGGCTAAGCGTGATGCCCTGCACGAGCGTTATCAGCAGGTGATGAATGCTGAGGGCGGCATCGACCTGGAGGGTCTGAAGCAGATTATCCTTGACGAGGGCATCGTTTGCCCCATCAGTGGCACAAGAAACTGGACGGATGTGCGCCAGTTCAACTTGATGTTCAAGACGGAGATGGGTGCTGCTGCCGAGGGTGCATCGACCATCTATCTGCGTCCTGAGACGGCTCAGGGTATCTTCGTAAACTATCTGAACGTGCAGAAGACAGGCCGCATGAAGATTCCGTTTGGCATTGCCCAGATTGGCAAGGCGTTCCGCAATGAGATTGTGGCGCGTCAGTTCATCTTCCGCATGAGGGAGTTTGAGCAGATGGAGATGCAGTTCTTCGTGAAGCCCGGCACTGAACTCCAGTGGTTTGAGGAGTGGAAGAAGCGTCGCATGGCTTGGCATCAGGCGCTGGGCTTCGGTGCGGAGAACTACCGCTTCCACGACCACGACAAGTTGGCTCACTATGCCAATGCGGCCACCGACATTGAGTTCAAGATGCCTTTCGGTTTCAAGGAGGTGGAGGGCATCCACTCACGCACGAACTTCGACCTTTCTCAGCATGCCAAGTACAGCGGCAAGAAGATTGAGTATTTCGACCCCGAGGACAACACTTCATACACGCCATACGTGATTGAGACTTCGATTGGTGTCGATCGTATGTTCCTCTCGGTGATGTGTCACAGTTACTGCGAAGAGAAACTGGAGGGTGGCGACACCCGCGTGGTGCTGCGTCTGCCTGCCGCTCTGGCTCCTGTGAAGTTGGCTGTGTTCCCACTCACCAAGAAAGATGGTCTGCCAGAGAAGGCTCGTGAGATTATCGACGGACTGAAGTTCCACTTCAACTGCAAGTATGAGGAGAAGGATCAAATTGGTAAGCGCTACCGTCGTCAGGATGCCATCGGTACTCCATTCTGCGTGACTGTCGATAACCAGACTTTGGAAGACAACACCGTCACTCTCCGCTACCGCGACACCATGAAGCAGGAGCGTGTCAACATCGCAGACCTGCGCGGCATCATCGAAGACCAAGTGACTATCACCAGCTTGCTCAAGAATCTCAAATGATGAAAAAAGTTCTCTACATCTTACCAATGCTCACCCTTCTTTTTCTCGCATCATGCAGCGAGAAGGATGAGGTGGGCGAGTATGACAACTGGCAGGCAAGAAATCAGCATTATGTCGATTCCATTGCTTCACTTGCCAATGCCGGGCGTGGTGGCTGGACGAAAATCATTGCTTACAACCTCAACACACGGGAACCACGTCCAGACTTGAACAACAACTACTACATCTACGTGCAGAAGTTGGAGAATGGAACGGGTGAAAAGCATCCCGAGCAAAACGATTCCGTTCGCATTCATTACATGGGTCGCATGATTCCTTCCATGTCATATCCACAGGGTAATGTCTTCGACAAGAGTTACAGCACCTACACCTTCAGTGAGGAAACAGACGTGCCAAAACTCATGCCCGTTGCCAGCAACATCATCACAGGCTTTACCACTGCCTTGATGAACATGGTGGAAGGTGATCGATGGAAGGTGGTCATCCCTTACTATCTGGGGTATAATCCCAAGGTGAATCCATCCAGCATAGTTCCCGATTACTCCACCCTCATCTTCGACATCAAACTGGCACGTCTCTACAAGTACCAAATTGACCTGGACACCTCATGGCACTAACTTCTTCATGTAAGGGGTGAGCGCCTGATGCGACGGGGCATTTTCTCCGTCCTGACCACATCAAATAAAAAACGTAGCCCTCGGGTACGCATCGTCGTACTCGAGGGCTACGCTGTTTCGTACCCGAGGGGTACACCCTTTTACTTCACATTGCCCACCTTGATGAGGTATTACGTTCCGTGATTCTTGTCACGACTCGGAAGTTCAGGAACGAGTTCCGAACTCCCCTCGCTGCTCCAAGAATTCTGCAATCTGCACAGCATTCAAGGCTGCACCCTTCTTAATCTGGTCGCCTGAGAGCCAGAAGGTGAGACCGTTCTCGTTAGCGAGGTCCTTGCGCACACGACCTACATAGACATCGTCCTTGCCTGCCGTGAAGAGAGGCATAGGATACTTCTGATTCTTGGGATCGTCAATAAGCGTCACGCCTTCTGCCGCAGCGATAGCCTTCTGTGCTTCCTCCACAGAGATAGGTTTCTCTGTCTCCACCCATACAGCCTCACTGTGAGCACGAAGTGATGAGATGCGTACACACATGGCAGAGCACTTGGCGTCAGTGTGCATGATTTTGCGTGTCTCGTTAAACATCTTCATTTCCTCCTTCGTGTAACCATTGTCTTGGAACACGTCAATCTGAGGAATCACGTTGTAAGCCAACTGATAGGCAAACTTGTTCACCGTAGGTTCCTTGCCTTCCACGATGTCCTTATACTGCTGCTGCAATTCAGCCATAGCGGCTGCACCTGCACCCGAAGCACTCTGGTAACTTGCCACATGAATACGCTGGATGTGGCTCAATTTCTCAATAGGCTGAAGCACCACCACCATCATGATGGTCGTGCAGTTCGGGTTAGCGATGATGCCACGAGGGCGATTCAGCGCATCAGCAGCATTGCACTCAGGCACCACCAATGGCACATCGTCGTCCATACGGAAGGCGCTGGAGTTGTCAATCATCACGGCGCCAAACTTGGTGATGTCCTCAGCAAACTCCTTCGAAGTGCCTGCACCAGCCGACGTGAAGGCGATATCAACGCCCTTGAAGTCATCGCCGTGCTTCAGAAGTTGCACTTCATACTCCTTGCCACGGAATGTGTATTTTCTTCCGGCACTACGAGTAGAGCCGAAAAGCACGAGTTCGTCAATTGGGAAATTTCTCTCATCAAGAACACGAAGGAATTCCTGTCCTACGGCACCACTGGCACCGACGATTGCTACTTTCATCTTATTACCTTATTAAATGATTTTCTTGAAAAACGCTGCAAAGGTACGGAAAAAAGTGAAAAGTGAAAAGTGAAAAGTGAAAAATCTGAGTTACCAACAATCCGAATGGTAAGTAATTTAGATTTTTCACTTTTCAAGCACACTTGAAAAAAACATTTCTTACTTTTCTTTGGTCACTTTTCACTTAAAAACACTACCTTTGCAAAAATTTTTATTTTGGACGCAATCACCACATATCTGCCCATCACCGACCCGACGTGGATTTTCTTCCTCGTGCTTTGTGTGATATTGTTTGCCCCGATGATTTTCAGCAAACTACGCATTCCGCATCTCATCGGAATGATTTTGGCAGGTGTGCTGATAGGTGAACACGGCTTCAACCTCCTTGCAAGAGATGCCTCGTTCGAACTGTTCGGCAAGGTTGGCATCTACTACATCATGTTCTTGGCTGGTCTGGAGATGGACTTGCAGAACCTGAAGCAGAATCGCGTCAAGGGCTTCGCCTTTGGTTTCATCACCACTGTGATACCCTTCGGATTCGGATTCCTGGCAGGTTATTATTTCCTCGACTACAGTCTCCTCGCCTCTCTCCTTCTGGCATGCATCTTAGCCTCCCACACATTGGTGGCATACCCCATCGTGGGGCGTTATGGGCTGAGCAAGTCACCCTCCGTGACCATCTCCATTGCTGCCACAATGGTGGCACTCCTCTCCTCCCTGCTCTTTTTGGCAGGCATCTCGGGCACCATCAAGGGGACGGGCGGTTTCTGGTTCTGGGCACTCTTTGTCTTAAAGTTCGCCCTTTTCATCTTCGGCATGTTCTTCCTGCTGCCACGCCTCATCCGTGCCTTTTTCCGCAAGTTCAGTGACCCCGTCATACAGTTCACCTTCACGCTTGCCGTGGTGTTCCTTGCTGCCGCCACCGCTGAATTCTGTGGGCTCGAAGGCATCTTCGGAGCCTTTTTGGCTGGATTGGTGCTCAACCGTTTTGTGCCCAACACATCCCCATTGATGAACCGCATCGAGTTTATCGGCAATGCCCTCTTCATTCCCTACTTCCTGATTGGTGTGGGCATGTTGGTCAATGTCGCCCCCATGTTCCGCGAAGGCAAAGCCGCTGTGGTGGTGCTCATCATGGTCGTGGCAGGCACCCTCTCCAAATACCTGGCAGCCGTCATCAGCCGCAAACTCTTCCACATGACACGCACAGAAGGCGTGATGATGTTCGGTCTCACCGAAGCCCATGCCGCCGGAGCCTTGGCAATGGTGATGGTGGGTGTCAACCTCGAAGTGTCTCCTGGTGTACCCCTGATGAATAGTGCCGTGCTCGATGGTGTGGTCATGATGATTCTCATCTCCTGCATCATCTCCTCCATCGCCACCGACCAGGCAGCCAAGAAACTCAAGGTGGAAGCCAACAGGGCTGACAAGAAACAGCGACGAGACAGCACTGCACTCGACGATGAAAAGATACTCATCCCCATCAATGAGCCTGACAATATCCGCACACTGATGTCCACCGCTTTCATGATGCGCAACCGCCAACTGAACCGTGGACTCATCTGCCTGAACATCATCAACGATGCCGACCTGAGTGACAAGACTCAGGCACACAGCCGCGAATGTCTGGACATGGCAACCAGACTTGCCTCTGCCGCTGATGTGCCCATGCAGACACAGACCCGTTTGGCAGTCAACTTCGTCACTGCCACCATCCATGCGCTACGCGAGAACGATGCCAGCGAGTTACTCATTGGCTTGCATCGCAAACGCCATGAAGGAGATTCCTTCCTCGGACTCTTTGCACAAGGACTCATCGACAACATGTCGCGGCAACTCATCATCGTCAGCATGCACATCCCAGCCAACACCATCCGAAAGATTGTGGTGGCAGTACCAGAGAAGGCTGAGTACGAGAAAGGCTTCTACCGATGGATCAACCGTATTGCCCGCATGGCAGAAGACCTCGGCTGCCAAATGGACTTCTACGCCACCGAAACCACAGGCAACCTCATCATGCGCTATATGCGCGACCGCCACAAGAGTGTGCGCGATGACTACGAGATACTTGATTCGTGGAACGACTTCCCAGCCCTCCGCCACGAACTCAACCCCGACCACCTGCTTGTGGTAGTCACGGCACGCAAAGGCAGCATCTCCTACCAGAGTTCCTTTGCCAAACTGCCCCACCAACTCCAGACCGATTTTGCCGACAACAGCCTCATGCTCATCTACCCCGACCAGCAGGAGGAGAACAACGAGATACGCGCCTTCGCCGATCCACACCATTACGAAACCAACTCAGGCTCCACCCGCATAGGCAGATGGCTGAGCAAGTGGATAGGAGAAATGGGGTAGTTTCATTTACAATTTGACAATTTACAATTTACGACATATTGGGTAATCCGGATGATTTAATTATTTACCATGCGGTCGGAAAGTAAATCGTCAAATGATGAAATAAAAAAAATAAATGGTAAATTGTAAATCGTAAAATTGTAAATAAAACCATGATACAACTTCACAACATCACCAAATCCTTCGGCACCCTCCAAGTGCTCAAAGGCATAGACCTCCACATCGGCAAGGGCGAGGTGGTCAGCATCGTCGGTCCCTCAGGAGCGGGTAAGACTACCCTTCTCCAAATCATGGGTACCCTCGATACACCCGACAGCGGCTCTGTCATCGTCGATGGCATCGACGTGACACGACTGAAAGACAAGGACATCGCCCGATTTCGCAACCAGCATCTCGGTTTCGTCTTCCAGTTCCACCAACTCCTGCCCGAGTTTACCGCACTCGAAAACGTCTGCATCCCGGCTCTCATCGCTGGCAAGAACAAAAAGCAGACCGAAATGCGTGCCAAGGAACTGCTCGACTACCTCAACCTCAGCGACCGCATCCACCACAAACCCTCCGAACTCTCTGGAGGAGAAAAACAGCGTGTGGCTGTAGCGCGGGCACTCATCAACAACCCCTCCATTATCCTTGCCGACGAACCATCCGGTTCCCTCGACTCCAAGCACAAGGAAGAACTGCACCAACTCTTCTTTGACTTGCGCGACAAGTTCGGACAGACCTTCGTCATCGTCACCCACGACGAGACACTCTCGCAAATCACAGACAGGACCATTCACATTAAAGACGGACTTATTTTATATGACAACGGACAACAGACAACAGACAATGGAGAACAAACCGAAGATAACCCTACGATTGGGCAAGAGGAACCAACTGAAGGTCTTGCGTGAGAAAGACCATGGTGTTTATCTCGAGGGCGGCGACATCGGCGACATCCTGTTGCCCAAACGCTATGTGCCACAAGGCACCAAAGTCGGTGACATCCTCGACGTCTTTCTCTACCTCGACCAAGACGAACGCCTCATCGCCACCACAGAGCACCCACTTATCGAGGTAGGACAATTCGCCTACCTCGAATGCACATGGACCAACGAATATGGCGCTTACCTCAATTGGGGCTTGATGAAAGACCTCTTCTGCCCTTTCCGTGAGCAGAAAGTGCGCATGCAGCGAGGCAAACGCTACCAAGTCTATTGCTACATCGACGACAAAACCTACCGCATCGTCTGCTCCAGCAAGATTGAGAAGTTCCAGAAAGCCATCAGCGAGAAACTCTCAACGCCCAACTCTAAACCCTCAACCCTAAACTCTAAGCCCTCAACCCCTCCCGACCGTCGTGTCCTCATCGGCGATTTCTCCACCCGCCTTTTTGAGCACCTCAAACTCTCCGAAAAGGGCTTTACCCCCTATCACGACAAATCTCCTGCCGAGGAAATCTACGCCATGTTCGGTGTCAGTAAGAAAGTCTTCAAGCAGGCAGTCGGCGACCTGCTCAAACGTGAACTCATCCAAATCAAGTCCGACGGCATTGAACTGACCATCAAGGGCAAAGCCACAGGCATCGAAGAATGACCATGCCACAGATTCTGTTCATCCTTTTCACTCTCATCACCCTTCCGCTTTCTGCACAGCACCTCACCAAGGCACAAGCCCTGCAGAAAGCGCAAACCCTTGCCACCCAATGGATTGCAGACACCCAAACCCGCTATCATCAGGCTTGGCAAGACCACACCCTCACCATCAATGGCAAGACCATGCCTTTCTGGCACACCACTTTCGGTGAGAAACCTGCCGATGGTTACAGCCTCTTCATCTCCCTGCACGGAGGCGGCAATGCACCCTCCCAACTCAACGACAGCCAGTGGGAAAATCAGAAAGTGCTCTACCAACCCCAAAACAGCGTTTATCTTGTTCCCCGTGCCCCCTACGACGATTGGGACATGTGGTTCAAACCCGACCTCGATTCTTTCTACACCACCCTCATTCAGATGTGCGTCGCCTACCTCGATGTCAACCCCGACAAAGTCTATCTCATCGGCTACTCCGCAGGCGGCGACGGTGTGTGGCGCATGGCACCCCGCATGGCAGACACATGGGCAGGAGCATCCATGATGGCAGGACACCCCGGTGATGTATCCCTTCTCAACCTCCGCAATACTCCCTTCATGGTGTGGTGCGGTGCCCTCGATTCCGCCTACAACCGTAATCGAGAATGCACCTTGCGAGGCTTGGAACTCGACTCCCTCCACACCCAAGACCCCAACGGCTATCTCCACGAAACCCACATCGTTGCAGGCAAACCCCACTGGATGGATCTCACCGATGCAGCCGCCCTTCCGTGGCTACAGCAATATCAGCGCAATCCCTACCCCACCCACATCGTCTGGCGGCAGGAAGAAGTCACCCATCCCCATTTCTACTGGCTCACCGCACCCACCGACCAACTCCAAAGGGGCAAGACTGTACGCCTCACCCTCCAAGGCAACACCGTCACCATCCAGCAGTGCGACTACACCCAACTCACCCTCCACTTCAACGACCACATGGTGAACCTCGACAAACCTATCACCATCCGGCACAACGGAAAGACCCTCTTCAAAGGCAAACTTCCCCGCACCCTCACCAACCTTCAAACCACACTGGCAGAACGTGGTGACCTCCGCTATATGTTCCCTGCACAAGTCACTCTGCAGCTTTAGTAGAGTAAGTATCTTCTGTGGGATATTGGTAAAATTGCCTGTTGTGAGGCATCATTTCCTTTTCTTTATACAAATATTTTTTAATGAGCGATTCGGGTTAAAGAATTATTGCTGTCCGCTAAAAATCAAATGAACATTAAAAATCTTCCGCACTGCCGAAAAACAGGCATTGCGGATACTTTTTTCAAAAAGCAAGCCCCTCTTAGTCGAAAAGTGACTGTTCGCCAGGTGGCGGATTATCCGTTTCAAGGATCTTGAGCCAGTCTTTTTCGGGCTGCTCGAAAAATGTATA
>ONFA01000061.1 GCA_900316975.1 uncultured Prevotellaceae bacterium | reverse complement strand
AGGTAGGCATTTCAAAACCCGGACAGGGTATCGGAGGGCTAAAACGTTGTGCATGAGAATTTTAATTTCTAATTTAAATAATTTTAAGAGACACTAGTGTGAATAGGTGATTTCGTTCCCATCCACATCGTCTGTGTTGCTCTGCACGATGCTGACATGAGCACCACTGACTGTGGGAGTGACGTATTGTGCCACATTGCCTGCCACAGTCACAGTGGCATTGGTGCTGTTGTAAGTGACGGCCACTTCGTTGTCAGTCACCTCGGAGTCATCGACATAAATCTTGTTGATGTCACTAATGGTGAACACCTTGCCACCGATGGTGAGTGTGGTGCCATCTTTGTAGGTCATCTCTCCGACTTTGGAAGCGGGGAAAGCATAAGTCACATTGTCCGTCACGACGTTCAGTGTCTGGGCAGATGTTGCCACAGCAATCAGTAAGAATAAGATGAATGTGATGTGCTTTTTCATTTGACTGTGATTTTAAGGGTTTTGTTCTTGCTTTTCACAACATAGATGCCCCGTTCCAGCGTGGCTTGGGCTTGTTTCATGCTCTCGTATTTCCCCATAGAGATGCCTGTCATGGTGAATACCTCTACAGGTTCGTTCATGGTTTCAGTCTGGGTGGCTTCCACACCTGCGGGGTCTGATGTGAAGAACATCTTGCTGAGGTCGGTGAGGGCAATGACTTTGCTTTCAGTGCCATTGCTGACTACCATGTTGCCATTTGAAAACGTGATGGTCAGCGAAGCTGATGCCAAAGTCTGTACGGTTCCATCATGGGTCTGGAACATCATGTAAGGGTAGTCTTCTGCTTGTGTGGTGGCTATTCCAAGGAGGGTTAGAATGGTAATAAATGTCTTTCTCATATTCTTTATATTGTTAAGTGTTCTGTATAAATGAAAGTTGAAGATAGACAAAGTTTGTTAGTCAATTAGTCTGTATATTATTAGCATCGTTTTGTTTTTCCAATGCAAAGGTAGAGACTTTTTCTGGGTCGTGAAATAGCTAAAAGATGGATTTATTTTGCAAAAGGTCGGATTTTTGTTGGCGGAGAGTTAAAAAATCCTTACATTTGTGGCGCTACTCACGTTTTAAAAGTCAGAAAGTTATGCAACATGAATACCGACACCCATTGGAATGGCAATATGGGCAAATTGTGGAGCGTGGACTTGTGGTCATAGATCATGTAACGTCGATGCCTGTTTACGGGGAACCTTATGTTTCGCCCCATCTGTTGATATGTCTGAATCAGCGTGGATGGGTGAAGGCGGAGTATGATATGCAGCCTGTGGAATTCTATCAATATGGGCTGTCGGTCGTTTTTCCCGATCATGTGGTGCTGGCTCGCGAATCTTCTCCTGACTATCTGGCAACTCTCGTGGTGGTGTCGAGGGAATTTCTGGAGACACTGAATCATCGCAGCACATACCGCAACCATTTGGAGTATCTGAGGAAGCCAGACTTCACGCTTACGAAGGAGCAATATGGGAATGTGCAGACTCTCATTGAAGTGTTGCGGATTGTGAGTCAAGTGGAATCTCCTGCCCGAATGAACATGCTGGCAAGCACGCTTGATGTCTTCTCGCAATTGGTGGATGAATATCGTTTCGCCAACGTTGGAAAGGCTATGCGTGAGAAACCACATGAACTGATATTTTCACGCTTTTGTGATTCCATTGCAACGCATTACTGCGAGTCGAAAGAGGTGCGTTTCTATGCTGAACAGCAACACCTCTCGCCAAAGTATTTCGCAACTGTCATCAGGAACGAAACGGGTATTAGGGCTGCCGACTGGATTGCCAACTACGTCATCATTCAGGCGAAGGAAATGCTTCGGCACCATCGTGCCATGAGCATTCAACAAATCAGCGATGCGCTCGGATTTTCTGACCAATCGACTTTTAGCCGATATTTTAAGAGCCATGTGCAAATAACACCTTCAGAATATAGAATACAAACATAAACACATACAACGATGAAATTGAAAGGCTTTACTAAACTATTATTGAGTGCAACGCTGCTTGGTGCCTCTGGACAGGCAGCAGCACAAAAAGAGATTTCGTTCGTAGTGACGAATCAAGAGCGACAAACGATTGACGGTTTTGGTGCCAGCGATGCGTGGAGTATGTGGCAGATAGGCACATGGAACGACTCCCTGCAAACCCGTGTGGCTGACTGGCTTTTCTCGTCTGAAACCTTAGCCGACGGCTCTCCTAAGGGCATTGCACTTTCCATCTGGCGATTCAATGCTGGAGCAGGTAGTGCCACACAGGGGGATGCTGCACAAATCAATCGTGACACACGCACTGAATATTTCGAAAAGCAGACAGGGCAACGCCGCTTCTTGCAACTGGCAAAGGAACGAGGGGTCCCAACATTTCTGGCATTTTACAATTCTCCTCCTGTTCATCTGACCCAAAATGGACTTGCCACTAACACGGGGCGTGACGGAACTTTCAACCTGCGAGAAGATGCTTACGATGACTTTGCTGCTTACATTGCCGATATGCTTCAGACAGCCGAAGAGGAGGATGGCGTCCACTTTGATTATGTGTGTCCTGTTAATGAGCCTGATGGACATTGGAATTGGATTGGCCCTAAGCAGGAAGGCACTCCTGCCACCAATCGCGAGGTGGCACATATCGCTCGTGAGATGAGTCGTGAGTTTCAACAACGGGGTATCGCTACAAGGATTCTGGTGAATGAGTCAAGTGACTTCCGTTGTATGTTTGCCACCCATCAGACGGATTGGCAACGTGGTTACGAGATTCAAGCCTTTTGGAATCCTGATTCTGCTGACACTTATGTGGGTGATCTGCCTAACATCGCTCCAGTGATGGCAGGGCATTCTTATTGGACTAATACACCGGTGCTTCGTCCTTCGGACCGTAACTACAAGCGGGTGGGGCTATATGGTTACAGACGACGTTTGAAAGAGGAACTGGACAAGGTCCCGTCTGTCGGATTTTGGATGACAGAACTTTGTATCATGTCCAATGACGAAGAGATTCATGGGGGAGGGGGCTTTGACTTTTCGATGGAAGAGGCTCTTTATGTGGCACGTGTGATGCATTATGACTTGACGGTTGCCAATGCTCGTTCGTGGCAGTGGTGGCGAGCAGCTGGAGGTAACTATAAAGATGGGCTCATTCGTATGTATCTGAAGGGTGAACGCACAGGAGGTCGCCGAGGACAGGGAAGGGCGATGGTGAAAGACAACATGGTGCGTGACTCCAAACTGATGTGGACTTTGGGCAATTTTTCCCGTTTCGTTCGTCCGGGAGCCGTGCGCCTGGAAGTGGATGGCTCGATGTCTTCTGACGGTTTGATGCTTTCTGCCTATCGCAACACCGATGGAACCCTTGCCATTGTTGCTATCAACTACGGTACCACCGATCAACTCGTCAGCATTGACACTCCAAAGGGAAAGACAGCGACCCTCTATCGTACCTCAGATGTGGAGAGGGAAAGTCTTAAGAACTTGGGAACGGTGAATCTGAAAAGGGCTTCTCTGCCGGCAAGGTCGGTCACCACCTTCCTCGTCTCGAATCGTGCCAAATGAGTCCCTACGCGACAAAGTTTGATGGCATATTTGTACAATAATTTTTGTTCGA
Source organism: uncultured Prevotellaceae bacterium (assembly GCA_900316975.1). Taxonomy (GTDB): domain Bacteria; phylum Bacteroidota; class Bacteroidia; order Bacteroidales; family Bacteroidaceae; genus Minthosoma. The sequence continues at coordinate 6,502 of ONFA01000061.1, read as the reverse complement.
TGACTGATTTCGAGGATTTGAAGGGATTTAATTCTTAATTATTTCGTATCTTTGCAGCCGAATTCAGCCTATGCAATGGGCGACTCTCATCTATAAGACAAAAACAAATGGCAGACAAGAAAGTGAGGGTGCGCTTCGCACCCAGTCCTACGGGACCTCTTCATATTGGCGGTGTGCGCACTGCCCTCTACAACTACCTCTTTGCCAAACAGCATGGAGGGGATTTGATTTTCCGCATTGAGGATACAGACTCGACTCGTTTCGTGCCAGGGGCTGAAGAATATATCATCGAGGCTTTTCGGTGGTTGGGCATCCAGTTTGACGAAGGTGTTTCCTTTGGTGGCAACTATGGTCCTTACCGTCAGAGTGAGCGCAGAGACATCTACAAGAAGTATGTGCAGGTGCTGTTGGACAATGGCAAGGCATATTATGCGTTCGACACCCCTGAGGAACTGAACAAGAAACGTGAGGAGGTGGAAAATTTCCAATATGATGCTTCGACTCGTGGCATGATGCGCAATTCGCTTGTGTTGCCTAAGGAGGAAGTGGAGAGACTGATTGCCGCTGGCGAACAATATGTGGTGCGATTCAAGATTGAACCTGGACGTGACGTGTTGGTGGATGACCTCATTCGTGGAGAGGTGAAAATTAACTCAAGCATTCTCGATGACAAGGTGCTCTACAAGAGTGCCGACGAACTGCCCACGTATCACTTGGCTAATATTGTGGATGACCACCTGATGGAGGTGACTCATGTGATTCGTGGTGAGGAATGGTTGCCCAGTGCTCCGCTCCATGTATTGCTGTATGAGGCATTCGGATGGGCTGACACGATGCCACGTTTTGCCCACTTGCCTTTGTTGTTGAAACCTATCGGCAATGGTAAGTTGTCGAAGCGTGACGGCGACAAACTCGGTTTCCCTGTGTTCCCATTGGAATGGCATGACCCGAAGAGTGGTGAAATCAGTTCTGGCTATCGCGAAAAAGGCTATCTGCCCGAGGCTGTGGTGAACTTCTTGGCACTGCTGGGTTGGAATCCAGGCAACGACCAGGAACTGATGACGCTGGACGAAATGGTGAAACTCTTCGACTTGAGTAAGTGCTCGAAGAATGGCGCGAAGTTCGACTATGTGAAGGCGGCTTGGTTCAACCACCAGTATCTGATTCAACGTCCTGACAAGGATTGGTGTCCTGCTTTCGACAAGGTGTTGAAGGAGAATGGCATCAACGCCACGGAAGAGCAGGAGGCAGAGGTGGTGAGGATGATGAAGTTGAAGGTGATTGAATACACGGATGGACAGGGCAATAAGAAGAAGCGCAACATTTCTTTTCCTTCGGACTTGTGGCCACTGACCAAGTTCTTCTTTGTGGCTCCGACGGAGTTTGACAAGGAGGGTGACAAGTTCATCCGAAAGAACTGGAACGAGAATACGGCCAACGACATGACACAGATGATAAAGGTGCTGGAAGGCATCGACGACTGGAGCGTGGAGGGGCAGAAAGCCATCATCGACCCTTGGACTGAGGAGACTGGCATCAAGCCTTGGAACGCTTGGCGTGTGGCACTTGTGGGTGCAGGACAAGGCCCTGACATGTATGAGCTCTCGGCGTTCTTAGGCAAGGAGGAGGTGATGAAGAGAATGAAGTTTGCGATTGAAACTCTCGGCTAATGTACACGATTGGAATATACATCTTTGTATTGGGCATGCTGATTGCTGCTATCTTCCACAAGAAGGCAAGGAAGATGGTGGTGGGCATCGGGCAGACGTATCTTTTGCTGCGTCGCCACATCAAGAAAACGGACCGCGTAGTGTGGTTCCATGCCGCATCCTTGGGCGAGTTTGAGCAAGGGCGCCCCTTGATGGAACGTCTGCGTGTGGAACATCCAGAATATAAGATTCTGCTGACTTTTTATTCGCCATCAGGCTATGAGGTGAGAAAGGATTATGAGGGGGCTGACCTTGTGTGTTACCTACCTTTTGACACACCTGGCAATGCGCTTTCGTTCTTACGCCTGGCACATCCTGAGATTGCAATTTTCATTAAATACGAGTTCTGGACAAACTATCTGATCACTTGTCGCAGGAAGGGTATCAAGACTTATAGCGTGAGCAGCATCTTCCGTCCTGACCAATATTTCTTCAAGTGGCACATGTTCGGCAAATCCCCGACACTCAAACCCCTCAGACAGTTTGACCATCTGTTTGTGCAGAACGAGAGTTCCAAGAAACTATTGGCTGATTTTGGCATCAACTGTGTGACGGTGGTGGGTGACACCCGTCTGGATCGTGTCATCGCCATCAAGAACGCTGCCGCACCACTGCCATTGGTGGAGCAATTTGCAGGCGATTCTCCTTGTTTCATCGCTGGTTCTTCATGGGGACCTGATGAAGAAATATATATCCCCTACTTTGGCAAGCACAAGGATTGGAAACTCATCATCGCGCCTCATGTCATCAGCGAGACACACCTGAAGGAGATTGAGGCATTGCTGAATGACAACGGCATCACTCATGTGAGATACACGCAGTTGGAGAAAAATGAAGTGCCTGTATCTTCTGAGGTGGGTGCCCTCATCGTCAACTGTTTTGGCAAACTCTCTTCCATCTATCGCTATGGCAAGGTGGCACTCGTCGGAGGTGGGTTCGGCGTGGGTATCCACAACGTGCCCGAGGCTGCTGTTTATGGCATTCCAGTACTCTTCGGTCCCAACAACCAGAAGTTCCGTGAGGCACAGGCACTCAAGGCTTGTGGCGGTTCGTTCGAATATCAAGACAATGCCTCTTTTGCGGCGCTCATGGACAACTTCATCAACAATCCCGAAGCACTCAAGAACGCAGGAGATGCTGCTGATAGTTACATCAACGCCAATGCTGGTGCCACCGACAAATGCTTCAATGCCATCTTTAATTGAGATGGCAAATGGTAAATAGTAAATGGTAAATGGTAAATACATAGACCTCTTCATCGATTTCGACGACACCCTTTATGACACCCACGGCAATGCCATACTTGCCTTGAAGGAGTTGTACGAGTATCTGCACCTCGAACAATACTTCGAAGACCCGAAGGTGTTCTATGATGACTATTGGAACACCAACATCCGTCTGTGGACACAATATGCCAAAGGAGAAATCGAACGCAATTATCTCATCGTGGAGCGTTTCCGACACCCTTTGAGTCTTGGCAAGGGCTTGAACCCCACTGAGGAATATTGCCTTCAAGCCAGTGACAAGTTCCTCTCACTCTGTGCCGTCAAATCCGGGCTTGTTGAGGGTGCCCAGGAACTGATGGATTATCTTAGGGCAAAAGGTTACCGTATGCACATGTGCAGCAATGGTTTCCATGAAGTGCAATACAAGAAACTCCGTTCGTGTGGGCTCTTCGACTATTTCAACACCATCATCCTCAGCGAAGATGCTGGTGCCAACAAACCTGCACCCCAATTCTTCGACTACGCTTTTCAACAATCTGGAGCCATGAAAGCGACAACCCTTATGATTGGCGACAATTTCAGCACCGACATTCTTGGTGCAAAACGCTACGGACTTGACACCATCTACTTTAACCGTTTTCCAGACTATCCTGCTCCAGAACCTGTCACCCATGAGGTGCATCACCTTCGTGACATCATCAGCATATTGTAAAGCCTATGCTGCCCCGAACACTTTTCATCTCCCTCACGCTGCTTTTCCACTCATCTTTTCTCCATGCCGGAAACTGGATGAGCCGACTCCCTGATGATGCTTATGTGGCAGCACTTTCTATTCCAGGGGCACATGATGCCGCAACAGGCTATGGCTTCAGTGGTTGGTTGGGTGTCTTCGGCAATCGTTATGCTCGCACCCAAGATCTTGACATCGCCCAACAATGGCATATCGGGATAAGGGCATTCGACTTGCGTCCTGCTGTTTATAAACATTATATGAATGCCAATCATGGCATCATGCCCACCAAGATGCGATTTGACAAGGTGCTGCAACTCCTGTGTGATTCACTCAGAACGAATCCTTCTGAGTTCATCATCATTCATCTGCTGCATGCTGCCGACGGCGACAAGGTGAAGAATGCCTACAATGCTCGGATACAGCAACTCTTGCACGAAGAGAGGTTCAAGGGTTGCTTTATTAACTTTAAGAATGACCTCAAAGTCCGTGATATGCGAGGGAAAATACTCATCATCAGTCGAAATCGCTATGCCGATACACCAATCGGAGGTTTTTTCAACCTTTGGACTGGTACTATTAACTGGCAGCGACAAACAGCAGGACTGATTACAGGGGAAGGAAACACATCTGGTAAGTATTGTGTGCAGGACTTTTCCTCCACCCATCATGAAGGTGGGGTGAAACACAAAGTCCAGGCCATCAATCAGATGCTGGACTTTAGCACCCGCATGAAATACACCGACCCTCAAGAGATCAGGTGGGTCTTCAATTTTGCTTCTGCCTATTCCAAAGTGGAATCCATTTTCGGACGAAAGATCTCCCTCAGCAAAGGCTACCGTGACAATGCCACCTATACCCACAAAGCATTTCTCGACTATCTCGCCACCCATCCTGCGGGACCGACAGGCATCATCCTCATGGACTTTGTCGGAGTGGACTCATCAAACGGTTATTCCATACAAGGTGGCAAACTTGTCGATGCCATCATCAACAATAATTTCCGATACCTCAAAAAAAGTGAGACTCACTGTCCGTCATGAAGAAATTGTACAATAGAATTCCAAACGATAAAACCTGTCAGCAAAAGAGATGAGCAATTTGGTCATAGCCATATTCTTGTTAAGCACGGGAGCCAGTTTCGTGCAACGTACAACAGGCTTCGGTTTTGGCATCTTCATCATGACGATGTTACCGTATCTTATGCCCACTTATGGTGAGGCGACCACGCTGTCTGGCATCTTAGCCCTCACCACTTCGGCAGTCATTGTTTGGCGATTGAAGCGATTTGTCACATGGCAACGTCTGTGGGTGATACTGCTCACATTTATTCTTGTGTCCACCATCGCCATCTTTGTGCTGACCCGCATGGAAGACCATCTGCTCCGCCTGATTCTGGGTGTAGCTCTCATCCTCATCAGCATCTATTTCTTGCTGTTCAGTCAACGCATCAAGTTGCCCCAAACCAAGCGAGTGCAGGTCGGAGCCGGAACCTTGAGCGGACTTTTAGGCGGATTTTTCGGCATGCAAGGTCCTCCAGCAGTCCTCTATTTCATCCAGTCCGAACCATCGAAAGAGCATTACATGGCGATGGCGCAAACCTATTTTTTGATAGGCAACTTCATCATGACCCTGGTACGCGCCTACAATGGATTCTTCACCACCACAGTCTTGACCGACTACGGCTTTGGTCTTGGCGGTGTCGCGATAGGCACGATGCTCGGCTCCTATGTGTTCCGTCACATCTCCAGCCACCTTCTCCGCTACATCGTCTATGCCTACATCGGCATTAGTGGCGCAATCATTTTGTTGACAAACTAAGAACAGATTTCCACCGAAACAATCCCTTCAAATAAGTATGAACCATCTCCCATTAAATTTCTGCCAATATTGATGCTTTTTTATTATAGCATAAACTGTTGTGATTATTCGAAAAGAAAGGCGCGCAACCCATCGAGTTGCGCGCCTTTCTTTATTTATCAAATTCTTTATTTGACCTCCTCGAAAACGACTTTAACTGACTATCAATGCGTTAGCACCGGATGTTGCACACATGTTGCAAAAACAGAAATGACCATTGATAATCAACATGTTACAAAATCACTACAAAGGTACAGATTTCTCCCCGAATAACCAAAAGAAAACACAGAAAAAACACGAGACTGATGATTTTTCTTGATTCGGACTGCCTTCTTCAAGTTTGCCTATCTTATATTTCTGCCAATGTTGCCACTTTTTTAATCCAGCCCGCTTGGATTGTCCAAGAATCTTTCTCCGAATTTTCATTGCTCCCATCATGAATGGGGAGTGTCACTAAGAACATAAAATGGTTGTCGGTCATTTCAAAAGATATTTCAAATACACATTATATATAATAATAAGCATGAATATTGTCATGTCTTCATCAAAAGATTGGTCTTTTATTCAAGTTTTGGCTTATTTATGGAGTTTTTTGAGCATATCAGCATTTGTTTCGATTAATTTTTGTAACTTCGCCGTCAAACAACAGAAATCTATCATGGCAAAGTTAAATCGTATTAGAGTCGTTCTTGCAGAACGTGACCTGAACAATAAGTGGCTGTCCGACAAACTCGGCAAGGATCCTGCTACTGTTTCCAAGTGGGTTACCAACACCACCCAGCCCAGCCTTGAAGCCCTCATTGCAATAGCCAATGCGCTTGAAGTGCCTGTGCAGGAGTTGGTGAGACAGGAAGAATTCAATCAAGAGAAGTAAGTCGAATGATAACAAAAGACGAAATACAAGAACTGCTGCATAGCACGGAAACCTATCGTGTGGAGCGAACCACGTCAACAGGTGACATGGATAAGTTCCAGGA
>ONFA01000041.1 GCA_900316975.1 uncultured Prevotellaceae bacterium | reverse complement strand
ACAAATTAGCATAATTAGAATAATTTTATCCACAAATTATAATTATAGAAATTAGTGAACTGAATTATTCCAATTATTCTAATTAGTTTCAAGAAAAAAAAAGCCGCTTGCGGCGAAAAAAAGAAACATCATTGTATAAGATAATTTTGTGTAGTTACTTATATAAAAGTATAGGAGAACGGACTATGATATTCGACAGAAACGAACAGAAAGAAGTAATAGCACTCTTGGGTGCTGGCAGTATGGGAACCGCCATTGTGCGCCGCATCGGTGCAGGCAAGAAAATCCTGCTGGGCGAACACGCCAAGTTCATCACCGGCACCGACCTTCTCATCGACGGTGGCGTGATAGCAGCCATCCGCACAGGCGAATATCAATTAGGTTAATTGACTCAAATTTCGGACGGATTATACGGATTTCTCGTCGCAAGGGGCGACGATGGCCGGATGCAGAACAATCCGAATGGCAGGAGCCGCCGAGGCTCAAAAATCCGTATAATCCGCATTCTATGCTGAGAAAAATTTTGACAGATTGCACAGATTTCTGCTTTCTTGACGAAAGCCCATCCGGATGGCCTCAAGAGTCGGCACGACTCTCATCTGTGAAATCAAGAAAGAACCTTTAGTTCAGCGTAGCCAATCTGTGTAATAGCCAACCCACCAGCGGATAAAATCAGAGTAATCTGTGTAATCTGTGGTGAAAAAGAACTTCCGAAACTTAAATATAACAACTCTATGAGAAAGAGACTCCTATTGATTGTTTGTGCCATGCTCATGTTGTTGAGCATGGACACATCGGCAAAGACACTGGTGGTGTACTATAGTTACACGAACAACTGCCGCGACATCGTGAACACGCTGACAAGCGAGACTGAGGCTGACGTGCTGGAGATTCAGCCAGAGGAGAAGGGACTGAAGTATGAGGCAAACGGTTATGCTCTGGGAACGAAGTTGCTCAATGCCATCAAAGACAATCCTAACTCTGCCAGCAGTTATCCAGCCATCGACCCTGTGACGACTTCGCTGAATGACTATCAGAACATCATCATCGTCACCCCTTTGTGGTGGAGCCAGATGGCAGCCATCATGCAGAGTTACCTGTTCACTTACGGCCCGCAGATGATGGGAAAGAACATCGCCCTGATTGTGTCGAGTGAAAGCAGCGGCATCAGCGGAGTGGTGGCTGACTTCAAACGGCTCGTGCCTGATGCCACATGGGCAGGCGACGCGCTCTGGATTAACAACAGAAATCGCAGCCAAACGGCATCGCTGCTGACTCAATGGCTTGCGACCCAAAACTTTCAATCAGCATCAGACATGACCAATATCCATCTCACCATCGGCGGAAAGACGCAGAGCGTGACGCTTGCCGACAACCAAGCCACCAAAGACCTCGTGAGGAAACTACAAGACGGTCCCATCACCGTGACACTCAATTCCAGCGGCGGCTTCGAAATCTGGGGACCATTAGGTTTCTCGCTGACCACGAGCAATCAGCAAATGACAGCACAGGCAGGTGATGTAGTCCTCTACAACGGCAGCAACATCTGCATCTTCTATGGGTCGAACTCGTGGAGTTATACCCGACTGGGAAAGATTGACGGACTGTCGGGAAATGAACTGCGCACCTTCCTGAGGGCGGGCGAAAGCAATATTTCCGTCACCCTATCACTCAGCAACCCGACTGGCATACGGCAGGTAGATGCTGACACCCATGACAGCGGAGACTATGTGGCACTGAACGGCATGAGGGTTCAGCATCCCACCAAAGGCATCTTTATCAAAAATGGCAAGAAGTTCATAAAATAAACAGGGCATGAAACACGTTATTTTATCAGTGGCGCTGCTGGGCGGAATGCTGGCAGCATGCACGACAAAAGACAACAACTCATCAAACGATTTAGATAGCATGAAAACAACATTGAATTTGACACAAGAGTGGGACAAGACGTTCCCCAAGAGTGACAAGGTGGAGCACAAGAAGGTGACGTTCCACAACCGCTATGGCATTGAACTGGCGGCAGACATGTACACCCCCAAGAATACAAAAGGCAAACTGGCTGCCATTGCGGTCTCTGGACCTTTCGGAGCCGTAAAGGAGCAGTCGAGCGGTCTCTATGCTCAGCACATGGCAGAGCGTGGTTTCCTGACCATCGCCTTCGACCCCTCTTTCACAGGTGAGAGCGGTGGCGAACCCCGCCGCATGGCATCTCCTGACATCAACACCGAAGACTTCCTTGCCGCCGTTGATTTCCTCTCCACTCAAGACAACGTGGATGCCGAGCGCATCGGCATCATCGGCATCTGTGGCTTTGGTGGCATGGCTGTGAATGCGGCTGCCATCGACCCACGCATCAAGGCAACGGTTGCCTCCACCATGTACGACATGAGCAAGGTGAATGTGGAGGGTTACTTCAAGAGCGAAGACACACCTGCACAACGTATGGAAAAGCGTAAGGCGATGGCTGCACAACGCACGGAGGACTACAAGAACGGCACCTACAAACGTGCTGGCGGCGTGATTGACCCACTGCCTGAAGATGCTCCTTGGTTTGTGAAAGACTACCACGCCTACTACAAGACCAAGCGCGGCTATCACGAGCGAAGTGGCAACTCCAACGACGGCTGGAACGTCATCGGCTGCCAGTCGTTCATGAACCAGCCCCTGCTGGCATGGGCACAGGAGATTGAGAATCCCGTGCTGCTCATTCACGGCGAGAAGGCTCACTCACGCTACTTCTCAGAGTATGCCTTTGAGAAGATGACTGGCAAGCACGTGGAGGGGAAAAGTGCCGTGGAAGGAAACAAGGAACTGCTCATCATCCCCGGAGCCTCCCACGTTGACCTCTACGATGACGAGGCAGGTGTGATTCCTTACGATAAGATGGAAGCGTTCTTCAAGGAAAATCTGAGATAAAAAAACTTTTTTCCATCGAAAGTGCATTTTTTTTAGAAAAATGTTTGCAGTTTCAGAGAAAGTGTGTACTTTTGCAGCGATTTAAGAAAAAAGACATGAAGTCATTGTTTAACGCATATTACTATTTTTACTTTTACTTTGGCAACGAGTAAGAGCGGGTAGTTATGTGTTGAATCAATCATGCGACAGATACATAGAGAATAACAATATAGCCCCGCTCTGATGAGTGGGGCTTTTACATTATATATAATATATATGAGAAGAATTGCGATACAGGGAGAGATTGGCAGTTACCACGATGTGGCGAGCCACTGCTACTTCGAGAATGAGGACATCGAGTTGATTTGCTGCGACACGTTCGAGCAGGTGTTTGACGAGATGAAGCAGGACTCGAGTGTGATTGGCATGGTGGCGATTGAGAACACGATTGCGGGGTCGCTGCTCCACAACTATGAACTGATGCGCGAAAGCGGCATGCAGATTGTGGGCGAGCATAAATTGCGCATCTCGCACAGCATCATGTGTCTGCCCGAGGATGATTGGGAGGACATCACGGAGGTGAACTCGCACCCTGTGGCACTGATGCAGTGCCGCGACTTCCTGAAGAAACACGCTGGGCTGAAGATTGTGGAGACGGATGACACGGCGGGTTCTGCCAAGAACATCAGCGAGAACGGACTGAGGGGGCATGCGGCTATCTGCTCGAAGTTTGCCGCCCCACTCTACGGGATGAAGATTCTGGAGGAGGGCATCGAGACGAACAAGCACAATTTCACCCGCTTTCTGGTACTGGCCGACCCGTGGCTGGCGGAGGAACTGTGCAAGCCGAGCCAGTCGAACAAGTCGAGCATCGTGTTTAGTTTGCCGCATAGCGAAGGTTCGCTCTCGCAGGTGCTGAGCATCTTCTCGTTCTACAAAATCAACCTGACGAAGATTCAGTCGCTGCCTATCATCGGAAGGGAGTGGGAGTATATGTTCTACATCGACGTGATGTACGACGACTACACGCGCTACCGCCAGAGCATCGACGCGGTGCGCCCGCTGACGAAGCAACTGAAGGTGCTGGGAGAGTATAAGGAAGGAAAGGAGACCCTCCCCTAACCTGAACCCTAACTTTAACCCTAACCCTGACTTATGAGGGGACGGGAAGGTGGGAGTGGTCACCTTTAACTCACAGAATTCAACATAAATATAAAATAGAAACTACAAGTAGAATCCTCCCCACAAAACATTCTACTCTCCCCCTCACAGGGGGAGCGGGGAGGGGGTCTTTATGATACAACCAGCAGACAGACTCTCGCTTGTGAGCGAGTATTACTTTTCGAGAAAACTGAAGGAAGTGGCAAAACTCAATGCCGAGGGCAAGGACATCATCTCGCTTGCCATCGGGTCGCCCGACATGCCACCCAGTGCAGAGACGATTGACGTGCTCTGCGAGAATGCCAAGAAGGCCGATGCCCACGGCTATCAGCCCACGGTGGGAATTCCTGAACTGCGAAAGGCGATGGCAGGATTCTACCAGCGTTGGTATGGGGTGGAACTCGATCCTGCCACTGAGATTCAGCCCCTCATCGGCAGCAAGGAAGGCATCCTGCACGTGACCCTCGCCCTGTGCAACCCTGGCGACAAGGTGTTGGTGCCGAATCCGGGTTACCCCACCTACACATCGCTGAGCAAGATTCTGGGTCAGGAGATTGTGAACTACGACCTCTTGGAGAGCAACGGCTGGCAACCCGACTTTGAGCAGTTGGAGAAAATTGTAAATTGTAAATCGTCAAATGGTAAATTCCGCTTGATGTGGACAAACTATCCCAACATGCCCACTGGCGGACGTGCCACCCGCGAACTCTATGAGAAGATTGTAGCGTTCGCCAAGAAGCACAACATCGTTGTGGTGAACGACAACCCCTACTCGTTCATCCTGAACCGCGAGGAGCACCTGAGCATCCTGCAAGTGCCAGGCGCCAAAGAGTGCTGCATCGAATTCAACTCCATGTCGAAGAGCCACAACATGCCCGGATGGCGTGTAGGCATGCTGGCTACCAACAGCACCTTCGTCCAGTGGATTCTGAAGATTAAGAGCAACATCGACTCGGGTACTTTCCGTCCGCTCCAACTGGCTGCTGCACAGGCATACGAGAATACGGAGGCATGGCACACACACGCCAACATCGAGACGTATGCAACCCGTCGCAAGATTGCCGAGGAAATCATGACCACCCTCGGCTGCACCTTCGACCCGAAGCAGCAGGGAATGTTCCTCTGGGGACGCATCCCTGACACCTACGCCGATGTGGAAGACCTGACCGAAAAGGTGCTGCACGAAGCCCGCGTGTTCATCACTCCCGGCTTCATCTTCGGCTCGAACGGCAAGCGATACATCCGCATCTCGCTCTGTGCCAAAGACGAGAAAATGGAAGAGGCACTACGAAGAATTAAGAAGGTCTTCTCTTAACCTCCAAAGACCCTCCCCTCACCCTCCCTACAGGGAGGGGGTAGTATCTCAGCCAATGAGGGAACTAATGAACAAGGTAACCACTCCCTCCCTGCAGGGAGGGTGAGGGGCGGGTCTTAGAGGGAGTGGTCACCGTCAACTCTTAGCATTCAACATAAATATAAAATAAACATATTAGTAGAATCCTCCCCACAAAACATTCTACTCTCCCCCTCACAGGGGGAGCGGGGAGGGGGTCTTTATGGAACTCGAACTTGAACCCCTAAATTTGCCAAGCGACAACGAACGTCCGTTCGTGATTGCTGGTCCATGCTCCGCCGAGACTGAGGAGCAAGTGATGGAAACTGCACGTGAACTGGCCATGAAAGGCTGTCACAACTTCCGTGCCGGAGTGTGGAAACCACGCACCAAGCCAGGAGGTTTTGAAGGCAATGGCGAGAAAGCACTGCCCTGGATGAAGCAAGTAAAAGAAGAAACCCACATGCTCATCTCGACTGAAGTCGCCACACCCGAACACGTAGAACTGGCACTGAAATACGACATGGACATCCTCTGGATTGGAGCACGCACCACTGCCAACCCCTTTGCCGTGCAGGCATTGGCTGATGCGCTGAAGGGTGTGGATGTGCCTGTGTTCGTGAAAAACCCCGTCAATCCCGACATTGAGTTGTGGATTGGAGCCTTGGAGCGCATCAATCAGGCTGGCGTGAAGCGCATGGGAGCCATCCACCGAGGCTTCTCCTCCTACGAGCAGAAGATTTACCGCAACGCACCCATGTGGCAGATTCCCATCGAACTGCACCGCCGCATACCCAACTTGCCCATCATCTGCGACCCCTCACACATCGGCGGACGTCGCGAACTCATAGCCCCACTCTGCCAGCAGTCTATGGACCTCGGTTTCGACGGACTGATTGTGGAGGCTCACTGCGACCCCGACAAGGCATGGAGCGATGCCAAGCAGCAGGTGACACCCGAAGTGCTCGACTACATCCTCTCCTTGCTCGTCATCCGCGACGAACACACCACCACCGAGGGATTGGTCAGCCTACGTAAGCAGATTGACGAACTGGACAACCAGATTATGGACATCCTCGCCAAACGTATGCGCGTATGCCGTGAAATTGGCCACTACAAGAAGGAGCACAACATGACCGTGCTGCAAGCCACTCGCTACAACGAGATTCTGTCGAAACGTGGCGTACAAGGCTCACTCTGCGGCATGGGATCCGAATTCGTAGCCAAGGTGTTTGAAAGCATCCACGAAGAAAGTGTACGTCAACAAATCGAAATCATCAATAAGTAAAGACCCTCTCTTAACCTTAACCCTAACCTTAACCCTAACTTGTGAGGGGCGGGTCTTGGGGAGAGTGGTCACCACATCAATATCAACAAAAGTAGAATCTCCCCCACCAACATTCTACTCCTCCCCTGCGGGGGAGGCGGGGGAAGGGTCTGTATGAAAATACTGATATTAGGAGCAGGAAAGATGGGGTCGTTCTTTACCGACCTGCTGTCGTTCGACCACGAGGTGGCTGTCTATGACATTGACCCCAAACGACTGAGATTCATGTACAACACCCAGCGGTTCACATCGATGGAAGAGATTGATGCGTTTGAGCCTGAACTGGTCATCAATGCCGTGAGTCTCAAATACACGCTCAAGGTGTTTGACGAGGTGATTCCACATCTGCCCAAGTCGTGCATCCTCAGCGACATATCCTCTGTGAAGACGGGCTTTAAGGAGTACTACGAAAAGAGCGGCTTCCACTACGTGAGCACCCACCCGATGTTCGGTCCCACTTTTGCCAACCTCGGCAAACTGAGTGATGAGAATGCCATCATCATCAACGAAGGTGACTACATGGGACGTTGCTTCTTCAAGGACCTCTATTCTCGTCTCGGCCTCAACATCTTCGAATACACCTTCGAGGAACACGACCAGACCGTGGCCTACTCTCTCTCCATCCCCTTCATCTCCACCTTCGCCTTCGCTGCCGTGATGAAGCACCAGGATGCCCCAGGCACCACCTTCAAGCGTCACATGAAGATAGCCAAAGGAGTACTCAGCGAGGACGACACTCTGCTGCGCGAAATCCTCTTCAACCCCTACACCAAAGGGCAGGTGGAGCAGATTCGCCGAGAGATGAAAGAAATCATCGAGATCATCGACAACCGCGACGAGGAGCACATGCAACAGTATCTGACGAAGATACGAGGAAATATCAAGTAGCCTCAACAAGAACTGATACAAAAAGGGCATTGCAAATTAGCAATGCCCTTTTTCTTTGGTCTTAAACTCACCACTCAGATGAGCGAGCAGGTCGGGATTGAGGTCAATTGCCTTGCGCATATCATCGAGCGCACCGGTCTTGTCACCTCGTTGCATACGAAGCGTACCACGAAGTTGATAGATTTCGGCATCTTCCGTATGGAGAGCATCAATAAGGGTGTTGAGATCTTTTTCAGCTTCCTCATACTGCTGCATCTGGCAGAGGGTGACGGCACGCTGCTTGTAAGCCTCGGCATCGGAGGGGTTGGCGGCAATGGCCTGAGTGGTTTGAGCAATGATTTCAAATGGGGTCATGGGGAAAATTTACAATTTGACAATTTACAATTCTACTATTGACTATTTAAGGAAACTTCCATTCCCTGTATGACAAGCAACTCCTCCTCTACCATATAACGGATGGCTTCGTCAAGAACAAAGGTCTTAACAGGCAATGCTTTCAGATCTGTTAGTTGATGTTCTTTGCCATCTTGAAGAAAAGAAGTGATGGTTTGGATTGCTTCCTTAACATCTTCATCGTGGGAAACAGGAGTTTTTTTCTTTGCCAGACACACGTCACACTGTCCACAATCATGGCTGCTCTTTTCACCAAAATACTGAAGGAGCATACGACTGCGACAAGTATCGGTGGAAGTGACATAGTGGGCAATCTCGTCGATGCGCTGCTGAAAGTCCGCCTTACGGTCTTCATACACCATCGGCGGAAGGGTGATGAGTTCGGTGTCAACACGGGCTACAGCGTAACCCACCGTCGGTGTCTTACGATGAGGAATGAAATCTATGATGCGGTGATGATGCAAGTCTTTCAGTATCTGATAGACACGCTCAACCGACAACCCTGTAAGGTGGGACAGGTTGGTTTCTTCAATATAGACAAAGTTAGCGAACACGCCTGGATAGGTGCGCAGAATGGTCTGAATGACGAGGTCACTTTCCTCGTCGGTCTCATAGATACGATACAGTTCCTCTTTGCGAAGAATAAAGTGAAGTGCCGACTTAAACTCCTGCTCCTCATGATATTCAAGATAACCCGCATTGTTGAGCAATTGAAGGGCAGCGTTGGTCTGTACAGGGAACTGATGGAACCGTCGGCAGAAAGTTTCCATCGGGAAATAGAACGTGCGTCCAAAAGCCTCACCCACACCCACTTGCAGAAAGTAAGCCACATTCTCGTAGGTCTGCTTCACATAATCGAGGTCGGGATAGGTCTCTGGCACTCGTCGGTTGAGCGTCTTGAGATCTTGATGGTTGTAGAGCAGCACAGCGTAGGAAGTCTTGCCATCACGTCCTGCCCGTCCTGCTTCCTGAAAGTATGCTTCAAGCGAATCGGGCATGTTGAAATGGATGACCAGCCGCACGTCGGGCTTGTCGATGCCCATGCCAAACGCATTTGTCGCCACCATCACACGCACTCGGTTCTTCGTCCAGTTGATTTGCCGATAATCCTTCTCCGCATCGGTCAAACCTGCATGATAGTTGCTTGCTGTGATGCCATTCTCTTCCAAAAACCGTGCCACTTCAACCGTCTGCTGACGAGTACGCGTATAGACGATGGCACTGCCATTGGGCACTCCCTGCAAGATATGCAGTATCTCCCCTGCCCTGTCCTCCGTTTCACGCACCACATAGATAAGATTCTTGCGCTCGAAACTCATGGAAAAGACGTTCTTCTCCTTAAATCCAAGCCGTTCCTGTATGTCGTCCACCACTTTGGGTGTGGCAGTTGCCGTCAATGCCAAGACGGGGACATCCCCATTGGGCAAGAGATTCCGCATCTTTGCGATTTGCAGATACGAAGGACGGAAATCGTAGCCCCACTGTGAGATGCAATGCGCCTCATCAACCACAATCATGCTCACTTGACGCATACGCGCCAGTTTTGCCAGAAAGATTTCAGTAGAAAGGCGTTCGGGAGAGACATACAACAATTTGTAACCACCCAAAACTGCATTGTCGAGCACTCTGACGATGTCTTCCCTCATCATGCCCGAATAGACTGCCTCCGCTTTGATGCCACGATTCTTCAACTGCTGCACCTGATCCTTCATTAGCGAAATGAGCGGTGTGACCACAATGCACACCCCATCACGCATCAGTGCCGGCACTTGAAAACAAATGCTCTTGCCGCCACCCGTTGGCATCAGCCCCAACGTATCATGCCCATTGAGAACACTCTCAATGATATCACTCTGGATGCCACGAAAAGAGTCATAGCCCCAGTATTCCTTCAGTATGTCAAGAGGCTTCAATTCTTCAGTCTTTCAAATGTTCAATCCTTCAGCACTTCCTCATGCGTCCTGATGTCCTCTATCTGGAGTTGCACCTCGCCATGCTTGCGAGTGTTCTCCTCCACACTATATACAATGTCAAACGCTTGCTTCGTCTTGATGTAACGCGCTTGCGAACTCTGTCCGAAGGCAATGCCATTCATCACATTGTTCGACTTGCTATCCACCAACTCCAACTTGATATGCTCCTGCTGACGCCCCACCACCTTGCTGGTGCCATAGTCAAACACATTCTTTGTACAGAACATCGGTTTGGGGTTATCTGGACCATAAGGACGCATGCGCTTGAGGTCGTTGAAAAACTTAGGAGTGATGTCCTTGAAGTTGATAACAGCATGGATGTCCAGATTCGGGCGCGTTTGTTCGGGGTCAATGTTCTCATGCACATACGCCTCGAAACGCCGGCTGAACTCAGCCACGTTCTCCACCTTCATCGACAAGCCTGCCGCATACGTATGCCCACCAAAGTTGTCAAGCAAATCCTCACAACTTTGGATGGCTTTATAAACATCAAAACCGCTCACACTACGCGCACTGCCCGTCACGATGTCGCCATCGAGCGTGAGCACCACCGCAGGACGGAAAAACTCCTCTGTGAGACGTGAAGCCACGATGCCAATGACACCCTTGTGCCAGTCTGCATTATAAATCACGATGGCACTCTTGTCCTCTATCTGGGGCAAGTGCGCCACCACCTGACTCGCTTCCTCCGTCATGCGCTTGTCCAGTTCCTTGCGCTCCTCATTATACTGGTTGATGGTCTGCGCCATCTTCAATGCCTTGTCATAATCACGTTCCACCAGCAAATCCACCGATTCCTTGCCGTTCTGGATACGTCCACTCGCATTGATGCGCGGACCAATCTTGAAAATGATGTCACTCATCGTCAAGTCTTTACCCGTCAATCCACACACCTCCAGCACCGCCTTCACACCCACGCTGGCATTGTTGTTCAACTGCTTCAATCCGTGATAAGCCAAGATGCGATTCTCGCCCATGATGGGCACGATGTCACTCGCAATGCTGATGGCACAGAGGTCGAGCAGCGGAATCAACCGACTGAACGGAATGCCGTTGCTGATAGCAAAAGCCTGCATGAACTTGAAGCCCACGCCGCAACCAGACAAATCAAGATAAGGATATGTATTGTCCACCCGCTTGGCATTCAATATGGCCACAGCAGGAGGCAACACCTCGTCGGGCACATGATGGTCACAAATGATGAAGTCGATGCCCTTATCCTTAGCATACTGAATCTCATCAATTGCCTTGATGCCACAATCCAACACAATCACCAGTTTCACACCCTGGCTTGCCGCATAATCCACTCCCTTCATCGAAACGCCATACCCCTCCTCACTACGGTCAGGTATGTAACATTCCACATTGGAGTAGAACTGCGTGATACACCTATAAACCAAAGCCACAGCCGTACAGCCATCCACATCGTAGTCACCATAAATCATGATGCGCTCACGTTGCCCCATCGCTTCGTTCAATCGCTCCACCGCCCTGTCCATATCCTTCATCAGATAAGGGTCGTGCAGATCCAACAACTGCGGATGGAAATATTTCTTTGCCTGTTCAGCCGTGCGTATGCCGCGCGCCACAAGCATCTGTGCAATGGCAGGGGGCACTCTGACCTCTTCAGCCAGCCCCTCGGCACATGCCTCGTTTTCGGTTGTAGGTGGTTCGTAGTTCCATCTAAAATTCATTTTATGTTGTCATTTTTTATCGTCTAATCTCACATCAACACCACCCATCAACGCTCCTCCCCTCCACTTTTTCAGCCCTCCTCTTCACCACTATTTCACTCTCCCCTCTTTTCATTCCCCCATTCCTTCACACTCTCATTTTTCCGCCCCGCATTCTCTCATTTTCTTCTCATCAGCACCTTCTCCCGCAATTTACGATGTAAAATTAAGAATAAAAAATGACATACGCACCATTTCCGTCCAAAGTTTTTTGTTTTTTATGCCTTTTTGCCTGTTTTGATTGATATAAATCAAGAAAAATCAAAAAAAACTCGTTTTTTTATTTTTTTTCTTGACAGTGACGAAAAAACCCTCTATCTTTGCAACGTGTTTTTCATAGTATTAGATTTAAGGTTAACAAAGGTTCGGGTTGCAGCGGCAACCCATTTTTTTTGCCCTTAAGTTTAGTGCCTCGAAAAAACACTTTCTCCACACACTATTTGGGTTCTTATTATTAGAGGCAGCCGGTCTTATGGGCTGGGTCAAGAGGCATCAGCACAATACCTTTTATACATATTCTGCACAATAGCCTTCATTCTATTTCTCAAAGACTCGGGTTGGAGGACTTCAAAATCTTCGCGATGCGAGAGAAGTTCCTGCTCAAAGTCATAAGTTGGCTTCAAGTCATATTCAAAAATGGAGTGTTCAGGTGTCGTGACTGTTTCACGTTGGGATGAATGAAGAGGCAGGGAACGTAGGTATTTCACTTGACTACTTGCCACCTTAATCACAATGTGCTCACATGGCACACCTTCTTCGATAATGATGCCAAAGGAATCGCTGTAATAGTCGTTGATGTCAAAGTCCTTTGGATATTTGAAAGTATTCTCTTCTATGGCTAACGTGCTGATACGATCAGTAGCAAAAATAAGAATCTTTTCATCATCCAGAGGCTTGCCCACAATGTACCAACGCTGACGAAACAACTTGAGTGCATAAGGCATGAGCGTGTGTTGTGTTGGTGTATCCCTATCGAAACTCTGATAGATAAATGAAATGACTTTATTCTCTCGCAGAGCCTGAATGATATTAGGAAGGAATGGCTCACTTGATGGTATGTGCTCCAAAGCAATGCGGCAACCCAAGTCCTCTGCCCCACGCACAATGGAACTCACAGCCACACTATTGACAAGCCACTGGCGCAATTCCCCATTGCGATAGTCATCGTCATCCTCCACACGATAGGTGTTATCATGCTTGTCACAAATGATGTTCAAATTAAACAACATTTCAATCTCCTTGCGATGATAGTCAAATGTACGGCGAGGAATATCCTTTCCATCATACAAATAACAATCCTGCCAGCGCTCATTCAACTCTTTCAGTGTGATACGCCCAGCACGATAAATGGTAGTCAACTCCCAAATGTAGCGTGCAAACAAATTCTTAGCCATAATCCAATTATTTTCGCAAAAGTACGGAAATATTTGAGACTGTGCAACGTTTTTGCCAAAAGATTGTGTATCTTTGCAACAATAACAAACTAATACTTTTATAATATGGCTAAAATTCTTTCTATTAGAGAACTATTAAGTCTGAGAGGACTTGACGTAAACAAACGCATCAAAGTGGTACGACACAAAGATTCACGTAAGGAAGTTATTATTCGAGGGAAACTTGAGCAGGGCAATCCTTACGATTGGTACCGATATCGTAGAGAATTATTCATTGGATACCAAAGCGAACAGGGGAAAGAGGTGTTCAAAGATGTTGATTATATTGTTTCCTTTATTGGGGAACATGGAACAACTGCTCGTTTTGTTGGTGTATACCATATTGATGGCATGAATGAAACAACTTTTCCCGATGGTAGCATTTGTTATGATTATCAGATGTCGCAAGTATCAGGCTTTGAGGAATTGGAAGAACGTATCATTATTGATTGGGGTAGTAGCGCTATATCATGGCATCAGTGGTTAACCAAAGACAAGGACAAGGAAGTGATAGAAATCACACCTGGATTTGACAATGTCTTTCCAGGTTATGAGAACGTGCTATTAAGATTAGGCGATATACAAAACATCATTCTGAAAAAGGAATATCCTGAGTGGAAACGCATGTTAAGCGCAGTCAATTGTATATATGTCATTTCTGACAAGAAGTCAAAATCACTTTATATTGGTTCAACTTACAATCAAGAAGGTATTTGGGGGCGATGGAAGCAATATGCCGAAACAGATGGACATGGACATGACATCACATTACGAGAACTCTGTAAAGCAGACCCTCTTTATGGCAACAATTTTTCGTGGTCAATACTTGAAATTCTCCCTTTGAATATCAGCCAAGATGAAGCCGTTGCTATAGAAACTCGCTATAAAAATAAATTAGGAAGAGAAGTTTGTTCTTTAAACAACAATTAGCGAATAAAAAGACTTCCACTGTGCAACGTTTTTGCCACATCTCACATTACCTTTGCATCATATTCACTAAAACAAGTAGATATGAAAGCAAAGGTAATGTGTTCTAATGCGGATTTCCAAGAGAATGTTGAACAGTTCTTGGATGATTTTTTAATGGATGTTGATACCGACCACTACTTTGACGAAATCGAAGTAAGGTTTATCAAGAGCGACTGCACATTTGGCTATGCCAGCGTGGGTAACCTATTCTTTTATCGTGACCTTCTGTTCTTCTGGACACAAGATGAAAAAGCCGAGCATTATTTGACGTTAGATGACTTCAAGTTGACAGGAAGGCTTCAGAATCTGGAGGTGTTCAAAGACATCAAAATCTTCCCTGTCATCTTCGCTGGCTTCTATACGGGCTACCGTGATGACAAAGGGAAGAAAATCTACACGGGTGATGTAGTGAAAGCCACCATGTTTATGGAAGCGGACATCCCTTCGAACGGAGGAATGAGCCGTGCCAAAATAATCAATGAAAGACCCCATAGCGGCTATACGACCATTGCAGGTGTGAACAGTTTTGGTCATAGAAATGATGATTACTATTATATCCTTGATCAAATCCCCGTCCCCATGCGAAACACAAAGAAAGTCAAAGTCATTGGCAACGTGTTCTATGACTTAGACCCCGACAAGCTGACCGTCAACATTGGCGATCAATGTGCCATGTTGGCTTTTCCATACAAAATCCATCAACGCAATCTCCACATCAAGATGGCACATGCTCCCTATTTTATCTGCAAGACATGGCAGGATAGAGCATTGAAATTCTTGAGGGACGAGCCTTGCTACGAAGACCTCCCCATCCATTTGCCTTAAAACTCACTCCAACCTATCGTCCCCCTGAAAAAGCGTTCCACATTCTCCCCTTCCGACAGTTCTTCCAAAACGGGTGTTCCACAGCCTCAAAATCGGTGTGAGTCACACCTATGGTAGTGGTCTGAGTCACACCTATGACAGGGGTGTGACTCAGACCGATTTTGAGGCTGTGGAACAAGGTATCTACCGTGCCTATTCTTCAATCGAAAATCCGATGCTCTCCACCGCCTCTTTCACAGCCTTGTCATCAATGCCATCGCCTGTCACGGTAGCGATGCCACTCTGGAGGTCAACAGATACGGACTCCACACCTTTGACGGTACGGATGACCTTCTCGGCATTGGCACGGCAATGGTTGCAGGTCATGCCCTTGACCACATAGGTCTTGGTTTCACAAGCCTCCTGTTCTGAACATGACTCATCGTGGCAATGGCAGTCGTGGTGCTCGTGGCAATGGCAATGCCCCTCGTGGTTGTGTCCGCAACTGCAGGCCGACTTATGCTGTAACTTCATACGGAGCACATTGAGCAAGAGGAGAACGAGGATGCCCGTGCAGGTCCACTCGAACCAGCCTGCCACATCGTGACAGCAAGCGTGAGTGCTCATCAGATGGTCGGTGAACCACTCGCGGGGCAGCAGTTGGTCAATCGCCACACCGAAGAGGATGGAGCCTATGATGATGGCGGCGAGATAGAGCAGGAGCGTCTTCTTGCCCAGCACTTTGTTGATGACCAAGATGCTTGCCACATTGCAGGCAGGACCAGCCATGAGCATCACCAAGGCGGCTCCGGGTGTCAAGCCCTTCATCATGAGTGCCACCGCGATAGGGATGCTGCCCGTGGCACAGATATACATAGGCACACTGATGCACAGCACCAAGAGCATACTCAGGGCGGTGTTGTCCTTGAAGATGGCGAAGAACTCATCGGGCACCAAGGCGGTAATCAGTCCCGCCACGATAAGACCCACAACCAACCACTTGCCGATGTCTTCCATCATTTCGACAAAGCCGAAGCGGAGGGCAGAGACGACCCTCTCCCCAACCCTCCCCCATAATGGGGAGGGAGTACCTTCCGGCTTGTTCTCTAATGACAAAGATTCCTCACGGCCTCCCTCCCCATTATGGGGGAGGGTTGGGGAGAGGGTCCCCATCGTCACAAACGCTCCACCCATCACTGCCGTAAACAAAGCCGCAATGGGACGCACGATGGCAAAAGGCAGCCCCATGAGCGAATAGGTGGCGAAGATGCTATCCACACCTGTCTGTGGCGTGGCAATCAGGAACGACACCACCGCCCCCTTGCTGGCTCCTTCGCGACGAAGAGACATGGCGGTGGGTATCACGCCACAGGAACACAATGGCAGTGGTACGCCGAAGATGGCGGCATTGATGACCGACCGCATCGTGTCGCCGCTCAGATATTTGTTAAACCACCCGTCGGGGATGAAGGCATGCATGATGCCTGCCAACAAAAAACCCAACAGCAGATAGGGCGACATCTCGTTGACGATGCCCACGACTGCCTGCAAAACATTCAATACATAATCCATTGTTTTTTCCTTTTTTTTTATTTACGGTGCAAAGGTACGAAGAAAGTTTTGCAATCAGGTTGCAAAGTTTGTTCACCTCGCAAAAAGTCTATACCTTTGTATCAAAATCAAGGAAAGTGAGAAAAATTATATCTACATTATTATATATATGGCTCATCGCCACCCCTGCCTTTTGCCAAACGGAAACTGAGGGAAAACCTATGGCGTGGGAGGATTTTGTGGAACTGATGGCAGAAGAGGAAGAAGGAATGGACGAGGAGTTGATAGAACAATTGCAGGAGGTGCATGCACAACCCATCAACATCAATGAGGTGAGGAAGGAAGACTTGGAGGTGCTGCCGTTTCTGAGCAAGGAACAGGTGGAGGGAATTGTGAAGTATGTGGAGAAAAACAAGCCTGTGGAGAGTTTGGGAGAGTTGATGTTCGTAAGGGAGTTGGGGATGAAGGAGAGGGAGATGCTGCGGTTATTTGTGGAGGTGAGGGAGTTGCGACAGAATCGCGACACACAAGACCTGACGACAGGGAAGTTGCTACGATATGGAAAGCATGAGGCGGTGTGGAGGACGGATGTGCCGTTTTATTGGAAGGCAGGATATGCAGATGTGCCGGCGAAGGTTTTGGAGAAATCACCCAATAAGGTGTATCGCGGTGACCCGCTTCATCATGCGTTCCGATATGCTTTTTCGAGCATGGGGCATTTGCATGCCGGATTAAGTATGGAAAAGGATGCAGGAGAACGAGGGGTGGACTATGTATCGGGGTATGTGATGTTGAAGGAGGTAGGATGCGTGAAAAGTGCCATTGTGGGCAATTACAAGGTTAGTTTCGGAAAAGGTCTGGCTATAAATAGCGGAATGAAATTCGGCAAGATGACCATGTTGAGTGCCATGGACAGGATGGACGAGGGCATCAAGAAGCACTCATCGACGGCAGAGACGGGTTATTTCACAGGAGGGGCTGCCACCTTACGACTGAAAGATTGGCAACTCTCCGCATTTGGCTCATACAGGAAAGAAGAAGGCACCTACAACAGTGACTCCACTGGTATGTCATCGCTGAAAACGGATGGTTTGCACCGCACCCAACTGGAACGAAGCAAGAAGGGGAACCTCAGCATCAGCAACTTCGGAGGCAACGTGCATTGGGAACACAAGGAACTACGTCTTTCTGCCACGGTGGTTGCCACACATCTGGATGTGCCATTGATGCCCAAGTACGACACGAAAGCCAGTGCATACCGCTATTACAATGCCAGCGGAAAGGATTTTCTGGTAGGAAGCATGGCATATGCATACAGATACAAGTCCCTTTCTTTTAGCGGGGAGACGGCATTCAGCAGCACGGAGAAGCAGAATGGTGTGGCAAGTCTCAATATCCTTCGTTGGCGCGCCAATAGTACCAATAGTTTTATGGTCATTGGCAGATATTACGGTGCCAAGTTCGTCAGCATCAACGGAAAAGCCTTTGGAGAAAACTCGAAAGTGCAGAATGAAGAGGGTATCCTTTTGGGATGGACTTCGAAGGCCATCAAGAACATGGAGATAGAAGCGTATGTGGATGCCATGTATTTTCCCTGGTGGAAGCAAGGGGTATCGGAAAGTTCGAGTGGCTATGAAGGGATGGTGCAGGCACTCTATTCCACCAACAGAAAATGGAATCTCTTGGCACGTTACCGCATCAAAACCAAACAGAAGGATTTCACCTACCACCGTAAGAACGGTGACTTCACCACTCTCGAATACAACACCAACCACAACCTGAAACTGCAACTGAACTACAACCTCACACCGTCTCTCACTCTCCGCACATCGGTCACAGGTGCCCTCGTCACCTTTGGCAACAATCCCAACGAAAAAGGCTTTGCCATCGGAGAGAACATCCGTTGGCAAAGCCTCAGAACAAAGTGCCGCATAGACATGGGCATCACCTATTTCAACACCGACACCTACAATGCCCGCGTCTATCACTATGAACCTACCCTCCTCTACTCTTTCGGCTCCATAGCCTACTACTACAAGGGCATCCGCACCATCGCCGTGGTCCATCTACCTCTTGTCAGAGAGTCCCTTTTTCTCAGTGCGAAATTCGCCATGACCCGATATTTCAACCGCGACACCATCGGCAGCGGTTTGGAGATGATAGATGCCAATCACAGGGAAGACCTGCAGGTGCAGATGAGGTGGAAGTTTTAGGCTTCAGTTTGGTCAGTAGTATTTTTCCACCATCGAGTGTACCACAGAGGCAAACATCTGGTTGGCTTCGGGGCGAGGATTTACGTATGAGAGACAGCACACATCCAACGGAGCGTACTTTGCCACTTCGGCATCGAAGGCTGCATGGTCTTCACTGCCCGAATAGGCTACAGCAAAGGCATTCCAAAAAGCCTTCAGTTGCTCTTCGGTCATGTGGACGATGTCCCGCATTCCCTGAAACTGCGAATAGACTTGAAAGAGCAGGAACAGGTGGCCGAGGTCGAACATCGGCGAACCATAGTTAAACCATCCGAGGTCAATCCAATAGGGCTTTCCCTCGCCCGAAACAATCAGATTGCCAGTTTGGAAATCGCCGTGGACACAGGTGTTCACATCGTCGATGCCCTCCACGAAAGTGCTCATCTTCTCCTTGTCCGTTTCATCTACATAACTTACCGCATCAACGGCTTTGAGAGCCAGTTCTTTGCGACTGGGGAAGAAATCAGTGTCGCAAGCCGTGGCATGAAGTTTCTTGCCCTCCCGAGCCAGCAGTGCCGCCGTCTCGCCTATGCGCTGCGGGTCGTCAGCACAGATGCGCGAGAGCGACTTCTTGCCTTTGATGCGCTCGGCGAGCAGGCCGTAGCAGTCACCCACACGCACCATCTCATACATGCGCGGTGTAGGGAGTCCCAACGCAAACACATGTTGCGCCATCTCAAATTCCTTCCGCACGGTAGCCTCATCGTTCATGTCCGACTTCTTATTCACTTTCAACAAAACATCGGGGTTGTCGGGATGTTCATACGTCTTTCCAATGCCGCCTTCGCCCACTTGGTTCCAGCCGCTGATGTCAATGTCTTTGTAGTTCATTGTATCTATCAGGTTTATTACTGGTTTTCTCTCATTTCATTCTTTTTCGCTGGTCAGGTATTTCAGCCGGAGCAGTCGCTGTTCCTCCTCAGAGAATCCCAACTGCACCGCCACATACTGAGACAGCGAACCATACTTCTGGTCAATCAGGTCGAGCGTCGCCTCGAAGTTCTCGCGACTCACGCCTACCATGGCGCGGATGAAAGCCACGGCCTCCTCATTTCCACCTCGCTCACGCACTTTTGCCGACAGCACTTCCACCTGACGGGCGTAACTCTGGTTGGAGAGGTCGAAGTCCTCCACTATCACCTCGCGGCTGGCACCGAGAGCAGCAAGCAGAAATGCCGAAGCCCAACCTGCACGGTCTTTGCCCTGCGAGCAATGCCAAAGCACACCTCCCTCGGCCTGCAAAACCTTCTGCAGGAACACGCCGTAGTAGTGTTG
Organism: uncultured Prevotellaceae bacterium; assembly: GCA_900316975.1. GTDB lineage: Bacteria > Bacteroidota > Bacteroidia > Bacteroidales > Bacteroidaceae > Minthosoma. The sequence goes on along the minus strand of ONFA01000041.1, from coordinate 3,254 downwards.
TGCCAAAGTGTCGGTCACGATGGCAGGATAGAGTTGGCGCGCCATCATCTGTGCCTTGGGTTCGAAGGCAAACTTCATCAGCACCGCCATCAGGTCCTTCATGTCTATAGAAGCCGAATCGCCATGCTGAGCAGACAAGCCCTCGACAAATGCCTGCGGCAACGTGGAGAGATGGAGGTAACTCACACCGTCCAACACACGGTCAGGGGCTGCATCGGCTTCGGCCTCAAGACGGAAGTCGAACACGTCGGACAAATGATACCGATTTTTCAACAAAGCCACATCGCCATCGGTAGCCCCCGAAAGATTGCCACTGCGCACCAGCATGTCCACACGAACCGTTCGTCCGTCCTGCATCACCAGCCCCCCCATGTCGCGAGCATTCTCGATGCCCTCAAAGGCAATGGCGCGCTGCGAGTGAGCCACCTGCGCCGACAGGAACATGGCAGACAGCATAAAGATGTTTTGATACTTTTTCATTGTGCCTTTTAGTTTTTTGTCAGTTGTGACAGTTCCCATCCTGCTGACGATACAGCCCATGCTCTCCAATGTAAACAAGCACCTTTTCGTCCAGCCACCGGCTCATGTCCCGTCCTTCCGAGATGGCATCCCTGATTTCGGTGGAAGAGATGTCGTAGAGCGGTGTATCAGCCATCTGCACCGAGGGTGGAAGCGTCGTTTCGTCTATCGCGCAACCAGGACGCCGATAGATGAGGATGGGATAAGAGCGGATGATTTCTCCGGCATGATACCACCGAGGGAAACGCTCCCAGTTGTCGGCACCGATGACAAGCACGAACTCATGCTCCGGATAGGCATTGCGGAGTTCGCCTAAGGTCGTGATGGTGTAGGAAGGAATGGGCAGATGCCGCTCAAAATCCGACACTTCCACCCCCTCGATGCCTTCGGTGGCCAGCCGTGCCATGTTCAGACGATGCTCATACTCGGCCATGTCGCTCGCAGCATCCCGCTTCAGCGGATTGAGCGGCGAGACCAACAGCCACAGTTCATCTACCAAGCCCTGCCGCACGATGGATGCCGCCAACTCAGTGTGTCCCCGATGGATGGGGTTAAAACTTCCTCCGTATATACCAATCCTCATACACTTCTACTTTTTCGGTGCCATCAGAAAGCCGTACCCCTCGGCTACGCCATGCCGTACCCGAGGGGTACGCTGTGCCGTAGTCGAGGGGTACGCTTATTTATTCACGTGTTTTCTCCACCAGTCGCTTGCCCAGTTCGTAGGCATTCTGTAGGTCGGTGGCAAAGTGTTCGTCGCGATAGCGGCGCTTGTCCTCCTCAGAGAAGAGGTTGAAGTCGTAGCGCGAGTAGTCATTGAACTGATAGGTGTTGAAAGCATAAAGCGTTTCCGAATAGCCAAAGATGTCGGCCATCACCTTCGTGTTCTCCTCCAGAATGACAGGATAGTTAATCTGCTTCATGTAGTCCTCGGGGCAGTTCATCGTGAAAATCATCGCCGTGGGAATCACCTTGTCGCGCACACAGATGTGCTTGCCGTTCTCGTCATACATGTAGGTGCCCACTGGGAAGCACAGACGCTCCATGAACGAGCGCAGTTCGCCCGTTGGATAACTGTAATAGACAGGCGAGCCGAGCACAATCACATCGGCCTCCCTGCACCGCTCCAGCACGGGGCGAAGGTCGTCCTTCAGCGCACACACACCGTTCGTCTTCGAGTTCTTAATTTTGCAGGCAAAACAACTCTTGCAGCCCTTGAAGTCAATGTCGTAGAGGTTCACCAACTCCGTTTCTGCTCCTGCCTCCTGAGCCCCCTTCATGGCACTCTCCAGCATCTTGAATGTGTTCCACTTCTTGCGCGGACTTCCGTTCACGAAAACCGCCTTCACGTGTTTCTTTTCTTCCATAAAATGTTCGTTTCTTGAAGTTAAGTGCGGCAAAGATAAGGAAAAACTTTGAGAACTCAACGAAAACCCCTAACTTTGTGGAAGAAAAACCAATCCATCACACGATACAGCAAGCATCATGGCTTTATTTTCAGACTATTTCGAAGAGAACGGCGAGGGGACGTTGCACGAGATTCACTCCTGCCCCGAACTGATAGAGTGCATCCAGCAGATTGGATTTCTGCCACTGCTGGAGAGTGGCATCAGGAGTTACAGTGCCGAAGCACTGATGGCGGAGGAGTGCCGATACACGGAGTTTGCCGACGGCAGTTGGGAGTGGCCGCTGTGGCAATGGAAAGGCCCTGTGGTGACCGAGGGCGGCTGTGTGTATGGCAAGTTCTTTGCCGGCAAGGCTGGTTTTGTCAGCAAAGCGTGGTGGCCCGACCTCTTCAACTGGCGGCGCAGCCAACATCCTGCTCCCGAAGAGGGAACGATTGAGGATGCCATTCTGGCCACCCTGGACGAACACGGCAGCCTCATCACACGCGAACTCCGTGCAGCCTGCGGATTTACGGGCAAGAACATGCGCAGCAAGTTCGACGGCTACATCACCCGTCTGCAGATGGCTTGCCGCATTGTGACCGAGGACTTTGTCTATCCCACCGACAAGCACGGGCGCGAATATGGCTTCGGCTGGTCGCTCCTCACCACACCCGAAGCACTGCTCGGCACCGATGCCAGCCTGTGCGACCGCACTCCCGAAGAGTCCTACCAACGCATGTTTGAGCATCTGCAACAAATCGTTCCTTGGGCGACGGAGAAGCAAATCAATAAGATACTGAAATAAAGAAGAAACAAAACGAGAAATCGGAATTTAGCGAAATGGAAATTGTAAGGAAAATATTTTTGATGCTTCTTTGCTCATTCTTTGCGTTAGTGTTGCATCCGCTATTTCATACTATTGGGCTTGATTTCTATACGGAATCACCGTTCATTGTTCTTCATATTGTATTGACCTACATTATCGTGGGTACTCTTATTTGGACATGGGTTGGGGAAAAAGTATGGTGGAAGCAAGGTGTGTCTATATTTGTTTGTATAAACATCGTGTTGGCCGTTATATTGATGTGTTGGATTAATATTACAATCAAAGACGGAATGACAGGGTTAATGGTCTTGTCTGGGAGCTTTTTTGATGGCTGTATTTCAATTATCCCAATCATGCTGTGCAGCTATCTCAATAACAAGTATTGGGAACATAATAATCAGACTTGAATAAAATGTAAATTCCAATTTGCAGAACCAATATCATAATGCTTTCAGCAGTGATTGAAATTACTCCGCTATTAAAATAATAATACTGAAATGAAGATAGAACTATTTTCTAAC
>ONFA01000037.1 GCA_900316975.1 uncultured Prevotellaceae bacterium | reverse complement strand
GATGATGATTTTTCATGGAAGATGGTTTTTGCATAAATGCTACGAGTGCGAAGATAACTACAGAACAACTTATGAAGTGACCGCTCGTCAAAACTCTTTATAGGCTCTGGTTCCTGTTTCTTTTCAATTGTCGCCACTGCTACTGAGCCAGTAATCAGCGATTCTATTTCTTCTTCGTAGCGAGTAATGTCGCAACAAGTACCTATTGAGCCTGTAGAGTTTTGCAGTTTCTGTGACATACTCTTGCGTGGAATCACCTTGTCTTTCCACTCCACCTTTCGACGATGTGGAAGGTCTGTATTGGGTACATAGTAATAAGACATAGTAAGTGCCTTCGCCAGACGGACACAGGACAACATCACCAATCTGCAACCCTTTGGCTATCGTCCACAAGAAACCACAGGCTACACCTGCAGCCGTATTGCTTTTGCCTGGATTGTTTTCAAGCCAAAGCGGAATAGTTTCTTCATTGAACTGCCGCCAGTTTTCAGGAAGTGAACCTGAAAGGTCTTTCTTTATATCAAAGTTCGCTCCGATATATCCTTCTTCACGGCACATCTTGGCGAAACGACCAGCACGGCCTAACATGATGCGATTATACTTCTTCATAACCTCGTTATTTGTTACGTTTCATAAACCTTGAAAACATCACTGGCCTTTCTCATAAATTCTCTATCAAACTCTGATATGCTATTATCATAGTCATCTATTTCTATCGATGAAAAAGGGGTTTCTTTAATATAGATTTGTTTATTTTCTGGAAGATTATTAAAACTATCTTTCAGCTCTTCGGCGACAAATTCCTTTGTCATGTCATGCCCAATAAGCATATATACATCAGGCCTTTCATTAGGAACTGTTTCTATAAGATAACACCAAGAAAGATTATGTTCATTTAAAGATTCTTCCAAGATATTACTATTTACACAGAACCAGTCAACAAGATCTTTTTCTTTATCAACCGATTCAATGTATGCATATTGATCATTAACAAATCTAATGGCAATTCTATCAGGAGTTTGTACTCTGGTAAATAATGATGCAAAAAAATCTCTATTCATAAATAGTATTATTCCTTTATGTTTTATCTATCTTGCTCCATGCGGTCACATGGTCGGCATCCATTTCATCCAGTTTCCAGATGCGGCGAGCATTCTGGTCGTGACCAATGGCGCAGTAGGGGCAATTGCTCACGCCTTCAGCCTTTGCCTTATCGGTCTGTTGCTGATACACTTTGCGCATGGTTGGCTTGTCGAACAAACGGACATTCAAGAGTTTAGTATCTTGACAGCCACCAAGCACATACTCAAACACGCCTCGGTGATTCCCTACGAAATCATCATGCATTAACTCGCGCACTTTCTGCGATAGCACTGTATGGTTCAATGGCAGAGAATGGAAACGCTCGTAGAGTTCGCCCCAGTTCAAGCCTTGCATTTCGTCATAGACATCATCAAACTTGCTATCCACCCAATCTATTACAGTGTTGAAATAGGTCCTTATCTCACTGATGTCCTCGTCACGACGATGGGCAGACATATAGGCACTTACCTTATCCTTTGCGTCAATATTCCGACTTACCCATTCCAACGCTGTAGCCAAAAACTGCTGACGATTGGCAGGCCCTTTTACGTAACTGCTCCAACGCTGAATCCTCTTGTCATCAGAATTAGAGAATTCCTCCTTGCACTTTGTTACGAAAGGTCCACTGAACACGGCGTTCAATTCCTCTTGATGATTAAGCGGAATGCCAGCAATGTTTATTGTCTTAAACCATTCTTTGATTTCTTCCTCGGCATGTTTGCCCTCGCCTTAAAAATCTGCTCTAAGTCATTAATCTTAACAGCAAACTTGTTCTTAATGAAACGACCAAGCGAAGTAATGCGCTGCTGACCGTCGAGCACTTCCAATTCAGTTTGAGGGGTCTTGAAGTCTTTGTTGCGGTTGAAGTATATCAGCCCAAGCGGATAGCCTTTCAACACAGATTCAATCACAGCAACGTCGCGTTTGCCATCGGCATAAATGTAGTTACGCTGATATTCTGGCTGAATAGTCAACTGACCAGCCAAGCCATAGAGACCTTTTCCTTCCAGTTCGTTATACTCAAAGCCGTCGCAAATCTGCTCAACGGTATAGATTTTCAATTCTGTCTTCATACTGATTGCCTTTTGCGGATTAGTATTCTTGCGTAAGGTTTCACTGGGTAGCCGTCTTCCATATAGTAAAGTTGGCCTTGTCTAAGGCTGGGATTTAGTTTCTTCAATTCTGGTGGGAATGGCTTTAGTCCCAACTCTTTGCCAGAATCCCCTTCGGCAATGCCGATAATCTCGAATTGCTCTGGGCAGTATTTATCAAGAAAAGATTTTGGCAAACCCATTGCTCCCTCGTAGTCGGATGGGATTGCATCAGTATATGGGATTTCTATTGCATCATAGTTCTCATAATGGATGTAGTCTTCCCTTCCTCGTATTTCCTTATGCTTACTATGCTTGAAGTTCTCTGCCATCGTCATTAAGCGTAAAGGCTGATGGCGGCGTCCGTGGTCAATATTTGTAAACCAACAGCAATTACGAAACTTAACAAGGCTTGTGTTCTCGTCGTATACACCATCAGCATAGCTTTCCCGTGGAGCTTCAACACGAAAGTAGGCATTGCCATTTTGAAAACCATTGCCAAGCCACATTTTGTTATCCTTTATCAATGGGAATATTTCTTTATAGGTGACTGCATTCATATTGCCAATGATAATAAATTGCTTCTGGGCTTCCATTAGCCAAACAACAAATTCACGGAACAGCGAGAAAGGCGGATTAGTTACAATGATTCCAGATACTGCCATTGCAAATCTTCGATGTTGATACGATTGTCGCCCGTTACATCACGTTCAAGTACGAATATCTTTCCATGCGTCTTACTCTTGTCTGCGTTGAAATGCGGTTGCTCAGTTTCAAAGAGTGTCGGCTGGTATGGCATCTTGTACTTCTTGCTTTCAGGGGCATAGCTTGTGGAAATCAGTTTCTTCAATCCCAATAGTTCAAAGTTCTGCGCAAAGAACTTAGTAAAGTTGCTCCACTCTGGGTCGTCGCAAGGCAGGAGCACTGTCTTGCCGCGAAATACATTCGGGTCATAGTCCAGATAGGCGTTTATCTCCTTCTGAATATCGGGATATTGCGTATAGAACTCATCGTTCTTTGCCGTCTTCGCATTTGCTAAGTTCGTATTTGCCATACTTGTTCGCTTTCTGTTTCTCAATTATGGGTACAAAGATACTCAATTCTTTTTAGTATTGAGCATGAAAAAGAAAAAAAATACTTTATCTCAAAAAAATCACGCATTATGCACCCTCTCATTTTCTTACCTCAGACATCCAACAGCCTTTCCCGATTGTTTTTCCTGCTTCCCCACAAACAAGAATACGACAGCGAAGACATAGACGAGGAAGGCGGTGCAGAGGGAGATTTCCTGCATGCCCATGCCGGCAAATACCCAGAAGAGGATGAACGCTACCACTAAGGCTCCAAGAGCTGCATTGATGATGATGTTTCTAATTGTTCCCATAATTGTGTTCGGTTTTAAGTGTTAGTTTTTTTTGATTTCCGATACAAAATTAAGGGGATTTTACGCTTCATAATGATGCCGTCTGCACCTTTTTGAGATTTTTGCTCCACCATATTTTACACCTTTTTGAGATTTTTTCGCAAGAATTCTGTCGAAAAACATAAGAATTTTGATTGTTTCAAGTCAATTTGACCTACAAAAGAGCAATTTGGCCCCATCATTCTGCGTAAACAGTCTTACCCCAGACATCCAACAGCCTTTCCCGATTGTTTTTCTTGCTTCCCCACAAACAAGAATACGACAGCGAAGACATAGACAAGGAAGGCGGTGCAGAGGGAAATTTCCTGCATGCCCATACCGGCAAATACCCAGAAGAGGATGAACGCTGCCACTAAGGCGCCAAGCGCTGTTTCGATGATGATTTTTCTGATTGTTCCCATCATTTTGTTCGGTTTTAAGTGTTAGTTTTTTTTGATTTCCGATGCAAAGTTAGGGGGATGTTGTTCCAAACTGCGGTACAGGATTAAAAAAAATGAAAGAAATCTGTGAAATCTGTAAGAAATAAAAAAGCTCACACAGATAGCACGGATGACACGGATGGAACGCCTTGCAAGGCGTGAGAAGGGAGTGCCCTACGGGCAAGAAATCGAACAAATCTATTCAAAATCATTCAAATTTGTAAGATTTGGGGCGATTTGTGTGATTTCTCGCGAAGCGACTCCTTTCAATCCGATGAATCTGCTTAATCATCCCGAAGGGGTATGTCTTTATAGAAACAAGTTCCTGAGGAACGATTGAACGGATGAAGCGGAGCCCTTTCAACAAAAACACGGGTTTAGGGAGAATTGTTCAATTCTCACCAGGGTTAAGCAAAAACACATTCAACCAATGGCAGGGATAAGGTAAAATCATTCAACTTTTTTAGGGAAGCACACAAAATGGTTAACCTTCGATGGCGGAGCGGCATGGCGAAGGATGGAGGTGTCGAACCGCTGATGGCAGATGTGTGTATGGGCATACGATGGCTGCCTTTTGCCTTGACGTTTCATCACGGCAAAAAAAATGAGGGGAAAAGCAAAAAAAGTGGCGCAAGACTTGACAACGCTTTTTCTGTGCCGTAACTTTGCAGCGGAATAAGAAAATCACGTTTCTGTTTGGAGGGTTCGGGAAAGTTTCGTACTTTTGCAACAACTTTTACTACAAACCGTTATGGGCAACTAATCAAAAAAGAGGACAAATGAAAAAATTGACTTTTATGGTAACGATGGGGCTGCTGACGCTGGCTCTTGTGACAACTGGATGTGGAACCAAGAATGCACCAGGTGCTGAGGGTGAAACGGCTGACAGCACGGCTGTGGAGGCTGAGGCTGTGGATGAATCTGCCTACGACCTCGAGGCGATTGCCAAAGCCATTGAGGGATGCGAGGACCTGACGTCTTTCCGTTCTGGCTTGGCTGGTGTGAAGAAGAATGGCAAGGTGGGCTACATTGACAAGAAGGGCAACGTGGTGATTCCGTTTGAATATGACTCCCCCACACAGGTGTTCTGCGATGATGTGGTCGCCGTGTTCAAGGGTGATGATGTCATCTACATGGATCCGAAGGGCAAGGAACTGTTCCGCACAAAGAGTTTCGGAAGGTTCCATGAAGGGCTGTGCAGCAACCGCGAGGATGTGGGTCCTGACAAGGCTGGTAAGATTGGCTTCATCGACAAGACAGGCAAGGTGGTGGTTCCGTTTGAGTATGATTATACGGGTGATTTCAGCGATGGCATGTGCTGGGTGACGAAGGAGGATGGCAACATTGGCTACATCAACAAGAAGGGCGAACTGGTGGTGCCTTGCCAGTATGAATGGCCTGCAGAACGCCAGCCGACTGATTTCCACGAAGGTCTGTGTGCCGTGATTGTGGACGAAGAGCATGAGTGGTTCGGATTCATTGACAAGACGGGCAAACGCGCTTTCCCAGGTGTGTACACAGGCGAGGCGAACTTCTCTGAAGGTCTGGCAATGGTAACGGAGAGATTGGGCAATGACGAATGGCAGTCGGGCTACATCGACAAGACGGGCAAGATGGTCATCAAGATGGAGAATGGTTATGGCAGTGATTTCCACGATGGCATTGCGAAGGTGATTGCCCCCAATCGGACTTACTTCATCGACAAGACGGGCAAGGAGGTGTTTGAGCTGGACGAGAAGTATAAGTACGCTGAAGACTACAGTGAGGGTGCATGGCTCGTGAATGACGGTGAACACCACATGGGCTTCATCGACAACACGGGCAAGACCATCGTTCCTTGCAAGTATTATGCCTACACGCCTTTCTCAGAGGGTCTTGCGATGGTGCAGGACAAGCAGAACGGCAGATACGGATTTGTCGATAAGGAGGGAAAGAGCACTTTTGAGTATTGAAAGTGAAGAGTGAAAAATCTAAGTTACCTGCCATACGGGATGTTGGTGTCCAGATTGCAAAGGTAACTTAGATTTTTCACTCTTCACTTTTCACTTAGAATCTCACTACCTCTCGAACTCTTTCAGTTTCTTCACGTAGTAGGCACGGAGGTCATCCCACTTATAGTAGGGATATTGGTCGGTAGGAACGGGAAGGGTGGCTTCCTTCTCGTTGAGCAAGGCTTTGACGAGGACAGGAGCGTCCTTCTGCTTTTTGGAACGGTAGAAGACGAGTTGGATGTTGCATGCCATGGGATAGATGCGATAGTTGACCCAGTAGTCTTCGAGGTGGTCGAGGTCTTGCACTTGACGTCCGCAACTGTCGAGTTCAAGAAGACAAGCGAGGGGCATGACGCACACCTCGTGTCCGAAACGGAGCGTGGCACCATTCTTGAAAGTCTTGCTTGCCATGACCGTGTCGGTGGTCTCGATGATGTTGTGGAGCAGGTCGGCTTGATTGAACTGCATGATGCTGCCAGTCTGTGGAGCAGGCCCATAACCAAGATACCAGTCGATGTTGACGACTTTCCAGAGGTCGTAGCACTCTTCGGTGGTGAAGAGGTTCCACATGTCCTCACCATTTCCATGACTCTGCATGTTGGTGATGACGTTGAAGACGGCGCGCATGAAGGAGCGAGGACGGAAATCCTCATCGTTCCAATAGGACTCGTCGTTGAAGAGAGCACGGCAGAAGCGTTCGGGATGGGTGTATTTCTTCTTATACTCATCGACGATGCTGCCACGGTCACGGCTGGCATCTTTGAGACGCTGACTGAAATTGTGGTTGAGGTAGTATTGATAGGACTCGCTCACATCATTGTGCATCTTCATTTGTGGGTTGAAAGCAGTGAGTTCCTCACACTCTGCAGTCATGCTAAGGATGCAGCGAACCACCACGGTGCTGCGTGCATCGACTTCAGCATCCTTGCCACTGAAGATTTCAGGGAAATTCTCGGTCATGCGGCGACCAATGCCGTGATGCTGCTGCTCACCGATGTCGGAGAGTTCGCCAAGACGCCCTTTGGTGGTGGGGATGAAGCGTTCGAGCTTCGCCAGTGCTTCCTTGCCGAGGGGTGTAAGTTTGCCAAGTTCGTTGGCACGACGGAACACGCGAATGACGCTGGTGTAGTCGTTCTCATTGATGAGCCAACGTGAACCATGACGTCCGTAGTGGGACATGTAGAAGGGTTCGTAACCTTTGGGGGCTTTTGTCAAGGCTTTTGTAGGTGCCTGATAAGCCATGTAGTTGGAGCCTGACTTGAGAATGTCGGCATAGATTTCCTCCTTGGCTGTCTGTGCAAAGGAAGTCAGAAGCGAACAACTGAAAACTAAAAGTGTGAGTGTCTTTTTCTTCATATATGTTTTGGATTAGTGTATGATTGTTTCGTGATAAATGGTGAGGGTGAAGAGCACAACGCATCCGTCTCCTAAACTCTAAACCCTAAACCCTAAGCCCTAAACTCTAAACCCTAAACTCTAAACAAATTTAGTCGTAAGTGGCGAAGTTGGCGTTGCGGCCAAGGTCGTGGTAAGCATTCTGCAAGAGTGAGGGTGTAATTTCGAAGTCGCGGTTGATGGGACGGTCTTCATCCTTGAGGGAATGGGAGAACATCCAATCGTAGGTCTGATAGCAGTAGAAGAGGCGTGCAAGACGACCATGATTGATGCCAGGCATGCGGGTGTAGATAAGACGTGAGTCGTCACCTGTCTTCTTGATGGCTTCCACCACCCTGTCGGAAGCGGAAACGGGTACGGCTGTGTCGGCAGTTCCATGCACAATCCACATGGGGATGCGAGAAAGTCCGCTAAGGTCTTTCACAGTGGCTCCACCACACATGGCCATGCCTGCGGCGATGCGGTCGGGATAGGTGGCACACATGTCGAGAGTGCCGTAACCACCAAGACTCATGCCGTAGCAGTAGATGCGGTCACTGTCGATGTGGAAATTGGCTTCTGCCCACTCGACGAGCTTCATGATTTTCTGCGGATTCCATGAGCCACCAGGGTTCTGGGGTGCCAATACGTAGCAGTCGATGGCGCGTCCACGCTTGAGGGCTTCCATGGGACCATATTTCTTCACCTTGTTCAAGTCGGTGCCGCAAAGGCTGGCTCCGTGCAGGAAGATGAGCAGGGGACGATGAACGCCGTCACTCTCGTCTTCGTCAGGACGGTAGAACCAGAAGTTGTAACTGCCTGCCACGGTGTTGCGGTAGGCTTTGCTGGTGTCTTGCGCACGACTGACCATGCTGAACACCAAAAGGATAAGAATAAGAATATATCGAGACATAAACTTCATTTTTAATGAAAATGATGTGCAAAGATACGGAAAATTTCTCTACCTTTGCATATCGTTTCCATTAAAAAAAGAAAAAAATGAGATTCAAGCAATTACTCGTTCTCTTTTCAGTAGCCCTACCCTTGCTGATGCACGCTCAGTTGGTACGTCCCAAGATTGGCAAGAGGGCACAGTCTGCTGATGGCCGCATCAGTATCGAACTCATCGGCAAAAAGCAGTTTTACGCCCCTGGCGATAAAGCCACGGCTGACCCTGACATCAATTCGCCGAAGTCGGTGAATGTACATCCGAACGGCAAGAAGTTCTACGTGAACTCGCTGGAGGGTGCCACCACTGTGGTGTATGACTTCCAGACTTTCAAGAAGCTGGCTGTCATCAAGCATCAGTTTGACCATACGAAGGATGCCCACTTGTGGAGCAAGCCTTCTGGACTTTACCCTTTCACGCATTATCAGAACAACCACCTGAACACTTTCTACGGCAAGCCTGTGGAGAGCACTTTCTCGCATGGCGGAAGGTATCTGTGGGTGCCCTACTACCGTCGTTCGTATGACATCAACGCACAAGACCCTTCTGCGGTTGCCATCATCGACACACAGACGGACAAGATTATCCGACTGATGGAGACAGGACCACTGCCTAAGATGATTGCCACGTCGCCTGACGGTAAGTATGTGGCCATTTCGCACTGGGGAAACAACACGGTGGGCATCATTGACATCAGCAGCACAGATCCGAAGCAATGGAAACACAAGGCGTGTCACATCGTGGATTATCAGCTGAAACTGAACTATAGCCTCACCAGTTCCGTGAACCGTGATTCGGGAAGCGGTTATGCGCTGCGCGGCACGGTGTTCACTCCCGACAACCACTACCTGCTGGTAGGCTGCATGGGTGGTGGCGGCGGCATCGCTGTGATTGACTTGCAGAAGTCGGAGTATCTGGGACGTTTGCAGGGCATGATGGCGAATGTGCGCCACTTGGTGCTGAAGAACGGCTATCTGTATCTGAGCATCAACACGGCTGGTTATGTGCAGAAGATTGCGCTGAAGACAATTCTGGATGCCATTCCGAAGATGCAGAACAAGCGTGTGACGGTGACGGGGTGGCAGAACTGTAAGGTGGGAGCTGGTGCCCGCACCATCGAGCTGTCGCCTTCCGGCAAATATATCTTTGCTGCCTGCAATAATGCCAGCGCACTCTATGTGGTGGATGCCAACACGATGAAAGTGCTCACGAGCATCCCTGCGGACAGTTACCCTGTGGGGCTGGATGTGTCGAAGGATGGCAAGTATGTGTTCACCACTGCACAGGGGCATTCAGGCAAAGGTGGCGGCAATGCTGTGGACATCTTCAAAGTAACATACAAATAATGGATTTGAAATCAAAATATGAATAATGAAAAGGATACTTTCACTTTTAGTTTTTAGTTTGTCAGTGTCAGGTTCCTTCGCTCAGGTTGCCAAGATTGTACACCCTCCCATCGGCACGACTGCTTACAGCAGCGACAGCACGTTCAGCATCAAGCTGATTGGCAAGAAGCAGTATTATGCGCCAACGGAGACGGCAACGGCTGACAAGGACATCAATTCGCCTAAATCGGTGAATATGCATCCGAATGCCACGAAATATTATGTCAATTCGCTGGAGGGTGCCACCACCATCGTGTATGACTTCAAGACAAACGAGAAGATGAAGGTGATCCGTCATGACTTCACTGATGCTGACACAGTGCTGTTGGGCAAAAACTTTCAACCTTTCTATAAGTTCACCCACTACCTGCCCGATGCGAAACACCCAGCCTCTCCTTTTGGGGGTTGGGGCGCTTTCTACGGTAAGCCGGTGGAGAGTTGCTTCACACATGGAGGAAAGTATCTGTGGGTGCCTTATTACCGCCGTGACTACGACATCAACGCCCAAGACCCTTCTGCTGTCGCCATCATCGATACAGAAACAGACAGCATCATCCGACTGATGGACACAGGTCCTCTGCCTAAAATGATAGCCACTTCTCCTGACGGAAAACTCGTTGCCATCACGCAATGGGGTGACAATACGGTGGGCATCATCAACATCGAGAGCGAGAACCCATTTGACTGGCACTACACCTATCTGGCTGTGATTGACCAGAAACTGAAACTGAACTTCAGCATGACCAAGCAGGTGGACCGTGATGACGATAGCGGCTATTGTCTGCGTGGCACAGCGTTTACCCCCGACAACCACTACCTGCTGGTGGGTTGTATGGCTGGCAACAACGGCATCGCTGTGGTGGACCTTGAGAAGATGGAATATTTGGGACGCGTCATGGGTAATATGTATAACTTGCGCCACCTGCTCATTCGTGATGGCTACGTGTATCTGAGCATCAACCGCGATGGCTATATCCAGCGTATGCCGCTCACACAGTTCCTTGCTGCCATTTCCGCCCTCAAGGCGTCAAGCACGAAAACCACAACCCTGTCAGGATGGGAAAACTGCAAGGTGGGCAACGGAGCACGCACCATCGAGTTCTCGCCTGACGGTCGCTACATCTATGCTGCCTGCAATGCCAGCAGCACACTTTATGTCGTCGATGCCAAGAAGTTCGAAGTGGTCACTTCCATGTCTATCGACAGTTATCCCGTAGGATTGGAGGTGTCACTCAACGGCAAATATGTGTTCACCACTTCGCAGGGACGAAGCAATGGTGGCGGCAACTGCGTGGACATCTTCGAGGTGAATATCTTAAAGGGGGAGTGAGGTTATAGAGGAGTGAAAGGAGTTATCTCTCCGCTTAGGAGTTTAACCCGAATCGGGATAAAACAAAGTGGGACACACCAACGAGGTGCGCCCCACTTTTTTTAGACTCTATAGTGTTTCGTCTCAATCAGATGCTCTGCTCGCAATTCCACACAAAGGCACGAAGTCCCAGCATAGGATTGTCTTCATCGTAACGCTTGAGACGCTTGAGCAGAGGCTCCACTTTGGCATCTTCCATGACAGAAAGGATGGCACTGTTCATGGAAGGCCACGCATGAGTGCCCAGATGAGGGTCACCTCCCTTAGTGCCACGGCCACCCGCCTGTTCGAGGATGGTGTAGCCACGCACGTTGCTATCATTCAAGGCTTCCATCACATTCTCCTGATGTGCCTGGTCGTATGCAATAAATACTGTCTTCATAATCTTATCTGCAATTTATTTTCATTCCTCATCGAGACGGAAACTATTCATGGCTCGCTGGGCATTCTTCTCCATCACACTGACACGCGTGGTGGAAAGCATCTCTTCTGCCTGATGTTCCTTCCAGTATGCCTCAAGTTCGCGCTTCTCTTTCATCTGGCGACGACGGCGATTGATACCTACGGCACCAAAGACACAGAACATGGAAGGCACATAAATCAAAGTCAGGATGGTTGACACCGTCAAACCACCAATGACAGAGATACCCAACGGACGCCACATCTCAGCACCCACACCTTGGTTCACTGCCATTGGCAACATACCGAGAATGGTGGTCAGCGTGGTCATCAAGATAGGACGGAGACGTGAACGTGCTGCCATGACAGCCGAACGAATCAATCCGATGCCACGTTCGCGCAACAACTGTGTGTAGTCAATAAGCACAATACCGTTCTTCACCACAATACCAATCAGCATGATACCTCCCAGCATGGACATGATGTTAAGGCTGGTGCCTGTGAGCATCAAGGCAAGGATGACACCTGATGCCGCAAACGGCACGGAGAGGATGATGATGAATGGGTAGGTCATGGATTCGAATTGGGCTGCCATCACGATGAACACCAAAATGATGATGAGGATACCCAATGTTCCGAGGTCACGGTTGGAGTCTTGCTGGTCTTCATACGAACCTGCCACCTGCACCATCACACCCGCGGGGATGTTCAAGTCGGGATAGAAGGATTCACCGAGTTCCACACCATCGGAGAGGGCATAACCATCTGCCAACACGGCACTCACCGTAACGATACGCTGACGGTCCTTACGCTCGATGGTTGGAGGGATGGAACTCTCGCTGACAGTGGCGATGTCGCGGATACGCACATTCTCCCCTCTCGCATTCGGAATGACCATGTTCTCGATGTCTTCCATAGAACGGCGGGCAGTCGGTTCATAGCGTACCTTGATGTCGTACTCCTCACCATCCTCACGATAACGGCTCATCACCGAACCATAAATGAGAGAACGGACTGCATTGGCTGCTGTTGCCAAACCGATGCCCTGTTGAGCCAGTTTGTCACGGTCGAAATTGACCACAATCTCTGGCTGATAGTCGGAACGGGAGATGTTCACCTGTGTAATCATCTCATTGGCACGGAACTTGTTCGCCAAACGTTCTGCCACCTGATAAGTGGAATCCATGTCGTAGCCATAGATTTCGAAAGTGGCAGTTGACTGACCACCCATGCCACGGCCACCTTGGTTACCACCGAGGTTCACCATGTATTTTGCTAATTCTGGAATCTCCTTCAAGTCGGCACGCATCTCATCACAAATGGTCGCCAAGCCTTTCTCACGCTTGTTCGACGGCACCATCATGATATTATAGGAAATGATGTGAGAACCATTGTCTGACAATGACGAGAAGGTGTTGGCATCACCTGCCTGACCCACCGTGAAGTTACAAGACTGCAAATCCTTGCCATAACGCTGCTGCCATTTCTCCACCAGCGATTTAGCCAATGCCTCAGCCTTCTCCACACGGGTACCGATAGGCAACTGGAGGGTCACACCGATACGACCCGAGTCGTTGGCTGGGAAGAACTCACTCTTGATTCCCACTAAAGCGGCTATACCGAAACTGAGCACGAAGAGCACTATACACCCCGTGATGATGGTCCAACGATGACGTACGGACCAGTTGATGCGCTGCTCATACCAAGCATCCAGTTTGTCCAATGCGTTGCCGATAGGTCCATACAGTTTCTTGAAGAGTTTGCTCTGCTTTTTCTTCAGACGAAGCATCTGCGAACAGAGCATTGGGGTGAACGAAAGGGCGCTGGTGGTGGAGATGGTCATGATGATACACATCATCCATCCCAACTGCTTGAAGAGCACACCTGACATACCCGTCACCATGGTCAATGGGAAGAACACGGCAATCATGGTCAGTGTGGAGGCAATCACGGAGATAGCCACCTCGTTGGTTGCATGGATAGCCGCCTGTTTCGGGTCGGACCCTCGTTCGATATGGGTCGTGACGTTTTCCAACACCACAATGGCATCATCGACGACGTTACCGATAGCGATGGAAAGACACGACAATGAAATCATGTTGAGCGAACCACCTGTTGCATACAGATAGATGAACGAGGCGATCAACGACATTGGGATGGTGATGACGATGATGGTTGTGGCACGCCATCTACCCAAGAAGATGAACACCACGAGTGCCACGAACAACATGGCATAGGCAATCGTCTCTTCCAACGTGCCGATGGTATTCAAGATATTGTCGGATGTGTTGACGATGATGCCCAACTTCACGTCGGAAGGCAGATTCTGCTGCAATGTAGGCATCATGTCCATCACCTTATTGGAGATTTCCACGGAGTTGGCACCGCTCTGCTTCTGGACAACCACAATGGCACCTTGCACGCCATTGGTGAAAGTGCGTTGGGCACGTTCCTCCACATTATCGACAATTCGTGCCACATCACGCAGATAGACATTCACGCCGTTTTGAGAACCGACAATCACATCGAGCATCTGCTTTGGGTCATCAAACTCACCCTCAACACGCACCACATAAGTCTGTGTACCTACATCGACCGTACCGTTCGTCACGTTGTGGTTCTCTGCAGAAATGGCACTTGCCACCTGAGTCGGACTCAAATGGTAAGCCTCCATCTTTTGAGGATCCATGTAGATGTTGATTTCACGCTGTGGAGCACCGACGATACTCACCGTACCCACACCGTCGATACGTGCCAAGGGGTTTGCCACGTTATCGTCAAGTATCTTGTAGAGTGCCTGCTGCGACTCCTCTGCCTGCACAGACATCAACAAGATAGGAATCATGTCGGTTGAGAACTTGAACAAGATAGGAGTCTGCGCATCGTCAGGCAGAGAATTCGACACCATGTCCAACTTGTCACGCACGTTGTTCGTCAAGGCATCAATGTCATAGCCATATTCAAACTCAAGCGTGATGACAGACACATTCTCACGGCTGTTACTCGTCACGTGCTTGATGTGCTCCACCGAGTTGAGCGTGTTCTCCAACGGACGGGTCACGTTGTTCTCAATATCTTCCGCACTGGCTCCTGTATAGTACGTCATCACCATGATGGTGTTCGTATCGATATCCGGATACAAGTCAATAGGCAACTTGATCAGCGAAAAGAGACCCAAGATAATCACTGCCGCAAAGCAGAGACTGGTCATAATCGGTCGTTTGACCGCACCTTCGTATAGACTCATAGATTCATTTACAATTTTGTCATTTACAATTTACCATTTTTACAATTTGACGCTCCTTACAATGAACCTACTCGCCGCATGGCAAATTGTAAATTGTCAATTGTCGAATGGTAAATTATTTCACTACTTCCACTTCCTTGCCATTCGCCAAGCGACTTTGACCTGCAATTACCACGTCGTCACCTGGATTTACGCCACTGATAATCTCATACTTCTCGCCGATGTGCTTACCCAGTTCCACTTTGTTGTAGGAAACCTTTCCGCCCTTATATACATATACATAGCGGTCGCCAGCACCAATCTGCTTCACCAATGCCTCATCAGGCACCAGCACGTGGTTCTTGTCGCCGAAGTTCACTGTAGCACGTGCAAACATGCCAGGGCGGACTTTCTGCTCAGAGTTGTTGATGGTCACCTCCACAGGGAATGTGTGAGTCGATTGGTCAACCGAAGGATACACAATGGTCACCTTTCCATAGAAGGTCTCACCCTCATAGGCATCCAACTGGATATCGACAGGCATGCCCTTAAACACTTGCTTGTAATAGACTTCCGAGATGTTGACAATCACCTTCACAGGATTGGTCTGCTCCACAGTCAGCACGGGCTGACCATTGCCATACATATCGCCATCGTCATAGTTGCGGGCTGTCACCACACCACTGATAGGCGACACCAACTGCGTGTTCTGCATCAATTGTCTCAACTGCGTGGAAAGCACGTCCAACTGCAACTTCGCATTGTCATACTCAGCCTTGCTGGCACCACCCACCTGATAAAGTTGGGAAGTACGGTTGAACTCAATCTTCTGGTTCTCCACCTGCAACTTCAATTGCTGCAAGTTGCTGGCATCCAACTGCACGAGCACCTGTCCCTTGCGCACGTGGTCACCCACATCCACATAGATTCTCTCAATACGGTAAGGGGTGTTGGGCGCGATGTTGTTCTTCAAGTCGCTCTCCACCGTTGCAGTGTAGGTCTCAGTTTGCGGGATGTCCTCGCTCGTCACTTTAGCGATTTTCACCTGCGGTTTGGTCTGCTGGGCTGCACCAGCCTTGTCTTCGCTCTTGCAGGCTACAACCAAGAGGGCAAGAGCGGCAAGCGATAAAGTCTTTACGTATTTCATATTTCCTGTTTATTTCAAATAATTTTCCCGACCCAGCGTATAATCCAAATCGGCCTTGTTCTTCAAATAATCATAGATGCTCTGCACATAGGTCAGTTCTGCTTGTGTTTGTGCGGTTTCGCTCTGGTTCAGTTCGAGGATGGTGCCACGTCCCACTTCATAGCGTTTGCCTGCAATCATCACAGCCTTCTCGGCTTGCTTCACAGCCTCGGCATTGCTTGTCACCTGTGCCATCGAACTGGCCATGTTCTGCTTGTAACTCTCGGCAGCCAACGACAACTGACGGCGCGCGTTGATGCGGCTGTCTTCCAACTGTGCAATCTGCAACTTATTACTCTTCAGTTTTGTCCAGTTGCTTGCATGGAAAATGGGGATGCTCACTGCAATCGAGAGAGTCGAACTGGGTGAAAAATGATAGTTGAACACGTTCCAGTTGTTGTTGGCATAACTCTGATACTGACCCGTCAACTGCAATGCCACGGTAGGCATGAACCCAGTGCGAATCAACTTCTGGCTACGCTCCAACAACGTCATATTGTAGTTCAGTTGACGAATGGAAGAGTTGTTGTCCAACTCTGAATCCAAAGTTTCCGCATCCGCCAATCTCAGCCAACTCTCGTAAGCCTTCAGCGAGTCGTCTATCGCGATGTCCACATCAGCCGTCACACCCATCAGCACCTTCAGTTGCAGCAGCGCCAACGTCTTACCCGTCTGCGCACTCACCATCGAGGCATTCATGTTACGTGCCTGCACCTCTGCACTGATTTTGTCATACTCGCTCACTCTGCCCACCTTATACTTCTCGTTCACGATGTCAAAGTTTTCCTTTGCCACACCGTAACTGCGTTTCATCACTTCATAACTGTCGCTTGACAAGAGTGCGCCATAATACGCCTTCGTCACCTGGTTGATGAGGTCGAGACGACTACCGCGTGCTTTCTCCTGAGCCAACAGGATGTCCTCCTTGGTCAGTTTCATGTTCTGATACACAGCAGGGGCAAACACGGGCAAACTCAGCGTGACATTGCCCACTGCAGTCAGTGTGCCATCCACACCCATCTTGAACTTACCCATTCCCGTCACCATTTCTGCCACCAGAATGTTATCCGTTAATGACAATGTAGCATCCACCGAAGGCAACAGACTCTGCCATGCCTCTGTGTCTGCAATCTTTTTCAATTCGATTTCCTTATCGGCTACATGAATGGTGGGGTTCTCTGCCAATGCTATCTCTATCGCTTTCGCCAGTGTCAGGTTCATCGTGCCGACCGTTCCGCCATTCACATCCTGAGCCTTCATGCCTAAAGCACATGCCAACAGCATTCCAAGACTCAGCAATACCTTTCTGCCTTTCATTTTCACAGACATTTCTTATTTAATATAATACCTTAAAAAAACGGTGCAAAGTTACACATAAATCCGTTTCTCACAATAAAATATATCACATATTTAATAAATTATAACAACTATTTGACCAAAATGAACACCTGAACCCACTTTTAGACCTCTTTTTCATTTACCAACGGCTTCCCCACGTCGGCACGGTGCGCTTGGCATTTCGCGCACCCAGCGCATAATATTTCGTTCTTACAGCGTGAAATATTTCGCGCTGTAAGAACGACAACAGAGGATGTTTCATCCTAAATGAAGCATTCCACCACCCTCACAAAGAACTCTCAACTTTATAGTTTCTCATATAGGCTAAAAGCATCTTTTTAACAAAAAAAGTGCTAAAAAAGGGGCTGTGTCCGAACACAGATGTTAAGAAACATGTTTTTTTGTTTGTGAAGAGGGGCAAAAGTCCGTACCTTTGCAACATCCTAAAAACAATCTTTTTACCTTAAAAAAAATTAATACTTATTGAGAACAGAAAAGCGATAGTCGTGAGATTAGCGCTTTTTCGCTTTTAAATAGATACATTATATTTTCAACATAAACATTATGGAAGTAATACAAAGTTTTACCATCGATCACACCCATCTGAAACCGGGCATTTATGTTTCACGCGAAGACAAAGGGTTTACGACGTTCGACCTGCGCATTACAGAGCCTAACCAAGAGCCCGCTGTGGCACCTGCTGCCATGCACAGCCTGGAACACCTGATGGCGACATGGTTCCGCAATTCGGAAGCGAAGGAGGATGTGGTGTATGTGGGTCCGATGGGATGCCTCACGGGCATGTATATCATCATGACGGGAACCTACTCCGTAGAGGACATGAGACGTTTGACCATCGAATGTCTCGAATGGATTCTCACACAAGACAAGGTGCCTGCTACGGAACCTCAGACTTGCGGCAACTATCTGTTGCACGACCTGCCGATGTGTAAGTGGGAAAGTGCCCGCTATCTGAGCCGCCTGAAAAACGATTTCCACTGCGAATACACCCAACTACAGATCACGCTCGAAGACGGGAAGGTCTTTGCCGATGCATAAAAAACTGAGGCTGAAAAGTCATAAGTTTGGGGAGTAAGACAAGAAAAAGAAGAAAAAAACGCTACTTATACGATGAAAAGTCGTAACTTTGCACCCAATTATAAATAAGGTACATGAAGAAGCAACTTAACATCGTGTTTCTGATAGCGGGCAGTGAACCCTTGGGCAGTGCGGGCATGCAGGCTGACATCAAGGCAATTACGGCTTGTGGTGGCTATGCGGCTTGTGCGCTGACGGGCATTGTGGATGAGGACACCCGGAAGGTGAAAAGTGTGACCCCACTGCCAGCAGAACTGGTGGTGAGCCAAGCGGAGTCGTTTCTGGGCGATGTGGGTGCCCAATGCATCAAGACGGGGGTGCTGCCCACGGCTGAAATTATCGACGGAGTGGCAGAGTTGCTGAAACGGTACCCGAACGTAAAGAAGGTGATTGACCCTGTGATTGTGGACAGCAATGGTGTACAACTGGTGAGCAATGAGAGCATCGATGCCTACAAGGAGAAACTTTTCCCGATAGCAACGCTCATCACCCCGAATTTCCGTGAGGCGGAGGTGTTGCTGAAACGGAAAATCACAAACATCAGTGAGGACATCAAGGAACTGGGACAATGGGGCAACAGCGTCATCGTGAAGAGCATGGAGAGCCAAGTGATGGCGGGACGTAGCATGCCAGCACAAGACATGCTGTCGGACTTCCTCTACAATGCTGAGGCTGGCGAGGTGAGGGAATTTCGGAAACGCCGCATCGCCACACATAACGTGAACGGCACAGGTGACTCGTTCTCATCTGCCATCGCCACCTACCTGGCGAAGGGATATGGCTTGAATGAGGCGGTGGAGAAAGGCGAGGAATTCATCAGCAAGGCGATTGCGCTGGGTGCCGAATATGAGTTCGGACATGGCTACGGCCCTGTACACCCGTGTTTCATGGAAGATAAGGTGCTGCACGAAAGAATTTATAATTGAGTGAGGAATTAGGAGTGAGGAGTTAGGAGTTGCCATGCGGATAGCGCATAGTGTCAGCCTAACTCCTAACTCCTAACTCCTAACTCCTAACTAAATAAAACGATGAAACTGAAAATTGCAGTATTGGCCGGTGACGGTATCGGACCAGAGATTATGGAGCAAGGCGTCGCTGTATGCAACGCCATTGCCGAGAAGTTTGGACATGAAGTAAGTTACAAGGAGGCTATCTGTGGCGCACACGCCATTGACGAGGTGGGCGACCCATTCCCTGAAGAAACCTTCCAGACCTGCATGGATGCTGATGCTGTGTTGTTTGCATCGGTGGGTGACCCCAAATTTGACAACAACCCGAACGCAAAGGTGCGCCCCGAGCAGGGACTGCTGACCATGCGAAAGAAATTGGGTTTGTTTGCCAACGTACGCCCTGTGACGACTTTCGACTGCCTCGTACACAAATCACCACTGAAGGATGAGTTGGTGCGTGGTGCCGACTTCATCTGCATCCGCGAATTGACAGGCGGCATGTACTTCGGCGAGAAGAAGGAGGGCAACGACTATGCTTACGACACAAACGCTTACAGCCGTGCAGAGGTGGAGCGCATCTTGAAGGTGGCTTACCAGTATGCCCGTCAGCGCAGAAAGCACCTGACAGTGGTGGATAAGGCTAACGTGTTGGCATCGAGCCGTCTGTGGCGTGCCGTGGCTCAGGAAATGGCACCACAGTATCCCGATGTGACCACCGACTTCATGTATGTGGACAACGCTTCCATGCGCATGATTCAGGAGCCTAAGTTCTTCGACGTGATGGTGACGGAGAACACATTCGGCGACATCTTGACCGATGAGGGTTCTTGCATCACAGGTTCTATGGGCTTGCTGCCATCTGCATCGACTGGTGAGCACACCCCTGTGTTTGAGCCTATCCACGGCAGTTGGCCACAGGCTAAGGGACTGAACATTGCTAATCCCTTGGCACAGATCCTGTCTGTCGCTATGCTTTACGAATACTTTGACCTGAAGGAAGAAGGTGCCCTCATCCGTGAGGCAGTGAACGCTTCTCTCGACCAGAATGTACGCACCCCCGAAATTCAGGTGGAAGGTGGTGCCAAGTATGGCACAAAGGAAGTGGGCGCTTGGATTGTTGATTACATTAAAAATAAATAATGCCTTTAATCTTACCCGACCAACTCCCTGCCATCGACGAGTTGAAAAGGGAAAATATCTTCACGATGGGTTACAAGCGGGCGGACAGTCAACAGATTCGTCCGCTACGCTTGGCTGTGCTCAACCTCATGCCGCTGAAAATCACGACGGAAACGGATTTCATCCGCATTCTCTCAAATTCAGCGCTGCAAATCAGGGTGGAGTTCATGAAAATCAAGTCTCACACAAGCAAGAATACACCCATCGAGCACATGATGGCATTCTACCGCAACTTTGAGGAGATGAAGAAGGAGAAGTACGACGGGCTCATCGTGACGGGCGCACCGTTGGAATTCATCAACTACGAGGAGGTGACCTACTGGAAGGAGTTGCAAGAGGTGTTTGATTGGGCACACAGTCACGTGACCAGCACCATCTATGTGTGTTGGGCTGCATTTGCAGGCTTGTATCATTTCTATGGGGTGCCCAAATACAATACAACAAACAAGATTTTCGGAGTGTTCGAGCATCAGATGCTGGCTCCCGAACTGCCCATCTTTCGTGGTTTTGACGATGTATTCTATGCTCCTCACAGCCGTCATTGCGAGGTATATCGTAAGGATATAGAGAAAGTGCCAGGGCTACACATCATTGCTGACAGCAAGGAAGCCGGCGTGACCATCGTGGAAGCAAGGAACGGCAGAGAGTTCTTCATCACATGCCACTTGGAATATTCCCCCCTGACATTGGACGGGGAGTACAAACGCGACTTGAAGAAGGGGAAACCCATCAACTTGCCCCTCAACTACTACCCCCAAGATGACCCCACACAAACGCCCGTCGTCCGATGGCGTGCCGCAGCCAACCTGCTCTACACCAACTGGCTGAACTACTACGTGTATCAAGAAACGCCATTCAATATTGAAGACATCAACTAATGCGCCCCATCGAACTTCTCGCACCCGCAAAAACAGCAGACATTGGCATCGAGGCTATCAGGCACGGTGCTGATGCTGTCTATATAGGTGCCTCTGCATGGGGAGCAAGGGCTGCTGCGGGCAACAGCGTGGAGGACATCGAACGGCTCGTTGCATTCGCGCATTTGTACAAGGCGAAAGTCTATGTGACGGTGAACACGCTCATCTTTGACGAGGAAATGCAGGAGGTGGAACGGCTCATCTGGCAACTGCACGACATTGGCGTGGATGCGCTGATCGTACAGGACTTGCGATTGCTGTCGTTGAATCTGCCCCCTATCCCACTCCATGCCAGCACACAGATGGACAATCGCACTGTGGAGAAGGTGCAGATGCTGGAGGAGTTGGGATTTCCACAGGTAGTGTTGGCACGAGAACTGACAATTGAAGAAATCACGGAGATACATGAAAAATGCCCCGGCACAAAACTGGAAGTCTTTGTGCACGGGGCATTGTGTGTTTCTCTGAGTGGACGATGCAATGCCAGCGAGGCTTTGTTTGGACGAAGCGCAAACAGAGGAGAATGTGCACAAGTGTGCCGCATGGCATTCGACCTCCTTGTCGATGGAAAGACGGTGATGAGAGACAAGCACCTGCTCTCATTAAAAGATAATTGTCAAATAGACCATCTGGAAGCATTGCTAAAGGCTGGAGCCTCCTCGCTGAAAATCGAAGGACGACTGAAAGATGTGGATTATGTGAAGAACGTGACGGCTGCATATTCAGAAGCGCTGAACAAGTTGATTGCCAAGCATCCGAAAGAGTTCTGCAGAGCCTCATCAGGACATGTAAACCTGCTCTTTGAACCAAATGTGAGAAAGAGTTTCAACCGCGGATTTGTGAAAGATGTGAGCGAACCTGATGCAAACATCGACACGCCCAAGTCAATGGGAGAGCCAATGACTCCCGACATGGCATTACA
This sequence comes from uncultured Prevotellaceae bacterium, assembly GCA_900316975.1. Classification (GTDB taxonomy): domain Bacteria; phylum Bacteroidota; class Bacteroidia; order Bacteroidales; family Bacteroidaceae; genus Minthosoma. The sequence goes on along the minus strand of ONFA01000037.1, from coordinate 4,729 downwards.
CAATGGCGATGGATTATGTTACATGGAACGAGGAAATCTGGTTGGCTTCAGAGTGAGCAACACAAGCGCTTTCCACCCAGTCAAAGGGATAAAATACTATCGGAACCAAGACATCGAATGGGACAAGATGCTCAGCAAGCCATCGGCGGAACGAAAGATTTCTGTGGTGATTGATGTGTATGAAGACCACATCACGATGACTGACGAAGATGGATTGACGGCTTCGGTGAACATTGAAGAGACCTTCGAACTGGCACGCACCCATCAGCAAGACAATATCATACGGCAATTGAGCAAACTCGGCGATACGATTTTTGAAGCGCAACAAGTGACCATCCACCCCACCAAGAACTATTTCATCCCTTCATCCATGCTGAGCCAATGGCGACGTCAGTTATCTGCCGGACTGACGGAGGAAAGGAGAAAGTTCTATCCATTGGAAAGACAAGCACATACGCCAGTCACCATCAAAACGGAAACCCCTTACGAACAGACTCATGACAAGGACACTCCTGTCATGATCTCCAAATACTGCATCAGACGCCAATTGGGCATGTGCTTGAGAACAAAACCCTGCGGAAGGAAAGAAGACTGGATGCTCAAATTGGCAAACGGAAAAAATTTCCGACTGGACTTTGACTGCAAGAACTGTTTTATGAGACTATACCTACAATGAAAAAGATTCTATACTTCATCCTTGCCATACTCATCGTTTCCTGTGCAGGAGGATCTTCCCCTAAAGCATCAAGCACAATTCCTGCCGACAGTGATTCTATTCCCACCATTGTCAATATCGTAGATACTGCCATTGCGGAAGACTCCACACTGATGAGCCTCACCCCTCAACAGGTGGACTCGATGGTGTTCAGATTAACACACCATTACTCTGAAAATTTCAACTTTCTCGTCAAGGCAGACTCGCTGAAACTCATTCCCCGCGAGGGAGACCTCGTGATGGACACTTGCTATGTGCACAAAGATGATATCATCGCCGTGGCAGCCATCAAGACAATACCCGGTGATTCCATTGACTCCATCTGGGTGAAAGTGGCAAGCAATCAAACGACGATGGGCTGGATTCCTGAAAACGAACTGTTAAGAGGGGTAACGCCCGACGACCTCATCTCAGAGATGTTGGACATTCTATCAAGCAGCCGCATCATTTGGATGTCAGCACTTGTAGCCATAGGGCTCATTGCCTTTATCATTGGCAAAAAGAAGGGAGTAAAAAAGGGAGAGTTGACAAACCTTCTCAATTTTCTCGACGAAATGCAAAGTCCCTATCCCGCCCTATTCCTCCTATTAGTCGCCATTATGGCTTCCATCTATGCTTCCGTACAAAATTTCGTTCCCGAATTCTGGCAAGAATACTATTTCCACCCCACCCTCAACCCACTCGTGCTTCCGCCCTTGATGGCGGCACTCGTAGTCGTGCTCTGGCTTGTCATCATCACCTTCATCGCAGTGATAGACGAAGTGTATCACCATTTCTATTTCATGCCCGGCATCATCCATCTGACAAAAATTCTCGGAGCCGCCATGCTGGTCTATCTGGCGGTATCGTGGACGACACTCATCTATGTGGGCTACCTATTGTTGGCAATCCTCCTCTTCTTCCTCACGAAAATCATCCTAAAAACAATCAAGGCTACCGAAGATGAACGGTAGCCTTGGAAGCATTTTACGCTCTCACTGGATGCGTGAAGATGAAACGCGCCCCCTTGCCTTGATGGGTGAGATCCAATTTTGCTTCACCACCCAATTGCGTGGCAATCTTTCGGCAGATGGGTAATCCAAGCCCCGTACCGCCTTTGATGGTGTTGAACTTCTCGAAACGTCCAAAAATGCGCTCTGCATTTTCTGGAGGAACACCTTCACCCGTGTCCGTCACAGAGAAAGTGACCATGCCTGGATTTTCATCCAACGAAACGTGTACATGAATTTCCCCTGATTCGGTATGCTTTTCCGCATTGGTCAAGTAGTTCATGATCACTTGCTCCACACGCTTCGTGTCGCTCTCAATCGTATAGGCATCGTCCACATCTGTCGTCATGTACATATTCACACCATCTGGACAACGGTATTTCACAGTACTGATGGCTTTTCGGCACACATCATTCACATTGCAAATCCCGATATTCATGCGATACTTTCCGCTCTCCATATCCGAGATGTCAAGGATATCATTCACCAACGTGCTCAGCAAATCCGTATTGCTCTGGATGATGACACCATACTCTGAAATCTCTTCCTCAGACAGCATGTCACGAATTTGCTTATTGCACAGAATCTGAGAGAAACCGCAGATGGCGTTCATCGGGGTTCGGATGTCATGGCTCATGTTTTGCAAGTATTCCTTTTGAGCAATAATCCCTTGCTTATATTTCTGACCCTTTTGCTTTTCCTTATTATACATATATATAATAATAGATAGAGCCACGACCAAAATAAAAATAATAGTGATTGAAACAATGCTGAACATATTCGTATCTATTTCTTGATACAAATGTATAGAATTATTCTATTCCACACAAACTTTTTTCAATAAAAAACAATAAAATTCTCAAAAAAAACCATTCACCCTCCTAAAACACCCCTAAAAATGAGGGCTTCGTTGCAAATTCCCAAATTAAAAGGATACATTTTGTGATATAAAAAGAAACAAAAACAATACATTAAAGATACATTATCGGGGCATCAGGGAAACAAAAGCGACCAAACGAGAATGTCTCCGTCAGAACATTGTCAAACAGAATTGTCCCCGAGAATCCGAACAAGTCCTTCGTATGTCAGTCCCTCGTAGCTCTCAATGACGTAATTGCATCGGTCTGCCAATTCCTCCCGTGTATGTCCAGTTGTGATGCCAATGGTAAAGATGCCAGAAGCCATGCCTGCCTGCAGCCCAGTGTAGGCATCCTCAAACACCACACATTCATCAATATCCGCGCCAAATACTTTTGCGCCCAACAAATAGCAATCGGGGGCAGGTTTCGATGCGGCAAAATCTTCCGCGGTAAGCACCTTGTCGAACAAAGCATCGAAATGCTCAATTTGCCGCCTGACACTTTCCATTTTTGGAATATTGGAACTCGTCACAACCGCACATTTCACTCCATTCCGTTTCAGGTCGTGGAGCAGGTCGAGGGCACCAGGATAGAACTCATAGCGCATTTGTGCTTCCCAAGCATTCAGTCCTTTTGTAATCTCAGTTTGCCACTGAGGGTTCCGGAAATAAGTGTCAAAGATTTGAGCAAGCGTAGTTCCCTTAATGAGATGCTCGAGCCGCGGCACATCCGGGCGGTACTTACGAGCCATCCCTCCCCAAAACACTGTATATTGGTCTTCTGTATCGACGAGTGTGCCATCCAAATCGAACAATGCCACTCTCAGCCGTCTGCGGCGAGGGATGTTCCTGTCGCCCCTTACAAACAACTCGCCCCAGGGCATCGCCGTCTTTTCATTTTCAACGTCTTCGTTGCGTTTTGTCCAAAATGTTGCCATATTTTTTTTAAGTAATTTAAGTTTCGGCTGTTTTATTTCGTTGGAGTTAAAGGAGTTATAAGGAGTTATCGCTCCGCTCAGGAGTTAAAAAGCCGATACTCTGACACCAGCATCACATTTGGCTTTCACTCCTCTAACTCCTCTAGCTCCTTTCACTCCAAAGAAGTTGAGCACTTGCGAAACTTGAGTCCAATAATTATTATTGGAACCAACCTTTCGACGAAGTCAATTTTGGGGGAATTATTGGAAATTATTGTCCAAGAAAACCATGCGACTTGCCGCATTATATAAACTATTTTTGTTCACCTACTTATTTTTCTTGTGCAAAGATAGTCATTTCCCATGATTTTTCACTACTTTTGCAACAAAATTCGTCAAAACCTACAAAACCAACAAACACATGAAGAAACTATCATTAGTAACAACATTCCTGCTGATGGGCATCTCATGCTTTGCCCAGACAACAAAGTTACCAACTCCCGACATGAAACGTCAGACGATTTCTGTCATGGAGACTTATAAACAACGTAAATCTGTACGCGAGTATAGTGCAAAGGCACTTTCCGAGCAAGACCTGAGCGACTTGCTTTGGGCAGCACAAGGACAGAACCGCGAAGACGGGCACCTCACTTCGCCAACCGCCATGAATCGGCAAGAAATCCGCCTGTATGTCTTCACCGAAAAGAGCGTTTCACTCTACGATCCCCAAGCCAACACCCTCACGCAAGTAGCATCAGGTGACCATCGTGGCATCATGGCATCCGGACAAGATTTTGTCAAGAATGCTCCAGTTGTGCTTCTCATGGTGGCAGACATGGACAAATTCCGCAGCAACAATCAACACGCCCAATGGATGGTTGCTGTTGATACGGGCATCGTTTGCGAAAACATCAACCTCTTCTGTTCTGCAGCCGGGCTGTGCACAGTTCCACGTGGTACGATGGACAGCAAAGCCATCAGTACGCTCCTTGGACTAAACGACAATCAGATCCCACTGATTAACAATCCCGTAGGTTATCCTTCCAAATAACCTCATTTTTCCGCAGGTTTAATAAATAACGTCAGTTCGATGAATCTTAACAAAAATAATTTATGGAAAATTGGCTACGCCGAGCTGAAGGTTCGTGGTTAATTCATGATAAGTAGGTGAACAAAAATAGTTTATATGATGCGGCAAGCCGCATTTTTCTCGGACAATAATTACCAATAATTTCCAAAAATTGGTTCC
>ONFA01000006.1 GCA_900316975.1 uncultured Prevotellaceae bacterium | reverse complement strand
TATCGCTCAGGTTGAGCATTCAAGACACAGGTCGTTTGATAACTTCATCGTCAACATACTGGGAGCACTTGCGGCATACTGCTTTTTCCCAAAGAAACCATGCATTGCATGTGAAAGAGTTGTGGACACACAACTTGCATTGTTTTTGAATTCGTCGAACTCACGTTATCTTAGCCGCAACGGTGGAGAGAGATATGGGATAGGTAGAGCAATCGTTCTTTGAGGCCATGGCCCCGAAGTACATCCTCGCCTCAGCAATTGGAGCAAACTCCATTGCGTTCGGCTCCTCGTTCTTTGACATACTGAGACAAACGGATATTTTGAGAGTTGATAGTTGACAGTTGACAGTTGGGAGTTGACAATTTTCAGAGGGAAATTGTGGACATGTCGCGGAAATTGTTTATCTTTGCACCAGAAACGTAAAAAGATGCAATTATGAGCATAGACACCTACCGACTGACCAGTACGGAAGAGCCTTCCGACGAGATGCTCAGCCAACTGATGCGAGAGGCTGCCGAGGATGCTGCCCGGACAAATACAGAAGCGACGACACACTTCTTTGAGGAAATCAAACAAGCAGCCGCTGCCTACTGATATGAGCAACACTGAGCATCGTCCCGTTCTTATTGTCATTGCTGGCCCCAACGGGTCGGGCAAGACGACGATTACGTCGAAGATTCTGCGCCACGAATGGCTGGAGGATGCCGTCTATGTGAATCCCGACCAGGTGGCACAGGACAGGTTCGGCGACTGGAACTCGCCCGAGGCCGTGATGCAGGCGGCCCGCTACTGTGAGGAGCAGCGCGAGGCCTGTCTGAAGAACCGACAGAGCCTTATCTTCGAGACCGTCCTCTCTTCGGAGGGCAAGGTCGATTTCATTCGCCGTGCCCATGAGGCTGGCTATTTCATACGCCTGTTCTTCGTTTCCACGAACCATCCCGCCATCAATGCCAAACGCATTGCACAGCGCGTGATGAAAGGCGGTCACGATGTCCCGATTCCCAAAATCATCTCACGCTATCAGAAATCGATCGTCAACTGCAAGCGTTGCGTCGCTCAGGTTGACCGCGTCTATGTTTACGACAACTCGGTCGATGATGCCGAGGCTCGTCTGCTGTTCCGCATGACGGATGGCAAGCCCTTCAAGCGTTACACCGACGACATCCCTATCTGGGCGCAGGTCATCATCGACACGCAGTAGCCCCATCCCCTCACACTGAAAAATATCCGCCGAGATTCTCCCCCGAGAGCCTCGGCGTTTCCGTATCTGTTATGTCTCACGTATCGTCTGAGAGCGAAGAAAAATTGAAAGATAGTTTATGTCCCAATAAACACGAATGGTCATGAATTAATCATAAATTTTTCATGAATTTAATTTAAGTTTCTGATGTACTAAATATTTGATAATGAGTGTCACTTCGTGACAGAACCTTCAGCTCGGTGTAGCCAAATCTCACTCTAACTTTTCAAATCTTTCATACAAGTTTCGGTTGTTTGATTACGCCTTCGGCGGCTCCCCAAAATAAGAAAAAACAAAAGAAAATAAGAAAAAATAGAGGAGAGGAAATGCTTTTTTCTTGTTTTTTCTATTTTTTCTTGTTTTTCTAAAGCCCGCGAAGCGGTAAAAAGAACTTCCGAAGTTGAGTTCTCTTATATCGAACTGACGTTCAAAGACGGGCACCTGGCACAAAGTGAAATGTGCTGGGTGCCCGTAATATTTGCGTTGGGTGGGCGAACCTTTACTTCGCCGTTAGGCAAATGAGATTTTACCTTGCCAAGGTTTGGCAGATGCGGTCTTGGGCTTAGTCCTCTGTTCCATCAGTCTTGTCCGTTTACTTGAACAAGTCTTTTAGAGTTATTGTATTTTGGAAAATACTGCTATACTGATTGTTGGCCAATCCGAACGTGGTGACCAGGACAGGGTGTATTGCCATCCGAACATTATTAGCGGTTCGGAATGCCCGCACTCGCCTTTCTATGTCGTCATAATCCTTTTTCTTCATGGAATAATCACCGTCATAGAATTTCATCTCACATATGTTGACTACTTTGTCTGCCCTTTTTATAATGAGGTCTATCTGTGCCTTTTCTTCTGCGGCTTGGGGAGTTGTCCATGAATACACATCGGTAAGAACGCCTGAAATACCGAGTGCCTGTTCTATTTGTTTGTGATGGTTCAGACATAGTTGCTCAAAAGCCAATCCTGCCCAGGTGTCGTGCAGACGGGTACCGATCTGATATTGCCAGAAAGGCTTGTCTGTACCTCTATGTTTCTGGATAAACTTATAGTAGAAGAGAGAGAACGGGTCTATCAGTTGGTAGATGCCCATCTTTGACTTGTTTCCATAACTATGATAGCAGCGGATGAAGTCACAGTCGACAAGGTCTTGCAAGATTGTGGTGAAATCGCCACCACTCTCCATCTTCGTCGCCTTTATCAATTCATCCCTTGTCAGTCCCTTGTTTTTTGAACTCAAAGCTGAGATTACTTTAATATAGTTCTCTGATTTGTCGAACAAAGAGGCATACAGGGCATTGAACTCGTCATCGAGTCGACCCTTATCCATGAAGAACATCTCGTCCACATTCTGCGAAAGGCTGGCTCCTCGCCGGATGTTCTTCAAGTAGAAAGGTATGCCTCCCATTATCATGTAGCATTCGGCAATCTCCTTGTCCTCCATCAATATTCCACGGCTGTTAAGGTACTGTTTGCACTCAGCCAATGTAAACGGACGAATGTAAAGTTTCTGTGTCACCCTGTTATGAAGTCCTCCTCTGTTCTTCAGAATCTTCTTGGTCATCCATGAAGTAGCGGAACCGCACACAATCAGAATGATGTCATTCTGAGTTACGGCCCAGTCGTTCCAGAAGTGTTCCAAGGCGGAGACAAGATTTCCTCCTCTAGAGTCCATCCAAGGAAGTTCATCAATGAATATGATACGCTTCCCATCTGTTTGTGCTGCCTCCAATAAATCACGCAGTTTGTCAAAGGCCTCATACCAGGTACGAGGCTTTGTGTATTTTTTGCCATTGGCATATCTGCTGAGCGATGTCGTAAAGTTTGCCAGTTGTTCGCGCTTACCTTTCTTTGCGAGACCTGTCAATTTGAAGGTGTACTTGTCATCAAAGTAGGTGTTGACAAGGAAGGTCTTGCCCACTCGCCTGCGGCCATATACGACAACGAACTCTGCTTCCTTGGATGAAACGATTGCATCAAAATGTTTAATTTCGGCTTCACGCCCAATCAAGATGTCTTTTACTTGCTCCATTTCAAATGTCTTTTGAATGGTGCAAAGGTAATAAGACTTATTGGATTAGCAAAGAAAAATTGCAAACTTTTCCGCCAAAAGTATATTTGTTATGCTTGATTTGGGTATAAAGTCTGTAGAAATACCGCCAAATAGTGTTATAGGATGATGGCAAACATAGTATTGAAAGATGGGTACGTATGTGCATTATATCACTTCTTCTGCGAATTTTATTCCCAAAAGATGATCCCAAAAGGATATAACGGAATTTTACCGTGCCAAGGCTTGGCAGATGCGGTCTTGGTAATCGCGTGCCTCTTTGGCGGTGAGGGTGCCGTTGACGAGGATGGAGAAGGCGAGTTGGTGACCGTTGGAGGCAGTGACATAGCCGCAGAGGGCAATGACGCCTTCGAGGGTGCCCGTCTTGGCATGTACGTTGCGATAGGCGGGACCTGACTGCATGCGCTCGTCGAGGGTGCCGTCAACGCCTGCAATGGGGAGTGAGGCATAGAAGACGGGCAGGATGGAGGCATTGCGGTAGGCATAGCGGAGCATGGCTACCTGTGCTTCGGGGGTGCAGTAGTTGTAGAGTGACACACCACTGCCGTCTGCCACCTCGATGTTGTTGTTGACGGCGACTCCTGCACGGCGCAGGAGGCTTTCCACTTGCTTGGCTCCGTCTTTCCATGAGGCTCGTTTGCCTGCTGCTGCATTGGCAATCTTGAAGAAGACTGCCTCGGCATGGAGGTTGTCGGAATTCTTGAGCATGCGCTGCATCACCTCTTCGAGGGTGCGGACTTTAGTGTGGAAGTTCTGTCCACCACCAGGATAGTCTTTAGTGCCGTAGGGCACGACTGCCGGACTGACGCCTGTGATGCCGAGGTTCTTGAGTTCTTGGCTAAGGGCATAGGCAAAGTGGGCGGCGGGATGGAAAGAGGCGTCTTTGGAGTAGGAACCGAAGTTGGGATAGACTCTGCCTCGTTCGACCATGAGAGCACAAAGGTAAGGCTCGTACTTGGAGGGCACATCATCCCAGCACCAGCCGTTGCCGTAGAGGTCGGCATGCTTCATGCTGGCATCGCCGAAAATCTTGCCGCTGATGCGTTTGACACCGAGGTCGCGGATGGCACGTGCCAGTTCCTTGAGGTCGGCATGGGAGTACATAGGGTCGAAGTCGCCCACCACGTAGAGGTCGCCTTGCAGCGTGCCATCGGAGGCGATGGTGCCTGTGTAGTAAGAGCGGGTTTTGAATTCATGCTTAGAACCCAATGTGCTGAGGGCTGTGATGGCAGTGAGCACTTTCTGTGTGGAGGCTGGACGCATCACCTTGTGAGCGTTGTAACCCCACACGGGAATGTCGTCGGTGAGGTCGAACACGCTGATGCCCACATGGTAGGGGGCACGGTTTGCCTCTGCGGCAAAAGAGTCGAGTCGTGTTCGGATTTGTTCTTCCCAGGGCACTGTTGCCACTTCAGCCACATTTTCTCCCGTTGAGCCTTGGATGACAGAGTCGGGATTGGCAGGAGGGGCAAAATTGCTGATAGGCATCACGGGTACAGGCAGCGGGTCTTGTGCCTTGGCTATGAGCATAAAGGCTACCGACAGCGTTGCTGCCAGTAGCCTATGAGTACGGATATTCATCATGTGTTGAAGCACTTTATTCATTTTTGTCTTGGTTTTGGATGACATCTTCCATCGGGCTGGTCATGCCCACCTCAATGCGGTTGCCGCTCTTGAAGATTTGGCGTGCCATCTCCTGAATGTCGGCAGCGGTGATGCTGTTGACGGTGTCAATGTAGATGGCATCATTGTCCTCTCCATAGAGCACATAGTTCATCATCTCGCCCATCCAATAGCCGTTCTGCTTCAGGGACTCTTCGTGAGAACGGAGCATGTACTCCTTCACCTTCTGGAGGTCTTCTGCCTTTGGACCATTGTTCACCATATTTTCCACGCCTTGATAGACGATGGCAGTCATCTTCTCACGCTTCTCTGGAGCGGTGGGCAACTGAATCTGTATGGTTGCCTCTTCTTGTGGGTAGCGGCTCAGACCTGCACTGACAGGAACACCATAGGCTCCACCTTCATCCTCACGAACAGACTCTGTGTATGTGATGTCCATGATTTGGTCGAGCATGCTGGCGATGACGCGGTTCTTAAGCGTGTATTTCATCGGTGCATGATAGAGGAAGAGCACGATGGCATTGGGTGTCTCTTGATGCTTCTCGAACACGTTGGTGCGAATGCCGTCTGCCATCTTGAAGTCGATGGCCTTGTAGGTCTCCGAGCCTTTCAGGGTGGGCAGTGCACCGAGATACTTGGCAAGGAGTGGGGCTATGGTGTCGGCATCGCAGTCGCCCACAATGAAGAACTCGAAGTCGTCGGCATCAGCGAAACGCTCACGATAGAGTTCGAGGATGCGGTCGTAGTTGATTTTGTCGAGGTCTTCAGGTTTGGTGCGGAGGGCACGTTTGTTGTTGTCATAGACCACCTTGGCAATGGTGTCTTGCAGCGCTGTGGTAGGTTGCAGTTCGGCATTCTTCATGTTTGCCTTGCTGCGCTGGATGGCAGAGTTGTATGCCTCGAGGTCTTTGCGAGGAGCGGTGAAGTGGAGATAGGCGAGTTGGAGCATGGTCTCGAAGTCCTTCTTCACGCAAGCGCCCGAAACGCTTTCACTTTGGATGCCTACATTTGTGCCTATGTCGGCTTGTTTGCCTGCCAACTTCTTGCTGAGTTCGGTGGCGCTGAAGTTGCCCCATCCACCTACGCTAACCCATCCGATGTTGTCGGTTTGGTCATACTCGTCCATGCTGTAGAGCGAAGTGCCACCCCAACTGTGACCGTAGAGGCTGATTTGGTTGGGCGAGAAATCAGTTTTCTTCACATGAATCTTGATGCCGTTGCTGAGGGTGATGAGTTGAGCGTCATACTTGTCGGCTTCAATCTTTTTCACTTTGCCAGGCTTCGGCATCTTGGCAATGAGCGGTTCATCGTTCACCTCTTCCTTCAGTGGCTCGATGTCTTCAGCCTCCACTTCAGCCATCCACTTGAAGAGGTCTTCTTGGGTGGGCAGGATGTTGTCTTCCTTGTCGGCAGCGAACATGGCAACGACAAGGTTACCTTCGGGCATTTGTTGCACGAACTGGTTGACGAGATCCACGGAAGTGGCAGGTATCAGTTGATTCATGGTGTTGTATTCCCATTCGATGCCTGCCATCGGCTCGTTGTCGAGGAAATGGCGCACACATTCATCCACATAACTGTCGCTCTCCACCTTGTCGCGGTGGAGGTAAGCACTCTCGATGGATGAGAGGATTCTGGATTTGAAACGCTCATATTCGGAAACCGTGTAGCCATACCGCTTGACACGGAGCACCTCGCGGTAGAGTGCCTTGAATCCTGTCTCATATTTGTTGTCCTCACAGGTGACACTGGCACTGTAGGCCTCTTTCGTCTTCGACACGAAGAAATCGCCATAGCCAAAGTTGGCACCAAGGAAAGGTGCGTTCTCTTTCTGGAGGATGTCGCGGATGCGCTCACTGAACATACCCGACATGGCGTTGGAGATGATGTTGAAGATGAAATAGGCGGGAGTGTTCTTCATCTCTCGTGGGAAAGCCTCGGTTTTCCACATCAGGTTGATGGAGTTGCTGCGCTGCTCCTTGTCCTTGTTGATGGACACGATAGGCTCGTCATTGTCGGGTACAGGGTAGTACTCGAACTTGGCAGCATCGGGAGCGGCTGGCTGGATGTCGGCAAACACCGTCTTTATCTTCTGCTCCATCTCATCCACATTGATGTCGCCCACGATGACGATGGCTTGCAAGTCGGGACGATACCACTTGCGGTAGTAACTGCGCAAGTCGTCATAAGGGAAATTCATGACGATGTCCATTGTGCCGATGGGCAGACGGTTGCCATACTTGCTGTCGGGATACATGACGGGGAGCGCCTTCTCGTACATACGCATCATGGCAGAACTTCTGGAACGCCACTCTTCGTTGATGACACCACGTTCTTTGTCGATTTCGTCACCCTCGAGCAGGAGGTCATGACTCCAGTCGTGAAGGATGAGCAGACAGGAGTCGATGGCTCCAGCAGTCTCTACATTCACGTTGTCGATGTTATAGACAGTCTCATCGAAAGAGGTGTAGGCATTGAGGTTCTCGCCGAACTTCACGCCGATGCTCTCAAGATATTTCTTCAGGCGGTCACCTGGAAAGTTGGTGGTGCCGTTGAAGCACATGTGTTCGAGGAAGTGTGCCAGACCTCGTTGGTTCTCATCTTCCTGAATAGAACCCACTTTTTGGGCGATGTAGAAGAAAGCACGTTTCTCGGGCCACTCGTTGTGGCGAAGATAATAGGTTAATCCGTTAGGCAGGGTGCCCTTGCGCACGGCAGGGTCCATCGGCACGGTCGCATCTTGTGCCGATGTAACTAAAAACGAAAAACTAAAAACTAAAAGTGACAGTAACTTTTTCATATTTGTTATGTATTCTTGTTTCCCTCTTAATTCTTGCTCCTTCGCCTCCTGTAGAGGCTTGGAAAACAATAATTGCCCCCAATTACCAAAAATTGCGTCCCCCAATATTATTGGTCAAAATGATTGGTAATGATTGGTAATTAACGCCGCCAAAGGCGTTATTCTTATACCGAATTCACGTGGTAATTATTGTTTGTCGAGACACCCAAGGTGCCGAGAGCAGAACTGGTTATTATATGCGTTTATTTCTTATTGTCTAATGCATGCTTTGCATAATCCACCGTATAGTGGAGTCCTCGGCTCTCTTTACGCTCCAGTGCTTGGCGTGTGATGAGATACCCTACGTTAATCATGTTGCGGAGTTCACAGATGTCGCGGGTTGGCTTGACACGCTTGAAGAGGTGCTCGGTCTCCTCGTAGAGCAGGTCGAGGCGTTCCCATGCACGATGCAGACGAAGGTCGGAGCGGACGATGCCCACATAGGTGGACATGATTTGTCCCACTTCCTTCACGTCTTGGGCGATAAGCACCTTCTCCTCGTTGGTCATAGTGCCTTCATCGTTCCATGCAGGAATCTTTTCGTTGAACTCGTATTGGTCAATAACCTCCAAGGAGTGTCGGGCTGCTGCATCAGCATAAACCACAGCCTCTATCAGTGAGTTGGAAGCCAAACGGTTGCCTCCATGCAGACCAGTGCAGGAGCATTCACCTACGGCATAGAGGCGCTTGATGCTGGACTGTCCATCCAAATCGACTTTGATGCCTCCACACATGTAATGAGCCGATGGTGCTACAGGGATGTAGTCCTTTGTGATGTCAATGCCGATGGAGAGGCACTTGGCATAGATGTTGGGGAAGTGGTGCTTGGTCTCTTCGGGATCCTTGTGTGTCACGTCAAGGCATACATGGTCAAGTGCATGAATCTTCATTTCGTTGTCGATAGCACGTGCCACGATGTCACGGGGAGCCAAAGACAGACGTTCATCATACTTCTGCATAAATTCCTCACCGTTGGGCAAACGCAGGATGCCACCATAACCGCGCATCGCTTCGGTGATGAGGTAGGCAGGATGCGTCTCGGCAGGGTTGAACAGCACCGTAGGGTGGAACTGCACAAACTCCATGTCCTTCACCTTTCCTTTGGCACGATAAACCATGGCGATGCCGTCGCCCGTGGCGATGTTGGGGTTGGATGTGGTGGCATAGATGGCGCCTGTGCCACCTGTTGCCATCAAGGTGATTTTCGACAGATAAGTGTCAATCTTTCCCGTCTTTGGGTTCAGCACATAAGCACCGAAACACTCGATGTCGGGGGTGCGGCGGGTCACACGGATGCCCAAATGGTGCTGCGTGATGATTTCCACAGCAAAATGGTTCTCCAGCACCTCAATGTCGGGATGGTTCCTCACGGCTTCCATCAAACCGCGCTGAATCTCGGCACCAGTGTCGTCAGCATGATGCAGGATGCGGAATTCGGAGTGCCCGCCTTCGCGGTGCAAGTCAAACGAGCCGTCTTCCTTCTTGTCGAAATTCACGCCCCATCGAAGCAAATCTTTGATACCTGCAGGACCACCCGTCACCACCTGTTTCACTGCTTCAGGGTCACTAATCCAATCACCGGCAATCATGGTGTCCTCAATGTGCTTTTCGAAGTTATCGACGAGCAGGTTCGTCACTGACGCAATACCTCCCTGCGCCTTTGCGGTGTTCGCCTCCTCAAGAGTGGTTTTGCAGAGGATGGCAATCTTGCCCTTCTTCGCTTCAGCCACCTTCAAGGCATAACTCATACCGGCTACACCTGAACCGATAATGAGAAAATCGTATTTTTTTGTCATATGCGTGTGAGAGTTTAGAGTTAAGAGTTAAGAGTTGAAGGAAAAAATGCCCAGCGCATGGGCTGGTTGATGCTGCAAAGGTAGTGAAGAATTAGGAATTAGGAGTTAGGAATGAGGAATTATTTGCTGTTCAGCGTGTTTTTTTCGTTGAAAAAGTAACAATTCCTTATTCTACATTCCTATTTTTCATTCTTTCATTTTCTCATTTTTTCATTTTTATCTACCTTTGTCCCCATGACGGCAAAGAACAACAGGACATTACGCATTGGAGGCGAGGAACGTGAAAGCCTCATGCAGATGATTGATGGTCAATCACTCATCCACGGAGACCTTTTCGACGTTCTCCCCACATTGCCCGATGGCTTTGCCAATCTCATCATCGTGGATCCTCCTTACAATTTGCCCCGAAACTTTGGGGACAAGAAGTTCACGGTGGTTTCTCCTCGGCAATATGAAGAGTATCTCCGTAGTTGGTTCTCTCTCCTTTGCGACAAACTGGCTCCCGACGGAACCCTCTATATGTGTGGCGATTGGCGTTGCTCTTCTTCCATGCAACGGGTGATTGAGGAACGCCTCACCATTCTCAACCGCATCACTTGGCAACGGGAGAAGGGCAGAGGGGCTGCCCACAACTGGAAGAACTCGATGGAGGACATCTGGTTTGCCGTCAAAAATCCCAAGGATTATCATTTCGATGTCGAAGCAGTGAAAGTGCGTCGCCGAGTGCTTGCCCCCTATCGTGAAGAAGGACGGCCGAAAGACTGGGAAGAGACCTCCGAAGGACGTTTTCGTACCACTTTCCCCAGCAACTTTTGGGATGACATCTCTGTGCCTTTTTGGTCGATGCCCGAAAACACAGACCACCCCACTCAAAAGCCGGAAAAACTCATTGCCAAACTTATTCTTGCTTCTTCTCGTGAGGGAGATGTGGTTTTCGATCCCTTCTTGGGTAGTGGCACTACGGCTGTGGCTGCCAAGAAGTTGGGACGTCGCTATTGTGGCATCGAACTTCATCTTGATTATTGTCTCCTTGCCGCTAAGCGTCTGTTGCTTGCCGACCAGGACAAGACCATCCAAGGTTATGCAGAGGGTGTCTTTTGGGAGCGGCACAGTGGTCATTGAGGTCTTAAATGAAAAAAAATGATGTTATATATTGTTAATGTTGAAGAAAATAGGAGAAATAAGTGTATCTTTGTAGCGGAAATTTCTAATTGATAAAGAATCTTTACTGAAAATGACGAAAAGAAGAATGTTGTTGTCGTGGCTGATGGCTGGCGCGGCTTTGTGCATGCAGGCACAGCAGACGGCAGTGAAGGCGGTGGCCGATGGTCACTACTTTGGTGCAAGACAGCAGTTTGAGCGTTTCTTGGACGAGACGGATGGAGGTGCGAAAGGCCGGGAAGAGGCTGAAGCACTCTCATTGGTGTGTGATTATGTGTTGGGTAATCCTGGAACGGCAGAACGAATGGGAGAGTGGGTGAAAGCACATCCACTGTCGCAGTATGCTGATGTTTTGTGCGTATTCAGACGTAATTTGTTGGTGAAGGGACAGCGTGTGGATGAAGCGTTGGAATTGTTCTTCGAGGATGAAGCAAAGGGGTTCTCTATTGACACTCCGCTGCCTTATCCGTTGACAAGATTGAGTGATGAAGCATACGCCTATCAGAATGTACTTTATCGTTTGGCAGGCGAAAGGCTGTATGATGAAGGGCAGTATGAACGTGCCTTGGGCTATCTGGAAGCAGGTGAGAAGACACGCACCTCACAATATAAGCAAGGCATGTGCTATTACAACATGGGCAAGTTCGATGCTGCATACGCAACCTTGTTGGAGTCGGCAAGCGTTGACCAAGATGAGATGGCGCAGAACGCATGGCTACATGCAGGTATCGCTGCATTGCAGTTGAACAAAAAGAGCGAGGCGCAGCAGGCATTTCTCAATGCCTCAAAGATGACGCCCAGTGCAACACTTCGTGAACAGGCACTTTATAATTATGCTTTGACGCTGCACGAACAAAACGCATCGATGACGGTGACGGTGATGGAGCAATTCCTGAAAGACTATCCCACTTCTCAATATGCCACCCCTGTGTCTCAATGCTTGACGGAGGTTTATATGAAGAAGGGAAACTACTCGAAAGCACTCAATGCCATCAATAAGGTACAGTCTCCAGACGCTTCCACTCAGGCAGACAAGCAGAAGGTGCTCTACAACTTGGCATTTCAGGAGTTGGGAAAAAACAATGTGCAGGAGGCGCTCACCTATGCTACCCAAGCCATCGGATTGGGCAAGCAGGATGCTGAGGCGTATGCCGAATCCTATTATGTGAAGGGCGATTGCAACTACCGTTTGGGCAATTATGCTCAGGCTGCCAGTGACCTCAACACAGCCATCAATCTGGGCGGGCAGACCCCTGCCGGAAAGTTGAAGAACAGTGGTTACGCCCTGTATAGTTTGGGTTATGCCCTGTTCAAGCAGCAAAAGTATAATGCTGCCATCACGCAATTCCAGAAAATTACGGAGATGACAACGACAGCCATAGCTTCGGTGAGGGCAGATGCCTACAACCGCATCGGTGACAGTTACTTGAACATGCGCAATTATGACGAGGCTAACGCTAACTATGCGGCAGCCAAGGCAACCGATCACACCATGGGTGACTACTCCATGTTGCAACAGGCTTATATCGAGGGTCTGCGTGGCAACTACGACAAAAAAGTTGACCTCATCAATCAGATGAATGCTGAATATCCCACCTCCTCGCAAGCCGCCAAGGCTCTGTATGAGCAAGGTCGTGCCTATGTGTTGTCGGGCAAGGAAGATGAGGCTGCTGCCGTGTTCTCGTCCATCTCCATCCGTTATCCAGGCAGTGAATATGCCAAGAAGGCTGGGGAGGAATTGGCAAACATGGCTGCCAACATTGCCATCCAGGATTCCATTGCCGCAGCACAGGACTCCATTGCGACGGAAACCGCCAAGGCTCCTGTGGTTGCAGCACAGAAACTTTTCAACGAGGGCAAGTATCAGCAAGCAGAACAGCAGTTGAATAAGGCGATTGACGACGGCATCGGTAAACCCTATTGGTTAGCACGTGCCTTCATTCTGTTGAGTGACATCTATAAGGCTGAGGGTCGTGAGGTGGAAGCCAAGCAGACTTTAGAGTCGTTGAAAGCAAACTACAAAGAGAACGATGACATTCAGAGGATGATACAGGAGAGAATGGAGTTGGGAGTTAAGAATTAGGAGTGAAGACCCTCTCTGTCCTTCGGACTGTCCGTCCTCAGAAAGGGCACTTTCTTCGGTCGCTCCCGACAGCACAACATCTGGTTGCCCTGTTTCATCGCTCGCTACCCCCATAATGGGGAGAATCATGCGGGGGGTAAGCATCGCGTTCGCATAACTGTCAACAAAATATTCGGAAGTTAAATAGAATTGATAATTAGGAAACGAAAGATATGAAACTTAGATTATTCACTTCTCAAGTCTTGAAAAAAGTATTTCTTACTTCTTGTTCACTTCTCGTTTGCCTTGCAGCCTTGGCGCAGTTGGACAACACCGTGGAAGTGACCAACGATGCAAAACCTGTGGTGACCGATGTGAAGAAGATGCCCGTGAAGACGAAACCTGCTGAAACGAAGGTGACGCACTATACGATGGAGTATGCCGTGCAGGGGCAGCCTCTCAGCAATTATACACCCGAGCCCCTTGGCGATTATGAGAGTGAGGCGGTGTGGAAAGGTAACAAGAAGGGATATGTGCATTTGAGTGGTGGAGTGCTTGGCACACTGGATGGCATGGCTGCCTATCAGTTCGATTTGAGCGACAATGATGCCTTGACTTTAGATTTCACTTTGAAAGGCTTCAATGGAAAGGCTAAAGAGAATAAGTATTTTGACTTGAAAGACTGGAAGAGCCGTGACTACACGAACCGAACAGCCTTGAAGTATAATCACCGTTTTGATAACGGGGTGGACCTCTTTGTGAAGGGTGACTACGAGAACCAACTGTATAACTATAGGACTGCAAACGCAACAGGTACGGACAAGCAGCACAATGTGTTGGGCAGTGTGATAGTGGGTCTCACCCCCTATCAGATTGAGAATTTCACTTTTGATGCAACAGCAGGCGTGAAGTTCTTCAGCCAGAATCACCGAACCAGTTTGCAGAAGAAATTGGGAGAGACCTTGCTCCAGATGGATGGAACAGCAGCCTATCGCATCTCCGACGAGCATAGTGCAGGAATCGGAATAGGGGCTTACTATTCAGCATACGGCAATGTGGAACTGGATGGCATCACCCGTTTGCGCTTCACTCCATATTATAAGTATAGCGGAGAACAAATGGATTTGAAGTTGGGGGTGTTCGTCAGCACAAAGGGGCATGTGGCTCCTGATGCCTCGCTCACCTACCATATCACTCCGAAAAGCGATGTTTATGTGAAGGCTCGGGGCTATGAGGAAAACAACGATTTTCGTCATCTCACAGCCATTCATCCCTATTTCATGTTAGATGGGCATATCAGTTTCTCAGGTGATGGCATCATCAAAATGGAAGATGCATTTCACCACGTTGATGCACAGGTGGGTTATCGTTTCCAAAGTGGTAATGGACTGAGCGGAGACCTCAATGTAGGCTTTGACCAGTCAAAAAATCACTTGAACTTCTTGTTGGCTCCCAATACAAGGGATGGCATAGAATATCCTTGGGCAACCCTCTCTAAGAACAAGTGCTTCTATCTGAATGCCGACTTTGTGTATAACTATGGGGATATTGTCAAGGTGGATGCCCGTCATCGGTTGAACATCGAGAGCAACAAGGCGCCAGGGGAAGAGTGGTTGGAAGGTTCCTATCTGTCGCCGATGTTCGATATGAACTGGAAGGCAGACTTCAAACTGATGCACGGCTTGTATGCAGGATTGGATTGGCGGTGGGCTTGTTTTAGCAATCCTAACATCAAAGTGGAGTCGGGTTCGGCCTATGAACGTCCCAACATGGTGAATCTGGGGGCAAGCATCCGCTACACATTGCCGATTGAACTTCCGCTCACCGTGTTTGTGAAGGGTGATAATCTGCTGAATCAAAACTATGACCGTTACTTTGGTTACCGCCACATTGGTGCGAACTTTTTGGGTGGTTTTTCTTTCAGTTTTTAAGATATTCGGCGAAAAATTTGGTGGAATAGAGGAAAAGCAGTATCTTTGCAGCGGAAAAGATTGGAAGGGTTCCGACATCAAGAAGTGTCGGGATTCTTTTTCTTTATCGCTCCGAAAGATAACAATCGTAAAAAGTTGTTGACCATCATCACAAATTGTAAAATCGTTAAATCGTAAATAACCATGGCTTATATGTCACAGGAGGGCTACGATAAACTTCGTGCCCAAATCAAACAGTTAGAAGAGGTGGAACGCCCAGAGGTGATCCGCCAGATAGCAGAGGCCCGCGAAAAGGGTGACCTCTCTGAGAATGCAGAGTATGATGCTGCCAAGGAAGCACAGGGAAAACTGGAAACCAAGATTGCTGAACTGAAGGCAATCCTTGCAGATACGAAGATTCTTGATCCCTCGAAACTTACGAAGACAGACGAGGTGCAGATTCTTTCGAAGGTGGAACTGAAGAATGTGGAGAACGGCATGAGACTCACTTACACCATCGTGAGCGAGGGTGAGGCAAACCTGCGCGAGAACAAAATTTCCATCAAGACCCCTATTGCTCAGGGTCTGCTGGGAAAGAAAGTGGGCGATGTGGCAGAAGTTACCGTGCCACGTGGTGTGATGAAGTTTGAAATCATGAGCATTAGTTTCGGATAATTATGGGTATTTTTGCTAAGATTGCAGCAGGAGAGATTCCCTCCTACAAGTGTGCCGAGAACGATGAGTTTTATGCGTTCCTTGACATCAATCCGCTTGTGAAAGGTCATACGTTGGTCATTCCACGTCGAGAGGTTGATTACATCTTCGACATGGAAGACGATGAACTGGCACGATTCGAGGTGTTTGCCAAGAAGGTGGCTGTTGCCATCAAGAAAGCATTCCCGTGCGTGAAAGTGGGTCAGGCTGTGTTGGGTCTTGAAGTGCCCCATGCGCACATCCATCTCATCCCTATGCAGAGTGAGAAGGACATGAATTTTGCCAATTCCAAACTCAGTCTTCCTGCTGAAGAGATGCAGGCTATAGCCGACAAGATTTACAAGGAGTTCTCCAAGTGAGGATTACCTTGCCCCTGAATCAGGACATGACCTACCAAGACGAAGAATTAGGTACGGTTACAGTGACCGTCAACCCGAGGGCACGTAGCATCATTATGCGTCCTGAGGTTGACGGTCTTCGTGTAACTGCCTTCCGAGGTGCACCACTCTCTTTTGTGAAGAGCACCGTCGAGAAGTTCCGCTCTTCGTTGCTGAAGAAGCAGGCTGCACTGAAGGAACGCCCGCAGTTGACTACCGATGATGTGGCGAGGATGCGTCGGGAAGCCAAGGCTTTATTGCCTCGCCGTGTGGCAGAACTGGCTTATCTGCACGGCTTTCACTATGAGGGTTTGACCATCCGTGACTCCAAAACCCGTTGGGGCTCCTGTTCAGGCAGAAACACCATCAGCCTCTCGCTCTATCTGATGCAGGTGCCAGAGCATTTGCAGGACTACGTGATTCTTCACGAACTCTGCCACACCGTCCACCATAACCATTCCTCCCAGTTCTGGGCATTGATGGATAAGGTGACTGATGGCAAGGCACATGCCCTGCGGACAGAACTGCACCAATACCACACCGCCTAAATGACCCGAGGGCTTCATAAATAGTAAATGGTAAATGATTAAATTGTCAATATAATTGTGTTAACTCAACAAGAATGTGATTTCCTCCACTCCCGAATGCAAGGCACCATCATCGAAGCCTTAGGCATCCGTTTTGTACCTACCGACGATGAGTATGCCGTGGCAGAGATGCCCATTTCTCCCTCCACCCGTCAGTATCTGGGCGTTTTGCACGGAGGTGCGTCCCTCACGCTTGCCGAGACCATTGCGGGTGTCGGTTCCCTCCATCTGACTCAGTATGACGAGTCCCTTGCGGTGTGTGGCACCGAAGTCAGTGCCAGCCACGTGGCCATGTCAGCCACTGAAGGTAAAGTCTTTGGCAAGGCTCGACTGATTTATGCAGGCAAAAGCACTCATGTGTGGAACGTCGATGTCGTGGGTGAAGACGGCGCCATCATTTCAGCAGAGCGTGTGACGAACCGCATCATCAAACGTAAATAGCGTCAGTTCGATGAATTCTAACAAAAATAATTCATGAAAAAATTCGTGGTTAATTCATGATAATTTATGTCCAAAATAAAACACGAATGTCCATGAATTAACCACGAATTTTTCATGAATTTAATATTTGTAGTTTTTGTCGAATTCACGTTAAGTAGAGTTTCACTATCCCGAAACGTTATTGTCACTTTAATGAAACACCTGCTACACATATTCCTTTTGGCATTGACGGCCTTTTTCGGGGCTTCGTGTCAAGACGTGCCTGCATATTCCGGGTTGCAGACACGGCAGGAAGTGCTTGTGCAGAAAGAGAACAATAGAGATTGTTTGGTGAGAACAGACGGTGGCATCCGTTTTCGCGAAGGAACGCTTACGAGTACTCCTTCGCTGTGTCGCACCATTTGTCCCTCTGAGGAGCGGGCACAACCCCGTTCGGGAGAGCGCACATCTCCCACACTCCGTGGTGGAGGCAAAGCTTTTGTGGCTTGCCGTGCACCACGTTCTTCCATTCATCAAATCTTTGGCGGATTCACGCAGCGAACCACTGTGCCCATCCGCTCCTATGCCTCTCGCATAGCCCTTTTTTATGTGTTGAGGCATATCATCCGTTAGCGTTTTTTCTCCTTTCTCCTGTCAGGCAAGGCAACCCCTCATGTGGGATGTCCTGCCGATTGTGTCGTGTCCTCCTCTTTCTCTATTTCTCTGGCTGAAATGGGCAGAGAAACATTCATTCAAGAGTCGTAAAAACCGACTCTTCCAAACATTTATTGATTCAAAAAACGCTAATAAAAAGACTATGGCAAGTTTCAAAAACATGGAGATGGCCCCCATTGTGGCCTCTCATCCTCATATCTTCGTGAAGCATGGCTTCTTCGACCTTTTTACCCGAGTGTATTACCGTCCCACCCTTGCCGAGGTGGATTGTATCCGCAATTACTACACAGTCTCGTCTGGCAACGCTATCCATCAGTTTCTGCTGAAGTTCCAGAACGACCCGACTTGTGCTGAACACATCCAACTTAAGTTGGACTTTGACCCCAACGGAAATTACTGTATGGAGTTGTGTGTGGCAAGAGATGGCAGTTTTTGTGCAGTCCAACTTTTCCGCTATGCTGAGTTGGAGTATGTGCCTATCACCGAAGTGAAAATCTACGAAGGGCATGAGGCTGAATTGCTGTCGGGTGTGTTGTACCCTCGGCAAAAGAAATAAGTATTGATGTTTTCTTCCTTAAACAGAAGAAAGAGAATGAAACATTTTAGTAATAAAGAGCGACTTCTCTTAGGGATTTCGCTACTCTGTTGTGGTCTTTTGTTGATGTTCGTATCTCAAGTGTTTCATCTTCAGAGTCACCACACAGCCAGTCATGCCATCATTGTGCTTGGTGCCATTGTGGTGTTGTTGAGTTTTGGCGTGTTTGGCTCAAAGAGAAAAAGTTAGATAAGATTCTCAATATGACAACATTGATTATAATGATTTTTGTGGTGGGTTATCTGTGCATCGTCATGGAGAGCGTCACCAAGGTAAGCAAGTCGGCCATTGCGCTCTTTGTGGG
Organism: uncultured Prevotellaceae bacterium; assembly: GCA_900316975.1. GTDB lineage: Bacteria > Bacteroidota > Bacteroidia > Bacteroidales > Bacteroidaceae > Minthosoma. The sequence goes on along the minus strand of ONFA01000006.1, from coordinate 67,942 downwards.
TGTGGCATGCTGGGCTGTCTATATGATAGGGCATTCCGAGCTGTCATCGGAGGAAGTCTTCCTTCCCCATGGGCTGAGACCTGTGAAACCATTCTTTTTCTGATGGGTGCCATGACGATAGTGGAAGTGGTTGATTCCAACGGAGGATTCGGCTTTGTTTCGCGCTATCTGCACACCACCCATGCCCGTGTTCTCTTGTGGGAAATCGTCGGCATCACGTTTGTACTCTCGGCTTTGCTCGACAACATGACCACCAGCATTGTCATGGCGATGGTGCTGAAAAAGTTAGTTAGGGAGCGCAAGCAACGTCTTCTCTATGCAGGCATGATAGTCTTGGCTGCCAATTCGGGGGGTGCTTTCTCGCCCATTGGCGATGTCACCACCATCATGCTTTGGATTAGAGGTTGCGTTTCGACCAGTGGCATCATTCTGAACCTCTTCCTGCCTTCATTTATTAGCGTCGCTGTACCAGCACTTATCGTGTCCTATAGGTTGAAGGGTAGGCTGGAAACTACAGATGAAATCGTGAACGAAGAGGTTGATTCCCCACAAGAGCAGTCTGCATTCTCCCGTGGAGGAAGAGTGGCCATCTTCCTTATTGGTGTGGGAGGGTTGGTGCTTGTACCACTATTTCACACGTTGACAGGTTTACCTCCCTTTGTCGGCATTATGGGGCTGTTGAGCATTCTCTGGATTGTGACGGAATTGATGATTCGGCGTAATGAACGCTTGCTGGCCTTGGAAAAGAAGGTACGTGTGGCAAGCATTCTACGTAAGATAGACATGCCCACCATTCTTTTTTTCCTTGGTATCCTCTTTGCAGTGGGTGCTTTGGGTGAGACGGGTACTCTTGGTCAGTTGGGCGTATGGCTGAACGACACTTTCGCAGGAGATGCCTATACAATCAATGGCATCATTGGTGTCATGTCATCTGTGGTCGATAATGTGCCGTTGGTAGCCAGTGCGATGGGGATGTACAGCATTGCTCCCTCAGATGCTGCAGCCGTGATGCAGAATTTCTGTCAAGATGGTGACTTCTGGAATCTGTTGGCGTATTGTGCAGGCACGGGTGGTAGCATCCTTATCATTGGTTCAGCGGCAGGTGTTGTCATCATGGGGTTGGAACGCATCAGCTTCGTCTGGTATCTTCGCCACTTCTCTCTGCTTGCTTTCATAGGTTATTTGGCAGGCATGCTTGTCTATTGGTTTCAAAACCTTTGGTGAATAGGGATTCATCTAAAGTGGGCATACACGAAAAAGGGGCAGTTCCTGTCGAACTGCCCCTTTTTTCGTGCCGAAGCACGAAGTTGGTTTTAAGAGAATTGAACCTTTGTTCAATCTTGTGCCTCCGAAGTGTGTTTCCTTCTTTGGCGGGGTGACGGGCTTCACAGCGTCGCACCTAATAGAATTGGTTTAGTTAAGCATTAATTGTTTATATAAGTAAAAGCAAAAATCTTTCTGTGTGTCAATGAGCCGCCGTCTTATTGTATCTCATCCTTGGCGTTGAGGCTAATGATGGAGTCGTTGATTGCCTTTGTCTCGGCTTGGCTTACATCCTTCACGCGGATGGCTTGTCGCACATCGCTTGACTTGATGTAGGGGTCAACAGCGATGACATTGTTGTTTTCCTCAGCCTCCTGCTCTCCGATGGCATGTTCAGCCGCACGTCCGATGGTGAGTGCCATTGCCACCACTGCGGCAGCCTTGAAGAAAGGTGCGAAGTGGCGAGTTGCCAAATTGATGATGCGTGGCTTTGCCTGCTCTGTCTTTGGTTCGACTACCTCAACCTTTTGTTCGGCGGAGTCAATCAGTGCCATCATGCGCTCGTCGAAATCCTCACCCAGTGTGTCCTCTTTAGCCGATGCCTCATAGTTGAAAAGGTCGGCATACTGAGCCAAATGTCCTGGTACATCCTCTTGCGAGAAGAACGAGCGGAGAATCTGCTCCTCCTGCAATGTGGTGGTGCAGGCGAAGTAACTTTCCAACAATTGTTCTATGTACTTGTAGTCCATTTGGGGTGAATTTTTTAGATCTGAGGGGCGGAAATGCTGTCTCTGAAACTTGTCATTAAAGAGCCTGTTTTTCCGCCACCCTCTATCTTAACGACGGGTGAAAAACGAAAAAGTTACAGGAAAAGTGATTTTTTTTGCAAAATTTTTTCCTTCAACTCGTTTCGTGCACGGAAGAGCGTTACTTTTACGTCTGATTCTGAAATGCTTAACACTTCTGCGATTTCTTTATAAGTTTTTCCTTCAATATCTCTTAGTTGTAGGATGGTGCGTTGTTTTTCGGGTAAGGTGTTGATGGTGTTGGCAATGAAACTGCGGGTTTCTGTCCGCATCAGTGTGTTGTCGGCATTTCCCATTCCTTCATCGGGTCGGTCATGTTCCTCATCGTCAAACGACACATGCTGGTTGTCCATTTTTTCTTTCCTGTCAATGGCGAGGTTGCGAGCCATGGTCAAGGCAAAAGCCTCCAAGTTCTCCACCTTTTCCAATTCATTGCGTCGTTCCCACAACTTCATGAGTGTGTCCTGCACGATGTCCTCCGCCTCCTCCCTGTTCAGGGCGATGCGTAACGCTGTTCTGAAGATGATGTTCTTCAACGGAAGGATGTCGTGCTTAAAATCCATATTTTTCTTTTGGGGGTTAGAGGGAGTTAAAAGCCGATACTTTAACATTAACCCTAACCTTAACTTCTCTCCCCTAAACAGGGGAGTCGGAGGGGTCCCTCATTCCTAACTGATGATAGTTCCCTGCTTGCCATCAATGGCATCAGCCTTGGTGATGATGACTCTTTTTACGCCAGCCTTGACTGCTTCGAGGGCATTTTCGATTTTGGGAATCATGCCACCACTTACTGTGCCATCAGCTTTCAATTGTTCAAAACTCTCGGCTGTGATATGGGGGATGACCGATGCCTCATCATCGGGGTCGGTCAGTACACCTGCATGCTCAAAACTGTAGATGAGGGTCACGTCGAAATAGGGCGCCAATGCCTTGGCTGTCTCGCCGGCGATGGTGTCAGCGTTGGTGTTGAGCAGATGTCCCTCCTTGTCGTGTGTCAGCGGTGCCATGACGGGTACCACACCTTCACTTATCAGAGTGGCAAGCATCTTGCCATCGCATCGGTCCACATCACCTACAAAACCGAAATCGACCATCTGTTCGCTGCCGTCCTCCATCTTCACTTTTTTCAAGGGGCGTTTGTGTGACTGCATCACGTTCATGTCGGCACCTGTCAGTCCCAAGGCGTTGATGCCACATGCCTGCAAGCGTGCCACGATGTTTTTGTTGACCAAGCCGCCATACACCATCGTCACCACTTGCAGCATCTCTGCGTCAGTCACACGGCGACCACCAATCATAGTGCTTTCGATACCTAATTGTGCGGCGACCTTTGTGGCAGACCTGCCGCCACCATGCACCAACACCTTTGCGCCTTCAATGGCGCTGAAGTCGCGGAGCAACTGCTGGAGGCTCTCTTCGTCCTCCACAATCTTGCCCCCCACTTTCACTACTGTCAAGTTTTCCATATTTAACCTTAACTTTAACCCTAACCCTAACTATCAACTGTCAACTCTCAACTTTCAAAGTCTAAGCAACTTCTTTGTACGGTGTAGGGGCGTACCTTTGTGTTGGCCACAGCCACATGTTCGGGGTGCTGTGCATAGCCTTTCAAGGCAGCCTCCGATTCGAGTGTGCTGTCAAGCATCACATCAGCATTGGACGATGCCAACCGACCGTCGATGTTCACCTTTACGTCAAGGAGTCCTGGCACCTTGCCGACCAGTCCTTCAAGTCCTTCCTTAATGCCACGTTTCACTTGCTGTTTCTCTTCCTCTGTGAGTTCTGGATTCAGTGTCCAGAGAATAATGTGCTTAACCATAATTGATAGTGTTTGATGTTCTGCGATAAATAGAAAACCATCCCTTTCGTCCCCCTTGTTTACGGGTGGTGAAAGCGGATGTTGCCATAGATTGAGTGCAAAGATAGAGGAAATCGAACACAATACAAAATAAAAAGCGGATTTTCACCGCTTTTTACATGGATTTACCCCTTATGAGTGTATCAATTTTTCCCGATACACGATGGGGTATTTTGTCTGATTATCATTTCCAACGAAGGGGAGTGAAGTCGCCACCTGTAGGATTTGTCACCTGAGATAGGTGTTACCACTTTAGTTCCTCTTGTAGAATCACGCCGTCAGTCATGGGGCTGTCTGCTTCAGTGAAAGGAGTGCCTTTATACTGCACACAAAGCATGGTTAGGTTCTCGTTGCCAGTGTTTTTCAGCGCGCGTTTGCCGTCGGGGGAAACACGGATGACACTGCCTTCGCTCACAGGGAAAATCTCGCCATCCACCTGATACTGACCCTCACCACGCAGAATGAAATAGAGTTCCTCGTGCGTCTTATGTGTGTGGAGAAAACCGCTGTCCTGACCTGGTACGAGTGTCTGGAAACTGAATTCGCTGGCTGCAGCACCTACTGCCTGTCCGCCAAACACCTTGCCGTGCAGGGTGAAATCAGGACCCATGGGCAGGTCGTGCTCAATCATTTCATCGATACGTCCGAAGTTTGCTGCTTTGAAGTTCTTGCCTTCTTTGATGGTCTGAATTGCTTTCATTGTCTTTACTCTTTTAATGGTGATTATTCATTTTATCTTTTGACAATGCAAAGTTACGGTGACTTTTCCATCTGTGCAAGAGGTTTCTAATGAGATACATAGTTACAAAATGGTAGGAAATGGGAAAGAAAAGGAGATGAAGAAAACATGCTTTAACATAGATTAACATCCATCTTTTTGTATAATAGTAACTTTTGGTTACCTTTGTCAAAAATTCTATGTTTATGGCAGATATTCAAGCAGCATATTTGTCTTGTCCCATCCGGCAAGTCATCAGTCACTTCGGTGACAAATGGTCTATGTTGGTGCTGTATGCACTCCATACGAGCGACAGTGGCATCATGCGTTTCAATGAACTGAGGCATTTCATGACGGACTGCTCACAGAAGATGTTGTCTGCCACGCTAAAGAATCTTGAACAGCACAATTTGGTGCATCGTGAGGCGTATGCAGTAGTGCCTCCGAAGGTGGAGTATTCGCTCACGGAGACGGGACGGTCACTCATGCCTGCTATTGTGTATATGGTAGATTGGGCGCAACAACATTTTGACGATGTGGCACGTAAACAACTGATTCTATGAGATCGGGTGAATGCTTATCAAGGCAATGGAACCGAGGTTTTTGGAAAGGACATACGCATGACAACAACGATAATCTTCGACTTGGACGGAACGCTGATGAATACGCTGGATGATTTGCACGACAGTGTTTCGTATGCGTTGCGTGAAGCAGGTTTGGCTCCCAATCCGAAGCAGGACACTCGTCGTTATCTGGGTAATGGTGTCAGGAACTTGGTTAACAGGAGTGTGGAGCAGACCTGTCCGACGGCTGACGAGGCACTGAAGGAGCGGGTGTTTGAAATTTTCCGTGCCTACTATGTGGCACATTCCATGGATAAGACTGCTCCCTACGGAGGCATTCCCGAAATGTTGAAAGAGTGCAAGAAAAGGGGACTCTTCACCGCCATTGTGAGCAACAAACTCGCCCCTGCGGTGAAGGATTTGCACAAGGCATTCTTTGCTGACAGCATTGATGTGGCGATAGGGGAGACTCCCACAGTGAAGCGGAAGCCTGCACCCGACATGGTGGATGAAGCCATCCGCCAACTCTCTTTGCTGCATGGGCGGTCCATTGAGAAGTCGGAGTGCGTCTATGTGGGTGACAGCGAGGTTGATTTGCAGACTGCGAAGAACTCAGACCTTCCTTGCATTGCTGTGAGTTGGGGATTCCGTGACAGGGATTATCTGGTGGAGCAGGGTGCCAAAACTATCATCGACTGTCCTGGCGAATTGTTTGAACACATACTATAATTTTTTATTAACCACTTAAAAACAAACGACAATGAGAAAACTGACATCTATTCTCACCGTTGCCCTCATGGCAATCAGCATGACGGTGTGTGCACAGACAGCCAAAGGTGGCAAAGTCCTGGTGGCTTATTTCTCCGCTTCAGGTAACACCAAGGTGGCTGCAGAGAAAATCCAGAAGGCTGCAGGCGCTGACATCTATGAGATTCAGCCTGCAAAGCCCTACACGAAGGAAGACCTCGATTATCGTAATCGTCAGTCCCGTTCCGTGGCGGAGATGGGCAATCCTGCTTTCAGGGAGAAGTTAGGAGGCAAGCCTGTTGACATCAAGAAGTATGACGTCATTTACCTGGGTTTCCCCATTTGGGCAAACAAGGCACCCAGCATCATCTATTCATTCCTTGAGTCACAAGACTTCAAGGGCAAGACCATCATTCCATTTGCCACATCTGGCAGCAGCCCGATTGACAATTCTGTCAACCAACTCAAGACTGCTTACCCCAACTTCACCTTCAAGGCTGGCAAGCGCATGAACAATGCGACAGACGAGGACATCAAGGCTTTTGTGGGGAAATAACAGTGTCTGTATTCTTATTTGGAATCGAAAAAGGGGAAAGACGAATGCGTTTTTCCCCTTTTTTTAGTGACTTTTATAACTTTTTTGTCAAAAAATAGGAAAAAGTAGAGATTTTGTTTGGAGGATTGTTTTCTTTTTACATATATTTGCAATCGAAACGTCAACTCGAAACAGACAACGGGTAATAGACAACGGACAACGGAAGGAGAGACTCCTCCGACTCCCCTGTTTAGGGGAGAGAAGTTAGGGTTAATGTTAAAGTATCGGCCTTTAACTCCTGAGCGTAGCGATAACTCCTCTAACTCCTTTAACTCCCCCCTCAAATAAAATATCCAAAACTTAAATCAAAAGAGAAACGAGAGAGAATAAAAAGAGATATTAACCTTAACAATGAAACTTATGAGAAGAGTCTTCCATTTATTGGGATTTGTTGCGGCAATGTTGCTGGCAACAACAGTTTCTGCTCAAGACAGGCAACTTGCCAACCATTTGTCTATCGGTGCAGAAGTGGGTACGACAGGTTGGGGATTTGAGGCTGCTATGCCGGTGACCCATTATGTGACGTTCCGTACAGGATTTACAACATTGCCCCGTTTCAACATCAACTTCGACATCGACTACACCACGAAGGGCGTGGAGAAGAATGTGGATGTGCGGGGGCGTGTCCACATGACTGACTATAAACTGCTGGCTGACATCTATCCATTCAAACACAGTTCCTTCCACTTGACGGGTGGTTTTTATGCAGGTATCCCCGATCTTGGTACGGTGTATAACACGGGACTGCTGGATGTGGACGAAGGCGAAGGTCTTGAAATCGGTGATGTGTTTGTGCGTCCAGATGAGGATGGTCTGGTGAGATTGAAACTCCAGACCAAGGGATTCAAACCCTATGTCGGATGGGGCTTCGGACGTCCTATCTCTTCCAAGCACAAAGTGAGTGTGGCATTCGATTTTGGTGTCATGTTCTGGGGAAAGCCATCCTTGAAGGTTTATTCACCTGATGAGGAAGGATGGATCAAGATGCGGAAGGATGATATAGATAACGAGGATTTCCATGATGCCGTGAAGATTATTGAGCGGGTGAAAGTGTATCCCGTGCTCAACTTCCGTCTTTATTATAATGTATTCTAATGTGGGTGGTAAAGATTAAAGTTTAGAGTTTAAGGTTTAAGGACCATGCGGCGAGTGTGCACACCGCGTCAGCCTAACTGTCAACTGTCAATTATCAACTGTCAACTAAATCATAACCCTAAAAACTAAAATGATATGAAAAAGAATTTGCTTTATTTGTCCATGTTTGCTGCTGCAGTGGCTTTTACAGCATGTAGCACTGATGGCGATGATGTTACCATTACAAAAGAATCGGCTTCATCATCATCTGCACCAGCCCTGAATGCCTCATTGACAGAAGCATTAACGCTCAAGTTTAATGCTGAAACGGCTCCTTTCAAGGAGATTTCTTTCACTGAGACGAATCGGGCTATCATAATCAAGAAACGACAGATGCTTCCTTCTGCCAAAAGACGTGCTGAGGGAGATGCAAAAGATGAATATATGGTTGGTACTTATACTTTAACAGTCAATGGCAACAAAAACATCTACAACATCAAGGATGAGGATGGCAAAGACTATTGTACGGTAGAAGTGACCAACAAGGAAACGGGCAAAAGTGTTACCGCCAAGATTCGCCTGATGAGTGGCAGTGAAATTGAAGAATTTGAAGCCGAGGATGCCGTGATTGCGGAAAAAGTGGCAACTGATGCGATTTCAACAAAACTTTGTCGCGAATGGACGGTGGTGAGCACACGTCTGCGTCACAAGGATGGCGTGACTGCGGTGAAGCAGTTTGATAATCCTGCCGAAGCAGCCAGTCTCAATGCCATACTTGACTATGCAAAGACTGTCGCCACCATCACCGAAGAACTGGACGAGGGTACCGTCATCACCAGTATTGAGTTTACAAGCGATGGCAAGTTCTGCTTCTTCTTCGAGAATGGCAACCACTACATCGGAAAGTGGAGTTGGGCAGACCTCAACAACGGCTACCTTGATTATGAGTGGAATGACGAAGAGATGGGTAACAAGTTCATGAAGGACGGACAAGCCATCTTCGATGTCAGGTCTTACAAGAAAGTGAACTACTACGTGCTCACCCTTGCTGCCCAGATAGAAGAGAAAGACAAGACCTACAAAGTGGAACTCTCCTTCTATTTGAACGAAAAGTGATATAAAAATGAAAAAATGAGAGAATGAAAAAATGAAAGTTGCCAACATCCCGTATGGTCATTTTCATTTTTTACCTGCCACCACTTCAATCTCTACCAAAGCATTCTTTGGCAAAGTTTTCACTGCTACAGCCGAACGGGCAGGGTAGGGTTCTGTGAAGAACTCGGCATACACGCTGTTCATCTCGGCAAAGTCGTTCATGTCTGCCATGAACACCGTGGTCTTCACCACGTTTGCCATCGACACCCCAGCCTCTTCCAGAATGGCTTTCACATTGCAGAGTGCCTGTTGTGTTTGTTCTTTCACTCCTCCTTCGGGGAACGCACCCGTGGCAGGGTTAAGGCCCAACTGTCCCGAAGTGTAAATAAACTCTCCTGCCTGAATGGCTTGGCTATAGGGACCTATTGCCCCTGGTGCCTTTGTCGTGCTGATTGCTTTCATATCATATTCTATTGAAGATAGTACAAAGATACGAAAAAAAACTAACTCCTGACTCCTAATTCCTAATTTTTGTCTATCTTTGTATAAATTTCAAAAGAAAAGAACTTTATGATACGTAAAACCTATTCTTTTATCCTCTTTCTGTTCTGTAATTTGACTACTTGGGCACAGCAGACCTATGACCTTCCTCTCGCCAAACCAGTCACCACCGACACAGAGAAAGTGACAGGAGAGGGTGCTCGCAAAAACATCACAGGGGTGGTGAAACCCTCCATTCAGGTGTTCCTTCCTCCTGCCGATAAAGCCAACGGATGTGCTGTCATCCTTTGTCCTGGCGGTGGTATGAGAGCCCTCTCGTGGGGCACCGATGTGGAGCAGATGGCAACCTTCCTCAATGAACGGGGCATTGCTGCCATCGGATTGAAATACCACCTCAACACTGGTACAGGTTCCTTCCCACAAGGCATGCAGATGCCCCCGATGGTGGATGTCACCCATCTTGAACGCTTCCCACAAGCAGATGCCAATCCCCTACACTATCCCGCAGGAGATTCCATCCTACAACTTGCTTCTGATGATGCCAAGGCTGCCATCCGCATGGTGCGCCAACATGCCCAAGAGTGGCATCTGGACACCCATAAGATTGGCTATCTGGGTTTCTCCGCAGGAGGTGGCGTGGCAATTGCAGCTACCATCCAAGCCGCAAACCCTGCTGAGTGCCCTGACTTCCTCTGCACCAACTTTGGTCCCTCCCTCATGCCCGTCAAGGTGCCTACACCTGCCCCCCCTCTCCTCATCATGACCCGTGCTGACCACCAGAATGTGGCAGCAGGTCTTGTCAATCTTTTTCTCGAATGGAAGAAAGCTGGAGGCAATGCCGAACTCCACCTCTATGGTGACGGCACAGGCCCCTACACTCTCATGCCCCAAACGGGTCGCACCACCACCGAAGCATGGAGCCAGCAGTTCCTGTTGTGGCTGCAAGCTAAAGGTTTTAGTGAAGTAATCATAAGGTAAGCTTTTATAAGCATACATTCATGGGTATAGTGGCGATCCTCTTGTGGCTGCAAGCCCATTTTTCACTCAAAAAGTTGGGGATAAATAAAAAATGTTGTACTTTTGCGTTTGTAAAATTAAAAAATAGCGATAAAAATGAAAAAGATTACAATCATGAGCCTTGTAATGATGGCGATGCTCATAATAATATCCTGTAGTAAAGATGATGATGTCACGGATGGTAATCATGGAAATGATGGAGGAGGGGGTAGTCCCATTGTCACTGTGGTGATAAATGAGGATGGCACTACTTCCAATAGAAGTACCTTCTCCGTCATCGATGAAAAGAATTTCTATCTTGACTATATTAAATACACCATTGAAGAGGGTCACCTTATTGTATCCGGATATGACCAGTCTGGTTTTAAGGGAGTAGCCAACATTGTTGACCGAATCACGTATGGAGGTGATACCTATAAGGTGTTAAAAATTGGCAGGTTCGCTTTCTATGATTGTACTTCTTTAACCTCCCTAAACATCTCAAACAGTATTAAAAGCATTGGAGAATGGGCTTTCTACTATTGTCCCAACTTGACTTCAGTGACCTTTGGTAATAGCGTCACATCTATAGGAGAATGTGCATTCTCGCTGTGCAGTGGTTTGACTTCTTTGACCATTCCCAATAGCGTCACATCTATAGGAAAAAGTGCATTCCATGGCTGCAGTGGTTTGACCTCTGTGACCATTCCCCCCAATATGAGCAGAATAGAAAGCTCCACGTTCTCAGGTTGCGGTGGTTTGACCTCTGTGACCATTCCCAAAGGCATTACATTTATTGGTGGTGTTGCTTTTTCATTCTGCCCTCGCTTGACCTCCATAGTTATTGAAGCGACGATGCCTCCAACGACGCTCCCTTCCATGTGTATGTATGATCTTGTAACTATCTACGTTCCCAAGAAAAGTTTGGAATTATATAAAAACACTTCGCCATGGAAGGATGAAAGATTTTTTACACTTAAACCAATAGAAGAAAAAGAGAGGTGAAGTAAGAAAAGACCCCTCGAATTGTAAGAATCCTCGCAATTTCTTTGGAAGTTGCGAGGTTTTTTGTGCTCAACTCAATCATTTTACAGACATCCACAAAACACTCCCTTGTACACCCCCCAATCGACGTGCCCCACGTCGCTTTGCCGATGTGCCCCACGTCGACCGACCGACGTGGGGCACGTCGGTTTAATAGAGAAAAGTGTGGTGAATGGAAAGAGGCTTTTAGGGTTCGTTTCGTAGGGTTGCCACCACATATTCGGATTGGGTGCCGATGCGGAACTTGCCACCCCAGCTGCCGAGACCGGAGGAGATGTAGTAGTGGGTGTTGCCGCGCTGGTGGGTGCCCCATGAGCATTCGTAGATGGCATCGGTGATCCATGAGATGGGCCAGACTTGACCGCGATGGGTGTGGCCGCTGAGTTGGAAGTCTATATGGGATTGTTCTGCTTGTTCGAGGTTGTAGGGTTGGTGGTCGAGAAGGAGGGTGAACTTGGATTTATCCACGTTGGCAACTAAATCTTCAACACTCTTACGGTGGAGGTTGGTGCGGTCGTCGCGTCCGATGATGACGAGGGCGCTGTCTATCATGGTGGAGGAGTCGCTGAGGAGGTGGATGCCAGCGTCTTGGTAGAACTTCTGGGCGTTGGGTTCACCACTGTAGTATTCGTGATTCCCCAGGCAGGCATAGACAGGCGCATCCAGACGGCGGAACTCGGCAGCCATGCCTTCTTCGATGAGGGGACGGATGCTGCCGTCGATGATGTCGCCAGCGATGAGGATGAGGTCTGGATGTTCGGCATTCATCATATCCACCCAACGGGCGAGTTCGGTGCGTGGGTTGTAGTAGCCGAGATGGAGGTCACTTGCCATGACGATTTTGTAGTCGTGGGGAAGTGGTTTGGAGGTGGTTAGTTCGAGGGGCACACGCACTTTGTGCTTGTAGTGGAGGTTGCCGTAGAGGAAGACGGTGAAAATGATCACAAAGATGCCTGCCGCAGACCACCAATTGCTGTAGAGCCATGTGTGGGGAACAAGATGGACGAGCCGTCCGAGGTCGAGCAGGAGGAAGATGATGACGAGATAGAGCATGATGAAGATGGAGGAGGTGCCTATCTCATAGAGTACCTGCGACAATGGCAGAGACAGTGTGTCAAGCCTTTTGCCTACAACGAGGAAAAGCAGCCCGAAACACCCTATGCCACAGACGAGGATGAGACTTTTCCATGCCCAATGCAGTGGCAGCAGGGTCCAGATGTGCCATCCAATGTATGCGATGCCAATCAATGGCAGGAGGAAGAAGAGTATTGCCCACATTTTCATGTATGTTTTTTTGTTTTAATGTACAAAGGTAGGAAAAAGTGGAGAGTTTTTTCTTTTTTTTCTGTTCTTTCTTTTGGAAAGAACGGAAGAAATCCCTAAATTCGCATTCGGAAACCTTTTAATTGATAAGAATATGAGAAAGAAATTATTGATGGTGGGCATCAGTCTGCTCATGTGCTGTGCATGGGTTGGTGCACAGGAGACAGGAAAGAATGAATTGCAGCAGCGTGCTGAGTCGGAGTATGCAAAGGGCAATCCGATTGCTGCACGTGCATTGTACATCAAGGCTTTCGAGAGTTATGTGAACGGTGGCAACCTGAAGCAGGGTGTGGATTGTGGCGTGAAGGGCAACAAACTCTACTATGAGAAAGAGAACCTCTACAAGGAGGCTTTCGACCTGTTGCGCCGCATAGACCAGACCATCGAGGCGAAGGGGCAGGGTGCAAATAAGGCAGCTCTGCACTACTGGACGACGAAGGAACGACACCTGATGTATATGAAGATGAGGAAGATGGAGAGCGCGAAAGAGCAGATGAAGAACATGGAGAATCATGCCCAGGCGGCGAACGATGCAGCGGTGAAGAACGACCTGCTCTACACGAAAACCATCTACTACTACACCGTTGGACAAAGTGAGAAGGGGAATGCCACTTTTAAAGAAATGGCTGACCAACTGACGGCCTCGAAAGAGTATGGCAAGGTGGATGAGGTCTATCAGACACTGATTGCTAACGGACGTAAGAGTAACAGTGCCAGTCTGGTGGCTGAGAGTTACAAGAGTTATATGGCATGGAAAGATTCTGCCTCGGCACTGGTGCTGGCTGACACGGTGGGTGTGTTGAAGAAGCAGATTGCTGACAATGAGGCTGAGATTGATGAGAAGGACAGTTCGCTGACGGCACGTCAGGCTGCCATCGTGGGTCTGGGCATCTTGGCGGCAGTGTTGGCGGCTGCATTGGTGCTGGGTGCCATCGTGCTGATGCGCTATATGTATAGCAACCGAAAACAGAAGAAAACCATCAAGTTGCTGAACGAGAACAATGCTTTGAAGGCGAAGTTCATCAGTAGCATCTCAGCCCAGTTGGCTCCCACCTTGCAGAAATTGGATAAGGGCACTCCCGAGGTGAAGGCATTATTGGATTTCTCAGAGCACATCCAGACTTTGTCAGAACTGGAGAATGCAGCGGAAGAAACGGTGGAGAAAGAGGATGTGCAAGTGGGTACGTTGTGTGAGGGCTTGATGGAGCAGATACAGGGGAAGGTGAAGAGTGGTGTCAACTTGAAGGTGGATGCTCCAAAGATGGCGGCACACATCAATAAGGAATATGTCTCACACATCTTGCTGCACCTGCTGAAGAATGCTGCTCAATACACTCCTGAGGATGGACACATCACGTTGGAATACAAGAAGAGAGGCGCGCACAAGCATCAGTTCCTCGTGTCGAACACAGGCAGCAGCATTCCAGAAGAACAGCGCGAAGAAGTTTTCAAGCCGTTCCGTGAAGTGCGCGACCTCACCACGGGCGATGGTCTTGGCTTGCCCATCTGCAAGCGGATGGCACTCAATATGAATGGTGACCTCGACATTGACCCTGCCTTCACGAAGGGTGTGAGGTTTGTGCTGCACTTGCAAGACGATTGAGAAAATGAAAGAATGAAAAAATGAGAAAATGAAAGTTTTTCCAACACCCCGGATGGTCTTTTTCATTTTCTCATTTTTTCATTCTTTCATTTTTTCAAATGGTCTTCAAAGTACCTTGTGATGACATTGTGCAGATGCACACGGTCAGTACCCATCATGTTGTGGCCGTCGCCTGGGTAGGTGAAGAGGTCGGGATAGGTGTCGGCATCGATGCAGGCGCGCATGAAGGACAGCGTGTGCTGGGGCACACAGACAGGGTCGTTACCTCCGTAGATGACCATGAGACGCCCTTTGAGGTTTTTGGCCTTACCAAGCAGGGAGGTGCTTTCGTAACCTTCGGGATTGGTCTGTGGAGTGTCCATGTAGCGTTCGCCATACATGACCTCGTAGAAACGCCAATCGATGACAGGACCTCCTGCCACACCCACCTTAAACACATCGGGATAGGTGGTCATGAGGCTGGTGGTCATGAAACCTCCGAAACTCCAACCATGTACCCCTAAGCGTTCCCCATCCACGTAGGGAAGGCTCTTCAGAAACTCCACACCTTTTATCTGGTCTTTCATCTCTTCCACACCTAACTGACGGAAAGTGGCTTGCTCGAAAGCGAGTCCACGATGCTCGCTGCCCCGATTGTCGAGGCAGAACATGACGTAGCCCTGCTGTGCCATCCAGATGTCCCAACCCCGTGCGCCCCAATGGGCGGTGGCATCGATGTTGTGGGCATGGGGCCCTCCATAGACATAGACGACGGCGGGGTATTTCTTTGTGGGGTCGAAGTCGGTAGGGAGGATGAGGCGATAATAGAGGTCTGTCACTCCATCGGCAGCCTTGATTGTGCCTACTTTGACTTCTGGCACCTTATATTCAGCCCAAGGATCTTCAGCCGTGAAAATGTTGGTGCCTTTCCTGTCGGAAGTTGAAACAATGTCTATGTGGCGGGCAATAAGAGGTGAGGAGTAATTGTCAATGAAGTAGTTGCCCGATTCGGATAGCGTGGCGTTGTGCCACCCCGTAGCGTCACCGAGCAGGGTGCGTTTCCCTTTCATGTCAACGCTGAACACATTCTGTTGCAAAGGGTCTTTCTCATTGGATGTGTAGAGGATGGTTTTCTGCGACTTATTGAAGCCCAGTATGTCGGACACCTCAAAGTTTCCCGTGGTGAGTTGCTTGACGAGTTTTCCAGATACATTATAAATATAGATGTGGTTGTAACCGTCTTTGCGTGTTTGATAGACGAACTTCGTGTCATTCCAAGGCAGGAACTGGATGGGATGAAGGGGCTCGAAGTATTTGTCATTATCTTCCGTGAAGAGGGTGCGGAGTTTCTCACCTGTCAGTGCATCGTATTCATCAAGTGAACCGTGATTCTGGTCACGATTCAGTTCGATGAGGTAGAGTTTCTTGCCATCGGGAGCCCATGCGATGTTGGTGAAATAACGGTCTGTAGGGTCACCTGTATTCAGATAGACGGTCTTGTCTGTCTGTGGATTGAAGATGCCCACATAAACCTTATGCGATGTCTCTCCTGCCATAGGATAAGGGTCGGGAGAGGTGGTGGCAATGCGGGATTCCCCATCTGGTGTTTGTGAGGGTAGAGTGATGTTTACCTGAGGAAACTTGGACACCATGCTCTGATCCATTTTGTAGAAAGCCAAGAGGGTGCCATCAGGGCTCCAGAAAGTGCCTTTCGAGATGCCAAACTCATCGCGATGGACACTCTCGCCATAGACGAGGTCAATGCTGCCGTCGGAAGAGACTTGATGACTCTTGCCGTCGGCAGTGAGGACGAAGAGGTTGTGGTCAATGGTATAGGCGATGGATTGGGAATCCTTGTTCCAATCCTCGTTGCTTGCATCTGGGGTAAGGTCGGCTTTCCAAATGACCTTCTTCTCCATCCAGTCAACAAGGGTCTTTTCCCTGCCTCGGTCAATGAGAACATAGGTTTTCTCGGTGTAGGGGAATGAAGCATTATACAGGTGGTCGATGGTCTTCCTACCATTGGCAGACAGGATGGTATTAATATTCTCTAACGTCAGGGTGCTGAATGCTGAATCTTTTTCGGTGTTTTTTTGCTGCATGTCCACTTTCTGGCACTTGTCCATGCCCAATTCGATGCAGATGTCACCCCACCATGCGAGATATTGGGTTTCGGGTACGGATGCCTGATAGTAAGTGGAACCGCCAGGGATGAGGTCGTCAATAGTGAAGGGTCTTTTCTGTGCCATAAGTGGAAGTGTGAGTAAAGTGGAGAGGATAAGAAATGTGGTCTTTTTCATTTCATGATTTCTTTTAGGGGTATGAGCACGAAATCGCGTTCATACATGTGTGGATGAGGTATGGTGAGTTTCTTTGTGTGGATTTGGAGGTCGTCGTAGAGGAGAATGTCTATGTCGATGATACGATCGTGATAGATGACAGTTGACAGTTGAGAGTTGACAGTTGACTTTTGGGTGCGCCCCATGTCACGCTCAATCTGTTGGGTGACTTTCAGCAGGGCGTGAGGGGAGAGTTCTGTCTCAACCCTGATGGCAGCATTGAGGAAGGTGTTCGGGCTTTCGAATCCCCACGGTTCAGTAGCAAGAAAGGCGGATTGTGCCCTGATAGGACCAATCCGCCTTTCTATTTCTGTGATGGCGGACACAAGGTTGTGTTCTTTGTCGCCAAGATTTGTGCCAAGGGAAAGATACACTGTATGAAGAATGGTGCTGTTGCCTTTTGTCCCTTGTCCGTTGTCTGTTGTCTGTTGTCTGTTGTCCATCAGTCAATGATCAGCATGGCATCGCCATAGGTGCCAAACATGTAGTCACCTTTGAGTGCTTCCTTGTAGGCATTCATCACAACATCGTAGCCACCAAAAGCGGTGACGAGCATGAGCATGGTGGTGAGTGGTTGCTGGAAGTTCACGACAAAGGCATCGGCTACAGTGAAGTCGTAGGGAGGGAAGATGAATTTGTTGGTCCATCCCTCAAATTCCTTGATGAATCCGCCGGGACCTACTGCTGTTTCAAGGGCACGGAGGGTGGTGGTGCCGACAGCACAGACCTTATGGCCGTTCTCTTTTGCCTTGTTGACGATGTCGCAAGCTTCTTTGTTGACGAACATCTGCTCAGAGTCGGTTTTATGCTTGGTGAGGTCTTCCACATCGATGCTGCGGAAGTTGCCCAATCCTGCATGCATGGTGATGAAGGCTTGCTCAATTCCCATGATTTCCATGCGCTTCATCAGTTCGCGGGAAAAGTGAAGACCTGTGACAGGCACGGTGACTGCTCCTTCATGACGTGCGAAGATGGTTTGGAAGCGCTCGTGGTCTTCCTCTTCGGCAGGACGGTGCATACGGATGTCATCAGGAATAGGTGCCTCGCCGAGGCTATAGAGTGTTTCCTTGAAGACATCGTGGGGGCCATCATAAAGGAAACGGAGTGTGCGTCCACGTGACGTGGTGTTGTCAATCACCTCTGCCACCAATGACTCATCGGGACCAAAGTAGAGTTTGTTGCCAATGCGAATCTTTCGGGCAGGATCGACGAGTACGTCCCATAAGCGGAGTTCTTCGTTGAGTTCACGAAGAAGAAAGACCTCGATACGTGCACCAGTCTTTTCCTTGTTGCCGTAAAGACGGGCAGGAAAGACCTTGGTATCATTGAAGACGAAGGCGTCGCCTTCCTCAAAATAGTCGGTGATTTCCTTAAAGATGCGGTGCTCTATCTCTCCTGTCTGTTTGTGTACAACCATGAGTTTACATTCATCACGGTTGTAGAATTTCGTTTCAGGATTGTAAGTGCGAGGATAGAGGGCTATCTTCTCATCAGGGAGTTTGAACTTAAATTGTGAAAGTTTCATATTTTTACTTACTATTTGACTATTGACTATTTAACTATTTTCTGCTTTTTCCAGTGTCTGTTGTTCGAGCCATTGGGGGAACTGTTCGATGTCCATGCAATCTTGCAGGGTATATTCCCCGATGCGGGTGCGGACGAGACTGGTCAGGTAGCCGCCAGAGCCGAGGGATTGCCCGATGTCGCGTGCTAATGCCCGGATGTAGGTGCCTTTGCTGCACACCACGCGGATGGTCAGCGAGAGGTGGGTGCCCGTCAGGTTGCCGCTTTGGTATTTGATGCGTTCCCGTGGGTCGTTGCTTTCGTCGGTCACTTCGTTCTCAACCTCTCCGAAATGCAGGATTTCCAGTTCGTCAATGACCAGAATCTTCGGTTTCAACTCGATGTCTTCACCTTGACGTGCATATTTGAAGGCACGTTTGCCATCTACTTTCACGGCTGAGAAGGTGGGTGGAATCTGTTCGATGCGTCCCACGAAAGCCTTAAGTTTCTCTTCCACCAACTCACGGGTGATGTGCTCGGTGGGGTAGGTGGCATCTTCGGCAGTCTCCATGTCGAACGAGGGAGTAGTGGCACCCAATTTGATGGTGGCAACATATTCTTTGGTGTGTGCCTGCAACTCATCGATAAGTTTGGTGCTCTTGCCTGTGCAGATGATGAGCACACCCGTTGCCAATGGGTCGAGCGTACCGGCATGTCCCACCTTCAGTTTCTTCACACCCAACCGATGCGAGAGTTCGCCTCGCACCTTTGCCACCACGTTGAAGGAGGTCCAGCGGTAGGGCTTGTTGAAGATGAGTATTTCGCCTGCTTGGGGATTCATGCTGCCAGTGTAAGTGAACTGTTTGATGGGGTGAATTATAAGATGGTGAGTTCGTGTCCTGTGAAAAGCAAAGCCAAGATGATGCCTCCCACGATGATTCTGTACCATCCAAAGGCTTGGAAGCCATACCTCTGCACGAAGCGGATGAAGAACTTGATGGCCAGCAGTGCCACGATGAATGCAACCACGTTGCCGATGATGAGCGTGTCGAGATTGTTCATGATCAACTCGGTTCCTCCTTCTTTGAGCATCTTGTAAATCTTATATACCGTGGCTCCCAGCATGGTGGGAACTGCCAGGAAGAAAGAGAATTCGGCTGCATCCTTGCGGGTCATCTTTTGTGCCATGCCTCCAACGATTGTAGCCATAGAACGTGACACACCCGGAATCATGGCGATGCATTGAAACAGGCCGACCATGAATGCGCGTTTCTCTGTCAGTTGGGTGTTTTCACTTCCCTTGTTGAAGATTCTGTCGCAAAACAGCATAAACACGCCGCCGGCAACAAGCATGGCTGCCACTACCTCCACACGCTCCAGCATGGCATCGATGGCATCGCTGCAAAGAAGTCCCAGCACGACGGCAGGAATGAAGGCGATGAACAGTTTCCAGTAGAAGTCAAACTTGTGGAGAAACTGCTTGATGGCTGGCGAACCCTCGGGGAGAGGTTCTTTGTTCAGGCGGAAGAAACGCTTCCAATAAAGACACACCACGGAAAGGATGGCTCCAAACTGGATGATGAAGGTGAAAGCCTTCACATATTCGGTGCTTTCCACTCCCAATATGTTTTGTGCAATGATCATGTGGCCGGTAGAAGACACAGGAAGAAATTCTGTCAGCCCTTCTACTATGGCAATTATAATCGTCTGAATCCAATTCATGTAAAAATGTGAAATATCAAATGTTAGATGTTGTGGGGAAAGTGTCAGGCTTTCTTCGCGGGCCAGAGGATGGCGACAATCTCGAAGAGGAAGCCAAAGAGGCACACCATGGGTGCTACCTTGATGCGCAAGTCGCTGAAGATGTCGGGGTTAAACGCATCTTCAGTTGTTGCATCGCCTGCCATCAAGATGAAACCGAGGATAATGATAGCAAATCCGATGATAAGCAGGATGTAGTTTGTTTTTGTGAATGCAAAGTTCTTCATTTATGTAGTTGTTGTTTAGTGATTATATAATCGCGCAATGCATGGGCTGGTGGTTGGCTAAATGTAGTAGAGTTCGTTGCTACTCATCTTCAGATATTTGTTGAGTGAGAAGAGTGTACAAAAATAGGTGATGATGATGCCGAAGAGGAATACTGCTGCGGATACGATGATGATGGCTTTGAGGTCAATGACAGCGGTGATTTGTGGCTCAAAGTTGTGCAACCAGTAAATGCCTCCGATAATCAGTGCGTCGGCAATGATGGCAGATGCGATGCCCAAGGTGAAACTTTGGGTGAGGAATGGACGTCGGATGAAATTCCAACTGGCACCCACCAACTTCATCGTATTGATGATAAAACGTTTGGAGAAAATAGTCAAACGCACCGTATTGTTGATAAGAGCAAACGAAATGTAAGTAAATAGTGCTGCAATAATGAGCAGGATGATGCTTACTTTTCGGATATTGTCGTTGACTGATTTGATAAGGTCTTTGGAGTAAATGACATCCACCACGTTGGGATTCCCTTTAAGTTTCTTTACAGCGGAACTGATGCTGTCGGGATTGGCATGGTCGGCATGAATCTTCACTTCAAAAGAGGCAGTGTAGGGGTTCACACCGATGAATTCGGTAGGGTCAATGCCTTGTGCCTGGATTTCCTCCACCAGTGCTTGTTCTTTCGATATGTATTCTACACTCTTGGCATAGGGAGCCTGCTTGAGCATCTTCTCCATACTCTTGATTTGGAGGCTGTCCATTTCATCGCTAATCAGTACGCTCACATTGATGTTTTCTTTCACGTAAGTGGAAAGATTCTGCGCCGTAATGACAAAGAGTACGATGATGCCCAACAGCACGAGCACCAAAGTGGTGGAGATGGCTGCAGTGATGAACTGGGTGCTAAGGAATGAATGTCTTTTTTTACTCATTTACTTCGATGCCTTTTAGGGTTGCTGAACTGGATTCTGAGACTTTCACTTTCACGAAGTCGCCAATGTGATGGCTGCCTCGGTCGAACACCACCACTTTGTTTTGTTGGGTGCGCCCGAAGAACTGCTCCTTGCTGCGTTTCGAAACACCTTCAACCAACACCTCGAATGTCTTCCCTATATCCTTCTTGTAACTTTCAGCCGAAAGTTCATTCTGTAGGGCTATCATCTCGTTCAGACGACGGATTTTCGTGTCTTCTGGCACATCGTCAGGCAGATGCTTTGAGGCATAGGTGCCTGGGCGTTCCGAATACTTGAACATGAATGCGGAATCGTAGCCCACTTCCCTCATCAGCGAAAGGGAAAGTTGATGGTCTTCTTCCGTTTCGGAATGGTAGCCCACAAAGATGTCGGTGGTTAGTCCGCAGTCAGGCAAGATGCGCCGGATGGCTGCCACGCGGTCGAGATACCATTCGCGGGTGTATTTTCTGTTCATCAGTTTCAGAATACGGTTACTTCCGCTCTGCACGGGCAGATGGATGTGGCGACAGATGTTCTTATGGGTGGCAATCACTTCCAACGTCTCATCGCTCATGTCTTTGGGATGAGAGGTCGTGAATCGGATACGCATGTCGGGGGCGGCTTCTGCTACGATGCCTAATAGCTGAGGGAATCCAACTTCGCCACACTGATAACTGTTCACATTTTGTCCCAACAATGTCACCTCTTTGAACCCCTTTCTCTGCAAATCTTTCACTTCGTTCAAGATGCTGTCCACTTCTCGGCTCCGCTCTCTGCCTCGAGTATAAGGTACAATGCAGTAGTGGCAGAAGTTGTTGCAGCCGCGCATGATACTGACAAAGCCGCTGATATGACTGCCGCAAATGCGCTCTGGAATTACATCGCGATAGGTTTCTGTTGTGCTGAGTTCTACATTGATGGCTTTCTCTCCAATCTCGGCAGCAGCAAACAGTTCTGGCAACGACAGATAAGAGTCAGGACCAGCCACAAGATTGACGTGGTGATGCTCTATCAATTCTTCCCTTACGCGCTCTGCCATGCATCCCACAACGCCGATGATGAATGCATGCCCTTTCTTCTGCAATGCATGTAATGCTTCCAGTCGGCTGTAGATCTTATTCTCTGCATTTTCACGGACAGAACAGGTGTTCAGCAACACAGCGTCAGCCTCCTCGATGGAATCGCAGGTTTCATATCCTGCCATTTTCATCACAGAGGCAATGACTTCACTGTCCGCCACGTTCATTTGGCAGCCATAAGTCTCAATAAAAAGTTGCTTCATTAAAATGAATTTGTACAAAAACGCTGCAAAGTTACGAAAAGTAGAGAGCAAAACAAAGAAATCTCGTTTCTTTTTTGCTGAGACAAAGTAACTTCGCCATCATGACGGCAAAGTTACGGAAAAAAGTTTGTACCTTTGCATTCGATTTTCAACATCATAATAAAAAAGACGTGAGACTGGACTTTCAGAAAAGTATTGCCAATAGCCAGGCCACACTCCCCATTGTGGGAGGGCTGACCTTTATTCTTTGGTTTGTACTTCCTCCCCTTCATTCGTCCATTTCTTATTCAGCATCTGATTATGGATTGTGGCACTATGTTCCTTCCTTTCTTCAGGAGGGGTATTGGACCTTGGTCATCAGTGCTATTCTTGCGGCTTGGGCAGTTTATCTGTTGGCGGAACTGAACAATGCCAATGTGCTGCTGAGGGTGAACTCGCGGATGCTGAGTAGTATGCTTTCCCTCTTGTTGTGCCTGATGGTTCTGTGTCATGGGTTTCAACCAGGAATGGTGGTGATGCTTCTCTCACTGATGTCCTTTTTCCCCTTGTTCTCATCCTATCAGTCTTCTATGCCGCAACCGCCTTTCGTGGCTTCGCTACTGGTGTCGATTGCTTCGTTGGTGTTTCCGAAATGGCTGTGGATGATGCTCGTCTATTGGTTCATTTTGGGATTATTTCGTGCCTTGTCTTTGCGGAGCTTTGTTTCTTCTCTTTTGGCATTAATATTGCCGTATTGGTTGTATGGAGGTGTCGCTTTCTTGACGAGTACGTTCCCTGATTTTATGATTCATTTGCAGATGATGGTGGATTTCCAGAGGGGTGATTATGGGCAGTTGGAGTTTCGTGATGTTGTCACGTTCTTGTTCGTGGTTCTGCTTTTTGTAGTGGGGGCTGTCGATTTCTCCGTCCATCAGTTTATGGACAAGACTCGTACGAGGATCATCTATAATTCGTTGATATCTTATGGTGTGTTCATTATTATTGGCGTGTGTGTCCAACCTCAGTATTTGTGGGTGCTTCTTCCCCTGCTCATGCTGCCTACTTCCATTGTTTTTGGTCATTTCTTCACGCTGACCTATACGAAGTTCTCCCACATCTGCTGCATCGTGCTGATGGTGCTGGCTGTGGCAGTTCTTGTGGTGCAGTATCTGCCTGATAATCTTTTATTTCAACTCCTAACTTCTAATTTCTGATACACTTGGATTCTCTCAATCAGTTTTTCATAGAATACGGCTATCTTGGCATGGCAATGGCATCGTTTCTTGCAGGAACCTTCGTCCCTTTCAGTTCAGAAGTGGTCATGGGCACCCTGCTTGCCACTACGGGCATGGACCCGATTCTTACAATTCTCAGCGGCACAATTGGCAATGTGCTTGGTTCCATGTTCAATTATTTTATCGGACGTATTGGTAGCATTGAGCAGATTTCTCATTGGATGCGCATCAAGGAACGTCGTCTGCGCAAGACGCGCGACTATGTGGAAAAACGTGGTTCGTGGATTGCCGCCTTTTCCTTCCTCCCCATCTTTGGCACTGCTATCTCCATCTCTCTCGGCATATTGCGTGCTAATGTGTGGGGCGTCATCTTTTGGTCCACCATAGGGAAACTCCTCCGCTATATCATCTTCATGCTACCTATCGTGGTATGGGGGAAATAAAAAAAGGGGTGCGATGCATCCCTTTTCTTTTTTGCCTTAATTTTCTAATTAGTTGATAGCAGCATCGAGGTCAGAGCCAGCCTTGAATTTAGCCACCTTCTTTGCAGCGATAGTGATAGGCTTCTTGGTTGCTGGGTTAATGCCCTGGCGTGCTGGACGCTTAGCAACAGAGAATGTGCCGAAACCAACGAGTGAAACCTTGTCGTCTGCTTTGAGTGCACCAACGATAGCCTCAACACATGCGTCGAGAGCCTTCTTTGAATCAGCCTTGCTCAAACCTGCCTTTGCAGCGATAGAGCTAACGAGTTCTGTTTTGTTCATAAGAGTTAATAATTTAGGTTTTATAAATAAAGTTGTATTGGGTAAAATCCAATGGTGATTATTGTCTTTTCGTTTGTCTGGAAAGCGTTTCCTTCAAAACTTCGTTGCAAATATATGATATAAATTTTCGCAAACAAACATTTTTGACAAAAAAATGTTGAAAAAAACGAAAAAAACTTCTATTTTTTAGTTTTTTGCCCTTTAATAGGAAGAAAAACTCTAATTTTGCACTCGCAATTATGAAAGTGAGATGGTTTTATTATAAAATGAGTAGCGTATGAGAATGACTCCTGCCGTTAAGGTAATCTTAATTATAAATGTTGTGTTGTATGTCATGAGTGATTGGCTCACTCCAATGATTCCGCTGGATGGACATACAGACTGGTTCCGAAATTTTAATGCTTTGCACCCGATAGGAGGTAGAGGCTTCGCACTCTATCAGTACCTCACTTATATGTTCATGCATGGAGGGTGGTGGCATCTGTTCTTCAACATGTGGTCGCTGATGATCTTTGGTAATGCTGTGGAGCAGCAGGTGGGCACGAAGCGATTTGTGTGGTACTACTTGCTGTGTGGTATCGGCGCGGCGTTGGTGAATCAGCTGTTCACATGGTTGGGCATCATTAATCCTGCTCAGTTGGTGGGTGCTTCAGGTGCCATCTATGGTGTGATGGCAGCTTCGGCGTTCTTCTTCCCGAATGCAAAGTTGTTCATCATCCCGATTCCTTTCCCGATCAAACTGAAGTATCTAGTGGGCTTCTATACGGTGGTGGAGATGTATTTGGGCATTACATCTATTGACGGTGTGGCGCATTTTGCTCATTTGGGCGGCATCTTGGTAGGTGCTATTATCTTGTTTGTATGGAAGATGCAGGACAAGCAACGTGCACAGCGGGGTAACTATTGGACTTCAGCGTCAGATGCTCATTATGAAAAGGACGAGAGTTCATGGAAGGACTGGTTGGGCGGTAAGCGTAAGCCGAAGATGCGTGTGACAAATATACGTGAGACGAATCATGAAGACCATCAGTACAACGAAAGGAAGCGCCAAGACAATGAGGAGATAGACCGCATTCTTGACAAGATTCGAAAGAATGGCTATCAAAACCTGTCCGAGAGTGAAAAAGCCACTCTTTTTAATGCCAGCAAGAAAATGAGAGGAGAGGAATGAGGTTGCTCAAGACGATACCACTAATGATTTTCATTGCCATCAATCTGTTGATGATTGTGGCAATGAATTTTTGTGCCTATACGTCATGTCTGCCTCCTCAGAACACCCCGCAGTACTCCTATTTCGGGTTGATGTTTCCAGTGTTTCTCGCATTTAACGTGCTTTTTGTCTTTTTCTGGCTGATTTTCAAATGGAAATGGACACTGCTGCCTTTGGTGGGGATGGCTCTTTGTGCCAGCAGCGTTAGGGCTTATTTCCCCATCAACTTTTCATCGGAACCTCCAGCGGGTTGCATCAAGGTACTGTCGTATAATGTAATGGCATTTGGTGATGACAAGTCGGTGCCGTGGGAGGATAATCCCATCTTGAAGTATTTGTTGGAGAGTGGGGCAGATGTCATTTGTTTGCAGGAGGCGAGGAAGTCTTTCGTGGATAGTGCGCTTGACAGCATCACGTCGATTTATCCTTATTATCATTTCCAGTTGGAAACGGATAACTATATCGCTTGCTTTTCGAAATTTCCGATTGATTCGGTGGTGAAGATAAACTATCCCACCACGACGAATCATTCCTATGCCTATGAGATGAGGGTGGGAGAGGATACGCTGCTGCTTATCAACAACCATTTGGAATCATACAGACTGAGTTCTGCGGACAAGGATGACTACAAGTCCATCATTAAGAATTACAAGCACCCAGGGCAGAATGACTCGGAAACGAAATATTTTAGCTTGACTGAAAAAATTACTGGGCACGACTCCATTCGGGGACTTCAGGTGGATTCGGTAGCAGATTTTGTGGGGCGGAACAGGGGACGTAACATTGTTTTATGCGGTGATCTCAATGCTACTCCTATATCATATGTCCACCATCGTTTGACGACCCTTCTGGATGATGCATATACACAAAGTGGAAACGGACCAGGCATCAGTTACAATAGAAGCGGGATGTATTTTCGCCTTGACCACATTTTGGTGAGTCCAAACATCAAGGCATATGGGGCGAAAGTGGACAAGTCCATTAGGCATAGCGACCATTATCCTATCTATTGTTTTATCAATTTGGAGTAAAAGAAGGGGGCAGAGGGCTTTGAAATGAATATTTTTGTGGTGTTTTTCTTTCTATTTGTAAAAAAAACTATAACTTTGCACCTTGAATTATCGTGGATTGCCTCAAACTCTAACGCTTATATATAATAATATGTGTAGCGGACATGGTTTTGAAGTTGTTGTGGGCTGAGATGAAAAGAACAACAAAAAGAATAACATAACAATCAATATATTAAATCATTCAAAAAATGCAAAACAAAGGATTTGTAAAGTTTCTAGCAGTGGCGCTGACCCTCATCTGCTTGTTCTACCTCTCTTTTGGCTTTGTCACCAAGTATGTGGAGGACAAGGCTGCCAAGATGAGCGAACAGGAAGCAGAGCTTTACTTGGATTCGTTGAACTCGACTCCATTCTATCTGGGCAACTACACACTGAAGGATTGTCGCGAAACCGGCATTGGTTTGGGTCTTGACCTGAAAGGCGGTATGAACGTCATCCTGGAGGTGAGTGTGCCAGAAGTTGTAAAGACGTTGGCGGACCACAAAACTGACGAAGCATTCCTTAAGTCTGTCAGTGAGGCGGCAAAGGAAGCGCAAGAAAGTCAGAGCGATTTCATCACACTTTTTGTCAAGGCTTATAAAAAGAACGCTCCTGGTAAGCCTCTTGCGACCATCTTTGCCACTCAGCAGTTGAAGGGCAAAGTGAACACCAATAGTTCAGATGCAGAGGTGGAGAAGGTTCTGCGCGAAAGCGTTGACGAGGCTGTTGACAACTCATTCCTCGTGCTCCGTACACGTATCGACCGCTTTGGTGTCGTTCAGCCCAACATTCAGAAGATTGAAGGGCAAAGTGGACGTATCATGGTGGAACTGCCTGGTATCAAGGAACCTGAGCGTGTGCGCAAACTCCTTCAGGGTAGTGCAAACCTTGAATTCTGGGAGACTTATGATGCACCTCAGGTGGCTCCTTACCTTTCACAGTTGAATGCTGCCCTTCGCAATGGAGGTGTGGTGGCTACTGATTCAGTTCAGGCTGATACAACTGCTGTGGCAGAGACTGAGCAGGTGGAAGAAAAGGTTGATTCCAGCAAGAATGCAACAAGCGTGTTGGCTCAGGTGAACAAGGGCGATGAGGCTGCTGTTGCCAGCAAGGCTACGGAAGCAGCCAAGAAGGAGAACCCTCTCTTCGCTATGTTGCAACCAACGGGTGCCCAGCGCGGGTGTATGGTTGGTTTGGCACAAGCACTTGATACGGCAGAAATCAATGCACTTCTTAACTCTGAGGTGGCTAAGCAGATTTTCCCTGCTGACCTTTCCCTCAAGTGGGGCGTGAAGTCTATGGATAAGGCAGGCAAGATTTTCGAACTCTATGCCATCCGTACAACAGGTCAGAATGGTCGTGCTCCACTGGAAGGTGAAGTGGTGACTGAGGCTAAGGATGAGTTCGATCAATACGGCAATCCTGTCGTGACCATGAAGATGAACACGGAAGGTGCTCGCAAGTGGGCTGCCCTCACTGAGGCTAACGTCAATCATTGTGTGGCTGTTGTGCTTGATAACCTCGTGTATAGTGCACCAAACGTGATGAACAAGATTGACGGTGGTAACACCCAGATATCTGGTAACTTCACGACGACGGAGACGAAGGACTTGGCAAATG
Source organism: uncultured Prevotellaceae bacterium (assembly GCA_900316975.1). Lineage (GTDB taxonomy): Bacteria > Bacteroidota > Bacteroidia > Bacteroidales > Bacteroidaceae > Minthosoma. The sequence continues at coordinate 39,860 of ONFA01000006.1, read as the reverse complement.
TGCTTCAGTCTGGTAAGATGCCAGCTCCGGCAAGCATCATCCAGGAGGACATCGTAGGTCCAACCCTCGGTGCTCAGTCCATTCAGGCTGGTTTCATCTCTTGTATCGTCGCTTTCATCGTGCTGATGCTCTACATGGTGCTCATGTATGGTGTGCGTGAAGGTATGGTGGCAAACTGTGCCCTCATCCTGAACTTCTTCTTCACATTTGGTATCCTTACTTCGTTGGGTGCTGCATTGACCATGTCGGGTATTGCCGGTATGGTGCTGACATTGGGTATGGCGGTCGATGCCAATGTGCTCATCTATGAGCGTACAAAGGAGGAAATGCGTAGTGGCAAGAACATCAATGCTGCTGTGGCTGCAGGTTACAGCAATGCTTTCTCTGCCATCTTCGACTCGAACGTGACGACCATCTTGACGGGTGTGATTCTCTATAACTTCGGTACTGGTCCAATCAAGGGTTTCGCAACGACCCTTATTATTGGTATCGTTTGTTCTTTCTTCACTGCCGTTTGGTTGACTCGTATCGCTTACGAGCACTTCCTCAACCGTGGCAAGTGGCAAGACCTTACGTTCACAACGAAGTTCTCGCAGAACATGATGAAGGACACTAAGTACAATTTCATGGGTAACTACAAGAAGTCGTTTGTTGCTTTTGGTGTGTTCCTCGTGATTGTGCTTGCAAGTTTTGCCATCCGTGGCTTGAGTCAGTCTATTGACTTCACTGGAGGTCGCAACTACAAGGTTGAGTTTGTGAAGCAGGTGGAGCCCGAGGCTGTGAAGGCGGCTATCGTGAAACAGTTTGAGGCTAACAATAAGGATGGTGAAGCCATCAACGTGACGGTGATTGCTATCGGAACTGAAGGCAACAACGTGCGTGTGTCAACGAACTTCAACATCAATGACAATAGTTCTGCTGCTGACGCACAGATTGAGTCTCTCCTCTATCAGGCATTTGTGGATGGTGGTATGGTGGACAAGACCGTGACGGAGGAGGCATTCCTTGACCGCGACAACCGTGCTGGTGGTTCCATTGTTTCTTCTCAGAAAGTGGGTCCAGCCATTGCATCCGACATCCTGCGTGGTGCAGTATTGTCAGTCCTTTTCGCTATCGTGGTCATCTTTGTCTATATCCTTATCCGTTTCCGCAACGTAGCATACTCTGTTGGTTCTATCGTGGCTTTGACGCTCGACACAGTGCTTGTCATCGGTATGTTCTCGCTCTGCTACGGTTGGATTGGTTTCTCACTCGAGGTTGACCAGACGTTCATTGGCGCTATTTTGACGGTGATTGGTTATTCCATCAACGACAAGGTGGTCATCTTCGACCGTATCCGTGAAGTCTTCAAGAACTATCCGAAGCGTGACCGTCAGCGCGTCTTCAACGATGCCTTGAACAGCACTCTCGCACGTACCATTAATACATCTGTGTCAACGTTCATCGTGCTGCTTGTCATCTTCGTGCTCGGTGGCGATAGCATCCGCGCCTTTGCGTTTGCCATGATGCTGGGTGTCATCATCGGTACAAGTTCCTCACTCTTCATTGCGGCTCCTACGGCTTATCTGGTCATGGGCGCTCGCATCAAAGAAGATGAAGAGCCTGAGTCTGCAAACTAACACATCAATATAGATAAGGCAGCAGCGCATTGAGCGTTGCTGCCTTATTGCTTAAAACAACACAAAATTATGACAAAGATTCGTGCAGCCATTGTTGGATATGGCAACATTGGAAAGTACGCACTGGAGGCTATAGAGGCTTCTCAGGACATGGAGTGCGTAGGCGTGGTTCGTCGTAATGGTGAGGCTAACAAGCCCGCAGAACTCGCCAATTATCCTGTAGTAAAAAACATCACAGAGTTGAAGGATGTGCAGGTTGCAATCCTTGCCACTCCCACTCGTAAGGTAGAAGAGTATGCTAAGCAGTGTCTTGCTCTTGGCATCAACACGGTTGACTCTTTCGATATTCACACGCAGATTGTTGACCTTCGCCGTTCACTCGACGCTGTGGCAAAAGCTAACAATGCAGTTTCCGTCATCTCAGCAGGATGGGATCCGGGTTCTGACTCCATCGTTCGTTCACTCATGGAGAGTCTTGCTCCCAAGGGTGTCAGTTACACCAACTTTGGTCCAGGTCGTTCGATGGGTCACTCAGTAGCTGTTCGTGCCATTGAAGGGGTGAAGGATGCACTGTCAATGACGATTCCAGTGGGTACGGGCATTCATCGTCGCATGGTCTATGTGGAGTTGGAAGAAGGTGCAGATTTTAAGACCGTGGAGGCTGCCATCAAGGCTGACCCATATTTTGTCAACGACGAAACTCATGTGCAGCAGGTTCCTTGTGTTGATGCCCTCAATGATGTGGGTCATGGTGTGAACCTTGTCCGTAAGGGTGTTTCCGGTAAGACTCATAACCAGATGTTTGAGTTCGACATGAAGATAAATAATCCTGCGCTGACGGCTCAAGTTCTTGTGAATGTGGCTCGTGCCTCTCTCAAACAGCAGCCTGGTGCTTATACAATGATTGAGATACCTGTCATTGATATGCTCTGCGGTGATAAGGAGGATTTGATTCGCCATCTTGTATAGCAGGGAAAAGGGAAATGTCTGTCCATGAAACAGACAGGCTGAACCTGCCCCAAAAGCGTTGCAGAAGAGAAACTGCAACGCTTTTTTTCGCTTTTATTTTGTATTGTCTCCAAATTGCGCTATCTTTGCCAACAAAACAAAAAGAGATGGTTATGAAAAAAGTAAACCTATGGCTTTGGGTGCTCGCAGCATTGATGCTGTTCTCCTGCGAGGAGAAGAAAAAAGCCGCAAAAAGTCCAGAAATGGAGGTCGTGCCAGTTCATGAAATGCCAAGCATTAATGAGGCTCATGGCATTATTGGCGATGGTTCGTCGATGAATGTCATAGAGTTTGTCCGTGATGATGGTGATACGTTGTACATCAGCAAGAATGGGCAGACGGTGATGGGCGGACTGGTAGTTGGCGATGAACTGGAGGTGATTTACAATGTCACGGAGGAGGATGTTTTTGCCTCGGTGGCAGTGAATCTGACGACCTTGCAGCATCTGTGGTCACAACGAGGGGCAGATGGCCGGGAGCAGAGTCTTGAACTTGATGCGGGAGGACGTGCCTCCACCTATAATATGTCGGTTGATTATGATTCATGGGAAGTGAAGAATGGCTTGCTGCTTTTGCATAGCCCCAAGAAGGTGGGCGATGAGGGCCCTGCTATTGTTGACACTTTTGAGATTATGCAGTTGACAACGGATAGCCTCGTGCTGATGAATGGCGACTTTGTTTCTGCATTTGAGAGATATAATTGATTTGATTATTAAACTTAACTAAGTTCTCAAACTCATGATGAGAAAATATTTGTTGATAGCTGCATTGCTTGTTTCTGCCATGTGTGTATGGGCAGCACCCAAGGACGGGAAAAAGACTGACCGTGAGGTGTGGGTGGATATCATGTATCAAATGGCAGAACCCGTCATGCGGAACATGGCGGAGGGAAAGTTGCAGCAGGTGATGGACACAACAGGTGGCAACAAGAATTTGGAACTGTCGCCGACTTGGGACAATCGTGACAAGAAGGTGGCGTATATGGAAGCGTTTGGACGTTTGTTGGCAGGACTGGCACCTTGGCTGAATCTACCCGATGATGACACCCCCGAAAGTGCAAAACGTAAACAATTGCGTGAATGGACGCGTAAAGCCCTTATCAACGCGGTGGATCCTCAGTCGCCCGATTGTCTTGGATGGGAGAATGGCGGTCAGACGTTAGTGGACGGTGCCTATGTGGTAGAAGGGCTCTATCGTGGTTTCGATTCACTATGGGTACCGCTTCCCAAGGAAACCAAAGACCGTTACATTAAAGAGATACAAGGGCTGCGGCGTTATGATCCGCCTTATACGAATTGGCTCCTTTTTGTGGCGATGGAGGAAAGTTTCTTGATGTATGTGGGTGCACCTTATGACGCTTATCGCATCAAAACGGCACTTGCCAAGGTGGAAGAGTGGTATATCGGTGATGGGGTCTATAGCGATGGTCCATCGTTTGCCTTCGATTATTATAACTCTTATGTCATCCAGCCTATGTACACTGAGTGTCTGGAGATGATTGCAGCGAGGAATCCGAACAGCAGTTACCTCATCTTCAGCAAGACCAATGAGAAGACCCGCACGGCAAAGAACCGCCTGCAGGAAGTCCGCAAGCGTATGCAGAAGTGGTCGGTCATTTTGGAACGTTTCATCTCCCCCGAGGGAACATTCCCCATCATCGGTCGGAGCATCCCCTACCGTATGGCAACTTTGCAGCCGCTGGCACAGTTGGCATGGCGCAAGCAACTGCCTCAGGAGCTGCATAATGGACAGGTGCGTGCCGCTATCACGGCTGTAGCCAACAGGATGTTTTTCGGCCAAGTCGAGAATCCTGCCAAGAATGCCAGGGCGATTAGTAAGAATTACAATGCGGGCGGATTTCTGACAATTGGTTTTGTGGGTCCTCATCCCAATGTGGCAGATTGGTACACAAACAATGGTTCGCTCTATATAACCAGTCTCGCATTCCTTCCGTTAGGCTTGCCAGAGACCGATCCTTTCTGGACCGATCCTGCTGAGAAGTGGACGAGCAAGAAGGCTTGGGAAGGCGATGACTTCCCGAAAGACCACAAGTGGGACATCAATAGTCAGAAACTTTATTGGGAATAGTATTATGGTCCAGTACTTCCTCAGAAGTACTGGAGTACTTCTGTGAAAATACCGCAGTACTTCTGAGGAAGTACTGCGGTAGATATTCGTATGCGTTTTTGTTGTCTTTGTGCGTGTCAGAAAGGCAGGTCGCTTGATTCGTCAGCAGCCGTTTCAAAGTTTGCTTGTGTAGGTTGAGCGGCAGGCTGATCTGCAGGCGGAAATGGAGCTGCTGCTTGAGGGACAGGCTGTGCGGCTGCAGGCTGTGCTGCAGGTGTGGCAGGAACGACGTTCCATGCGCGTATGTCATTATACCAGCGGCCATTGTATTCGCGTGCATTGATGTCGAAGGAAACCGTCAGTTCCTGACCTTCCTGAATGTTGAAACGTGTCAGATTTTCTTCGCCAAACACGTTAAACACCATTCTTTTTGGGAACTGTCCCATGGTTTCCTCAATAACGAAATCCTGCATTTTCCAAGGGTTCCCTGTTCTGTTCGACACACCACCGCGCGGTTCCAGTGCCTTGATAATTCTTCCTGTAAATTCCATATTTTCCTATGCGTTTTTGTTACTTATTTATAAAATCAGCCACAAAAGTACGCTTTTTTTTTGTATTGTCAAAACTTCTCCCTAACTTTGTGTTCAAATAAATATTTTTGACCATGAGATTTAATGTTTCAAGTACCAGTCTCAGCAATCGCTTGCAGACGATAAGCAGGGTTCAGAGTTCAAAGAACGCTCTGCCAATACTCGATTGTATTCTTTTTGAACTCGTAGATGGCGTGTTGAAGATGACAGCGTCGGACAGCGAGACCACGATGGTTACGACCGTGAACATCACGGAAGCGGAAGGTGAGGGCAAGTTTGCCATAGGCGCAAAGCAACTCATCAGTTCTATCAAGGAAATCTCAGAGCAACCCATCACGTTCAATGTGGACCAGAACTCGTTTGCCATTGAGATTACCTATCAGAATGGTAAATATAATTTGATAGGACAGAATGGCTATGAATTTCCTGTTCCTAATGGCGTGAATGATGGCGCACGCAGTCTTTCCATCGATGCCCAGGTGATGCTTAATGGCATTGGGCGCAGTCTTTTTGCTGCAGCCGATGATGAACTTCGTCCGCAGATGAATGGCGTGTATTTTGACATGACACAGGAGAGCATCACCTTTGTGGCAAGTGATGGCCACAAGTTGGTGCGCAACCGCGTGTTTTCTGCCCATGTTGACGAGCCGTCGGCTTTCATTCTCCCCAAGAAACCTGCTTTGTTGCTGAAGACAGTGCTTCCGAAGGCTGAAGGTGATGCAGTCGTGCGTTTTGACGATCGCAACGCGGAAATCCAGTTGACAGATTATGTCATCAGTTGTCGTCTGATAGAAGGGCGTTATCCTAATTATAACTCCGTGATACCAACCGACAACCCATTCCGTGTGACGGCTGACCGCATGGCTTTTATCAGTGCATTACGCCGTGTGAGTGTCTTTGCCAGTCAGAGCAGTGCGCTCATCAAGATTCATGTTGAGCAGGGTACGCTGACCGTTTCGGCTCAGGATTTGGATTTCTCCACATCGGCAGAGGAACACATCATGTGTGACTACGATGGTACAGCCATGAGCATCGGTTTCAATGGCCCATTCCTCATCGATGTGCTCAATAGCATCACCAGCAACGATATTGTATTGGAACTTGCGGATCCAAGTCGTGCGGGTGTCATCACACCAGCAGAGCAGGAGGAGAATGAAGACCTTATCATGCTGCTCATGCCGATGATGCTGAAAGATTAAAGGAAAACCCACAGAGAGGCTGCCCTTCTCACATACGATGTGGAGGGGTGGCTCTTTTTATGATAGAAGGTAATATGCTACAAGGAAAGAAAATTGTGCTCGGCATTACGGGCAGTATCGCTGCTTATAAGTCATGCCTCATCATTCGCCAACTCATCAAAAAAGGGGCAGAGGTGCAGGTGGTCATCACTCCTGCGGGGAAGGAATTCATCACTCCCGTCACCTTGTCTGCGTTGACCAGCAAGCCTGTCATCAGCGAGTTCTTTGCTCAGCGTGACGGCACATGGCATTCCCATGTTGATTTGGGCTTGTGGGCGGATGCCATGCTGATTGCTCCTGCTACAGCGTCATCTATCGGCAAGATGGCAAATGGAGTGGCAGACAATATGCTTATTACCACCTACCTCTCCATGAAGGCACCTGTATTCATCGCTCCTGCCATGGACTTAGATATGTATGCACATCCTTCTACACAGAAGAACCTGAAGACTTTGCAGTCGTATGGCAATCATATCATCGAGCCTGGCACAGGTTTTTTGGCATCGAAATTGGAAGGTAAGGGACGAATGGAAGAACCGGAGAATATTGTGGATTGTCTGGAGCAGTTTTTTGCCCGAAAGGAAAGTATGAAGGGGAAAAAAGTGTTGATTACGGCGGGTCCCACTTATGAAAAGATAGACCCGGTGCGTTTCATCGGCAACTATTCATCGGGCAAGATGGGCTTTGCATTGGCAAACGAATGCGCCAATCGTGGGGCATGGGTAGAGTTGGTTTGCGGCCCTGTTTCTTCGGCAATGCAAGTGAATAACCAGAGTATTCACCGCACTGATGTAGAGAGTGCTCATGAAATGTTTGAGGCATGTAAGGCATTATATCCATCGATGGATTCGGCTATTTTATGTGCTGCGGTGGCAGATTTTGCTCCAGAGCGTACAGCCGAACAAAAGATAAAGCGGACGGGGGATGACATGGTCATCCGTTTGAAACCGAATCCTGACATTGCGGCATCATTGGGAAAAATGAAGAAGAAAGGGCAGACCCTTGTGGGATTTGCCCTTGAAACGAATGATGAGGAATCGAATGCACAAGTCAAACTGAAGAAGAAAAACTTCGATTTTATCGTGCTGAATAGCCTTAAGGATGAGGGAGCTGGATTCCGAACAGACACCAACAAGATTACTATTATCACCGCTGATACAAAAAAAGACTACCCCCTCAAGCCCAAAGAGGAGGTAGCCAAAGATATTGTGGACAATTTGGAATGTCTTTAATTTCCTTCCTTGAGAATCATATCGATTGCTGCGGCAACAGATGCAACAGCCACACGCGTGTTTTCATCCGTCACACTTGGCTCGATGTTGACTGCGTACTTGTCGGCAGTGGTGAATAGTTCTTTTGCCACGCCATTCCATTTCTTGTCAACGCTGCCAATCTGTTGACCTGCGGCATCTGTAATCTCGAAATTCCAAGCCTTCCAGTCCCCCTTGATGGTGGCGATTTCGTGTCCGAGATTGTCCACTAAAGTGAATTTGGGTTTTAGAAGTGCGAATTTCTGCTTGAAAGAGCCGATGGGCATACCCGCCTCGTTGTAAATCAGAACCTTAGACATGAAAAGGGTCATATTACGTTTGAGTTGCGCAATACGCTTGCCGTCAATGTTTAAGATGTTGAGCTCGAAAGGCATCATGCTGTCAGGTAAGATGAGTCCAAGCATGATGTGGAAAAAGGACTTGTGTTCTTGGATGGCGCCCACTTCTTGTCCCTCCCCGTTATACACCTTGTAGGCATTAGAAAGTTTGAATGCGGCAATTTTCTCGTCAATGACGAATGTGTTGTTAAGAAAGAATTTGTCCATTTGTTGATGAGTTCTGGGATGTGAAATTGAACTTATAACCGAAAAATAAAAAGGGGCCTAGTTCTTTGACATAGCCCCTTATTTGTGCTCCAGTTTCGGAAACAATTGCCCCGTGGAGCGTTCTTTGATTATTCGGCAAAAGCCTCGATAGAGTCAACTGCCTCTCCATATACAGAGTCAACCTCCTCAATTTGGCTATTTGCAGAATCCATCACTGCTTCAAGAGAGTCTGCTGCTTTCTGTATTTCGTCAAGTTTGCCTGCGCAACCGCTACATGAAGCAAATGAGATGGCAGCAAAAGCAACTGCGACAAAAAGGATCTTTTTCATGATCGACAATCTTTACCTTGTTTGATGACAAGTCGATTGGATTACATGAAGTCGAACACCTTGTTAGCGCTGATACGCTCCTGGAACTTCTCTTCAGTGTCCATGAGGTAGATGATACCGTCGATGAGACCAAGGATACCGCCGATACCACAGCAAAGACCCAGAAGGAGGTAGATGATACCGCCCTTGTTGTTGCCGAGGTAGAACTTGTGAATACCTAACCATCCCAAAAGGATTGCAAGAATACCTGCAGTTGTCTTATTCTTCATAACTTTTTTGTTTCTCGCGGTTGAGAATTTTTTTTGAGTTTTTATTGAGTGTACAAGTGAACCGCCACTTGCCACCTTTTTAATTGTATTTTGCCTTTTTCCTTTTCGTTGCAAATGTACAACATTTTTTTGTTAAGTAAAAGAAAAAAAAGATAAAATCTTCGATAAAAAGAACGCTTTTTTATAGAAAGCAACATGATGCCGCCATTTGTGAAACATAATAGGGCGTGTCCTCATGATGGTGTGCCAAAAAGACAAAAAGCGGGGCAATTATTTGGGTAAGTCGGGAGAAAGTGTTACTTTTGCCGAAAAATAGCGTTGAGGGCGCTGAAGCCCAGTTCTTATGTCTCAAAATTTCATCAAATTAACTACTCTCGTTTGTTTGTTCCTGGGGTGCTCTTTCGTCACTCTTGTCAAGGGGCAAGAATTGAATTGCACGGTCAGGCTCAATCATTCCCAGATACAGGGAACGAACACCAGCGTGTTCGAGTCGCTGGAAACGGCCATTAATGAGTTCATGAACAATCGCTCGTGGACTGATTTGCAGTTCCAAAAAGCGGAGCGGATTGACTGCATGATGAACATCACCGTCAAGAAATATGACAAATCCAGCAACATGTTCAATTGTGAACTGCTCTATCAGGTGACACGACCCGTGTTCAATTCAGGTTATAGCACTACAGTCTTTTCCATGCGTGATACGGAATTCACCTTTGCTTATCAAGAGCAAGATGTGCTTGAGTTCAACATCAACAATATGGATAATAATTTGACGGCGCTGCTGGCCTACTATGCCTATCTTTTCATTGGAATGGATTTGGACACTTTCTCTCCATTAGGTGGAACAGAAGTCCTGCGCATGGTGGAAAGTATCGTGAACAATGCTCAGGCCATGTCGAATCCAGGATGGAGAGCCTTCGATGACACGAAAAACCGCCATGCCATCATCAACGACTATATGGATTCATCGTTGGAACCATTGCGCCAGATGCAGTACAAATATCATCGCCAAGGACTCGATGAAATGGCACAAAATGCAGACAGAGGACGTGCTGCCATCACGGAGGCATTGGAGATGTTGAAAGAAGCCCGTACTAGCAAGCCTCTCTCGCAGTTGCCTCAGATTTTCACGGATTTCAAGCGTGATGAAATCGTCAACATCTATTCAGGGCATGGGACAGACAAGGAAAAGCAGGCTGTGTATGACATTGTGTCTGAAATCAATGCAAGCCAGAACACATATTGGAACAGAATCAAGAAATGATACGCCATCTGCACATAGAGAATTATGCTCTGATTGAGCATTTAGATATTGATTTTCATACGGGCTTTTCTGTGATTACAGGTGAGACTGGTGCGGGAAAGTCCATCATTATCGGTGCAATCTCTTTACTTTTGGGGCAGCGCGCCGATTCCCGATCCATCAAGGCTGGTGCCAAGCGTTGTGTGGTGGAGGCTGTCTTTGATGTCTCATCTTATCAGCTGGATGCTTTTTTTCAGGAAAATGACCTTGACTTCGATGGTATAGAGTGTATTATCCGTCGTGAACTGACTGCTGTAGGTAAGTCGCGCGCCTTTATCAATGATACCCCCGCTTCGCTTTCTCAACTGAAAGAACTGGGCGAGCAACTTCTCGATGTGCATTCGCAGCATAAGAACTTACTGCTTGGCAAGGAGGATTTCCAGTTGAGTGTGCTTGACATCGTTGCTAATCATCGGGATGTACTTGATGCCTATAAGGTTGCATATAAAGAGTATCGTCTTCTCCTCAAGCAGTTGGATATGGCGCGGGAAGAAGCAAAAAGTGGAAGGGAAAACGAAGATTACTTGAGTTTCCAAGTGAACCAGTTGGCTGATGCCGATTTGCAGGAAGGCGAACAGGAAGAATTGGAAGAAGAGGCTGAAACGTTAGAACATGCCGAAGACATCAAATCTTCATTATATACGGCTGCCAATTACTTGCAATCATCCAATGACGGAACAGATGTGTTGGGGATGCTCAAGCAGAGTCTTTCCGCTGTCCAGTCGATTTCATCGGTCTATTCAACTGCCAATGAATGGGCAGGACGCCTCGATTCGTGCTATATAGAACTAAAAGATGTGGCAAACGAATTGGAGGGTCATGCAGAAGATGTGGAGTATGATCCCCTGCGGTTGGAGCAGGTGAATGATCGTTTGAACACCATTTATACTTTGCAAAAGAAACATGGTGTGGAAAGTGTGGAAGAACTGTTGTCTATCCAGAAAGAGATGGAGGAAAAGCTGTCTCGCATTACCCATTCTGATGATTTCATCGAAGAACTTCAGCGAAAAGTGGAAGCTCAAGAAGAAACAGTGTCGGTGCTGGCAAAGAGGCTCTCGCAACAGCGTGTGGCGGCAGCCCATAGGGTGGAAAAAGAGATGGAAACGCGGCTCTTGCCATTAGGCATGCCCAATGTGCAATTCAAATGCTCCGTTTTGGCGATTCCATCGGAACTTACCCCCACAGGATACGACCAAGTACAGTTCCTTTTCAACGCCAACAAGACAGGCGAACCTAAGCCCGTCAGCCAGATTGCATCAGGTGGTGAAATCGCTCGTGTGATGCTTTCGCTCAAGGCACTCGTTGCTGGTGCGGTGAAACTCCCCACCATCATTTTTGACGAGATTGATACGGGTGTGAGCGGTTCCATCGCTGAAAAAATGGCACGTATCATGCGGGAGATGGGCGACCATGAACGACAAGTCATTTCTATTACCCATCTGCCACAAATCGCAGCCTTGGGTGACCATCATTATAAAGTATACAAGGAAGAGACTGCCGATGCAACGCTCAGCCATATCATACCGCTGACAAGCGAACAACGTGTAGAGGAAATTGCTTGCATGCTCAGTGGCGAGAAGCTGACACAGGCGGCGCTCGACAATGCACGAATCCTTTTAGGCTTATGAAAAAGAATCTTTTGCTCACCTTTGTCCTTTGCATTGCAGCATTGGCAAGTTTTGCCCAACCCAAGTTCACCTCGAAGGTGGGGAAGGGTATCGTCTCTCTGAATACCTATGACCGTCAAGGCAATTTGCTGCATCAGGGCATTGCATTCTATGTGGGGACAAACGGTGAAGCGGTTGCTGATTACCGAATCTTCAAAAATGCATATCAAGCATCGGTGATAGATTCCAGCGGTAAGCAGGCGGATGTTGACCTTATTTTAGGTGCTGACGACAGTTATTCGTTGGTGCGTTTTCAAGTCGGTATCAAGGGGAATGTGGTCATTCCTGTAGTTTCCTCCGTTCAGCCGATGAAATCGACGGTTTATGTGTTGAAGCGTGCAGAAAATGGAACAATGGAGAGTGTGCAGGCAACGGTGGCTGACACCGCCATGATTCAAGGCAAGTACGCATATTATACTTTGGATCAACAAGTGGATGAGTCGTTGATAGGTGCGCCTGTGTTCAATGCGTCGGGTGTTTTGATGGGCATTCTTCATGCTCAAATAGCAGGTAGGAGTCATGTGCTTGACATCCGGTTCAGCAAAGAACTGAAGGTGGCAGCCTTCTCCAGCAGTTCTGCTGCAGTAGCATTGAACAACATATATATTCCTAAGGCATTGCCAGACACACCTGAAGAAGCGTTGGTCTATCTTTATGCCAAGTCTCGCTCTGCTGATAATGAGGAATATATGGACATGGTTAATCGTTTCATTGCTGCCTATCCTAACAATGCAGAAGGCTATCTTCGCCGAGCCACCCCGCTGATTGACTTGACCCGTTTTGATGAGGCTGACCGCGATATGCAGCACTATCTCTCGTTGGTGGAAGACAAGGTCAATGGCAACTATAATGTGGCGTCGCTCATCTTCGATAAACTCCGTCTGCAGCCTGAACCTGCCTATGAGAAATGGAACGAAGATGTGGCGATTCAATACGTCGAGAAAGCCCTATCGCTCAATGCCTCCAAGTCCGACGAAAATGAACGTAAAACTACCAATACAAAATGTCAGATTCTGAAGGCTCAATTACTGATGAATAAGCGGGATTATGATGGTGCTTTGGCTATCTATGAGATTCTCAACCGTGAGAGTGGCGGTACTCCTGTCTATCTCTATGCCATCAGCATGGCTCGCGAGGGGAGGGGTGATTCCATCGACCTGGTGATGGAGCCGATTGACAGTGCTCTTGCCATGTTTGGCAATCCCATGCCTGGCGAAGCGGCCAGTTATGTGATTCGTCGTGGGCAACTCTATGCCAATGCTGGCAAGTACCGTGAGGCGGTGCTGGACTATAATCAATATGCCTACCTGATGAACAATCAGGTCAGCCCTGTTTTCTATTATGAGCGTTCCCAAATAGAACTCAATGCCCGTATGTACCAGCCAGCCTTGGACGACATCAACCGCGCCATAGAGTTGGCACCTCGTGAATCTCTCTACCATGTGGAACGTGCGGCCCTTGCAGTTCGTGTTAGCCTGTTCGACGAGTGCATCAAGTCGTGCCAGGATGCGCTTCGCCTTAATCCTCACATCATCGATGCCTATCGGATTCTTGGTTATGCCCAGTTTCAGAAAGGCGATAAGACAAATTCCCGTACTAACCTCCAAAAAGCAATCGAAATGGGCGATGAAACCGCTCAAAAACTGATGGACACCCTTTTTGCTAAATGAAAAAGATTCTCTTTTTTTCACTGGTTGCATGGCTGTCCTTCCTGTCCAGTTGCTGCAACCGCCAAACAGACGCACTTCTCGACCGTGCCGAAAGTTTTCTTCCAGCACAGCCTGATAGTGCAGCAGTGTGTCTGGACAGCATTTTGCAGGAGGATCTGAACGAGTCCCAGCGTGCTTTGTATGGCTTGTTGCGCTCCATCGTGTCCAACCACCGAGGAGATGGCGTCACCAGCGATTCTCTTATTCGGGAAAGTTATGACTACTATCGTAAAGCTTCGCGGGATGGGCAAACCTCTGACCCTGTTCTTCAGCGTCGCTATGCCCAAGGCTGCTACTATATGAGTGTTTTCTATACCAACAGCGATAGTCTTGAACTGTGTGGTGAGCTGCTTCAACAGTCCATTCGGGGCAGCCAACAGTGTGAAGATTGGCACACCTGCTATCTGGCGCACACCCTGCTCAGCCTCACCACCAGTTGGGAGAATCCTCGGGATGCCACTCGGCAAGCTCTAAAAGCATTGGAAATCTATCACAAGGTTGATGATGATATCAACAACGAAGTGCTCATCATGGGGCACGTGGCTGCCTCCTATCTGGCTGCAGCCGAACCCGACAGTGCTCTTGAGTATTATCTGAAAGGATATGAATTGGCTGAGGAAAACCATCTGCGTGAGGCCCAAAACAGTATGTGCATGGGACTTTCCGATACCTATTGCTATGTGGGTGCCTTCTGGCACGCCCTTCTCTATGCAAAAATAGGTGTAGAGACGGCTGACAGCACCACTCTCGCATCTTCTTTGCTCTCATTGGCACAATGCTATTACGCCAACGATTCGTTGGAGCAGGCAAAAGCCGTACTCGACACCATCCGTTGTGATTCAGACGACTATGTCAACAGATATCTCGCCCTTCGTACTTTGTCAGAAATTGCTGTGCAGAGCCGCAATGTTGACTCCCTCTATGCTTATGTGGATTCTGCTTACCTGTTTCTGGAGGACCGCTTCTCCCGTGAGCAGCAAGTGAAAGATGCCGTCGTCATTCAAGAAAAGAAGGAGGAGGAGGTGCGCCACGAAACCGAACTTCACGGATGGATTATAGCATTCGTCCTCGTTTTCCTCCTGCTGATAGCAGGCATCGTGTTCTACTTCTATTATGTGCGCAAACGCCCTGTGTGTCAACCCGATGCGCCAGTGGAAGTGGAACAGCATCTGCTGGAACAACACCAGCAGCGCACCCTCACTCATGCAGTGCAGCAGAAACGTCTGGTGCAGCGTTTGGAATCTGCCCACAAGCACCCTTCCGATTCCAAGCAGGAGAAACGCACGGAGAGGGCATGGGCGGAAATGGAAAAGCTCATCAATGAAACCGATAATGACTTTGTGAAGAAACTGCGTCAGCAATACCCGGACTTCAAGGAAAAGGACGTCCATTTGTGTATGTTGGTGCGTCTGAAAGAGTCTAACGCTACGCTTGCCAATATCTTCAATGTTGGAGAATCCGCTGTTAAGAAGCGTAAATCTACACTCAAGAAGCATGGTTTCCATATCACTGATGCAGATATTACTTTAGAACAGATAATTGAAAATTTTTAATATTATCTTCTTATTGTTTTTCAGATAGATATTATTAAAACTTTCCACCCTGTTTTCTACCCTTTGTGAACTATTTGTGAATTATCTTTGAAGGGCATCTGAAAATGTGAATTTTTTGTGAACTGATTTTCTTGGTGTTTTGAGAACGAAAGGCGTAACTTTGTAGCAGAAAAATGTTTCACCAACTAAACACTACGCATTATGAAAGCTAATCGTACCACCTTCCTGGCAATATTTTGCCTCGCTTTCTCCTCCATCAGTTATGGGTTGAGTCAACCTGCCGTGCCTGGTCAATCTCAGGTGCGTGCCTACACACTTCCATTGCCTCTTGACAAATCCACCCCAATGGAGCGTTTCGACATTGACAACATTGTGGATGAAGCCTTTAGCCAATCGATGCAAGAAAAGGTTCCATCGGCCAAGAAGTCCAAGAAGCAGAAGAAAAATGACAAGATTCTCAAACGCTCGAACTCGAGCATCACTTTCGTTGTGGATGGGGAGTTGCCTGCCCCTAAGAAGAAATTGACGATGCACAAAGACGGTAAAGCGCTCGCTGATCAGATTGTGGGCAATACGCTGAAGATTCCGTCCAAACTTCGACAGGTGGTGAAGACCAGTTTTGACAAGGACGAATTCTGCTACATGGCAGAGGATAATTTTTATAAATGTATGGTGCAGGCGTATGCTGACCATCGCCCCGTGGTGCTTTCGCCCGACATTGTGTGGCTTATCATCGCACAGAACTTTTCTGCCTATGTGAATGCAAATTCGGACGTGATGCGTGACTATTTTGTGACGCATGAGGGGAAGATGGATTTAGTGGTGGATTCGAACAATGACATCTTGGAACTGGTAGGCAATGGCGATTGGGAACTGCTGCTGAACGACTTTTCCGCTTGTGTTGCCCAGAACACGAAGGGAGATGTGTCGGAGATGCTGACCGCCAACTTCACCACCACAGGCATCACTGAGCGGATTGCCTCGCAAATCACGTTGATAGATGTGGTCAAGACTTATTTCAATTATTGGAACTTGACTGTCGGATGCGGCATTCCGTACATCACGCTCGAAGGCACTCCTGAAGACTGGCAGAAGGTGCGCGAGAAGGCACGTGGCTTGTCGAAGTATGGTCTTGAAAAGTGGTCAAAAGAATTGGATGAAATATTGACAGAATTTGTGAAAGCATCGGAAGGGACCCCCAATCAGGCTTTCTGGCAAGACATTGTGAAGAAAACGCCTGTGGGCGAATTGAAGTCCAAGAAGTCGTGCGGAATGCTTGATGCCAAGGAAACGACCAAACTGGACGGCTGGTTCCTGCGTTTTTTCATTGATAAGGTAGAAGGGACTGT
The DNA here is from genome assembly GCA_900316975.1 of uncultured Prevotellaceae bacterium. GTDB lineage: Bacteria > Bacteroidota > Bacteroidia > Bacteroidales > Bacteroidaceae > Minthosoma. Next base: position 23,343 of record ONFA01000006.1, on the reverse strand, counting down.
AATTAAAGAATGGTTGTGGGCAGAAGACATGCCTTCAGAAATAGTGCGCGTGCCTTTCAAACATGCCTATTATGACCCCGCCACGCATGAAATACTGAAGGTCTTCCCAATGGAATTGTGGGCAGGATTTGTGGGTGTGGAAGAAGATGCCAAGACCAAGGCGCTCATTCCTAAGATTGGGTGGTTCGCCCGCCATTCTGACGAGGAAGCCGAGGAACTTTCGCATCTGAAGGAAGAAGCCAAATATGGGCTCCAGTATACGATGAATGAAAAAAGACCGGAGGTACCTGCCACTTTTTCCAGAGTGGACAGTATCACAAATTTGGATCTCACTTTTAAGAACGTTCCTGTCAACATTCCCGCATGGATGGACAACATCGAGATTACAAACTTCACTATCCGTTTCAAAGGTAATATGTCAGAGGAGGAAGAAGTACAACTCCGTCAACGATTCCCCCAAGCGACCATCATAAATGATGAGGAAAAATCAGCCCCAATACGTCAACAATTACTCGCCGTTCCCCAAAAGTGAAGGGAAAACCGAGGGGGCGAAGTTTGATATCTCAAAGCTGAACCTATTTGCCGAATGGATATGATAGAGAAATAGGCTTAAAGTATTACTTCCACCTCTACAGGGCAATGGTCACTCCCCATGATGTCAGTGTGTATCTTTGCTGATTGAAGTTGGGATTGTAGTCGGTTGGAGCATAGCCAATAGTCGATGCGCCAACCGGCATTCTTTTCGCGGGCATGGAAACGATAACTCCACCACGAATAGATGTCGGGGGTGTTAGGAAAGAAATGACGGAATGTGTCGGTGAAACCGGCATTGAGGAGGTCGGTGAACTTGGCGCGTTCTTCATCGGTGAAACCGGCGTTGTGTCGATTGGACTTCGGGTTCTTGATGTCTATCTCCTCATGTGCCACGTTCATGTCGCCACAAACAAGCACGGGTTTTTGTGCATCAAGTTTTTGAAGGTAGAGACGGAATGCGTCATCCCATGTCATGCGTTGGTCAAGGCGTTTTAGCCCATCTTGAGAGTTTGGTGTATAGACAGTAATGACGAAGAACTTCTCATATTCGAGGGTGATGACGCGCCCTTCGGTATTCATGTCAAGCCACCCGTTGTCAGGCATGGAAGAGACGATTTCATCGGGCAATCCAAGGGTGACGGAGAGGGGGGTGTGCTTGGTGTAGATGGCTGTGCCTGAATAACCTTTCTTCTCAGCATAGTTCCAGTAAGACTGATAACCCGGAAAGGCGAGGTCAAGCTGTCCCTCCTGCATCTTCGTCTCTTGCAGACAAAAGAAATCCGCGTCGAGCGTGGTGAAGACTTCGGAAAAGCCCTTACCACATACGGCACGGAGGCCATTAACATTCCATGAGATGAACTTCATAATCAGTAATGCTTTGTCAATAGAATGGATGAAGAATTCGTGGTTAATTCCTGGTAATTCATGTTTTTATTTCAACACGAATGATCACGAATTAACCACGAATGATCATAAATTATTTTTTATATGTTTTATGCGAATTTGCTGAAATCCACCTTGTGCATGTCGCCCTCCTTGATGAAGGTGTCATGGAATGCATGGGTGGCAGCGAGGTTGTGCCATGACTGACCCTTCTGCGAAATCTTGAGGTAGTCCCAAAGGAGTTGCTTGTAGTCAGGGTGTGCACAGTTCTCAATGATGGCATGTGCGCGCTCAATAGGGCTCTTGCCGCGCAAGTCGGCTACACCTTGCTCGGTCACGATGACATTGACATCATGCTCAGTGTGGTCAACATGACTGCAGAACGGCACGATGGCAGAGATAGCACCACCTTTGGCTACAGATGAGCAAGTGAAAATGCTGAGGAAGGCGTTGCGCTCGAAATCGCCAGAACCACCGATACCGTTCATCATCTTGGTGCCGCAAATCTGTGTGGAGTTTGCGTGTCCATATAAGTCAACTTCGATGGCGGTGTTGATGGCGATGAGTCCTAAACGACGAATCACCTCAGCGTTATTGGAGATTTCTGACTGACGAAGTACGAGTCTGTCCTTAAAGAAATCTATGTTGTCGTAGATGCTCAAGAGTTTGTCGTTAGTGACAGTGAGTGAGCAAGTGGAAGCGCACTTTACTTTCTCTTGGAACATGAGATCGACAATGGCATTCTGGAGCACCTCAGTATAAACCTCCATTTGTGGCATTTCAGGGTTGCTCCCCAATGCGAAGAGGATGGCATTGGCTGTTGTGCCCACACCGCTTTGGAAAGGAAGGAAACTTGGGGGAATGATGCCGCGTTTCTTCTCGCTCATGAGGAAATTTGCCACGTTCTCACCAATCTTGTCGGTGATGGGGTCTGCATCTTTGAAAGAGCGTGCCTCATCGGGGATGTTACATTCAACCACGCCCACAATCTTCTTGGGGTCAATCTGAAGGTAGGGTGTACCTATGCGGTCAGTCACTTTCTCAATGGGGATGGGTTTGCGATAAGGAGGGTCGAGTGGCTCATATACATCATGGATGCCTTTTGAATTGGGTGAATGGAAGGCGTTCAACTCGAGGATGACTCCCTTCTTTGCCAAACGGGCAACGGTGGGGGAGATACCTCCTGCGGCAGTGAGATAGACTTTGCCGTCTTCCTCGATAGCACATACTTCAATGATTGCCCAATCGACATCGCCCAGGAATCCGTAGCGGAGGTCCTGTGCCATCATGCCGAGGTGGATGTCGTTGTAGGCAATCTCACCGGCATTGACATGCTTACGGAACGTGGAGTTGGTTGTGTATGGGGCACGATAGCGGATAGCCTGCTCGTCAGACAATACACCATCGCAGGACTGACCCGTCGAAGCACCTGTGAAGATGCCAATCTGGTAGGGACGTCCTGCTTCGTGCTCAGCATGAGCTATTTTAGCAATCTCTGCCGTTACTGCTTTGGGTGTGCCTGCTGGAGTGAAACCAGACAGGCCGATGTTGTCTCCATTTTTAATGAGTGCTGCAGCCTCTGCAGCGGTGATTCTTGTAAATGCCATAAACCTTTAAGTATTACACAAATTTTCAAAATTTGTGCAAAATTAGATATTTTGTTTGGAATGACAAAATAAAGTGGCACAAAAACTGATGTTTTGTGCCACTTATATATAATATATGTGTGAATACAGGCATTATTTCACAGGATCGAAGTCATCCATTAGTGTATCTTTCATTAGTGTATCTTTCTTGTTTTTGGGTTCATAGATGACCTTGTTGGCTCCGCTGGTGATTTGAACAAATTCAGGATGCTCTTTAGCGAAATTGTCAACGTAGCGGATTCGTTTCTGGTCGTAAATCTCGCTGACAGCAATGAGGATGCCGGTTTCTTCCACTTCTCCAAAACCATAGTTGATGGCTGTGCCAAACATCTTCATGGTGGGGGAAAGGCTCATATAGGCATTGACCAATGGCGGTATGTTGTAACCCAATGCGCGCACCTCATGGTTCAGAATCTTGTAGTCTTCCTTGAAAGAATCTTCGCAGAAAAGCTCCTCAAATTCTTTCGGGTCATTCTCCAACTCAAGAGGTTTGGTGGGGATTACGAGTCCGTCTTTGTCACCGAAGTGTTTGCGCAGGAAATAAAGAATCATGTCACGTCCCTTACGGTTGTAACTGGGGTACATGGTCATCTTGCCGAAGAAATACTTACATCCAGGCATGATGACTGCCAAGGCACCAAGTCCGTCCCACAGGTTGTCGAGGGCAAAGATGGATTTACCATCGGCACGAGTGGACTGGTACTCGAGAGTGACGAATGAACGTCCCAGTTCGATGGTGTAGGGCATGTATTCCTTGATGAATTTGTCAGAGAAATGGAACATGTGGCTGGTGGCAAGGATGGGCTGCCCCTTTTCATCTAACTGTATGTCTGGGCCAAGGATGTAGCGATAGCCACCGATGATTTCTTCCGATTCGGGGTTCCACACGATGAGTTGCTTGTAGGGATTTTCCATCGTGTCGAACTTGTCAAGGTCGCATTCAAGACCTGTACCACCACCTGCAGCACGAAAGGCTATCTCGCGCAGACGGCCGATTTCGCGTACAACATTGGGGGCATTTTGCCATGTGACGACATAGACCTCATTGTTGCTCTTGCTGGTCATGCGCAATCGCCGCTCGTCGGTGAGTTCTGATTTCAGCACCTCTTTGGGGATAGGTGCGATGATTTCTGCTTCCATATCTTGTATTTCCTTATTCTTGTTTATAGGATGCGTCTTTGTTGAGTTGGTAAACCTTTTCTTTTACCCATTGCGCCCATTCTGTGGGGGATTTCGATTTGTCGAAAGTCTGCCATGGAATGGGTTTGCCGAAGGTGACTGTGAATGTTTTCCCTTGGTTTTTGTACATCTCATCGGCCAAATAGAGCATGGCGATATTGAATTTGATGTGCAGACGCTTGCACCAACGGGCTATGTTGTAGAAACGGTCAGAGTTGTGACCAGAGAAATGCACTGGAATCACGTCCCTTTGATACTGTACAGACTTCGTGATGAAGGTCTTCTTCCACTCAATATCCCTGATGATGCCGTCTTCTCCCTTGCGAGAACAAAGTCCAGCGGGGAACATCACCACATTCTTCTCTGACTGAAAGGCTGCCTCGACCATCTTGGGAAAGTTCCTGCTGTTGCGTCCCGTCTTGTTGATGGGTACGCAGAGTGGTGCCAATCCTTTGAAACTCATTAAGATGTCATTTACCAAATAGACCATCTGACTGTTGTACTTGTGGCAAATGATGGAACCTAATGCAATTCCATCCTGTCCACCAAGGGGATGATTACTTACGATGGTGAAGTAACGCCCTCCCTCATTACTTGGCAGAGCGTCTAAACCTTCTTGGATGACCCCGTCAATGCTGGTCTGCACTTTTGTCGTGCAATTCAGATATTTGAGACATCCGTCCAGCCACTCAACTCCCACTTGTCCCTTACCTTCCCCGCACAGATGCACATTCATCCAGTCCTGGTGGATAATATTCTTCAGCCAAGACATCATAAATTGAGGAACAAACTTGGATTTTTTGCCGAGTTTGTCCTTCAAAACCTGGTCCACGTCAACCCTGAATTCTTCTCCTTCTATAGCCATAATATTGAAATGACGTGCAAAATTATTAAATCTTTTTTGTTTTTTAATAAAAAATGAGAACTTTTCGCCATGAGAGCGGAAAAAAAGTTGTAACTTTGCACCAATTATGGAAATTGTGTGTCAAGTGAACTAAAAACCGAAATGACACAAAATGATTTATGAAAAGGGTCGCTCGACCAAGATGAGAAGAAATAAAAGAAATATTTGATATGAAAAGAGTTTTGTTGGCAACCATGTTTTGCCTGATGGCATGTGTGGGCGCCTTTGCGCAGATGTCAGACACGCAAGTGCTGGCTTTCATTGCAAGTGAATCAAAGGCTGGTCGAAGCCAGTCACAGATTGTGACAAGTTTGATGCAGCGTGGCGTACAAATAGAGCAGATTCGTCGAATCCGCAATCAATACGATGCACAAATAAAAAACAGAGGGCTCACGTCAGCCGCAGATGGTGCGGTATCAATGGCGACCGACCGCATGCAGGGCAATGGAGATGGTACGGTTTCCCAGGAAGTGACAACAGCCCGTCGTGGCACAACAGGGGAAATCCACATGGACGCTGCAGAAGAACATGCTGATGCTGAGCGCGATGTACAATCCACTCAGAATGTTCAGGGCGAAACAGCAGGAAAACGTGTGTTTGGGCATGATCAATTCCGCCGCATTTCCGTGAATCCCAATGTCCCCACTCCCCAAAACTATGTAGTCGGTGCTGGTGACCAATTGGTGATTGACATTTATGGTGAATCGCAGAAAACATTAGTTCATACGATTTCTCCAGAGGGAACCATCACCGTGGCAGGCGTAGGTCCTATCCATGTGAGCGGTCTCACTGTAGCAGCGGCTCAAAGCAAGATTAAAGCAACCGTGGGTAAGCATTATCAAGGCTCAAGCGTCCGTCTGACTCTGGGACAGACTCGTTCCATCATGGTGAATATCATGGGCGAGGTAAATAATCCAGGTACTTACAATATGTCCTCATTTGCTACCGTGTTCCATGCCATCTCGATGGCTGGAGGTATCAAGCCGTTAGGTACGTTGCGTAACATCAAGGTGTATAGAGGTGGCAGATTGGTGACAGTTGTCGATTTCTATGAATATTTGTTGAATGGTAGATTGGCTGGCAATATCAATTTGGAAGATGATGATGTCATCCACGTGGAGCCTTATGACTGTTTGGTCGGTATCACGGGTAATGTGAAACGCCCGATGTTTTACGAAATGCGTAGAACGGAGACCGTGGGAACGTTGCTTAAGTATGCAGGTGGTTACACAGGCGATGCTTACAAAAAGTCTGTGCGTCTTGTTCGTCAGACGGGTGAACGCTATACTGTACACAATATTGACGAGTTTGAGATGAATGCATTTACCATTGACGATGGTGATGCTGTTTCTGTAGATGCCATCCTCAACCGTTACGACAATATGGTCGAGATTAAGGGTGCAGTGTTCCGCCCTGGCATGTTTAACATCAGTGGTGATGTCTGCTCCGTACGAAGCCTGATTCAGGCTGCCGATGGACTGACAGAAGATGCATTCTTGGATCACGCCATCATTCACCGTCTGAAAGAAGACCGTACCTTGGAGGTGATTCCGATTGATGTGAAAGGTATCATGGATGGTACTGTGGCAGATATTCCATTGAAGAATGAGGATGTTGTGTTCATTCCCACCCAAGAGGAACTCCGCAAGGAACGCTCTTTCACTATCACGGGCGAAGTGATGACTCCTGGCGATTATGAGTATGCTGACAATACAACCATTGAGGACCTGATTGTTCAGGCGGGTGGTTTGCGTGATGGAGCATCGTTGGCACGTGTGGATGTGAGCCGCCGCATCGACAACCCATATTCTACCGAAAAGACGCGAGACATTGCCGAAACCTATCAGTTTGACATCAAGGATGGATTGGTCATCAATGGAAATCGTAATTTTATCCTTCAGCCATACGATGTGGTGCATGTTCGCCGCAGCCCTGGCTATGTGATGCCTAAGAACATCACTGTGACAGGCGAGGTGAACTACGAAGGTGCATTCACGTTGGAAAAGAAGAATCTTCGCCTGACGGATGCCATCCAGATGGCTGGCGGTGTGACACAGGATGCCTACATCAAGGGTGCCCGTTTGATTCGTCGGATGAATGACGAGGAGAGACAGCGTAAGCAAGCTGTGTTGGAAAACTTGCGCAACACATTGGAAGACAAGGACTCCATCTCTTGGAATAAGATGGAGTTGGATGACACCTATCCTATAGGCATTGATTTGGAAAAGGCTCTGAAGGAGCCAGGTGGTCAATATGATATCGTGCTTCGCGAAAATGACCGCATCGACATTCCTGAATACAATGGAACCGTCAGAATCTCAGGTGACGTCCAGTTCCCCAACACCGTGACATACGTGAAGGGAAAGAACGTGAAATGGTACATTGACAATGCTGGCGGCTATAGCGAAAGTGCCAAGAAGAAAAAGACCTTCATTGTCTATCAGAATGGTATGATGGATCATGTGGCAAAGGGAACAAACGTGGAACCTGGCAGCGAAATCATTGTGCCCAGCAAGAAGAAGAAACATGTGGATTTGGCAAGTATTACATCCATTGGTGCTGTCTTGAGTCCATTGGCTACCATGGTGGCTTTGATAGCATATCTGACAAAATAAAACCAAGAAGTTCATATTATGGATAATCAGCAACAAAACATAGAAATTCAGGAAGAGGAGAGCCACATTGACTTTCAAGCACTGTTTGCTGCGCTGAAAAGACGCAAGAAACTTTATTGGAAAGTACTTCCCATCACTTTTGTGTTGGCATGTATCATTATGCTCTCCATCCCAAACTACTACACATGCGAGGTGCAGTTGGCACCAGAATTGACAACCAGCCGTTCGTCCAATTCACTTTCAGCACTTGCTTCTCAATTTGGTCTGAAGATGGGTTCTGGTGCAATGGGGTCTGAAGCCCTTTACCCCACCCTCTATCCTGATTTGGTCAATTCGACTGATTTCAAAATAAGCCTATTCAATATTCCTGTTCACAAGAAAGACAGTACTCGGATCACGAGTTACTACGACTATCTGATGAACGACCAGAAGGTGCCATGGTGGTCTGCTGCAATGGGGGCTGCCATGGAGGGTTTGGTAAGCCTTCTTCCTTTCGAAACTGACAATATTGCCGAAGACCATATCGACCCTTTCCAATTGACTAAAGACCAAACGGCGATTGTCAAATCATTGGAAAAGAAAGTAGCCTGCGATGTGGACAACAAGACCCTGGTCATCACCATCTCAGTGACTGACCAAGACCCGCTTATTTGTGCAACGATGGCAGATTCAGTGAAGGCGCGTTTGCAAGATTTCATCACCGATTACCGTACAAAGAAGGCTCGTGTAGATTTGGAATACAATCGAAAATTGTATGAAGAGGCAAAAGTCCGTTATGACGAGGCACGCGAAAAGTATGCCACTTATGCCGATGCTAACCAGGATTTGATGTACCAGAGCGACCGCACCAAACTCCTCAATCTGGAGAATGACATGCAGCTCAAGTATAACGCCTACAACTCTTTGGCACAGCAGCTCATGGCAGCTGAGGCAAAGGTGCAGGAGGAGACTCCTTCTTTCACCACTTTGCAAAGTGCGACGGTGCCAGTGAAGAAATCAGGTCCTGCGCGTTCCAAGATAGTGCTCATTGTCGTGTTCTTAGCATTCTTGTGCACCTCAGCATGGATTCTCTATAAAGAGGATCAGTTGAAACCATTGTTGGGTCTTTCTTAAGGAGGTATAATTTTGATTCCATTCTAGGGAGCCTTGTGTACTCAGGATTTGGTAATACAATAACGTATATAGGTATGTTTTCCATATTCAATACAAAAAAGAAACTGATTAACACTGGAATCTTCAATGGCGCTACCGATTGGCATAGCCATATCCTTCCTGGTGTTGATGATGGAATTCCGAGTCTGGAAGATTCTCTCGAAGTGCTTGCTTACTATGAGAAGATAGGGATTCGTGAGGTGTGGCTTACTCCTCACATCATGGAAGATATACCCAATACCCCAGAAGAACTTCGTAAACGTTACCAGGAGTTGCAGGAGGCTTATCAAGGCACAGTAAAACTGAATTTGGCGGCCGAGAACATGATGGACAACCTTTTTAATGAGCGGTTGGAGGCTAATGAACTATTGCCGATAGGTCCCAAAGGGGATCATTTGTTGGTGGAGACCTCCTACTACCAGCCTCCTATTGACTTGCATGGAACGTTGGAACGTGTTAAGGAAAAGGGCTATCAACCCATTCTTGCCCATCCAGAGCGGTATCGCTATATGACTGACATCGATTATGACTACCTCTATTCAAAAGGTGTAAAGTTGCAGATGAATATCGTTTCTCTTGCCGGTGGTTATGGTAAATCCGCACAGGAGAAAGCGTTGATGATGCTATCCAAGGGCTATTACAGTTTCTTCGGTTCAGATTTACATTACTTGCCCAATTTCCAGAATGCAATCAATACGAAGGCTTTGAAGAAAGAAACCGTAGAAATGCTTCCCCGCATTCAGAATATCATCTTTTAAGGAACAGCAGGCTTTCATTGCCCATGTTAAAGATGAGGTCGATGATGGAAAGGTTGGGTAAGAATTCGTGCTTTTGTTGAAAGACTTGGTAATAGGGGGTAGGGTGGAAATCCGATTCGAGAGGAGTTAATCCTATATATTTATGAGTACGCGAGATGTTTGGCTGAATGTCAAGCATCTCGCAACATTTTTGTATCAAGGCTTCATTGAAGTCGATGAGAAAAGTCCATTGTTGCTCATAGAGGGGACGGAAATCGTCTTGCAGATATTCAAAGAAGGGAGAATTGAAGTAACTCGTCTCCAAAGCGTACCAATGCTGCCGTTGCCAGGCGTTGTGTGTGCTGATGCGCACATCTTTCATCAGGCATTTTCCCTCCACGAAATTGCTGCGGTCAATCGGGATGGATAGGTTCAACGGACCATTCGGGGAATCAATCGTGCAGCGATTGCGAATAGTCTGCTTATGGTAGTTTTCGTATTGCTCTACCATTACGGGCTCTCCCTTGACAAGGGAAGAGAACCATGAGATGGGGGGGAGGTAGGCGGAAGGAAGAACCATGCTATTTAGTTGATGAAAATGTTTAAGTGAAGAGTGAAAAATCTAAGTTACCAGCCATACGGGATGTTCCTCATCAGCAAAGTAACTTAGATTTTTCACTCTTCACTCTTCGCTTTTTATTTTATGTTATCTACCCATGTGAACAGACGGCTCCAGCGCACACCATGCGACTTGCCATATCTGTCTGTAATGAGCGAGAGCCAAATGAACAGTGGCTTGCCCACGATGTGGTCTTCTGGCACGAAGCCCCAATAGCGACTGTCTGCTGAGTTGTGGCGGTTGTCACCCATCATCCAGTAGTAGTCCATCTTGAAGGTGTACTCGTCGGTCTGCTTGCCGTTGATGAAAATCTTTCCATCTTTCACCTCCAATGTGTTCTTTTCATACACGCGGATAGGTCGTTCATAAATAGCGATATTATCTTGTGTCAGTTTCACGCTCTTGCCCTTGGCTGGAATCCAGATGGGTCCATAGTTGTCACGTGTCCAACCATATTGACGATTGAGTGGATAGAGGTTACCCCAGTAGCCATCCTTGATTTCCACTATACTGTCGCAAAATTCTTTATTTGCTCGTAGTGCTTCTACAGCCATATGAGTGAGTGGAATGCCTTGGTTGTGGTCGAGTATCTTGTCACGATCTTCATCGCTGATATTTAATTCTTCACATAAAGCATCGCTGAGTACTTGGCTGTTGTGTGTATAAACCTTATAGTTAAACTGTGCGAACGTTGGTGTTTCCTGCTTCTTTCCATCTACATAGATAATTTTATCCTTGATTTCCAGCGTCTGCCCTGGCAATCCTACACATCGCTTCACATAGTTTTCACGACGGTCTGCAGGACGAGTCGTCACACTGCCATAGATGTTCGTTTTAGTTGCCACAATCTGTTTCCCGATGCCGTAGAGTTGATCCCACATCTGTTGTTGCTCTTTGGCTGATAGTGTTTCCATCAGTGGCACTTCATATCCCTGTTCGTTGGCAGCCAAGCACCCTTCTTGATAGCAAAGGCTATAATAGTCACCGTTGTAGTTGACAGCCACCGTGTCGCCAGCAGGGTAGTTGAACACCACGATGTCGCCATATTCCACCTTGCCAAAACCCTTCACGCGGCGGTATTCCCATTGTGGCCATTCGATGTACGACTTGCAGTTCAGCATAGGGATGGTATGCTGTGTGAGTGGCATCGTGAGTGGTGTCTGCGGAATGCGAGGACCGTAACTCATCTTGCTCACCAAGAGGAAGTCACCTGTCATCAGTGTCTTCTCCAGCGATGAAGAAGGAATCTGGTAGTTCTGGAAGAAGAAGTTGTTGACGAAATACACCGCCACCAAGGCGAACACGATGGCATCCACCCAACTCATGATGGTGCGGGCAACGTCACTTTCCAGTTCCTTCCACCATGTCCACTTGATTTTCTTGCTGATGTAGGCATCGTAGATGAACGGTAGCACAATCAGTCCCCACCATGACTTCACCCAATAGAGGAAAGCCAAGTAGCAGACGGTTGCCACGCCAAATTTTACCCATTTCCATCCTGTCCATGCAGGTTTGTCGTTCTCACCCGAACGAGTTTTCTTGAAACTTTTGTAATCGAAAGCCATATAGACCCCTCCCCCGCCTCCCCTAAAATGGGAGGAGTAGAATGTTTTGTGGGGGAGATTCTACTTTAGACTCCTCCCCCGCCTCCCCTAAATGGGAGGAGTAGAATGTTTGTGGGGGAAAAAGTCCACATTGTTCAAATATTATCTATAATTTTTCTCTGTGCAAATGCCCCCCCCTCCCTTCAAGGAGGGGGAGGTGAGGGTCTCTCCTTAAAACTTAAACAGATCGTCAGTGCTCAGCAGTCCCTCATGCTGGGCTGTGAACTCCGCAGCGATGACAGCTCCGAGTGCGAAGCCCTGACGTGAGTGTGCATCGTGCGTAATCGTGATTTGGTCAGCCTCGCTGTCCCATGTGATGGAGTGGATGCCGGGCACCTCTCCACGTCTGACAGAACTGATGGGCAGCAAGTCGGAAGCTACCTCGTCGCTTCCCTCCACCGTGCCGTCAGGCTGCTGCAAGTAGCCCATGGTCCAGTCCTTCTTGCGGTCGAGTCGTTCCACTATCTGTTCAGCCAGTGTGATGCCTGTGCCAGAAGGATGGTCGAGTTTATGGATATGGTGAGTTTCCACCTCCTTCACATCATACTGAGGGAACCCATTCATGATGTTTGCAAGGTATTTGTTGATAGCGCTGAAAATCGCTACGCCAATTGAATAGTTGCTTGCCCAGAAGAGCGTCTTTCCCTCCTCCGTGCAAGCCTTCCTTACATCATCGCCATGCTCCTTCAGCCATCCCGTGCTGCCGCTCACCACTTTCACGCCAGCCTTCCATGCCTTCAGGTAATTTTCATAAGCAGTCATGGGGGTGGTGAATTCAATCGCCACATCCGCGCTGGCAAAAGCCTCGCTTTCAAAGTCCTCTTGGTTGTCAATGTCGATGATGCTCACGATTTCGTGACCGCGGCTCAAAGCAATCTGTTCAATCATCTTGCCCATCTTGCCGTATCCTATCAATGCTATTTTCATCTTTCGATCCTTGGTTTTTGATTTTATTTCTAAAAAACACTGCAAAGATAATGAAAAGTTAGGAGTTATTGACTACCTTTGAACAATTTTTAATACAAAACCCATGGAACAACTGCTTCATTATACGTGGAAACATAAGATTTTCCCTTTGCACGAACTCCGCACAACCGATGGAAGACTCCTTGAGGTGCTCAATCCTGGCATTCACAACACCGATGCGGGTCCTGACTTTACGGGAACAAAAATCAAACTGAATGGCATCGAGTGGGTGGGCAACGTGGAGATTCACCAGAAGACCAGCGACTGGTTCCGCCATCATCACGACACCGATGCTGCCTACGAGAACATCATCCTCCACGTGGCAGCTGAGATAGACCAAAGGCTCTTCTACCCCAATGGACAGGAGATTCCGCAACTGCAACTCTCGGTGCCCTCTTATGTGGAGGAGAACTACTCCGAACTGAGTCACAACGACTGCCGACCTCCTTGCCGTCATGTGATTGGCGAACTTTCCACCTTCCTCATCCACAATTGGATGACCTCCCTCACCCTCGAACGTTTTGAGGAACGTACTCGTCAAATCATGCTCCGTCGAGAAGCCCTTGACAAAAATTGGGAAGACACACTCTTCGTCACCCTTGCCCGCAACTTCGGTTTTGGCATCAATGGAGACGCCTTCGAGCAGTGGGCACAATCCATCCCGATGAGTGCCGTTGGCAAACATCGCGACAGCCTTTTTCAGATTGAGGCAATCTTCTTTGGTCAGGCAGGCTTGCTCGAAGACAATCATGAGGGGGATTACTACCAGCAGTTGCAAAAGGAATACCGCTATCTGCGCCAGAAGTTCACTCTTACCCCCATCGACCCGAAAGTGTGGAAGTTCCTCCGACTTCGTCCCCAAAACTTCCCTTACATCCGCATCGCCCAACTCGCCATGCTCTACTATGAACAGCGGCTCAACCTCTCCCGTCTGCTCAACGCACAGAACCTTGATGAGGTGAGTGCCCTTCTGCTCACTCATGTAAGCGACTATTGGCGTACCCATTACACTTTTGATACTCAGCCCACCAAACCCGTTGAAAAGACCCTCTCGCCTTCCTCTATCCAACTTGTCATCATCAATAGCGTCGCTCCCATACTCTTTGCATACGGCAAGTATAAGTCCGACCATTCTCTTTGCGACCGTGCTTTCTCTCTTTGGGAACAACTCAAACCAGAGAACAACGCCATCATTCGCGATTGGGCATCAGCCGGCATTCCCTGCGAGAATGCAGCCGATTCCCAGGCTCTTATCCAACTGCATCGCAACTATTGCCAGCGACGTGACTGTCTGCGCTGCAAGTTCGGTTATGAGTACCTGCGTCGCACTCCAGACTTTCTTCGTGAGGGTGAAGAGGGCACATCATAATCCTCCATGACCATAGTGGGCTTTTCGTTGAAAGCGTACCGAAAGAACCCCAAAATCGACCTCGTCGACGTCGGTGAGCCGATGTCGACGAGGTCGGCAAACCGACGTCGACGATGTCGATTTGGAGGTTGTGTCGTTACCCTTTGGGCGGCATTGGAGGGGTGGCATTGGAGATTGTGCCGTTGTCGTTTTCAAAGGTACGAAAAAAAGGCTGACCTACTCATGTAAGTCAGCCTTTCTCATGCACGGGGTGAGGGACTCGAACCCCCGACCCTCGGTTTTGGAGACCGATATTCTACCAACTAAACTAACCCCGTCTCGCATTGACCATTTGACCATTTACCATTGATCATTTGGTGTTTTGCATTTTTAGGCATTGTGGAAAAAAGTCGCCCAACTCGTGGACTGGCTGGTAGCTCCACCGGGAATCGAACCCGGATCTAATCTTTAGGAGAGATTTGTTCTATCCATTGAACTATGGGGCCATTTTCCCGTTTAGCGGGTACAAAGGTAGGAAAAAAGTGAAAAGTGACCAAAGAAAAGTGAGAAATGTTTTTTCAAGTGTGCTTGAAAAGTGAAAAATGTAAGAATCCTCCCATTGGGATGGCAGGAATTTTTGATTTTTCACTTTTCACTTTTCACTTTTCACATGAAATGCTTACCTTTGTCGTGCAAACCTAAAACTATTATCTTTATGAGTACCCCTACCACCTTTGCTATCCGCAACAATCGGAGCACAGAGAAATTTGAAGTCAACGGTGCCTTTCTGAAGATTACAGAACAACTCCATCGGGAGTTGGGCGACAAACCAATTGACGAGGTCATCGCATATCTGGTGACTCGCGTGAAAGGAAAATACCTTTTCACCAAACGCCTGAAGGTTGTCTGTTATTCCATTGGCATGATGAATCGCATCATCGATGATGGCAAGGCATATCGGATGGTGAAGATGGCTGAGGCGCTTCAGTGGCGTGGCTTCGAACTGATTGGCAAAGCCATCGCGGCGCGCCCACAGGTAAAAGCCGTGCTCATAGCGGGACCCTCGTCAAGTGGGAAGACCACTTTCAGCAAGAAACTCAGCATGGGGCTTGAAGAGAACGGACTTTCCGCTCAATGCCTCTCGTTCGATGATTACTATGTTGACCGTGAACTCACGCCACGCGATGAATCGGGCGATTATGACTACGAGCATATCAATGCCATCAACGTGCCCCTCTTTCAGCAACATTTCCAACAACTCCTTGCAGGTGAAGAGGTGGAACTGCCGCGCTATGACTTCCCAACAGGCAAGAGCGTCAAGAGTGGCAACCGCATACGCCTGAAGCCTGGCAGCATCCTCATCATGGAAGGCATTCACGCCCTCAATCCTTTGCTGACGGGTGGTATCCCAGACGAGAACCTCTTCCGCATCTACATTTCAGGACTTACCGTCGCAAAAAACGACGATGGCACCTACTATGGCACCACCGACAACCGTCTGATCCGCCGCATGGTGCGCGACTCTCAATTCCGCAACACCACAGCCTCCGAGACCCTTGCCCGTTGGCCCTCTGTACGTCGAGGCGAAGAAAAATGGATTGTCCCCTTTCAGCAGAATGCTGATGTCAATTTCTGCACTGCCTTCCAGTACGAACTTGCTTTGCTCAAGCAGAAAGCCCTCCCGTTATTGGAGAATGTTCCATCTGACGACCCCAACTACGAAGAGGCACAGCGCTTGATATGGGTGCTCAAACGGTTCCATGACATACCCATTGATCTTCTGCCCCCTTATTCCCTTCTGCGCGAGTTCTTGGGCGGAAGTGCCTTTGAGTATTAGTTCTCAACTTGCAAAACTTGAATTAGTTTCTTCTCTTGACGATACCCACATAAATGAGCAATAGCACGTTCATCATCAAGGCATAGATGATGGCAGGGATGGCTATTGTTTCATTGTTGAACACCAACGGACTGCAAGCCACCGTGATGGCTTGGGCGGCATTCTGCATGCCCACCTCAATGACAATCGTGCGTTGTTCTGCACCCTTCAGTCGGAATATGTAAGAAAGAATGGCTCCACCGCTCATGGCAATCAAGATGAGAACGGTGATGCAAAGTCCGAGGGAAGGAAACTCACGCACGATGGTCTCTTTGTGTTGAAGAAAGAATACGGTGGCAAGTAGGATAAGTGCAGGAAATGCCGCACGTTTCAGCACATTGTGGATGTGGTGGGCTGCCGATGTCCATTTCATGCCTATGCCCACTCCGATGAGGATAGGCACCGCCATCAACACCAAGTTCTGCATCAGCAGGTTGCCCACAGGCAGATGCACGTCAGCACCTGTGCCGATAGAAGCCGTGACCCACGCCATGATAAGCGGCACGGTGAAGAGGGTGATGATGGAACTGCATGCCGTGAGGGTGACGGAAAGTGCCACATCACCTCGTGCCAACATGGAGAACACATTGCTGGAACTGCCTCCAGGACTGCAAGCAATGAGCATGATGCCGAGAAAGAAGAGGGCATCGAGATGGAAGATATATCCTACAGCCCAAGCAATAAGGGGCAGCAAGACGATTTGTCCGATGACTCCTGCAAGTACAGGCAAGGGACGTTGAACAATCAGTTGGAAATCATGAGGCCTCAGCGTCAGTCCGAGGTCGAACATGAGCAGGGTGAGGATGGGAAGGACGATAAATATTGTATTCATCTTTTATCATTTACTTTTTTTATTAGGGAGTTAAAGGAGTTTGGAGAAGTTAAAGGAGTTAGAGCCAAATGTTATAGACCCCTCCAACTCCCCTATTAGGGGAGAACTGTTTAGGTTAGGGTTATCGTTAGAGTATCGGCTTTTAACTCCTAAGCGGAGCGATAACTTCTTTAACTCCTTTAACTCCACCAAAACCTTTTTTGAAAAATCGCCCAGCGCATGGGCTGGCAGCGCGTGGGCTGGTTAGATCATGGGGAGGCTTTCGCCGTTAATCTTGCGGTAGAGGTCGAGGGCAAACACGTCGGTCATGCCAGAGAGGTAGTCGAGTACCGCCATGATGCGTACATAAGTGTCGGGGCTATCCACCTCATACTGAGACGATACGCGGTCGAGCAGTAGGCGGCTGTAAGCATGCTGAGGATTCATCACGGCATGAATGAAAAGCCCCATGAGCGTGTAGATGATTTTGTAACCAGCCAATTCGGTATCCACCACATCGCGGCTGCGGTAGATGCGGCTCATCGCTACTTTCATACACGCTTCGTAAGCATCGTGTACCAGTGGGCAGGAATGGTCGATGAGCGATTTCCCGAAAGTGCCGTTGAGGATGGCTTCTTCATTCTCTACAAATACATGCACGCATTCCTTTTCAAGTTCTCCGATGGCACAGGAACGGTAGTAAGCCACTTGTTCATTGAGGTCACTGACATCAGCAGCCCGTTGGATGATATGTTCGCGACGCTCGGGCGACACAAATCCCAACATGAGAGTGCGAGTCTCCTCGAAAGACAGAATCTTGAGTTTGTGGGCATCTTCTATGTCCATGATTTCGTAGCAGATGTCATCGGCAGCCTCCACCAGATAGGCGAGGGGGTGACGATGCCAACCCGTAGCAGAGCGGTCAATGCCGAGTTCGGTGGCAATACGTTCGTAGAGAGGCTGTTCCTGCGTGAAGTAGCCAAACTTCTGTTTAGTGGCTTCAATCGCGGGGAAGGGGTATTTCACAATGCTGGCAAGGGTGGAGTAGGTGAGCACGAAGCCACCCACGCGCCGTCCCTTAAACTGATGGGTCAGCAGACGGAAAGCGTTGGCATTACCATCAAAGTGGGTGATGTCAGCCCATTGTTCAGGAGTGAGTTGCCCTTTATACTTGATGCCGTCGCCCTCGCTGAAGTAGGAGGCGATGGCACGTTCGCCCGAGTGACCGAAGGGTGGGTTGCCCATGTCGTGAGCAAGGCAGGCGGCTGACACGATGGAGCCGATCTCGGCAAAGAGGGTGCCGTCAAGTTCGGGGTGGCGGGCAATGAGTTTATGTGCCACATCGTCGCCCAGACTGCGCCCCACGCTCGCCACTTCCAGCGAGTGAGTCAATCGGTTGTGTACGAACACACTGCCAGGAAGCGGAAACACTTGGGTCTTGTTCTGCATACGGCGGAAAGGAGCAGAAAAGATGAGACGGTCATAGTCACGTTTGAACTCCGTACGGTCATCCTTTTTGTTGACGTGCAGGTCTTCCTGCCCCAGCCGTTTATTCGATATCAATTGTTGCCAATTCATTCTTCTGCAATGAGGAATTAGAAATGAGGAATTAGGAATGGAATGCAAAGGTAGTGAATAAATGGGAAATGAAACAATTCAAATGGTAAAAATTCCTAATTCCTAATTCCTAATTCCTAATTATTCATTACCTTTGCATCAAAATTTGTCAACTATGGAAGTGAAGATTATCAATAAGTCACATCATCCACTGCCTGCCTATGCCACTCCGCTGTCGGCTGGCATGGATTTGCGCGCCAATCTTGACGAGCCGATCACACTGGCTCCTATGGCACGCACATTGGTTCCTACAGGACTTTTCATGGCACTGCCTGCAGGCTATGAGGCACAGGTGCGTCCACGTTCTGGTTTGGCCATCAAGAAGGGCATCACTGTGCTCAACACCCCTGGCACCATCGACGCTGACTATCGTGGCGAGGTGTGTGTCATCTTGGTCAACCTCTCCAACGAACCTTTCGTCATTAACGATGGCGAACGCATCGCTCAGATGGTGATTGCCAAGCATGAACAGCCCCAACTGGTGGAGGTGGAAGTGCTCGACGAGACCGAACGCGGTGCTGGAGGTTTCGGACACAGTGGAACCAAGTGATTTACCATTTGACAGTTTACAATGTACAATTGGGTGATTTACCATTTAGGTTAACGCGATGCAAGCAATCATAAGGATATTATCTCTTTTAGTTTTTTGTTGTTCTTTCTCCGTTGTCTCGGCACAACAGACAAAGTTCAACTATATCTTTCAGGAGGCGATGCGGCAGAAACTTGCCAATAAGTACGATGCTGCCATCGACTTGTTTGACTATTGCCATCAACTCGACCCTGAATCGGGGGCTGTCCTTTATGAGTTGGCGGAACTTTATCGCTATGCGAAGAATGACACGCTTGCCATCAAGGCTTTGGAGAAGGCATGCAGACTTTATCCCAACAACTATTGGTACAAGAATCATCTCGTCACGCTCTATCTCGACAATCGCCGCAACGATGAAGCGTTGCAATGTGTGGAGGATATGGCGCGCCTCTTCCCCGAGAAAGGAGAGGTGCTGGGGATGCTCCTTGAACTCTATGAGAAAAAGAATGACTATGCCAATATGGTGAAGGTGTTGGACAAGATAGAGGTGAAGGAAGGTAAAAGTGAAAAACTTTCGATGGAGAAGTTCCGTCTCTTCTTGCAGATGAACGATGAGGCGCGTGCCTTTGAGGAGATGAGAAACCTTGCCGACGAATATCCTAACGACTTGCGCTATCAGGTGGTCATTGGTGACCTTTATCTCGATGCAGGCAAGAAGGAAGAAGCACTGAAACAGTTCCAGATGGTGGAGGCACAGGATCCTGAGAATGTGACCCTCTTGCTCTCTATGGCAAATTTCTACAATCAGGAAGGCGATACGGCTCACTATCAGGATTACCTCACAAGACTTCTGACCAACAAGGATGTGGATGATGCCACAAGGGTGAGAATGTTGGGGGTGCTGGTGCGCGAAAACCTTACCACCAATGCCGATTCCACCCAACTCTTGTCTCTCTTTGACAAAGTCTTACAACAACCACAGGAACAGACAGACATCCTTGAACTCAAGGTGCGTTATATGGTCACCAAGCGGATGCCTGCCGACGAGGTCAAGCCCTACTTGAAACAGATGCTTGACATTGACCCTGAAAACGATATGGCACGTCAGCAGTTGCTTAAATATGCTGTTGAGGAAAATGATCATCAGAGCATTGTGAACATCTGCAAGCCTGCTGTTGAATACAATGCTGATTCTCCAGTGTTTTATTTCTATATGGGCGTGGAGTACTACCTAATTGACGAGAAAGAGAAGTCCATGGATGCTTTACGTTCTGGACTCAACCGCGTGGAGAATGAGATGGACGAAGAGAATCGGTTTAAAATCCGTACCCACTCGTATGCCCTTCTCGGTGACATCTACCATCAGCTCGGACAAGACGATAAGGCATTTCAGGCATACGATTCCTGCTTGATATATAATAAAAACGATGCGATGGTGCTCAACAACTATGCCTACTACCTCTCCCTCAAGAAGAAAGACCTCCAGCGGGCAGAGGAAATGAGCCGTCTTTCCAACGAACTGGAGCCAGACAACTCTACCTATCTCGACACCTATGCATGGGTGCTCTTCCAGCAGAAACGCTACGACGAAGCCAAGCAATACATGGATAAAGTTGTGGAACTCATGGAACGTGACGGAGAGGAAATGAGCGATGATGTTCTGCTGCATATTAAGCAAATTAACAAGAAAGCCAAGAAAAAATAGTTCATACAAATGATGAATAAGATGCTCAAGACATTCGCCCAGCGCATGGGCAGGTTTTCACTTTTCTCTTTCCTTTTGGTGCTGACGTTGGCATCTTGCCATTCCAGCAAGAAAGCCATGAAAGACAAGAGTGACAAGACCAAGCCCACCACCACAATCACCACTCCGACGACTTCCACCAAGAAGCCCGACCGTCAAGAACCCGATCTCAACAAGATGAAGGTGGCTGTGGGCACCAATTTCACTTCGAAAGTGCGTGTCACCATCACCCAGGAAGGCAAGGATGTCACCACCAGTGGTAACCTTCGTATGCGCTATGGAGATGTCATCCAACTCACCCTCGTGGATCCTCTTTTGGGCATTGCCGAGATTGGTAGGCTTGAACTCTCTCCCGACAAGGTGCTCATCATCGACCGTGTCAACAAGCGTTACGTTGACACCAACTACGAGGAATTCTCAGCCTTGAAGAGTCGCAACATCGACTTCAACACCATTCAGGAGTTTTTCTGGCAAGAGGCAAAGAAAGGCGACAAGTTTGCCTATACCATCCCTGCCAAGAAGGACATCAAATTGGATCTCCGACTCTCCAACAAAGGCAGCAATGCCAACTGGGATGCCCACACCGCTGTGTCGGGTAAATACACCAAAACCGATGCTAACAAACTCTTTGGCAGCATCATAGGGAATTGAGAATGGCCCAATAAATGGTACATTGTAAATGGTCAAATTGTAAATTCATCATTGATGCAGACAGTAGGTAGGGCATTATTACTTTTAGTTTTTAGTGTTTCACTTCTCACTCCTTCGTGGGGCCAGAGCAGGGGAAAGGCTTCCACTGCCACTAAGCGGACCACCACGAAGACCACAACCGCTAAAAAGACCACCACTCAGCAAAAAAAACAGCAGAAGCCTGTTGACAAGAAGACCCAACTCCGCAACGAGAAAGCCGCTGCGGAGAAAGCACGTCAGCAGTCACAAGCACAACTCGTCCAACTCAACAAAAATGTCAAGGCAAGTCTCGACAGCGTCTTGGTGCTCGACCACCAGATAGGCAAGCAGCAGCAGTCCATTGACAGCCTCAATCGTGACATCGTGTCACTCTCCTCCACCATCGACACGCTCAACACCCAACTTGTCAAGTTGCAGAAGGAACTCGACACCAAGAAGAAACGCTATGCCAAGGCAATGGTCTATATGCGCAAGAACCGTTCCGTGCAGAACAAACTCATGTTCATCTTCTCTGCCGAAAACTTCACTCAGATGGTGCGGCGCATGCGCTATATGCAAGAATACTCCACCTTCCAGAAGGCACAGGGCGAACTCCTCAAAGAGAAGCAACTGGAAGTGAAGGCAAAACAAAACGAACTGCTTGCAGCCAAGACTCAAAAAGAGTTTAACCTGCAAACTGTCGAACAGCAGAAGAAAACCCTGCAAGGCATGAAGGAAAGCGCACAGACACAAGTCGCCTTCCTCAACAAGAACATCGCCACCGTGCAGCAACAGATACAGAACTATAAGAAGAAGGAACAAGCCCTCAATGCCGAGATTGACCGCATCATCCAAGCCGAGATAGAAGCCCAGCGACGTGCCGAAGCAGAACGTAAGCGCAAGGCAGAAGAAGCCCGCAAGAAAGCCGAAGCCGAAGCACGTGAGAAGGCACGCAAACTTGCCGAAGCCAAAGCCGCTGCCGAAAAGGCGCGCAAGGCTGCTGAAGCCGCCGAGGCCGCCAAACGTGCTGCCAAGACCGCTGCCGAGAAGGAAGCCGCCCGCAAGGCTGCTGAGAAAGCCAATGCCGATGCCAAGGCTGCCGATGCCAACGTGAAGGTGGCCGCCAAGGAAGAGAAAGTGGAACGCGAGAAGTTTGAAGCATGGAAGAGCAACGATGCCAGTGCCGATGCCCGTCTGTCCAGCAATTTCTCCAGCAACAAAGGTCGCCTTCCGATGCCTATCACAGGCAGTTACAGCGTGGTCGGACACTACGGCAACTACTCCGTGGCAGGACTTCGCAATGTCACCCTCGACAACAAGGGCATTGACATTCGAGGTCAGCAGGGTTGTGCTGCCCGTGCCATCTTTGATGGTACCGTCAGTTCCGTCTTCCAGTATGGCGGTTCCTACATCGTCATGCTCCGTCACGGCTCCTACATCTCCGTCTATTCAGGTCTTTCTTCCGTTTCTGTCCGCAAAGGTCAGAGTGTCAAGACCAAAGCCACCCTCGGTGCCATCGGACAAGACTCCGACGGACGCTACATCCTCCACTTCCAACTCCGTCAGGAAAGCACACGCCTGAATCCGGAGCAGTGGGTGAGGTGACTTGATTGACAATCGACAACACAATTCATTCTTAATCAACCCCTTTGAGGATAGCCCTTAAGCAGAAATGAGATTGTTGTGAAATGCGCACGTTGCGCATCACATTTCGTACACTCAGCGCAAAATATTACGGGCACTCAGCGCATGTCATTTCGCGCTGAGTGCCCGTCTTTGATGGAATAAGTACAATTATTTCTTCATTCTTTAATATTGCTGTCCGCTAAAAGATTTTAGTATGAAATAAAAATTAGGCTGAAGCCCTCGCTTGGGTTTCAGCCTTTTTTGTTACCTTTGTTTTTACCACAA
>ONFA01000015.1 GCA_900316975.1 uncultured Prevotellaceae bacterium | reverse complement strand
CACCACCTTTCGGAATACGCGGGGCGTGGGCAATATGTGCTGATTGACTTCTGGGCGTCATGGTGTGGCCCCTGCATCGGTTCCTTCCCGTTCATGAAGCAAATCTATGCTGCCTATAAAGACCGTGGGCTTTGCTTCATCGGCGTGTCTTGCGACAAAGACCGTAACTCATGGCTAAAGGCCCTCGACAAGCATCAACTCCCATGGATGGCTCTGCTCTGTCCTGCCAACAAAGAAGATGCGCTTGACCTTTACGGTGTGTCAGGCATCCCTACCGTCATTCTCATTGCTCCCGACGGCACGATTATCGCTACGGACATTGAAGGCAAAGAACTGAAAGCGAAACTAGAAGAGATTTTCCCAGACAACCAATAAAAGGAAATAAACATGAACAAGCAAACCATCATCACCATCCTGCTCGTCCTCGCCGCTCTTACATCAAAGGCGCAAGTGAAAAGTCATGTCATCGGTTCTGTAGCAGAGGGAACCACACCTGTGGAACTAGTCATCTATCGGGATGGGGAAGACCCGAAGGACAGCAAGCTGCGACCAGTGGTGAAGGATGGACACTTCGAGTGTGATGTGGAGGATGCGCAGATTGAGCGATGGCACATTGTGGACTTCGGCGAGGTGATGGAGAAAGGGATGACAAGTCGAAGTGAGGCATTCTTTGTCGAGGATGGTGCGACTATCACCATTCGGCTTGATGGAGATAAGTTCGACATCCAATCAACAGGCAAGGAATACCAAGCATGGCACGCTATGGAACAAGAGGCTGAAGCGAAGTTCATGCCAGCCTATGAGAAATTGGACGAGAACGATGATGCGGCGATGGCGGAACTAGAAAACGAATATCATCAATGGACACTCGACTATTATAAGACCCATCCGATGCTCGGTTTTCTGCTTGAACTCGGTGAACGGCTCAATGGCTTTCATTTCAATGACACAGGACTTGCCCCAATGCTTGACATCTACTATCGCCAATACATCACGCTCCATCCTAAGCACCCCGTGCATCAGCGCATTGCCGAGCAAGAGGCAGTGGGTTATCAGATTTGCGGGCGAAAGTACAACGACTACGATGTGCGTACGATGGACGGGCAGCAAGTCCGCGCCTCTGAATACTACAAGGGCAAGTTGACGCTCGTCATCTGCTGGGCCTCGTGGTGCGCTCCCTGCATCCGCGACGCCTGCGACATCATCCCCATCTACAACGAATACCGCAATCGTGGCCTGAACGTGTTCAGCCTTGCCCACGAATTCAAGTCCACCGATGCCATGCGCAAGGCCGTCGAGCGTCACGCCTTCCCTTGGCCCTGTCTCGTTGACCTTGACGATGAGTTCGGCGTGTTCCATAAGCACGGCACTCAAAACAGTGCCCTATTCCTCATCGACCGCGATGGCACCATCATCGCCGTGCCTAACAGCGTAGAAGAACTGAAAGAGAAACTCGAAGAGATTTTCCCCGACAACAAATAAAACGAAGCGAATATGAATAAGAAAATCATCACCACCCTCCTGCTTGCGCTTGTCGCAATAACAGGGCAGGCACAAGTGAAATGCCACATTGAAGGCAAGTTTGTTGATAACAAATGGGGCGATGAAGTCGTCATCTGCAAGATGGGGACAGACCTGCGCGTCAATGATGCACCAGAATGGCACCACAAGGCCGTGAATGGTCGCTTCGAGTGCGACATTGAAACGGATGTTCCTGAAATGTACGAGGTCATACCCTATAAACAGTATGTAGAGACCGCAAGTTATTATTATGGATGGTTCCTTGTGGAGAACGGAACGGTAAGGATAGAAATCTACGGCGACAAGTCTCCAAAGATAGAGAGTACAGGCGACGAAGGCCGATTGCATTAGGCAATGGATAGCGTTGCAGGTGTTCGTTTCCGTAACGAAATGGAGAGGATAAACCGCGAGTTGGAAGAACACAAGGAAAAATACTTCAAGCCCGAATTTCTGTCACTCATGCAGATAGCGGAGAATCTTGACAGAGAGAGTCTGCCCAAGGCATACGTTGACAGCATTGAGCATGTAATGGATTTCTACTATGACAACGAACGCGAGAGTTACACAGATGAAGGTTGGCAGTTGTTCCAGCGTGCCAATAGTTTAGATAGTCTCACCAATCCGTTCCGGTCAGAATACTATGCCGAACATCCCATGCTGTGGGCTTATTACCACGTGTTGCAGTCTATTGAAATGCTCAAATTTGCAAACGTATACCACAATTTCGATGCCACTCCCCATGAGCAAATGGTGGCTCTCTACGAATCAAAACTACACAATTTGTACAAAGGTCATCCCATTCACGAGCAGATTACCACAGCCCTGACAGCCCTTCGCTTTCAGCCTGGCAAGCCCTACATCGACTACAATGTCCGCAACACCGATGGCCAAATCGTTCCCATTTCCTCACTCATCCGTGGCAAGGTGGCTCTCATCGACCTTTGGGCATCGTGGTGCGGTCCCTGCCGTCGCCATAGCAAGGCCATGATTCCCGTCTATGAACGATATAAGGATAAGGGATTCACGGTCGTAGCCATAGCCCGTGAACGCAAGCGAGAGGATATGGAAAACGCAGCGAAGAAAGACGGCTATCCTTGGCAGAGCCTCTTGGAACTGAACGACGAAAACGATGTGTGGCGCAAAAACGGAGCCGGCAATGGCGGAGGTGCCATGTTCCTCATCGACCGTGACGGCACCATCCTCTCCACCTCTACGGATGCAGAAGAACTGGAACCCATCATCAAGAAAGCACTGAATATTGAATAGAACATGAACAAGTTTGTGCAGACGAACAAAGACGGCAAGCGCGACATGGCGTTCCACTTCCGGCCGTTGCCGCAGGACACGAAGTCGTTTGACTTCATTGAAGGCAACGGCGGATAGCCCACTACAACCTGCCCGAAGAGCAGCAATCAGCCATCGAGCGTCACCTTGACGTTCACAGTTTCCCCACCTACAAACTCTTCAACCGTGAGGGCCATCTGCTGGACCTGAAAATAGATGCCCGCCACCTTGACCAACTGGTACACCTATTAGAGCAGATGAAATAAACCCTACCGACATAAAAGAAGGACCACCCGAACGGTTCTTCCACACTTCCCAAACCGACATCGACGACGTCGGTTTGCCGACATCGACGACATCGGTCAACCGACGTCGTCGATGTCGTTTTTGAGGCTGTGAAAGCACCCTTTCAGAGACTTTGCCACGAAGCCATCGGAGGCAATGCCGTAAAACCACACAGGGCAATGAGTTTATCGGTGGAAAATTTTGCTGCTAAAGGGACTCTTCGTACCGTTGAACTGCTTTCGAAGGTACTCACGTTCGGAAAAACTCAAATAAATTTGGTTTTTCTCTCACTTAATCGTACCTTTGCGACCCAGAAAACGCAAAAGATTATGATATATAAGTATTGCGGACATTCAGGCGTGCAACTCCCGGTGCTGAGTCTCGGCTTATGGCACAATTTTGGCAGCGTGGATGACTTCTCCGTAGCCACTCAGATGGTGGTGAGGGCGTTCGATGCGGGCATCTGCCACTTCGACTTGGCGAACAACTATGGGCCTGTGCCGGGGTCGGCTGAGACGAACTTCGGCAGGATTCTGAAGAATCAGTTGGCAAGCCACAGGGATGAGATGTTCATCTCGTCGAAGGCTGGGCACGACATGTGGCAGGGAGTATATGGCACGGGCAGTAGCAGGAAGAACCTGATTGCCTCGTGCGACCAGAGCCTGAGGCGGACGGGGCTGGAGTATTTTGATGTCTTCTACAGCCACCGCTACGATGGGGTGACTCCTGTGGAGGAGACGATGGGCGCGCTCATCGACTTGGTGCGGCAGGGGAAGGCCCTGTATGTGGGCATTTCGAAGTATCCGCCCGAGTTGCAGCAACGGTGCTACGACATCTTGAAGGAGGCGCGTGTGCCGTGTCTGCTGAGCCAGTATCGCTGCTCGATGCTGGACCCGAAGGCAAAGATGGGCAACTTCCAGATTGCAGCCGACAATGGGAGCGGCATCATCTGTTTTTCGCCGTTGGCGCAGGGTTTGCTGACGGGCAAGTATAACAATGGCATTCCCGAGGGAAGCCGTGTGGCACGGAGCACGGGTTTCTTGCAGCAGAGCCAGGTGACGCCCGCACGGGTGGAGGCGGTGAAGAAACTTGCCGTCATTGCCGAGGAGCGCGGTCAGAGCATCGCACAGATGGCACTGGCTTGGGTGCTGAGCGACGAGAGAGTGACTTCGTGCATCATCGGCACATCGTCGGTGGCTCAGTTGGAGAACAACCTCGCCACGGTGGACAACCTCTCTTTCAGCGAGGAGGAACTAAAAAAGATAGACACGATTATCCGTCAAAAAGAATTATGGTTTTAATCATGAGAAAAGTTTTCATCACACTCATATCACTCCTGATACTCTGCGGATGCAGTGATGATGCCACCAGCACCTTCTCCAACCGTGAACATGTGTATTGCGCTTTAGACGTGTTACAGTCAGATGTTCTGTTCAATGTGATGGGAAATTACGGGCAGTTCGCCAGTGTTCGGAAACGTGTGGTGGATGGCAAGACACAGATAGAACTCGTCAGCAGTTCGGGTCTCAAAGGCTACTACCCTCTTAACCAGTTGAGTAACAACTATGGCTTCGGTTTAGGAGGACTCATCGTGGGGACAAGCAACTTTGGCGAAGCCCTCTGCTATGACCTTTCCTGCCCCATCTGCGACCGTGCAAACAGGCGGTTGTCTTTTACGAATAATGGCTATGCCAAATGCGGCAAGTGCGGTGTGACTTTCGACCTGAACAACTACGGAGCCATCTATCAAGTGCCGTCTGACGCCCAACTGCCCACCCGACGCGGACTCTACCGCTACCGCATCAACTATAACGGACAGATTGTCAATGCCTATAACTAAGAGGAACTGAAGAATTGGAAACAACTCCATCGCTGAAAGACAAGACGGCTCGTGGCTTCTTCTGGGGAGCCCTGAACAACGGGACCATGCAGGTGCTGAACGCTGTGTTCGGCATCGTGTTGGCACGTAAACTCGACCAAGATGATTACGGACTCATCGGCATGCTCACCATCTTCACCCTCATTGCCAACTCCCTGCAAGACAGCGGATTTGTGACAGCGCTGACCAACAAGAGGGATGCCACTCGGCACGACTACAACGCTGTCTTCTGGTTCAACATCGGCGTGAGCCTATGCCTCTACATCCTCCTCTTCTTCTGTGCACCGCTCATTGCATGGTTTTTCAACGAACCCATTCTGACGAACCTTTCCCGCTACTACTTCTTCGGCTTCTTCATCGCCTCATTCAGCATCGTGCCCCGCGCCATCCTCTTCCGACAGATGAAACAGAAGGAACTCGCCATCATGGGACTCTGTTCCCTTCTTGTATCGGGCATCGTAGGCATCGTTATGGCATACAATGGTTTGGCATACTGGGGACTCGCCACCCAAACCATCGTGTTCAACCTCATGGTCAGCATCCTCAGTTGGGTGTTTGCAGCAAAAGCCCCCCTCTCATCCCCCCAAGGGGGGAAGATGCCATCCGGCGAGGTTCCCGATGATAAGACTCCCATTGACAAACACTCCGCATGGCTCCTCCCCCCTTGGGGGGACAAGAGGGGGGCTTCAGCCTTCTTCGCTCCCATTCGGGAGATGTTTGCCTTTTCTTCCAAGATGCTCATCACCAACATCTTCATCGGCGTGAACAACAACATCTTCTCCGTTGTGCTCGGCAAACTTTACAACAAATACGAGGTGGGCACTTACAACCAAGCCAACAAGTGGAACACCATGGGTGCCTCGACCATCACGGGTATGGTGCAGGGCGTGGCACAACCTGCCTTCGTCGAGGTGGGCGATGACATCGAACGCCTCCGTCGAGTCTTCTCCAAGATGCTGCGCTTCACCTGCTTCATTTCCTTCCCTGTCATGTTCGGATTGGCGCTGGTGGCACCAGAATTCATCGTGACGTTGATTAAAGAGAAGTGGCTCTCCTCCGCCCACCTCATGCAATATCTCTGCATCGGTGGTGCCTTCCTCCCCATTGCCACGCTTTACTACAACCTCATCATCTCACGCGGCAAGTCCGATGTCTATATGTGGAACATCATCGCTCAGGGTTGTGCCATCCTCGGCAGCATCATTTTAGTTGACAGTTTACAGTTGACAATTGAAAGTTTTGCAAACAGTATTCTTGACCAATTATCAACTATTTTTCCTCAACTGTCAACTGTCAACTGCCAACTGTCAACTGTCAACCTGATGGTCATTGCTTATGTTGCCATCGTCATCCTTTGGGTGGGCATCTGGCACATCTTCCTCTATCAAGAAATCCGCTATCCCTTCCTTTCGGCACTCAAAGACATCCTCCCCTTCCTCCTGATTGCTGCCACTGCCATCGGGGTGACCTACTTCGCCACCCTCTGGATAGACAACCGGATTCTCCTGCTCATCTGCCGCATCCCGATGGTTGCAGCCCTCTACCTCGGCATGCTCAAACTATTCGGTGCACAGATTCTGCGCGAATGCTGGGGGTATCTGCTAAAAAAGAAATAAGAACCACCAGAAAACTTATATCTCTCTATGAAAAGAATTCTGTTCCTGACACTCCTCCTATGTTGTCACATCATCGCCTATGCACAGTCCAACAAACACATCATTCTTGGTGGTGAATTGAGTAACTCCGCTGCTACCTCCGTGGCAGATATTGACGAAGTCATGCCCCGAATGAAGGCATTAGGACTGAACACCGTGCTGGTGCCTGCCTATTGGGAACTGATGGAACCCACCGAAGGACAATTTGACTTTACCCTTATCGACCGTACCATCAATGCTGCCCGACAGCAACAACTGAAAGTAGTGTTCTTGTGGTTTGGAGTCTGGAAAAACAGCATGTCATGCTATGCACCAGCATGGTTCAAGCAAGACACCCAACGGTTTCCACGAGCACAGACCGCGACAGGCAAACCACTGGAGATAGCCTCTTGCTTCAGCGACAACGTGCTGCAAGCCGACCTCAAAGCCTTTTCTGCCCTGATGCAACACATCAAAGAAAAAGATCCGCAACGCGAGGTGGTCATCATGATACAAATAGAAAATGAAATCGGCATGCTCGAATCGGCACGCGACCACTCGCCTCTGGCAGAGAAAGCCTATCAAAAAGAGCAATGGGCAAAGCAATATGGCACAGACGACTATGCCGACGAGAAATTCATGGCACTCAGTTATGCCCGCTATGTGGAACATCTGGCACAAGCCGCCCGCCGTATCCACAACATGCCACTCTATGTCAATGCCGCCATGAACAGTCGTGGACGACGCCCAGGTGAATACCCGTCGGCTGGTCCACTTGCACATCTCATCGATTTCTGGCGCAAAGGGGCACCCAGCATAGATTTGTTGGCGCCCGACATCTATGATACAGGTTTCAAGTCGTGGGCTTCCCAATATGCCATGCCCCAA
Source organism: uncultured Prevotellaceae bacterium (assembly GCA_900316975.1). Taxonomy (GTDB): domain Bacteria; phylum Bacteroidota; class Bacteroidia; order Bacteroidales; family Bacteroidaceae; genus Minthosoma. The sequence goes on along the minus strand of ONFA01000015.1, from coordinate 37,754 downwards.
CGTCCACAGGATGGAGGAAAAGTGAAAAACCGCCTGTTCATTCCCGAAAGCCGATGCTGCGTCAACAGCGGTGTACGTGCGCTCTATGCTTTCGGAGAACATCAGGCTTTAGGGTTTAGTCCCTTTGCCATTGACCAAGCAGGTGCCAAAGACACAGAATCGGTGACAAAAGCCTACGGACTGCTGAACCAACTCACCCATTGTCCTCTATTCAACCAAGGTATGACATGGGGACTCCTCTTCGACCAAGAAGACCGTGAACGCATCATCACCGATGACGACGTGGTCATGACTTGCCGCCACTATTTCACCTTACCGTGGGATGCCCGTGCCACCGACGGCAGCACATGGCCTGAAGGAGGAGCCGTCTTAATTCGATTGGGCAAGTTCGATTATCTGCTGGCAGGCAGTGGAGTGGTCATCGACTTCAAAACCCCATCCGAAAAACAACAGGAAGAGCAGAAGCAATTGGGAGAGGACGGGTTTGCAGAAGCAGGCAATACCACAAAAACCTCTACCTTCTCCACTTTCAAAGGCAAGCGGCTGGGACTCCTTTCTGTCGATGAAGTAGCCATCGGTAACGACGGCAATCTGAACTACCTGCGCCGTCACAATGGTGACCAAAGCCATCAAGGACGACATGCCCGCATCGGTGTAGGCGAATGGAAAATCCTACATATCCAACTCTATCAATACTGACAAACAACAAGGGAGTGTGTCAAAATGAACGAAGTGCGCTTCGCGCAGAAATCTCTCAAATCTGTTCAAAATCTTTTATATTGGAAATCAAACCAATAGCATATAAGATTTGTTTAGATTTGCAGGATTTCTCGCCCAAAGGGCGACTGCATCCTTATTTTGACACACTCTCTTGATCTATCATCTTCAACTGAACCTTAGATCAATGTTGCGGTTAGAACTTCACCTTTCGTTCAGATGCTGTAAAGGAACAGAAACGAGCAGTGCCTTCCGTGATGTAAAGCACAGCCATGTTGTCATCGTCAGCCTTGTACATTGACTTGAGACTCTCGTTACGATTCAAGAATTCCTCTTTCACCGCCAACGTCTCATCATTGACCAAAGTTCCACTAATACGTATCCATTCACTGCCTGATGGCTTCAATGCGCAGATTTCAAACTTACCATTGGCAGCCATTTGCTTATAAACATCCTTCACTTTCCCCGTCATGATGTAAAGACGCCCATCTATAATTTCAGACACGCCAAAAGGACGGACATGGGGTTGGTCACCATCAACGGTGGCAATGAAGAACGCATTACATTCTTTCAAAAACGCTTGCACTTCTTCCATGTTCTTCTGTTTTGTTTGTTCACTCGTTGTGTCTGTTGCTTCAACAGACGGTTCCGGGTTCTCTACTGCCTCTGCGGGCTTGTTGTTGGTGCATGCTGCCATCGTCAACAACATTGTTGCTACAAAAAAGATCTTTTTCATTGTCAGTAATCAATTAAGATAAGTATGGTTATTGGATGGTGACAGAGACCGATTTCAAGTCGGTGGGGTTGCTGGAAGGACCAACCATGACATTGAATGTTCCTGCACTCACGTTCATGGTGTTGGTGTTTGTGTTCCACCACTCAAAACTAGTGCGTGGCAGTGGGATTTCTGCCTGCACGGTCTTACCAGCCGGAATAGTCACTCGCTGATAAGCACGGAGCGTGGCTCTCGGTCCATCTGTGTCACCTTGTTTATTGATATACACCTGCACCAGTTCTTCTGTCTGACGCTTTCCCGTATTGGTGAGACTCACACTCACTACGTTATTTTTGTAAGTGGGAGCACCATAACGAACCGTTGTGTAACTAAGTCCGTAGCCGAAATACCACAGAGGGGCTTCTTTCATGTAGCGATAGGTGCGACCCTTCATTTCGTAACTTTCATAATCGGGCAATTGGTCTGTGCTACGATAGAACGTGATGGGCAATCTTCCTGTAGGGTTGCAGTCGCCATATAGCACATCAGCCAACGCCTCTCCACCTGCTTCGCCGCCATACCAAGCCTGAACGATGGCATCACAGGTGGTGGTTTCGGGAACCAATGCCATTGCACTTCCCGAACAGTTGACAAATACAACCTTCTTGCCTGCATCGTGCAACATCTTCAACATATTGCGCTGAATCTGCGGTAATTCGATGCTGGTGCGGTCGCCTCCTCTGAAACCAGGCAATGTCACACGCATCTCCTCACCTTCCAAACGGGGCGAGATGCCACCCACAAACACCACCACATCCGCATCCTTCACACAGTCAAGGACATCTTTGTCTGTCGTGTTGGTGGCATCTTCCGTCTTCACTTGCAGGGCATCATCGTGACCATAGTCTCGTGCAGGACCTTCGTTGCCTCTACGTGACTGACGACCCATGTTCTCCACAAGGTCACAAGCCTTCATGCTGCCAATCACGTTTCCCTTCTGCTTAATGCCTTCGAGGATAGTGACTGTGTGGCGAGGAAATCCGTTGTAGTTACCCCACATCATCACGGAGTCATTGGCATTGGGACCAATCACTGCCACTTTTGTCTCTTTTGCCAAAGGCAGAATGTTCTGTTTGTTTTGGAGCAGCACGATACTTCTTCTGGCTGCATCGAGTGCTATCTGATGATGTTCCTCATTGGCAATGACCTCAGGACCAATCTTTTTCCAAGGAACAAGGTCTTCACTGTCGAAATCGCCCAACTCGAAACGGGCCTTCAACAAGCGGAGCAGACTCTCGTCAATCTTCTCTTCCGTGATTTTTCCTTGAGCCACAGCATCGGTCAGACTACGGAACGTGCCACCACACTCCACATCTGTACCTGCAATGACAGCCGTCGCAATGGCGGATTCCTTCGAGTCGGAAGTGCCATGATTCGACTTATTGAAGAAGTCGTTAATTGCCCAACAGTCACTCGTCACCAACCCCTTGAATCCCCATTCTTTGCGCAGAATGTCATTGAGAAGACGAGAATTGCCACAACAAGGTTCACCATCGAAACGATGATAAGCGCACATCACCTCCTGCACGTCTCCTTCCTGCACCAAAGCCTTGAAGGCAGGCATATAAGTTTCCCACAAGTCACGTTCAGGAAGCAGTTCAAGATTGAAACTATGGCGGTTATACTCAGGACCGCTATGCACCGCAAAGTGCTTGGCACATGCCAACAACTTGCGATATTGTCCCTTACTGCCATATTCAATCTGCTCGTTTCCCTGTGCACCCTGCAATCCGCGTACCACAGCCAAACCCATCTTGGTGGTGAGGTAGGGATCCTCACCATAGGTTTCCTGTCCACGCCCCCATCGAGGGTCACGGAAGATATTGATGTTAGGTGTCCAAAACGACAAGCACTGATACTGTCTGATGCGCCCGTTCTGTCGGGCAATGTTGTTCTTAGCACGTGCCTCATCACTGGCAGCAGAGAATGCACGTTCCACCAACGCATCATCCCAGGTAGCAGCCAATCCCATCGTGATAGGATAGACTGTCGCTGTACCATTTCGTCCGATGCCGTGCAAAGCCTCGTTCCACCAGTTGAAGGCAGGAATGCCCAAACGCTCGATGGCTGGAGAGGTGTGTTCCATCAGTTGTGCCTTCTCTTGCAAAGAAAGGCGTCCCAACAGGTCTTTGGCCCTCACCTCGGCTGAGAGATTCGGGTCTTTGTAAGGTTGGGCAAACATGCTGATCACCGATGTGCAACAACAAATCAAAACAAACAAGTATTTCTTCATATTTAAAAAGTTATTGAGTTTGTGCGGACAAATATACAACCTTTTCCTGAATACTCACACATTGAGTCAGAAAAAAGTAAAAAAACGCCACGAGAAGAATTTTGTCGTTATTCAAATAAGGCTCATTATCCGCTGTCAACAAGCAACCGATGCCCCATTTCCCCAAAAAAGTTTTGCAAATGTTTGGATAATAACAAAAAAATGCCTTAATTTGCATTTGCAATAGTTAACATAAGTGTTTAACCTCTATAAAAACAATTGAATACAATGAAAAAGTATTGTTTGATGACCACATTGATGGTTGCGTTTTTGAGTCTTGGTTTCATTTCTTGCAGTAAAGATGATGACGGTGGTGGGAATGGAGCCTCACTAAACGGTGGTCAGAACCTTCAAACTCCTGTCTATGAGAGTGTCAGTGCTCTTTACGAAGTGCAGTCCTCCGAGAGTGACATCAAGTCCATCGAACTGACAGCCAGTGGTGACTACATCGTTCAGATGAATGGTCATTATCCAAGTTATATTGCTCCGCGCACAAAAATGATGGCTAAAACGTTTGCACGAACCACAAGAAGCGTTAACCCCAATATTATTTATGGGAAATACACCAAAATTAGCGACAATCAGTTCCTGCTCGAAAGATGGGGTACCATCACCGTCAATGGAAGCGATGCCGATGCCCTTTCCATTACGGTCACTCCGCAGGGAAGCACAGCTTCATACGTGGTACCAGTGGCCAAACATACGCAGTATCCGAGCGAGGACCTGACAAACAAAATCTGCCGTTCTTGGAAAATTTCCAATTTCCGGTATGTGGCCAATCTGGATACAAAGCAGATTCACAATAAAGAATATCCCTGCACGCAGGAAGGCTTTCAACAGTTCTATAAAGACCTGAAAGATTTGGGGAAGAAGTATGCCAGCTACTTTGATGAAGAAGAAGATGATGAGTATACACATAAGGTGCATAAGGCATATGATGAAGACCACGATGAAGACTTGTTTGAAGAAGTAGAGGTGCCAGAATACGTCGTCTTCACCAAGGCCGGTACCTACATGGTCTATTACAACGAAGAAAAGCTGGGAATCTCAACATGGGCATGGAAAGACATTAGCAAAGGAATGTTGCGCTATTCGTGGAACTATGAAACGATGGAAAACAACCATTGGTCAGGCACTGTGAACGTCGCTTTTCGCAATGATCAACTTGCTATCACCGAGCCGTTAGAAGTAGAAGAAGATTTTGAGGAATTTATGACATGGTATCTGGACGAAAAGAAATAAGGTATGAAGAAATATTTGCTCACATCCCTTTTACTCCTGCTCTCCGTGGTTACAATAGCGCATGACTCTGACATAGAGATGCTTTCCAATAGCCCTCAGACAAGGACTGATTCTCTCTCTCAACGTCTGCAAGATGAAGAGGACGAAGCTATGTATAAGAAAATCTGGAGTGGCAGGACGTTCTGGAATTTAGGCTACGAATGGGGAAAACTCAACGATGTTGACTTCAATGAAAAGTATAATAGTCAGGTGGCTTTTGCCCTCTCTATCGGTAGAGTAATCTATGTGCATAAGAAGCCTGTTGCCAACATGATAAAGTTCGGCATTGATGCAGGCCTTGATGTCAGTTATGCCAAATTCAAAGAAAAAGACAGAGGCATATATGATTCCGACCTCTTTTACGATAAAAGCGATAAAGACAAAAACGACTACTCGTCCATTGGACTTCATTCTGTTGACATAGGTTTTGCTATAGGTCCCTCCATCACCATCAACCCAGTAGGCAAACTTAAAGTCAAGACCTTCTTCCATGTCGTGCCGTCCGGTTCTCTCATCATTGCCGATGGCGACGCTCACAGCAGTTACAAGACAACCTTTACTTATGGAGGAGAAATCGTTTGGAGCCGTATCGGTATTGGTGTCGAAGGATACACAGGGGCGGCAAAGTACAAGAATGTTATAGATGAGGATGAAAATGACCATCCCGCCTATTCTAAGATAGACTACAATGCTGTCGGAAAGACAAAGTTTCGTACAAGTGGCTTCCGCCTTTATCTTGCCCTCAAGTTGTGAGGTATAAAGCATTGCAAATAATGAGGAAATAGAAAAAATGCTACAGCATGGCCCACCACCTATAAGGTTTACAAATGCGGTAGCATTTTTTTATGTGCCAAAAACCTTTTCCATTTTTCTCTGTGAGACCTCTATTTGCATTGTCATTTCTTTGGTGTAATTCGCTTGCTTTCAGCCTTTGTATAGCTGCTTTTGTTTTGTATTTCCGATTTGACACTCTAATTTTTGGTATAGTCCTGTTTTGTACTTATACAAAATATCGTGACATAAGATGTTGTATATTTGTTCATAGCATACACAATCTCATCCTAACAGCGATTGCCGTCTTGAGCAGACAAACCATTGGGGAATAAAGAAAATCGGCAGGCAAAGGCTTCCCGTGGTGGCAATTAGAGACCATGAACTTTTTTCATTTTCACCTCTTTTCCCCCTTCTTCCGCCCCTCCTCGCCCTTTTTCACAAAAAACAACACGAAAATGTTTTGTTTTTCGCTGATTTGATGTATCTTTGCGAGTGAAAATAAACATACAAAACAATAAAACCTAACATTTTATGGCTCAAGCACCAGAATTTAAGTACGCTCCCATGTTCCAGATGGGACAGGACAAGACTGAATACCGACTGCTGACACGAGAGGGTGTCAGTGTTGGCGAGTTTGAAGGAAAAGAAATAGTGAAAGTGTCGCCAGAGGCACTCACGCTGCTGGCTCAGCAGGCATTCCACGATGTGGAGTTCATGCTGCGCCGTGAGCACAACCTGCAAGTGGCGAAGATTCTGCGCGACCCAGAAGCCACTGAGAATGACAAGTATGTGGCACTGCAGTTCCTGCGCAACGCTGAGACGGCAGCCAAGGGAGTCCTCCCCTTCTGCCAAGACACGGGTACGGCCATCATTCACGGCGAGAAGGGTCAGCAGGTGTGGACTGGTTTTGAAGACGAGGAGGCACTGTCGAGGGGTGTGTTCAACACCTTCACTCAGGACAATCTGCGTTACTCACAGAATGCACCGCTGAACATGTATGACGAGGTGAACACGAAGTGCAACCTGCCTGCCCAGATTGACATCGAGGCAACGGAGGGTGCCGAGTACCGTTTCGTGATGGTGGCAAAGGGTGGCGGCTCTGCCAACAAGACTTACTTCTACCCCATGACAAAGGCCACCATCCAGAATGAGGGCACACTGCTCCCCTTCCTGGTGGAGAAGATGAAGAGCCTCGGCACAGCGGCTTGTCCTCCTTACCACATCGCCTTCGTAATTGGCGGAACATCGGCTGAAAAGAACCTGCTGACCGTGAAACTGGCCAGCATCAAATACTACGACTCTCTGCCCACTACGGGCGACGAAACGGGCCGTGCCTTCCGCGACGTGGATTTGGAAGAGAAACTGCTGAAGGAAGCCTACAAGATTGGTCTTGGCGCACAGTTTGGCGGCAAGTATCTGGCACACGACATTCGCGTGATTCGTCTGCCTCGCCACGGTGCTTCTTGCCCCATCGGCATGGGCGTGTCCTGCTCTGCCGACCGCAACATCAAGGCGAAGATTAACAAGGACGGCGTTTGGCTCGAGGTGATGGACAGCAACCCATCCGAACTGATTCCAGAGGAACTGCGTCGTCCGGGCGAAGGCGGCAAGGGCATCGAGATTGACCTGAACCAGGGCATCGACGCTGTGCGCAAGGAACTGAGCAAGTATCCTGTATCGACCCGTGTGAACCTGAAGGGCACCATCATCGTGGCGCGCGACATTGCTCACGCCAAACTGAAGGCTCGTCTGGATGCTGGCGAAGGTATGCCACAATACTTCAAGGACTATCCAGTACTCTATGCAGGTCCTGCCAAGACTCCAGAGGGTTATCCTTGTGGCTCGATGGGTCCAACCACAGCCAACCGCATGGACCCATACGTAGATGAGTTCCAAGACAATGGCGCATCGCTTGTGATGATTGCCAAAGGCAACCGCAGCGACGTGGTGACCGAAGCCTGCAAGAAGCATGGCGGTTTCTACCTTGGCACCATCGGTGGTGTGGCAGCCGTGCTCTCACAGTCAAGCATCAAGAGCATCGAGTGTGTGGAATATCCCGAACTGGGCATGGAAGCCATCTGGAAGATTGAGGTGGAAGACTTCCCAGCCTTCATCCTGGTGGATGACAAGGGCAACGACTTCTTCAAGCAGTTGAAGCCCTGCACGGGATGCACCATCTTGTAATTTACAATTTGACGATTTACAATTTACAATTTTGCCATGCGGACAGAAAGGAATTTGTACAATCGCCAAATTGCTCAATGAATTGTAAATTGTAAATCGTCAAATTGTAAATGAGACAGCGTTGGTTTGAACCCAATCTACAGAAACTGCTGATGGAAGCGGGCAAGGAAGGCCTACGCATAAGTCATATCGTTCGCAACATCTGCAATATGGAGCCGCAACTCTTTGGCGAGCAGCACCCCTACGATGAGGCATGGAAAGAGATTTACCAGTTCCTTCGAGGGGAAAGCAAGAAAGCCGATTCACCCTACTGCTATGTAGTGGGCAAGCGGGGACACTTCTTCTTCGATCGCACCAAAGTGGCTGAAGACTCGCAGATGACCTTGGAATTTTGAAATAAAGAACCCCTCTCCCCAACCCTCCCCCGTTAATGGGAAGGGAGACCATGCGGGATGTAAGGGAAAATGAGAAGAAATATATTATTAACTTTAACAATACCCTCGTTGGAACCTCGCCGAATGGCACTCCCTCCCCATTATGGGGGAGGGTTGGGGAGAGGGTCTATATTGAATATGGAAGAAGTAAAAAAGTATCTGGAAGATGCTGAGGAAAAGATGGAGTTTGCAGCCATGCACCTCGAAGAAGCCCTCAGCCGCATCCGTGCAGGACGTGCCAACGTACACATTCTGGACGAAGTACGTGTTGACTCCTACGGCAGCATGGTGCCACTGAGCAATGTGGCATCGCTCAACACGCCCGATGCCCGCAGCATCACCATCAAGCCCTGGGAGAAGTCGATGCTCAAGGTCATCGAAAAGGCCATCATCGACTCGTCGGTCGGCATCATGCCCGAGAACAACGGCGAACTCATCCGTCTCGGCATCCCTGCCCTGACCGAGGAACGTCGTAAGGACCTGACGAAGCAGTGCTCGAAAGAGGCTGAGACCGCCAAGGTGAGTGTGCGCAACGCCCGTCGCGATGCCATCGAGAAACTGAAGAAGTCCATCAAAACCGGCACTCCCGAAGACATGGAGAAGGACTATGAGGACAAGGTTCAGAAGGCACACGACAAGTACATCAAGAAGATTGATGGCATGCTCGAGGCTAAGAACAAAGAGATTATGACAGTGTAAAAATTTACAATTTGACGATTTACAATCTACAATTTCCCATGCGGACAGAAAGAACTGTACAATCGCCAAATTGCTCCATGAATTGTAAATTGTAAATTGTCAAATTGTAAATGAAGTGATGCACGGACTCGTCGTCAGAAACACTGGGTATAGTTATACCGTCAAATCGGATGCGGGAGAGGTCTTCGACTGCAAGGTCAAGGGCAACTTCCGCATTCGCGGCATCCGAACGACCAATCCTGTGGCGATTGGCGATAGGGTGACCTTTACGCCCTACGAGCAGCAGACCCTCCCCTCACCCTCCCTACAGGGAGGGAGTAGTATCTCTGCTAATGAGGAAACTAACGAACAAGGTAACCACCCCCTCCCTGTAGGGAGGGTGAGGGGAGGGTCTGTGGTTGGGTCTGGTCTCATTACAGCGATTGACGACCGCAAGAACTACATCATCCGCAAATCGACCAACCTCTCCAAGCAGTCGCACATCATCGCCGCCAACGTCGATATGTGTTTCCTCATCATCACCATCCAACAGCCTGAAACACCTCTCCAGTTCATCGACCGCTTTTTGGCTTCAGCTGAGGCATACAGTGTGCCCGTCACCCTCGTCTTCAACAAGATAGACCTGATAGACGACGAATGGAAAGACTATCTCGACGGAGTCATCAACCTCTACGAAACCATCGGCTATCCCTGCCGCCGCATCTCTGCCCTGACAGGCGAAGGTGTGGAGGAGTTGAGAGCCGAACTGCAAGGCAGAATCACCCTTCTGTCGGGCAACAGCGGCGTGGGCAAATCAACCCTCATCAACACTCTCTTTCCCCACCTCCACCTGCGCACCAGCGACATCAGCGATGCCTATAACACCGGCAAGCACACCACTACCTTCTCCGAGATGTATGAAGTGGGCAGCGGTGGCTACATCATTGACACGCCCGGCATCAAAGGCTTCGGCACCTTCAACATGAAGAAGGAGGAGGTCAGCCACTATTTCAAGGAAATCTTTCACTTCTCAGCCGACTGCCGCTTCAACAACTGCACCCACACCCACGAACCCCACTGCGCCGTGCGTGAGGCTGTTGAACGCCACGACATCGCCGAAAGCCGCTACAACTCCTACCTCTCCATGCTCGAAGATGAAAATGAAGACAAATACCGCCCAGCATATTAAAGTGAAAAGTGAAAAGTTAAAAGTGAAAAATCTAAGTTACCAACCATTCGGATGGTCACCCATCTGTAAAAGTAACTCAAATTTTTCACTTTTCACTTTTCACTTTTCACTTCCAAGAACACTTTTACTTTTAGTGTTTAGTTTTTCGTTATTCACGTCCTCCGCCCAGACCTACGAGTCCTTCATTGAGCAGGGACTCGCCGCTGCCAATGAAAAGCATTATGACGAAGCCATCGGTTACTTCCGTCAAGCATTGAAATCGTCGCCTGACGACATCCGCAACGCCCTCACTTATGCAAACATTGCACACATTCAAGAACTGCAGGGCGAACATCTCAAAGCCATCGACACTTACGACATTGCTTTGGGCATAGCCCCTCTCAATGTCCCTATCCTCAAGGCACAGGCAGACATTCTACTGTCTTTGGACAACTACAGTAAAGCCCTGCACAACTACACAAAAATCATAGACGTTGCCCCCAACAACACCGATGCTCTGCTCAGTCGTGCCTACATCTACCAGCAGCAACGCAACTACCAGAGTGCTAAGACCGACTACGAGCACCTGTTGACCCTCCAACCCGACAACTACGCAGCCCTCCTCGGTGTTGCCATCCTCTTCCAAAATGCCAATAAGCCACAGGAGGCTGTCACCCGTCTCACTCTCCTCATCGACCAATATCCCGACAAGGCAGAACTCTACTCCATCCGTGCTGAGATAGAGGCTGAAAATAAACAGTCAGAACTTGCCCTGATGGATCTGGACAAAGCCATCGAACTGGAACCCGAAAACAAAAACCTCATCCTCACCCGTGCATACCTCCACTTGAAGGAAGGCCATAAGCACCAAGCCAAACAAGACTTCCAACGTGCCATCCAACTCGGCGTTCCACGAGGACAGTTGAAAGAAGAACTCAAACAATGTAAGTAAAAAGCCATTTTACTGTATAAAGAAGAAAAAAACGTCATTTCACAAAAAAAACACAGAACTCATAACGCTCAACTCTCAACTTTTTCCTATCTTTGCAAAACAAAACAAAAATCTGCTTCAGTAGCTCAGTTGGTTAGAGCACATGACTGTTAATCATGGGGTCGTTGGTTCAAGCCCATCCTGAAGCGCAAAAGAAAACAGCCATCTACGGATTTCGCAGATGGCTGTTTTCCTTTCCATTTCGATTCAATCACAACTCCATATTGGGTTTCATCACGTCATGGCACTTGGTGGACTGCATCTTCGGAAGGGAGTAAACCGCTGTAGTACGGATGTCCTCAACGTTGGCAGCAAAACCAAGGGTATATTTGCCTGCAGGGGCTTCCCAACTCTGAGTGGCTTCATTGTAAGATGCCAAATCATAGTTAGTGACAGTCATCGTAAGGGTCTCGCTCTGACCTGGTTCCATCAAGTCATTTCCTGCCTGAATTTATGCAGCGGTATTGCGCAAACCCGTCCAGTCAGTCATAACAATGCCATCACCCCCCCACTCATCTCGCAAGATGGTAGTAAGGAGTTCACGATTCTCCTGTGTGAAGGGACCATTCACCCTATTGTATGAGGACATGATGGTCCATGGTTTATGTTTATGTTTGTACTATCCCTTCTTCCAGAATCCTCTCGTGAAGAGAATCATGATGGGGAATATTTCAAGACGACCGATGAGCATGAGGAACGAGCAGACCATCTTTGCCACCGGTGAAAGAATTGCCCATGAATGGACTGGACCATAGTAGCCCATGCCTGGACCCACATTGCTGATGCTCGACATGGCAATGCCAAATGCCTCATAATAGTCAAAACCAGGATGCACCTCATTGGGATCCACACCACTCAGCGCCAGAACGAAAGCACCCAAGAAGAGGGAACAGACAAAGAGGGCAACAAACCCCAGAAGAGTCTTCACCACATTGGTGGGGACAATGTTTCCGTTCATCCTGACAGGCGTGACGGCACGAGGATGGAGAATGTGGGTGAACTCATTCTTCAACACCCTGTAGATGATGCTGAGACGCACACACTTGAATCCGCCACTGGTGCTGCCCGAACAGGCTCCTGCGAACATGACGAACAGCAGGACGGGCATCAGTTGGACAGGCCACAAGGTGTAATCGACCGTGGCAAGTCCCGTCGTGGTTTGCAGGGAGATGACCGTGAAGAGACTCTGACGGATGGCAGGTTCCACACCAACAGGAGCCGACTCGTTGAATACGAGAGCCAATGTGCAAATGAGCGATGCCCCCCCCACAATGATAAGATAAGCTTTCAATTCCGCATCACCGAAAAACCTCCTCACCTTCCCCTTGAGAATCGTATAATATATTAATGTGTAATTCATGCCCGACACAAGCATGAAGAAGATGAGGACATACTCAATGGCAGGAGAGTGGTAGAGGTCACCCAACAAAGCCGAGTGAGTGCCATACCCACCCGTAGCTGTGGTACAAAGCGAGTAGTTGATGGCATCAAACGTAGGCATGCCACAAATCATAAGCGACAAGATGCACAACAGCGTCAGCACCACATACACCCCCCCAATCCACCTGGCAGCCATCGAAATACGCGGATGCACCTTGTTGTGGAGAGGACCAGTCGATTCCGCCGCAAAGAGTTTCACCTCGCCCACACCAAAAGCAGGCAGAATGGCAATGGTGAAGAACACAATACCGATACCACCAATCCATTGGGTGATACTTCTCCAGAAAAGCAATCCCTTGGGCATGGCATCCAGATCATCAATGATGGTGGCACCCGTACTGGTGAATCCCGACATCGTCTCGAAAAAAGCACCAGCCACATCAGGCACATGCCCGTCAAGCAAGAAAGGAATCATGCCGATGAGCGTGAAGAGCACCCACACAACCGACACAACAATATACCCGTCCTTCCTTCCCATATTCTTTCCGGCACGACGCCCCAACACCACACCAACAATGCCCAAGAACAAGGCAATGGCGATGGCTGGGGAGAAAGCCCTGACACCTTCATCGTAAATCCAGCAGACCACCTGGCACAACATCATCAACCCCGCCTCAATGAAGAGGAGGAATCCCATGATTTTTGCTATCAGTTTCCAGTTGACCATCTCTTACTTGAAGAACTTGTCCAGTTTCTTGAGCGTGCCAGCAATACAAACCACCACCACCTTGTCATCGGCTTGCAATTGCGTGCCACCGCCTACCAGCATTGACTTGCCGTCACGCGACATGCCACCGATGTTGACGCCAGACGGGAAATGCAAGTCCATCACCTTCCGCTTCGTCACCTGCGAACCCGCCTTCACCACAAACTCAGCCACATCCGCATTGCCAATGGCAAGCATCTTCACATTGTCCACATCTCCCTTCAGCAACATGCGGTAGATATGGCTGGCAGCAATCATCTTCTTGTTGATGATGGTGCCTATATCAAGGTCATCTGCCATATCGAAATAATCCAAGTTCTCAACCTGCGCAATGGTCTTGCGGATGCCCCTTCTTCTGGCAGCCACACACGCCAAGATGTTCTGTTGGTCATTATCCGTCAAGGCAATCAGCGCCTCCATATTGCCATAGCCCTCATCATTCAGCAAATCCACATCATAACCCTCACCCTCCAAAATCATCGTCTTGGGCGACACCAACGACTGCAACATTTCTGTCCGTGCCCTGTCAGGCTCGATCAACTTGATGCCATCGTGGATGGAAGCCAACTTCCAACTGGCACGCACCGACAATTTTCCGCCACCAATCAAGAGGCTGTTCTTCACCGCGGGATAGTCATCCTTACCTGTCAAGTGCCGAATTTCTCCGAGGTTCTCCTTCGTGGTCATGAAAAACACCAAGTCGCGCGGCAGAATCTTCTCGTCGCCATGTGGACTGATGGTCTCACCGTCACGCTTAATCGCCACCACATGGAAGTTATGCCCATGTGCTATACCAATCTCCTTCAGCGTATGACCCACCAACTGATTATCTTTATTGCTGATCTCCTTCTCCCCTATCGGGTTGGCATCGTGCATCTTTACGCTCAACAACAGCAATTCACCATTGTTGAACTCCCACATCTGCCTCACCCAACTGTACCGTGCACTCGCCTTGATGTCCTCCGCAGCCAGCAATTCTGGATAAATCAGCGACTCAATGCCCATCTTCTTGAAGAGTTCCAGATTCTCAGGCTTCATATACTCATAGTTATCCACCCTCGCCACTGTCTGCTTCGCACCCAACTGCCTCGCCAGCATCGCACAGGTCAAGTTCTCGCTCTCGTTGGGAGTCACGGCGATAAACAAATCTGCCCGTTGCACCTCGGCATCCTTCAGTCCTTCAATGGAAGACGGCTGCCTGACCAGCGTCATGATGTCCAGTTCGCTGCCCAAACGGAAAAGTTTGTTCTCATCGGCATCAATCAGCACCACATCCTGCCGGTCGTTCGACAGCATGCGAGCCAAATGAGTGCCCACGGCACCCGCGCCAGCAATCACGATTTTCATACCAATACCTCCGATATGCTTTGTGCATCCATTCCGCAAATCTGCCGCAACTCAGCCACTGTGCCGTGCATCACAAACTTGTCGGGAATACCGATGCGTTTCACTTCCACCTCATAGCCATTGTCTGAAAAGAACTCCAGCACCGCACTGCCCAAGCCGCCCGAAATCACACCGTCCTCCACCGTCACCACCTTCTTGAAGTTCCGCCCCACCTCATGCAGCAAGTCTTTGTCCAGAGGCTTCAGGAACCGCATGTCATATTGAGCGATATGCAAGGGCGCGTCAGGATGGTCATTCAACGACCGCAACTCAGCAATGGCAATCGCCTTCGAAGCCTCCACGCCGATAGGACCAAGACTCAGCACCGCAATATCCCTGCCGTCCTTCAGTTTCCGACCCTTCCCCACAGGAATCTCCTCCAGTTCACACTGCCAGTCCACCGTATTGCCCCTGCCACGAGGATAGCGAATGACAAACACACCCTTGTCAGGCAACTGCGCCGTGTACATCAGTCGGCGCAATTCAGGTTCATCATACGGTGAGGCGATGGTCAGATTCGGAATAGGGCGCAAGAAAGCCAAGTCGAACGCACCATGATGCGTCGAGCCATCCTCCCCCACCAGTCCTGCACGATCTAGACACAGCACCATGTTCAGCCGCATCGTCGCCGCATCGTGAATGATGTTATCGTAAGCCCGCTGCATAAACGACGAGTAGATGTTGCAGAACGGCAGCAACCCGTCCTTCGCCATCCCACCCGAGAAAGTCACCGCATGCCCCTCAGCAATGCCCACATCAAATACACGCTCAGGCATCGCATTCATCATGATATTCATCGAACAGCCCGTCGGCATGGCAGGCGTCACACCCACAATCTTCGGATTCTGCTGCGCCAACTCCAACAATGTCTTTCCAAACACCTCCTGAAACTTAGGCGGATGCGGTTTGCCATCATCATTCTTAATACGCTCCCCCGTGTCGGGGTCAAACTTGCCCGGAGCATGCCAGATGGTGGCATCCTCTTCAGCAGGTGCATAGCCATAACCTTTCGTCGTATGGATATAGAGCAGTTTCGGTCCCTTCATCTCCTTGATCACTTGCAGAATGCGCACCAGTTCCACCACATCATTCCCCTCGGCAGGACCAAAATAGCGGATGTCCATCCCCTCAAAAATATTCTTCTGACGCGACAGCACCGACTTCAGACTGTTGCTGAAACGAATCAGTCCCCTGCGACGCTTCTCGTTCAGAATACCCCAGCCCAAAAGCCTCTGCGACACCCTGTACCGAATAGTATTATAAGTCGTGTTCGTTGTCAATCGCAAGAGATACTTCCTCATGCCCCCCACACTGCGGTCAATCGACATATTGTTGTCGTTCAGCACAATCAGCATGTCATTCGGCGTGCTCGCCGTGTTGTTGATGCCCTCAAAAGCCAAGCCGCCACTCATCGCCCCGTCACCAATCACCGCCACCACCTTCCTGTCCTCACCCTTCATCTTCGCAGCCACCGCCATGCCCAAAGCCGCTGAGATGGAATTGCTCGCATGCCCGCAACAAAACGAGTCATACTCGCTCTCGTCGGGATGCGGAAAAGGCTTCAATCCGTTCAACTTACGGTTCGTGCAGAACAAGTCACGACGCCCCGTCAGAATCTTATGCCCATACGCCTGATGCCCCACATCCCACACGATGCGGTCGTAGGGCGTGTTGAACACATAGTGCAACGCCACCGTCAACTCCACCACACCCAGGCTCGAAGCCAGATGACCCGGATTCTGAGCCAACTCCTCAATGATGTCGCGCCTCAACTCATCACACACCGCCGGCAGTTCCTCCACCTTCAGTTTACGCAGGTCAACAGGGTAATCAATCTTCCTTAAATATTTATAATCGTCGCTATCTACCATAATTCAATGTTAAAAGCATGCAAAGGTAGAAAGAAGTGGGAAAAGAAACAAATTTCTTCGCCTTTTTTTTACCCATTTTGTTCTATTTGTACTTAAATTTGTTCCTTATGGTTCTTTTTTGTTAAAAAGTGTTGGTCGATAGGTGAAAAGAGCATATCTTTGCATCGTCTTCACATCGAGGGGATTCCGAAAACCTCAGAATGACATTGTTAACAGAGTAGGAAAAACTAATTGGTAAAAAAACGAGAATTTATGAAAAAAATGATTCTTACTGCTCTCGTAGCAGTTGCATCTCTCGCAGCAAACGCACAAGTTTGGGTCGGTGGTGAAGTTGGTTTCAGTTCAGGCAAAACTACTATTGACGGAAACAAGCAAGGCACTGGTGCCAATTTCAATTTTCTCCCTGAAATTGGTTACACTCTCAACGACAAATTTGACATTGCTTTAGGCATTGGCTTCACTCACTTCAATGGTAACGGTGACGCTTATCTGGACTTCAACAGCAAGGATAGCTATGGTATCGATGCTATTCCTTACGTTAACAAAAACGCCTTTATCCTGAACCCATACGTTCGTTACAAGTTCGTTAAGTCTGGTGACTTCACTTTCTTCGTTGACGGTGGTTTCGCTTACAAGTACGTTCACATCAGTGGCGTTGAAGACAATGGTAACGCTTGGGAACTTGGTTTCAAGCCAGGTATCTCTTATGGTATCAGCGACAAGGTGAGCCTCGTTGCACACGTTGGTAAGCTCGGTTACGACTTCGGTAAGGTTGGCGACGTTAAGACTAACGAGTTCAGCATTGGTCTTGCTAACAACATCTCTTTCGGTGCTTACGTAAGCTTCTAATCGAAAGATATAGACAATCATAATGACGGGAGGTCAGCAGTCGCTGACTTCCCGTTCTTTTTTATCATTTTCAAGTTTCGCAAGTTGCTCAACTTCTTTATAGTTTATCCCGAATCGGGCTAAAAGAGTTCTGTAAAGTTAGAGTTGAGGAATTCGATTCCTCATTGTGAAAATTCTTTCACCACATCTCCAACTGTGCCACATGGGGGGTCAACTTGTTCAAGTCGGGCAGCTGCATGTAATCTCCGTAAATGTGACGCAAATGCGCATCCGCCTTACCAGGCACAGGAAGTTCATATCCTTCAAACTCATGGGTGGTCAAGGGGAAAATCTCATCTTCAAAGCGAGGATTGTGATAAGGGATACCCATGCCACTGGTGACGACCTTACCTGGCAACAACTTGCAGAGGAAACGCAGGAGGGGGAAGAGGCACTTTTCGTTGACATCGAAAATACGACGTACCTGCTTGATGCTTTGGGCATCGTCAGTGCTGGTACGCCAGATCTTATACATGTGACCCACCGTCTTCTCAGTGAATTTGTGCAACCCTATTGGGTGCCTTTCCATTGGAAAAATATCGATATAAATGCCCTGTTCCTTCCAAATGCGGTCATAACGGGTATTTTCCAACATTTTAGAACGGCGGTCACGTATCTTGGCATAAAAAAAGAAATAGTTGGGGTCTGTGTCGCTGTTCTGCAGGGCAAGCCAATCGGGCAGCTCTTCGGGCAACACCTTCATCAGTTTCACGTAATCCTCCCGCATCATCTCAATATCAAGGTCATCATCCCACGGGATGAAGCCTCCATGACGAAAAGCACCGATAAGGGTGCCACTGCTGAGCCAGTAACGGATATTGTGCCGCTGACAGATGCGGTCGATTTCAAGCAAGATGTCAAGCATACGAAGTTGCAAACGGCGCAACTGGGAACCTTCAGGATTGAACCGTGAGCGCAAGTCTGCATGCAGAATGCACTGACTACCCCACGCCATGATTTTGTCTATCGTAGGAGTTGCCACACCTTGTTTCCTTGCTAAGTCCTGAACAAGTTTCAGTCCGAAAGGGAAATCCTCTGTAAAATATCGGCTCTGAAAGTCGGGCACCCAACCACCCTTCACTTCTTTCATCGGTGCCCGAATACCTTGGAAGGCTTGGATGGAACGGAGTTTCTGTGTGAGCGAGGAGGCATCGTGACTCTCGTAATAGTCGAGAATGGGAGGAATGCTCCCTTTCGTAACAGGCAGTGTGTCCAGCAATGCCTGAAACTCTCCATCCATCGCGATAAGCAGTTCAGAAGCCTCGTCTGTCCATTCCTCATAAAAGAGAGCCTGAACCGGATATACCCTCCCCTCACACCAACCTTTCCA
Source organism: uncultured Prevotellaceae bacterium (assembly GCA_900316975.1). Lineage (GTDB taxonomy): Bacteria > Bacteroidota > Bacteroidia > Bacteroidales > Bacteroidaceae > Minthosoma. The sequence goes on along the minus strand of ONFA01000015.1, from coordinate 18,859 downwards.
CATACTGTACAATCGGGCTGGATGAAGGATGGGATTGCTGTTGGTCAGACTCGCCTCATAATAGTTGCTGAGCAGATGGGTCGGGACATGAAACAGCCGTTCGATCTCCTTCCGTATGCCCTCTCGTTCATCAGTCTGCTCCACACTGATATTCAGCGATGGCTTATACCCCAAGAGGGTTGCCGAATGTCCATATTCCGTCAGACGGGAGATGAAGGGCACACGCTGAAAACCAAACAACGGCGTGTCGGGAGGAAGCACCTCGAACGCCACCGAAAAGAATCCCGTACTGCTGACAATACTTCCCACAGGGGTACGAGGTCGCAAGGCTGGACGAATCTGCTCAAGCACCTCCTGGATGGAAAAACCCGGAAGACACAATAGCACAAGGTCGGCTGGAGTCACCACCTCCTCCGCAGAAGAGGATACCTGCTGCAAAATACCCTGAAGCACCTCACCCTCGGGAGTCGTAATACTCAGTTGATGTTGCCAACGTTCAGGCTGACGAGTCAGAAGACTCACCTCACAATCACCTTTGGCAGCAAGAAAACCCGCCACCACATGACCCAAATTGCCACCTCCACAAATACAAACCTTCATTCCCCCATTTATCCTTTTCAATTTATCATTTCTCATTTAGTGTAGCACAACTCCCTCAACGCCGCAATCAGTGCATCATTGTCTTTCTCATCACGCACAGAGATGCGGATATAATTCCGTCCTTTCAGCGAGGTCTTGGAATTGCAGTCCTTCACCATGATGTTATACCGCTCCAAGAGCAGTTTGGTCAGTTCCGCCGAAGAGTACTTATCCGTAATTTCCAAACAGAAGAAATTGGCTTGGGTCGGAATGAGATGCAGATAGGGAATTTCTTTCAACAATTTCTCAAAACGCTGACGCTCGGCGATGAACTGACGGCATGCCTGCTTGTACTCTTTCTCATACTTTCCAAAAATCTGCATATAGAACTCGGCAAAAGAATTGATGTTCCATATGGAAATGTCTTTCCGAATCCGACGAATCAGTTCCACATCGGCTGAAGCCAGCACACCTAAGCGTAAGCCTGGAACACCATACGACTTCGAGATGCTCTTCATCACCACCAAATGAGGATTCCCCTCCAATATCTTGTTCAGCAACAGCGTGTTGTATTCAAAGTCATCACTAAAATCCACAAACGACTCATCCACTATCAACTGAACTCCCTGCTCCTTCGTCCATTGCAACAGACGAAGCAGACCCGCCATCGGGATAAAGTTGCCTGAAGGGTTGTCGGGATTGATGAGCAACAAATGCTTGATGCCCTTGTCAGCAAAGAATGCCATCAAGTCACCCTCATCATACTTCAAGTCGGCTCCTTCAGGAAAGAAGGACACAATCTCTTCCTGCTGCAAACGGTTGGGGTATTCCTCAAAAGTGGGATAGACCACACCCACCTTGCCACGTACCATCTCCATCAGACTTTTGATAAGTTCGGCAGCACCATTGCCCACCACCATATAGTCCTGTTTCACCCCGAAATACTTCCCAGCCAACAACGAATTGACATACATGCCCGACGGATACTCCGTCAACAAGGTATCGAAACTCGACCGCAACTCGTCCTTCATGCGTCGGGTGGGGAAATACGGATTGACCAGATAGCAATAGTCCAGCATCTTGGGGAATCGCCAATGTCCGCCATAGCGGTAGTTGAAACGGTGAATCATCTCATCCCCCTCCGCAAAAATTGTCGCAGCAATATCCAAGTCCTGAATGTCATCTATCTCATACCATTTCTCATCGCCGACAGGCAACGCCTTCAGTTCGGCAGCATCCAGCAACGTGATGACACGCAACACCTGCTCGTAATACTCATTATTGCCCAAGGCATGACAATAAGCCTCCAAGAACGGCACATATTTCTGTTCACAGAATTCACGCGAGAACTTGTAGATGTTCACCGTCTTGTAATACTTGTCTATATCCTCATATCGGAACGCTTTCTTGGGCACAAAGTTCACGATGTTTCGTTCTCTGTCAATGCACACCATCGTGCCATCCATCCACGACTCGTACCTTGCCACCAATGCCAGATTGGGGAACGGATCCTCCAATATCATTTGGAAAAGGCGGTCACTGAAAATCAAATCGCTCTCAATCAACAAAGTGTCATCCTCCAGCATTTTCTCCTTCACCAACGACAACGAATAGATGTTGTTCGTCTTTTCATAGATGGGATTCTCCGCATACTCTATGGTCAAACGCCCGTCATACCGATGTCCGATGTAATCTATCAGGTTCTGCCCCTGGTAGCCCACCACGATGATGACTCTGCGAAGCGAAAGCCGCGAGAGTTGTACCAAAAGACGGTCAATCAATCGCACGCCATTCACCTCCACCATGCATTTGGTGTTCTCCCTGGTCAGTTCCCCCAACCTACGACCCATTCCTGCCGCCAAAATAATTGCTTGCATACAAATCGATTATTAATCATGATGCAAAGGTAGTGATTTAATTAGGAATGAGGAATTAGGAATGAGGAATTGTTGCTTTTTTTTAACAAAAAACACGTTGAATGACAAATAATTCCTCATTCCTAATTTCTAATTCCTAATTCTTCACTACCTTTGCACTCAAATTACAATCAATCATCAACATGAAACAGAAAAACTACAAGAGAACAACGGTGACGGCGGCTCTGCCGTATGCCAATGGGCCTGTGCACATCGGCCACTTGGCTGGCGTGTATGTGCCGGCCGACATCTATGCAAGATACCTGCGCCTGAAGGGACGCGAGGTGCTGTTTGTGTGTGGCAGCGATGAACACGGTGTGCCCGTGACCATCCGTGCGAAGAAGGAGGGATGCACCGTGCAGGACGTGGTGGACCGCTATCATGGCATCATCAAGAAGTCGTTTGCCGACTTCGGCATCAGCTTCGACATCTACAGCCGCACCACGAGCAAGACGCATCATCAGTTTGCCGCCGACTTCTTCAAGAAGCTCTACGACGAGGGCAAGTTTGTGGAAATCACTTCGGAACAGTTTTACGACGAGGAGACGCATCAGTTCCTCACCGACCGCAACATCAAGGGCGAATGCCCACGTTGCCATGCCGAAGGAGCCTACGGCGACCAGTGTGAGAAGTGTGGTGCCACCCTCTCGCCCGAAGAACTCATCAACCCCGTCAATGCCATCAACGGCAACCCGCTGGTGAAGAAAGCCACCAAGCACTGGTATCTGCCGCTCGACCAGTATCAGGGTTGGCTCGAAGACTGGATTCTGAAAGGACACCCGGAGTGGCGCAGCAACGTGTACGGCCAGTGCAAGTCGTGGCTCGACGGGGGACTGAAGCCCCGTGCCGTGACCCGCGACCTCGACTGGGGCATCCCCGTGCCAGTGGAAGGGGCTGAAGGAAAGGTGCTCTACGTGTGGTTCGATGCCCCCATCGGCTACATCAGCAACACGAAGGAACTCTGTGAGAAGGAACCTGAAAAGTGGGGCACGTGGCAGCAGTGGTGGCAAGACGACGAGACCCGCCTCATCCACTTCATCGGCAAGGACAACATCGTCTTCCACTGCATCGTGTTCCCTGCCATGCTGAAGGCGCACGGCGACTACATCCTGCCCGACAACGTGCCGGCCAACGAGTTTCTGAACCTTGAAGGCAACAAGATTTCCACCTCGAAGAACTATGCCGTGTGGCTGAACGAATATCTGGAGGAACTGCCCAACCGTCAGGACGAACTGCGCTATGTGCTCACTGCCAATGCGCCCGAGACGAAGGACAACGACTTCACGTGGGCTGACTTTCAGGCTCGTTGCAACAACGAACTGGTGGCGGTGTACGGCAATTTCGTGAACCGCGCCCTACAACTCACACAGAAGTACTATAACGGCATCGTGCCCGAGTGTGGCGAACCGACTGATACTGACAAGGCTACGCTCGCCGAGTTTGCCTCGGTGAAGGATAATGTAGAGAAACTCATCGAGGGCTTCAAGTTCCGCGAGGCTCAGAAGGAGGCGATGAACCTGGCCCGCATCGGCAACAAGTACATTGCCGATGAGGAACCTTGGAAGGTCATCAAGACAGACCCTGAACGTGTGAAGACCGTCATCTACATTTCGCTGCAACTCACTGCCAATCTGGCCATTGCGTTTGAGCCGTTCCTCCCCTTCTCGTCGGCTAAACTGAGAGAGATGATTGGCTTGCAAATAGTTGATAGTGGACAGTTGACAGTTGACAGTTGCCATGCGGACTGCGACCAACAGTCAACTCTCAACAGTCAACTCTCAACAGTTAACTGGGAAGACCTCGGCAAGACAGATCTGCTGCCTGCTGGCAAGCAACTGGGCAAGCCAAGCCTGCTGTTCTCAAAGATAGAGGATGAGACGATTAAGTTCCAAACTGACAAATTGGAAGCCACCATCAAGGCGAACGAGGCTGCCAATGCGACAGTGGCTCCCGTGAAAGAAACAGTGGCATTTGACGACTTCACCAAACTCGACATCCGCGTGGCCACTGTGCTGGAGTGTGAGCGTGTGCCGAAGATGAAGAAACTGCTCAAGTTCAAACTGGACGATGGCACCCCGAAGGGTCGCACCATCGTGAGCGGCATCGCACAATGGTATGAGCCTGAACAACTCGTAGGCAAGCAAGTGCTTTTCATCGCTAACTTGGCTCCACGCGAATTCAAGAACGGACTCGTGAGTGAGGGCATGATCCTCTCTGCTGAAAACTATGATGGCAGCATCAGCGTCACCACAGTGGAGAAGCCTGTGAAGGGCGGCAGCCAAGTGTGTTAGAAGAGTTGCCCGTTTTCTGAAAGAGCGTGAAGTACGAGATTCATGATAAGTATGCAGCGATGCAGGAGGTGCAGGATTTTGTGACGCATCTCCCTGCAAGGTTCGGGGCAGAGGGCGAACTGCTCTTTGCCAACGGAAGGAATGTGCTGAAGGTCTTTGTGGTGAAGGAGGGGCACCCTGTGCTCGGCAAAGTGGTGGTGAAACGTTTCCGGGCCCGCAACTTTTTCCAGACTTTGGCTTACAGCACTTTTTTCTCTTCGAAGGCGAAGCGGGCTTTCAGAAACGGAATGGCACTGATACGGCACGGGTTCGACACTCCCGAACCTATCGCCTATGCCGAAGAACGTCATCATGGATTGCTCCGCTACTGCTACTACCTCACCGCCTTCACCGAGGCTTCGTCTGTGCGGACGGAACTGGATGTCAACTTCAACCGCCCATTGGCTAAGTGTTTCGCACGCTTCATTGCCCACCTCCACCAACAGGGTTTCGTACACCACGACCTGAATTTCGGCAACGTGCTTTATAAGGAGGTGGCGAAGGACTGCTACGAGATTTCCGTCATCGACATCAACCGCCTCACCATTGGCATTCCCAGCCAACTGACACTGAAGGACTGCAAGGATGACTTCGTGCGTTGGACTGACCGCAAGGATCTGTTGACTTATGTCGTGGAGGAATATGCCAAGGAGCGTGGACTTGACGTCGCCCGGACGCTCAACGAGGTGTTGCGTCTGAAGGCTGTCCATGACCGCAACTGGCATCGACGCAAGAACTTCACACTAAAAAAATGAAAAAATGAAGGAATGAAAACCTAACCTCTCAACTCTAAACTTCTAACTCTAAACTCCTGAAAGATATGAACTGTTACATCAGCATGCACTCGCCTAACACGGCGAAACGACACGTGGACGAACTGATGAGGCGCATGGGCTTCACCGATTGGGCTGTCGGGACTGGCAGGGGGAAGGTGGCTACCTTCTTCCGCAAACTCTTCAGCATGGTGAACTTGCTGCTGAAGCTGAAGAGGGGGGATGTGCTCGTCATCCAGTATCCTTTCAAAAAATTCTTTGTCATTCAGTGCAACATTGCCCGTCTGAAGGGGGCGAAGACGGTCACGCTGATTCATGATCTCGGCACTTTCAGACGGCGCAAACTCACTGCCGAGAAGGAGGTGAAGCGGCTCAGCCACACTGATGTCATCATCGTTCACAACCAGTGCATGAACGACTGGCTCACAGAGCATGGATGCAGGGTGCCCTTGGTGAATCTCGACATTTTTGACTATCTCTCCACAGAGGAACCCTTAACCCTCAACCCTCAACTCTCAACCCTTAACCCTCAACCCTCAACCCTAAACCCTCAACCCTCAACCCTAAACTCTCAACTATCAACTGTCAATTCTTCTCTTCCCCCTAGGGGAGTCGGAGGGGGCTCTCACCTGCCCACCATCGCTTTTGCTGGTGGCATCAGCCAAAGGAAGACGGGGTTTCTCTATCAGGTGGATGGGGTGCTGGACGGTTGCCACTTCGACCTCTACGGGGCAGGCTTGATTCCTGGCACAGAACGGGAATGGCGCAACACCACCTATCACGGGCAGATTGACTCTGACGAGTTCATCCGCACCACGACAGCGGATTGGGGACTTGTGTGGGACGGCGACTCTATCGACGGCTGTTCGGGCACTTGGGGCAGTTACCTCCGCATCAACAATCCCCACAAGGCTTCTTTTTGCCTGCGGGCTGGACTGCCTGTCATCGTGTGGAAGGAGTCTGCCATGGCTCCTTTCATCACCAGCCAGAGGGTGGGCATCACCGTCGATTCACTGCGTGAACTGCCTGAACGCCTGCGCCACATCTCCCAAACGGAATATGATGGCTACAAGCAGGCTGCCATGGCAATGAAGGACAGGCTCAATCAGGGTTTCTATTTCAGGAAAGCGTTTGAGTCGGCTCTCCAACGACTTGGGTAGAGTTAGAAGTTGAGAGTTGAGAGGTTAGGTTGAGGGTTGAGAGTTTAGGGCTAGGGTTAGGGGGCTTGCTCTATTCCAACACGTATTTCACTCCTTTGTATCCGTCCCACTGGCAGCGGAGTTGTTTCATCCATGCTTTCCAACGGCGTTTCAGTTGGGTGCCTGTGCCTATCTTGCGGGTAGCATAAATGGGGGGTAACGCTTTCAGTTCTGCCTGACGCTGCTGGATGTCCTTGAGTATGGCTTGCACGTCGTCGCTGATGTGTTGCACGTCGGGACGTGTCTTCCATTCCTCGAGGAGGTATTTGCCGTATTGTGCCAGGATGCCGCAACGGTCAAGCATCCATCGCTGTTGGGCAAAGGCGAAATGGGCTATGAGGCAATCGCCGTTCACCATGTTCATCTTGCCCAACTGTGTGGGTTTCAGGCAGGAGAAGAATTCTTCGTCGTCGCCTTGCACGTTGCCGTCGAATGCTTTGAGGTCTTTGCCGAACCAGAGGATGGAGTTGATGGAGAATCGGTTCATCGCCCAAGGGTAGGTGCCGCAATGGAGTTGCTGGTATGTGCCTGTGGTGAGGTGGCGGTCAAGGAACCACTGGTGCAACTGTGCGGCGAAACTGCCTCGTTTCCACATGATGCGGTGGTTGCACTGGGCGTTCATGTATTTGTTCAGCTTGATTTTCCCCTGCACTTGCAGGATGTAGGTGCTCATGGCATTGTTGATGACCAGCGGTGACACGATGAAGCACTCGGGGTGGTCGATGCGGAAATCGACCATCTTCTGGAAGTAGTCGGGTTCCAGCCACACCACGTCGTCGTCCATCTTGATGTAGATGGTGTCTTCGTCCATGCAGAACTTGTAGAACGCATTGATGGTGGCGATGCCGTCCACGCGTTTGTCGGGCTGCCACACGAGGTTGATTTTGGGATATTTTGCCGCCAACTGCTTGAAGAACTCAATGTCGCAGTTGTCGATGGTGTTGACCCACACATCGTAGCGGTCGATGAGGGGGGAAGCCAGCACCTGCGGAAAGAGATATTGCATGTAACGTCTCCGTCCTGCTGCTGTATTGCATACGATTTTATAACCTCTGTACATGTTGCTGATAGTTTTTCGGCACAAAGGTAGTGATTTAATTAGGAATTAGGAATGAGGAATGAGGAATTATTTGCTGTTCAGAATGTTTTTTCGCTGAAAAAGTAACAATTCCCAATTCCTAATTCCTAATTCCTAATTAAATCACTACCTTTGCACCAAAATGGACAAATCATGAATTTAGAGACTGAAGTGAGATGCGGTTACACGGTGCCCAAAGAAATGAAGCAAGTGTGGGCTTTGCAGATGGAACTGGCACAAGTTCTGTTGGATGTGTGTAAACGTAACGGGCTGAAATGCTGGATGGAATGTGGCACCCTGCTCGGTGCCGTGCGCCATCAGGGATTTATCCCTTGGGATGACGACATCGACTTTGTGATGCTGCGCAAGGACTACGACAAACTCGTATCCATTGCTGACCAAGAGTTCAAACACCCCTACTTCTTGCAAACCACCTACTCAGACAAGCGAAACTACTGCGGACACGGCATCCTGCGCCATATGGAATCGACGGCACTGTGCTCCTACGAACTGGACCGCGAATACTGCCGAGGCATCGACATCGACATCTTCGTGCTGGATGGCTATCTGGAAAATCCTGTCCTGCGCTTCCTGCACCGCACCGCCACGATGATTGTGAAAAAATCCATTCGGGGCGAATTGGCTGACCTCAAGGAGAAGACCAGCCTGGGCAAACGCATCATCGCCATATTGTCGAAGGGGCTCTACCACTTTGTCGATTACCGCAAGGGATTTGCTTTGTACGAGAAACTCTTCCGTATGGTGGATGCCGACAAGACGAAACGGGTGTCGGTGCTTTCCTATAAGTACAGCACCCACCACTTCATCCGCAAACGCAGTTCCTACGACGAACAGGTGTGGATTCCGTTCGAGGACACGAAGTTCCCTGCCCCAACCGACACCCATGATGCCCTCGTATGCTATTTTGGCGAGGACTATATGACCCCCAAGCATCTGCCGACCGACCACGGTCAGCGCTATCTCGACACCACCCGCCCTTATCCCGAGGTGGTGGAAGAACTCAAGCAACATCCCGAACGCTTTGCCGAGAGGGTAAAACTTCTCTACACAGACTGACCGATGCGTTGCAGACAGATTAGGCTCATCATTTCTTTACTTGTTCTGGCAGCACTCTGCTACTGGTGCATAGACCGCTGGGACGTGTGGTTTGAAAACCCCGAAGAGGCACCCTACGAAGCATCGAAGGTTCCAACGAGGGTGTTGCTCACGTTTGGCGATGAACAGGAAAACAGCCGCAACATCAGTTGGACTTGCGGGGATGAAACACGACCTGCCTACGTAGAACTGATTGACCAACAGGACAGTCTGCAACGAAAGACCATACCGGCAACTGGGGAAGTGTTTGAGTCACGCAGCGGAAAGGCTGCCTATTATGTGGTTCGCCTCCTGGGATTGCAGAAAGGGCACCACTACCGTTATCGAGTCTGTACGGACAACGCTTCATCGGGATGGTACACTTTCCATCTTCCTGATGCTGAAGAACAAGAGACTTCCTTCCTCTATATGGGTGACATCCAAGACTCCATCGGTGGCATCGCCAATCAATTGTTGAGGGCTGCTTTCCGAGCCAATCCCGATGCTGAGTTTTTCGTCTGCGGAGGCGATTTGACCGAACGACCCACTGACGCATACTGGAAAGAGACCTTCGAAAGCCTCGACTCTGTGGGACAAGCCGTTCCTGTACTGACCGTCACAGGTAATCATGACTACCTGAAGGGGATTATTGGCAAACTGGAACGTCGGTTCTCACTCATCCACTCCTACTACCTTGACTCCATGATAGGTGAAAACCAAGTGTTTACCCTCCATTATAAGAATATGCAGTTCTTCTGCCTTGACAGCAACCGCGAGTTCCCCTACCTCTACACCCAACGCCAATGGCTGAAGGAAAAATTGGAGGCAAGCACTGCAAAGTGGAAGATTGTGGTGCTGCATCACCCGCTCTACTCCATCCGAGGCAGCATGAATAACCTCATCCAACGGTGGATGTTCAACGACCTCGTCAAAGACTATGGTGTAGATATCGTACTACAAGGTCACGAACATGCCTATGCCCGTATGACCACCAGCTCACGCGCTGGGCGATGTTCAGACTGTCAACTGTCAACTGTCAACTGTCAACTGTCAACTCCCATCTATACGATAAGCCACTGCTCGCCCAAGAGTTATCGTATCGAATTTGACGACAAGTTTGACAAGTTCGGCTCGGGCAGCCGTTATTACCAGAAAGTGCGCACCCACGGCGACACCCTCTTCCTCACCGCAAGAGATGCCAATGATGGCTCGCTCTACGACTCCCTCTACATCGTAAAACAGGGTTCCTCCATCCAACTCGTTGATGCCGGAAAAGACATCCCCGAAAAAATCGAGTTCACCCCCAACCCTAACAATAAAAAGGACGTAGCCTTCGCCGAACGCATCAAAGAATATAAGAAGAAAAAGAACATACGATGAAACGCTTACATCTACAGAAGTCACTCATTTCCAGCCCTATTGCCTTTGTCTGCAACCTTGCGCTGGTCTATCTCACCTACGGTCTATGCCGCCTGGCTTACCTTTTCGAGAACTGGACCGTCATCTCCGAAGGGTTTGACCAACTCTCCTTTTGGGAAGCATTTAAGGGCTGCTGGATGTTCGACACCTCAGCCATTCTCTACACGAACGCCCTCTATGCCATCCTCATGCTCATCCCTTTGCACTGGAAAGAGAAAGACTGGTGGCAAAGGATGGCCCAATGGGTGTATGTTATCATCAACTCCATCTGCATCATCGCCAACCTTGCCGATGCCGTCTATTTCCAATACACAGGTCGCCGCACCAATTGGTCGGTTTTCAAGGAGTTCAGCAACGAAGGTAACATTGGCGACATCGTAGGTGTGGAACTGTTGAACCACTGGTACCTGGTGCTCATCGGCATCGCCCTCATTGCAGGGCTCATCCTGCTCTATATGCGCCCCCGAGGCAAGTTCCATCCACGCATGCTGAAAGATTACCTCGTCTATTATGCCATCCATGTCGTTTGTTTCGGGCTCTACATCCCCATTACCGTAGCAGGCATGCGAGGTGGAGCCACCACGGCGGTGCGTCCTATCACATTAAGCAACGCCAACCAATATGTGAACCGTTCATCAGAAGTGGCACTGATTCTGAACACACCCTTCTCCATGATACGCTCCATCAACAAGGACGTGTTTGTGGACCCCAAGTATTACTCACGAGAGGAACTTGACCAAATCTATCAACCCATCATCACCCCTGCTGACACCCTCGTGATGAACAAGAAGAACGTGGTTGTCCTCATCATCGAAAGTTATGGAAGAGAATACATCGGTGCCTATAATCCGCTCCCAGTGCTTGATGGCAACACCAACTCTAAACCCTCAACCCTCAACTCTCAACCCTCACTCACCCCCTTCACGGATTCGCTCATCCAGCGGTCGCTCACGTTTGATTACACATTTGCCAACGGACGTAAGAGCATTGATGGCATGCCTTCCATTCTGTCAAGCATCCCACGATTCATCGAACCGTTCTTCCTCACCCCTGCCGCTTTGAACACGGTGAGCGGATTGGCAGGTGAACTGGGGAAGGCAGGCTACTACTCCGCTTTCTTCCACGGAGCTGAAAACGGCTCGATGGGTTTCGAGGCCTTCGCCCATGCCACAGGTTACAACGACTATTTCGGACGTACCGAATACAACGAAGACAAGCGTTTCAATGGGGACAAAGATTTCGATGGCATGTGGGCAATCTGGGATGAGGAATTCCTGCAATTCTATGCCCTACAGATGAGTCAGATGAAACAACCATTCATCACCTCGGTCTTCACCGCCAGTTCGCACCATCCGTATGCAGTGCCCGACCGTTACAAAAACATCTATAAGGATGAGCCCGACGACCCCAATGTACTGTGCAAGTGCATCCGTTACGTGGATAACGCCCTACGGCTCTTTTTCGAGACGGCAGAGAAACAATCCTGGTACAAGAACACCATCTTTGTGCTCACAGCCGACCACACCAACTTGACCGCACGTCCCGAATACCAAACCGACCTCGGTGTGTTCGGGGTGCCCATCATCATCTTCGACCCGTCAGGTGACATCCACCCCGAACGTCGCCATTGCATTGCCCAACAGATTGACATCATGCCAACCATTTTGGGACATCTCGGCTACAAGAACCCCTATGTGGCATTCGGACAAGACCTGCTCAACACCCCCGACAGCCTCACATGGGCGGTCAACAACACCGAAGGTATCTATCAGTATGTAAAGGGTGACTACGTCCTCCAATTCACCGACGATGGCCACGCCAAAGCCCTCTACAACTACAGAAAGGACTGGTTCCTCAAACAAAACCTCTTGGGCAAAACAGGCAAGACCGAACAACAAATGGAACGAGAACTGAAAGCCATCATCCAATCCTACATGGAACGCATGGTGGAAGACAGGTTGACGGTGAACAATGAATAATTAGGAATGAGGAATGAGGAATTGTTTCCTGCTTATTCGTTAACATTCCATTCCTCATTTCTCATTCCTAACTGATAGTAGCATGAAGCAACGTAACCACACATTCGACCTCCTCTGCGGACTCTGCATCCTCCGCATGATTCTGCTGCACGTGATGAGCGCATGTGGCTACAGGAGTGAGTTCTGGTTCACCAAAGTCATGGCATGGACCTTCTTCTTCATGTCCTTCTTCTTCTTCAAGGCAGGCTACTTCAACAAAGGAACCTCCACACCTACCTGGTCCTACATGAAAGACCGAGTGAAACGGTTATTAGTACCTTATGCCACTTGGGGCATCATCGGCAGCATCCTCTTTTTCGGTTTCTTGTTGCTATTTCCCAACAACTTTCAGAAATACTATAAGTCACTCCATTGGTCACACCTTTGGGAGGACAGTCATGTGTGGGGTGACCCTCCATTGTGGTTCCTCTTCTCCTTCTTCATGGCATATGTGGTGGTACATTTCCTGAACAAAGTCAAGTATCTGCGGTGGATAGCGGCTACATTTCCCTTCATCAGTTACTATTTATGGACCCAGCACAACCCGCTGTGGATGAGCCTCGACAACGTGTTCACAGGTGTGTTCTTCTTCTACCTCGGCAGAGGATGGCATTGGTTGCAGGCTCGTGTGCCCCAAGGTTGGCTCGTCGTCATCAGTGTGTTGTTGATTGCTGAGTTCGTGGTGGGCAACCGCTTGTGGCATGGCGAATATGACATGAGCCTCAACAAGTTTGTACAGAACCCTTGGGGGGCAGGTATCAATACTGTCTGCGCACTCGTCGGCATCTCAGGACTGCTCCTCGCTTTACCCATAAAAAGAGTACCCGGAATTGGCTACATCGGCGAACACTCCATGGTCTATTTCGTCGCCCACTATCCCCTCATTCACCTCTATGCCTTCACCCACATCGCCTTCCGCCACACCGTGGCTCACCATCCCGAGGATGTCATCCTGATGATGCTTTTCATCTTTGTCACTTGCACATGGCTGGTACCCTACGTAGAGAGGGTGCCTTGGCTCTCAGGACGCTGGAAGAAAAAGAATTGAATATATTTTTTCTCCCAGCGGGGGATGGTAGTAGCATTCTGCAAGGCAAGGAACGAAGCCGATGCGGAATGCGAACGGACATCGGGGGACAAAAAGAAAAAAAAGAATATACTTTTTCTCAATTATTTTCGTACCTTTGCACCGATGAAAGAACGTAACCATACATTTGACTTCCTATGCGGCATCTGCATCATCCGCATGATTTGCCTCCACACCATCACCTTCTGTGGTCATAAAGACGATGCATGGTGGCTCGAGGTCATGGGATGGTCATTCTTTTTCATGTGCTTTTTTTTCTTCAAGGCAGGCTACTTCAACAAGACTGTATCGGGTGACACCAAAGCGTATGTCACCGACAAAACGAAGCGACTGCTTATCCCCTACGTCGTATGGGGCACAATCGGGTTCATCATCTATGCCTTCTACATCCCCTTTGAAGTAGAGCGTTACCACCATCCTATCGAACCGATGGAATGGAGTCACCTGTGGCGAACCAGCTCCTTTTGGGGCAACGAACCCGTGTGGTTCCTCTTTTCGTTCTGGGCTGCATACATCTTGGTGCATTTCATCAAGAAAATACATATTGTCAAACCCATCTCGGTGTTTCAGACCGTGGTGATTCTGCTCTGCCCCTTGGTGAGTTACTGGCTTTGGACACAAGAGAACCCTCTCCCCATGAGCCTGAGTAACGTGTTTATGGGTGTGTTTTTCTTCAATATGGGACGTACGTGGCGATGGCTCATCGAAAAGATGGGACGACGCACCACCCTTTGGCTCTCAGGGGTACTGATAGCGGCATTCGTGGTACTGAACATCGTATGGCATGGCGAATATGTGATGAGCACCAACCTGTTCCGAGGCAACCCTTGGGCAGCCTTCTTCAACACGATGATTATCCTCATAGGATTGTCTGGTTTCCTCATCAAACTGCCCTTGCCACGTGTACCCGTCATCAATTACATCGGTCAGCACTCGATGGTCTATTTCGTAGCTCACTATCCCCTCCTGCAATTCTACCGCTTCACCCACATCGTCTTCGGTCACAGCATCTACGGCCACTGGGACGACTTCATTGTCCTCCTCGTTTTCGTCTTCGGACTCTGCACCTGGCTCGTCCCCTACGTCGAAAAAGTCCCCTGGTTAAGTGGACGCTGGAAGAAAAAGAATTGAATATACTTTTTCTTCCAGCGGGGATGGTAGTAGCATTTCGCGAGGCAAGGAACGAAGCTGCAAGCGGAATGCGAACGGACATTGGGGGACAGAGAGAAAAAGAACTAAATATACGAAACTTTCGGAAGTGTTTTTTCGCCCCACAGATTACACAGATGGACACAGATTTTTTCTCACACGGATTTTGGGAGCCTCGACGGCTCCTGCCATGCGGGATGTTTTGTTCATCAGCCATCGTTGCTTGCGATGACAATAATCCGTGCAATCCGAAAGATCTGTGTGAGAAAAACGCACGATAAGACAGAACATCTGCGCTCATCTGTGTAATCTGTGGGCAAAAAAATACATCCGAAACTTAAATCAATTATCAATTATTTTCACTACCTTTGCAGCATGAACATCGCCTATCTCATATCAGCCCATACCGATGCTCCTCAGCTGCAACGTCTGGTAGAGGCACTGCACCCTGATGCCCACTTCTTTATCCACATCGACAAGAAGGCAGACATCACCCCCTTCAAAACCTTACTGCAAGGGGACAACGTGCATTTCCTCACCCACCGCATCGACGTGCGTTGGGGAACCATTCTCGAGGTCGAATACCAGATGGAACTCATCAAGGCAGCCATCAACCATCCTGTGGCATTTGACCGCCTCTTCTTCCTCTCCGGCATGGATTATCCGCTATGGAGCAACGAACACATCACCCAATGGCTGAGCACACAAGGGAACAAAGAATTTCTGAGTGGCATCTGCATGGACACGCCCCTCTTGAGTAAGCAGCAACGAGACCTCTACACATGGTCACGCCCCTTCTTCCAAGTCGGGTGGCTCAGCAACAAGAGTAATGAACGGCTCAGCATCGCATGTCGAAAACTGAAAGGATGGATAGGTATGCGCAAACCCCTCTCCTTCAAGGTAGGCAGTAGAAAATGGAGCCTTTACAAGGGTTCAGCGTGGTGGTGCATCACAGAGTCGTTAGCATCCTATATCTATCAGATGTATCATCAGGAACCAGCCATCCGCCAATATTTCCTGGACTCGTTCGGACAGGCAGAAACTCTCATACAGACCATCGCCTTCAATTCCCCCGAGTGGGCACCACGATGTTTGCTCCACGAAGGGAAATACCCGGGGCTGGCAGCATTGACCCCACTACACTACATCTATTACGAACCCGTCATCAAAGTGATGAACGAACAGGACTATGAGACATTGATGGCAAGTGGAAAGATGTTCGCCCGCAAATTCGTCAGTGGGAAAAGTGACCAACTCATTCAAATACTCCATGGAAGAAATTAAGAAAGAAAGGCTTCAGTGGCTCGATGCCATGCGTGGTTTCACCATGATTCTCGTCGTCGCATATCATGTGGCACAATCGGGATTCATGGAGTCGGAAAAAATATCTGCCTCCCTCCCCTTCCTTGTGCTCTTCCGCATGCCCCTCTTCTTCTTCGTCAGTGGTTTCTTGGCATACAAGGCAAAATGGCTTTGGACGCCCCAAAGTTTCGCCTCCATCACTTGGAAAAAAATCAAGGTGCAGGTACTCCCCACCCTGGTGTTCCTGTGCGTATTCCTCGTGCTCCGCACCCAATACCCCTTCGAAGAAGGTTTCCTTCGTGCTATGAAGACACCCACAAAATTCGGCTATTGGTTCACGTGGGTGCTCCTCCAAATGTTCCTCATCTATTATGTCGTGTCAGCCCTCTTCCAACGGTTCGGCAAACGCGCGGAACACACCGCCATCATCGCCCTGTGGTTCATCAGCCTCTGTGCTTATGTATCCCTCTACCTGCCCCAGACGTTAGGCAAGTGGTACAAAACCGACTTCATGATGTACAGTTCCTTCTACGAGACCTTGAAGTTCCTGCATTTCTTCCTGCTGGGCAATATTGTCCACCGCCATTGGCAAGGTGTCCAACGGCTCTTCGACGCCAAAGGCTTCTTTCTCCTCACCGTACTGTTGGCATTCTTCAGTTGTGCCGACATCTTCAGGTGGCACTTCATCAAACACGAATGGACCTTATTTCCCAAGACCCTCGCCATGTACACGCTCATGCTCATTGTCGTCATGTATTTCCGTCATCACCAAGACCTCTTCACGCGACAGACCCGTATCGGAAGAGGACTCCAATACATTGGGGTGCGCACCCTTGACATTTACCTCCTCCACTTCCTCCTCCTCCCCGAACTCCCCGAAGTCGGCAAGTGGCTCAACGCCCACCATCCCAACTTCATCCTTGACATCGTTCTCTCCGTTGGCACCGCCCTCATCGTCATCGCCTTCTGCCTCCTCATTTCCGAAATCCTCCGCATGAGTCCCTTCCTCAAAAAATACCTATTTGGACGATGAGAGAAAAAGAATTAAATATACTTTTTCCCTCATCGGGGGATGGCAGTAGCATTCTGCAAGGCAAGGAACGAAGCCGACGCGGAATGCGAACGGACATCGGTGGACAGAGAGAAAAAGAATTAAATATACTTTTTCCCTCATCGGGGGATGGCAGTAGCATTCTGCAAGGCAAGGAACGAAGCCGATGCGGAATGCGAACGGACATCGGTGGACAGAGAGAAAAAGAATTAAATATACTTTTTCCCTCATCGGGGGATGGCAGTAGCATTCTGCGAGGCAAGGAACGAAGCCGACGCGGAATGCGAACGGACATCGGTGGACAGAGAGAAAAAGAATTAAATATACTTTTTCCCTCATCGGGGGATGGTAGTAGCATTCTGCAAGGCAAGGAACGAAGCCGATGCGGAATGCGAACGGACATCGGTGGACAAAGAGAAAAAGAATTAAATATACCCTAACTTTAACCCTAACTCCTCTCTCCCCATTGAGGAGTTGGAGGGAACTCTCAAACCCTAATCTCTAAAACTCTAAAACCTCAATGAAACATCCTTCCAACATAGACGTATCAGTCCTCATCCTCTTCTTCAACCGTCCCGACTTCCTTCAGAAAGTCTTCGACGAAGTCAAGAAAGCACGTCCTTTCCGCCTCTTTCTCTACCAAGATGGACCTCGTGGGGAGCAAGACATGGAACGCATCATGCAGTGCCGCCAAGTCGTTGCCGACATCGACTGGGAGTGCGAAGTCCACCAACTCTACCAAGAGAAGAACTACGGCTGTGACCCGTCCGAATACCTC
This sequence comes from uncultured Prevotellaceae bacterium, assembly GCA_900316975.1. GTDB lineage: Bacteria > Bacteroidota > Bacteroidia > Bacteroidales > Bacteroidaceae > Minthosoma. The sequence goes on along the minus strand of ONFA01000015.1, from coordinate 1,085 downwards.
TCCCAGAAATGGGCATTCTCTATCGTTGACCGTTGCATCGTCCTCGAAGACGACGATGTACCCTCTCAATCCTTCTTTCCCTTCTGCAAGGAACTCCTCGACCGCTATGCCGACGACGAGCGCATCGGCATGATAGCCGGTTTCAACAGCGACGAAGTCACCCCCGACGTTCCCGATGATTACTTCTTCACCACCGTCTTCAGCATCTGGGGGTGGGCAAGTTGGCGACGTGTCATCGACCAGTGGGACAGTCACTACACCTTCCTCGACGATTCCCACACCATGCAGCAAGTGCGTGACCTCTGGAAACTACGCCGTTATCGTCCTCATTTGCTTGACATGTGCTACCACCACCGCGATTCTGGCAAGGAATACTACGAGACCATCTTCTGCATGAGCCTCGTACTCAACCACCAACTCGCCATCATGCCCACGCGCAACCTTGTCAACAACCTCGGTGCCACGCCCGACAGCACCCACTATGCTGCCAATCTCAACACCATCCCAGCCCGTCTGCGCCGCATGTACACCATGAAGCGCCACGACCTCCAATTTCCCCTACGCCATCCTGCCCACATCATTGAGCATATCGCCTTCAAGGAGCACGTCTATCGCACTAACGCATGGGGGCATCCCTGGCTCAAAGTAGCCCGTTCCTTTGAAGAACTCTTCAACAACCTTCGCCGTGGCAACTTCAAGCAAATCGAACAAGCCATCCGCAACCGCTGGCACATTCTCACCGGCAAAAACAAGTACAAATAAATCATTTAACTCAAGTTTTGCAAGTGCTCAACTTCTTTGGAGTTAAAGGAGTTAGAGGAGTAAAAGGAATGAGAGCCAAATGTGATGCTGGTGGCAGAGTATCGGCTTTTAACTCCTGAGCGGAGCGATAACTCCTATAACTCCTTTAACTCCAATAAACTAAAACTTGCGAAAGTTGAAATCATTTAAGTTTCGGATGTTCTTTTTTCACCACAGATTACACGGATTACAGATTTATCCGCTGATGGACAGGCTATTACACTGATTGGCTACGCCGAATGCTAAAGGTTCATGGGCATTATATGGTCATTCGTCTTAAATAG
>ONFA01000052.1 GCA_900316975.1 uncultured Prevotellaceae bacterium | reverse complement strand
TCTTGCGACGAAAAATCCGTATAATCCGTGCAATCCGTTGTAAAAATATATCCGAAATTTGAGTCATAAATTATTTTTGTTGGAATTCATCGAACTGACCATAACCCTCAACTCTCTTTTTCTCGTTTTGTCCTATTCTTGTATAGTTTCGTCCCATCCTTTATCAAGGAAAAATTCGTACCTTTGTGCCCGAAATCTTTATCAATCCTATTTATTACATAAAATGTATCAAGTGAAGAAAATATTGCTGTTAGCATGGTTGTTCATGTTGGCGGCTATTGCAATGGCTAAGCCGATACGCGCCGTGTCGCCGAATGGTGTCTTGTCTTTGGAACAAAAGGGCAATGGCTATGTGCTCAACTACAAGGGACAGCAGGTGCTAAATGTTTCGCAAGTGGGCATCACTACCTCGACCGTGGGCGAAGGACTCACGTTCCAGCGTATGGTGAAGCGTGGCAAGGTGAAGGCTGACTACCTGATGAAGGAGGGTAAGCGGCTGCATCCACGCAATGTGGCTAACGAATATGTGTGTGAGTATGCCGACCAGAATGGGAAGCCTGTGCATTTGGTTTTCCGTCTCTACAATGACGGTGTGGCTTTCCGATATGAACTGTCAGGTTTGAAGGGTGAGCAGCTGAAAGGTGAACAGACGGTCTATACCATCCCTGATGGCACTCGTCGTTGGATGCAAAGATGGAGCGATGGCTATGAAGAGTTTTTCCCGCTCACGACGTCTGGCGGTGGCAGAGACAAGCGTTTAGGCTTCCCTTCTCTGTTGGAGCCTAAGGATGGTGTGTTTGTGCTGCTCTCGGAGGCGAACATTGAACGCCGACAAAGTGCTGCGTCACTCTACAATGATGGCAAACCGGAGGAATATCGTGTGTGTCCCGACAAGAATGAGGTGGCACTTGATGGTGAGTGGCACACCCCTTGGCGCATTGCCATGGTGGGTTCGTTGGCAGATGTGGTTGAATCGACGCTTGCCACGGATGTGTCGGAGCCTTGCAAACTGGCTGATACGAGTTGGATTCATGCAGGCGTGGTTTCGTGGGTCTATTGGGCTTACAATCATGGCTCCAACGATTATAACATCATCAAGAAATATGTCGATTTTGCCGCCACGCTGCATCTTCCTTATGTGCTGATTGATGCTGAATGGGACCAGATGAAAGATGGAAAGACGGTGGTGGATGCGGTCAACTATGCCAAGTCGCAAGGGGTGAAACCTATGATTTGGTACAATTCGTCGGTGGGTTGGGTGAATGGTGCGCCCACTCCTCAATATCGTCTGAACAAGCCAGAAGACCGTGAGAAGGAGTTTGCGTGGTGTGAAGAGATTGGCGTGGCTGGCGTGAAGATTGACTTCTTCTCGGGCGATAACCAAATGAATATGGATTATTGTATCGACTTGCTTGAAAGTGCAGCACGGCATCATTTGTTGATTAACTTTCATGGTGCTCCTATCCCACGTGGTTGGCAGCGTACCTATCCGAACTTGCTTTCCACCGAGGGGGTTTATGGTGCTGAGTGGTATAACAATGTGCCTACCTTCACCAAACGGGCTGCTGCTCACAATGCAACACTGCCTTTCACTCGCAATGTCATTGGTCCGATGGACTATACACCTTGTGCATTCAGTGATTCGCAACACCCGCATATCACGTCTCATGCCCACGAATTGGCACTGACGGTGCTCTTTGAGTCGGGGTTGCAGCATTTGGCTGACCGTCCAGAGAGTTTCCTTGCGCAACCCAAGGAAGTGCAGCAGTTCCTCAGCGAACTGCCTGCTGCATGGGATGACACACGTTTGGTGGCAGGTTACCCTGGTGAGTATGCGGTGATGGCTCGTCGCAGCGGCGACACATGGTATGTGGCTGGCATCAATGGTTCTGACGAACCTCGCACCATAGGCATCAACACCGATTTCATTAAGACTTCTAAATGCAGCATCCTCTCGTTTGCCGATAGTGGCAACAGTGATGCTCCGTGGAACATCAGCCAAGTGGACCATCTGCCCAACAGCGTGGCTTGTCAACCTCGTGGCGGTTTCCTTTATGTGATAAGGCGCTGACGACAAATGATAAATGATAAAATAGAATGACAATGAGAAAATTATTGATTATGCTGTGTGCAGTGTTGTGCTGCCAGGTCTTGTTGGCTGAAGAATATCAGTTTGGCAACGGCAAGTTGGTGGTCAAGAAACTGGCTGCTAATGCTGTGCGCATCCAGTATGTGGAGCAGTCGCCCACAGAGGCATTGCCCGAGTGGTTGTATGTAAAGGACCAAGAAGTGAAGGGCAATGACATTGCAGTTCGCGTCGATGCTGCCAAGCAGCAGGTGGAAGTGCTGGACAAGAGTGGCAAGGTGGTTTTCACTGCCACCAGTCACCAATTGAAGAACAATACCGTAGCAGGTTTGCAGACCTATGAGGCACAGTTGGTGTTTACATCTCCTGAAAATGAATTCCTCTATGGGTTGGGACAGTTCCAGGATGGCTACACCAATGTTCGCGGTCTTTCACGCCGTCTGACTCAGGTGAACACCCAGATTTCCATTCCTATGATGTTGTCAAGCCGTGGTTATGGCATTCTTTGGAACAACTACGGTCTCACCGACTTCAATCCGATGGATGCGAAGGTGGAATTAGTGAAAGGTGCTGGCATTGGCAGCAAGGAGGTGGTGAACGTGACCTCGACCGAAGGCGGCAAGCAAGAGGTGAGAGAGCGCAACCGTTATGCGGCAACCATTGAGGTGGCTGAAGATGGTGACTATTCCCTCTTGCTCGATGTGGGGCAGAAGATGGCTCGGCGTCACAATCTTGTCATCGACGGACAGCCTGTCATTGAGATGCAGAACACATGGTTGCCTCCTACGGCATCTGCCATCGTGCGCCTCAGCAAGGGTACTCACACGCTGACAGCAGAGTTGTCGAATGGTGACAAACCTGTCGTGTATTATGGGAAGGTGAAGAACGAGACAGTGTTCCGTTCGCCAGTGGCTCAGGCTGTGGATTACACCGTGTTTGTGGGCAGTGCCGACGAAGTGATTGCTTCCTATCGTAAATTGACAGGCGACTCACCCCTGATGCCTCAGTGGGCATTGGGTTATATCCATTGCCGTGAACGTTTCCATTCGCAGGACGAAATCATCAACACTGCCAAGCGTTTCCGCAATGAGAACCTGCCTGCCGATGTGATGGTGCAGGACTGGCAGTATTGGGGAAAGTATGGTTGGAACGCCATGCAGTTTGATGAGGCAAACTATCCTAACCCCAAGCAGTTGACTGACGAACTGCATGCCATGAACATGCGGCTGATGGTGTCGGTATGGTCGAAGATTGACAAGAATTCAGAGGTGGGCAAGCAATTACTGCGCGAGGGTTATTACATCCCTGGCACCGACTGGATTGACTTCTTCAACCCTGCTGCAGCCAATGCTTATTGGAAGAATTTCAGTCAACGACTCGTGCCCCTTGGCATCGATGCTTGGTGGCAGGATGCGACAGAGCCGGAAAACGATGACTTGACAGGTCGTCGAGTGGTGGATGGCAAATATCCAGGGGAACTTTTCCGTAATGTCTATCCACTGATGGTGAACAAGACAGTGTATGAGGGTCTGCGGAAGGATGATCCTGAAAAGCGTCCGATGATTCTCACCCGTTGTGGCTTCCCTGGCATTCAGCGTTATGGCTCAGCCATGTGGTCGGGCGATGTGGGCAATGATTGGGAGACGCTTCGTCGCCAGATTTCTGCAGGTCTCGGCATGCAGGCTGCGGGTATCCCTTGGTGGACATACGATGCAGGTGGTTTCTTCCGTCCAGGCAACCAGTATCAGGATCAAGCCTATATCGAGCGTATGCTCCGTTGGATTGAGACATCTGTGTATCTGCCGCTGATGCGTGTGCATGGCTACATGAGCAACACCGAACCATGGAACTATGGTGCAGAGGCACAAGGCATCATTGCTAATGCGTTAAAAGACCGCTATCGTCTTTTGCCTTACATCTATAGCAATGCCGCTGCTGTTGCTTTCGAGGGAAGCACCCTCATGCGTCCCCTCATCTTCGACTTTGCTACCGACGTTGAGGCTTTGGCACAGAAGCATGAATATATGTTTGGCAAGACATTGCTCGTCATCCCTATCACTGAACCAGGCGTGACGACTTGGCGCACTTATCTGCCCGTCAACAAGGCTGGTTGGTACGATTTCCGTACGGGCAAACACTATACGGGTGGTCAGACGGTAGAAACAGCCGTCAATCGTACCAATATTCCTGTGTACGTGAAGGGCGGAAGCATCCTCCCCATTGGTCCTGACAAGCAGTATGCAGCCGACAAGGCAGATGCTCCTATTGAATTCCATATCTATTCAGGTGCTGATGCAACCTTCACGCTCTACGAGGATGATGGTCACACCAACGAATACGAGCAGGGCAAGTGCAGCCGCATCGCCTTTACATGGAACGATGCTGCTCAAAGCCTGACCATCGACAAACGCAAGGGTGCCTTTGAAGGAATGCCAGTGAACAGAACCTTTACGATCATCAAGGATGGAAAGCAGCAGGAAGTGATGTATAAAGGTAAACGCCTCAATATAAAATTCTAACAAATAATTACTGATTTACGCTAATGGAAGAAGCCCCGCCACATGGTTTGTGGCGAGGCTTCTGTTGTTTTTGTTGTTTCGTTTTCAGAGTGGTCACCCCTCCGTTACTTGACAGACCACTCAAAAACGCCGGCACTATAGTCGCCCTGTACAATCTCCAGTTTCATGGCAGTGGTCTTCACTGGGTCGAAGTTCACGATGTTGGCAGCGCCTTTCACCGTGCTGTAGGCTGTGGGGTTCGGCACTTCTGCCCAGTCGCCCGAAGTGGTTTTATAGTAGAGTTTCCAGTTGTCGGGCACGCGGCATCCGCCCCAAGGGCCGTCGTCGAACCAATAGACGGTGCAGGTGCTCACAGTCTCGGTCTGCTTGAAGTCGTATTGCAGCCACTCGGTAGAGTTCTTGGCTGGCCACCAGTGAGTGTAGGGCACAGAGCGGTCGTCGCCATCGGCAGGCACCAGTCGGTCGTTGATGGCAGAGAGGGCAGGGAGGTTGCGCTTCGATGCTGTCACCTTGCTCTCCGAAGCGATGGAAGCAGGTTGTGCGGGAGTGGTGGCGTTGAGGTCTTGTGGAATCCATACCGTCATTTTGCCGGGGCCGCGATGTGCCCAAGCATAGTAAGGGATGAGCACCAGTTGCTCGTCCCTTGTTTGTAGTTTGCCCTGCTGGTCGAAGTTGAGGGTCTGGGCATCGGTGGTGAGGGTCTGCACGGTGGTGTTCATGATTTCCTTGCTGCCCATCTGGAACTGAGGCTCCTGATTGATGAGCACGGAGAGCACGTCGCACTGGTTGTCGGGCCATTCGGCGCAATAGACGATGGGGCCACGCTCGATGGCCACGCGTCCCTTGTCGGCTGCCACCAGTCCGTTGGCACGCACGATGCGAGGCTCCATGTCGAAGTGTATTTCCACCTTGTCGCCCTTTTTCCACTGGCGGTCAATCACGAAGTAGCCCTTATTGAGTTGACAGTTGAGAGTTGAGAGTTGAGAGTTGGGGGTGACTTCTTGTCCGTTCACCTTCACCGTGTAGCCCAGTCGCTTGCCGTCGGCGTAGGTGTAGAGATTGCTGGGCACCACCTCGCCCTTCACCCATCCGGGAATGCGGATGTTGAGTGCATACTTGCCAGCCCCGCCTTCAATCTTCAGGGTCACGTCGCCGTTCCACGGATAGCCTGTCTGCTGAGAAAGAGTGACAGCTGTCTTGCCCACCTTCACGTTGACCGTGTTGGAGTTGAAGAGGTTGATGTAGAGGCTGTTGTCCTTCACGGCATAGATGTACTGTGGCAGTGAAGGAATGAAACGGGCAGCGTTGCTGGGGCAACAGGCACAGCCGAACCACTCTTGGCGTTGGTGCTGCCCCATGCTCTGCAAGGGGTTGGGGTAGAAGAACTTGCCGCCGTCGATGCTGATGCCGGAGATGACACCATTGTAGAGCGAACGCTCCAAAGCATCATAATATTTGGAGTCGCCATGCAGCAGGAAGAGTCGGTAGTTGAGATACACCTGTGCAATGGCGGCACAAGTCTCGCAGTAGGCACTCATGTTGGGCAGTTCGTAGTTCTTGCCGAATGCCTCGCCGCTGGCTGTGGCACCCACACCACCGGTGATGTAATACTTCTTGCCCACGATGTTGTCCCAGATGCGGTCGATGGCATCGATGTAACGCTTGTCGCCTGTCAGCGCAGCCACATCGGCCATGCCGGCATACATGTAGCCGGCACGGACAGCATGCCCCACAGCCTCGTCCTGCTCCAGCACGGGGCGGTGGCTTTGGCTATAGTCGTCCAAACGATGGTAGTAGCCGTCGTTGTCATAGAGTCCGTTGGGGGTCTGTTTCCAAGCAGTATCACGCTTCCCTCGCTTGTCGAGGAAGAACTTGGCCATGTCGAGGTACTTCTTGTCACCCGTGGCGATGTAGAGCTTGGCCAATCCCATCTCGGCAATCTGATGGCCTGGCACCACGCTGGCCTGTCCGGGCTTGTCGCCCACTTCGCGGCACACGCAGTCGGCATACTTGATGGCCACGTTGAGGAAGTTCCGCTTGCCTGTGGCATAGTAGTGAGCCACAGCGGCTTCGCAGAGGTGGCCGAGGTTGTAGAACTCATGGCTGAGGTCTTCCACACGTTCCCAACGCTTCTGGCCAGCCCACTCGTGGGGATGCTCGGGGTTCTGGGTGCGCGAGGTGTAGAGGTAGCCGTCAGGCTCCTGACCCGAGGCAATCACGGCAATCACGCTATCCACATACTTGTCCAGCCGTCCCCCCTTGAAGCGGGCATTGGGGTAGGTTTGCAACAGGTAACTCGCCCCTTCGATGGTCTTGTAGGGGTCGGTGTCGTCGAAGGAATAGGTGCCCTTCTTGATTTCGAACACTTTCGACGGGTCTTTCAAGTGCGCAGCCGCATTGCTGAAGTTGGTGTAGCGGCCCGTCTCCTCGCTCTTCGAGAAGGCAAGGGGGATAGTCACGTCTTGACTGGCTTTCAGCCGTTGTCCCCAGAAGGTGTTCTGAGCCACTTTTACTTTTGTGAAAGGCACTTGCGTGATGGGGTAGCCACCGTTTTTGTCTTGGGCAGCCATGCTGATGGCCACGCTTGCAGCCATCGTCAATGCAATAAGTTTTTTCATTGAATATAGGTTTTTATAGTTGAGTTACGTCGAGTTGAGAGGTGTTAGTTTCGTTTGCAAAGGTAAGGAAATAAAATGAAAAGCGACAAGTATTTGGACAATAAAATCTTCTTTTTAGACTTTTATGCTATTCCAAAAGGCAAATACCTTCGTGGTAATTTGGTCAAAATGGAAAGAAACCGTAACTTTGCAGTCGCAAAGTGTCAGCGGACTTGCAGATTTGCTGACAAAAAGAGGCGTTTTTGCCACCTTTGGTGGCTTTTTCGGACAATAATTACCAATAATTGACAATAATTTGTTCCAATAATTGTAATTAGAATAGAGAGATGACGAAAGAAGAGTATATGCGGATGTATGAACTTGTGGGGGCTGCCATGGAGGTGTATAATGAGTTGGGCTTCGGTATGGCGGAGCCTCTTTATCAGGAGGCAATGGCAATGGAACTTGACGAAAGAAACATCCCCTATATTCGTGAGAAAGAACTATATACATATTATAAGGGAGTTCGGATGCAGAAGACTTACGTGGCAGACTTTTATAGCCAGGAGATGATTATTGAGTTCAAATCTGTAGATAAAATCACGTCAGAGCATCGTGCCCAACTCTTTAACTACTTGCGCATTGCAAAGTTGAAATATGGAATATTGGTCAATTATGGTGAAGACCACTTTCATGCGGAAAGATTTGTTTACGACCCTGACACGCGTCGCTTCGAGTTGCTGACTAAAGACAATCTTCCGCTCTACGTAATAAACTGATAATTATTGGACTAAATTATTGTCAATTATTGGTAATTATTGTCCGAAAACCCAAGCCGCTTTGCGGCGCAAATTTACAACACTAATAAAAGTTATCGTTAAAACATAAAAGCTTATGGCAGAAAAATTGGAAGTGAAGGAACTTGCAGAAGTGGCTGTCCGCTTCTCGGGCGACTCCGGCGACGGCATGCAACTCGCCGGAAACATCTTCTCCACGGTGTCAGCCACCGTGGGCAACAGTATCAGTACGTTTCCTGACTATCCCGCCGACATCCGCGCACCGCAAGGTTCGCTGACGGGTGTGAGCGGTTTTCAGGTACACATCGGAGCCGACATGGTCTATACGCCAGGCGACAAGTGCGATGTGCTCGTGGCCATGAACGCTGCAGCACTCAAGACTCAGTACAAGTATGCTAAACCAGGTGCTGCCATCATCATCGACACCGACTCCTTCGGCCCTGCCGACCTGAAGAAGGCGGCTTTCGCCACCGAAGACTATCTGGGCGAGATGGGCATCGACCCCGACCGTGTGATTGCCTGCCCCATCACGCAGATGGTGAAGGACTGTCTGGCCGACTCGGGCATGGACGTGAAGGCCATGCTGAAGTGCCGCAACATGTTCGCACTCGGACTGGTGTGCTGGCTCTTCGACCGCGACCTGAACATCGCCTTCAATTTCCTCAAGGAGAAATTTGCCAAGAAGCCCGGTGTGGCCGAGGCCAACATCAAGGTGATTCAGGCGGGCTACGACTACGGACACAACACTCACTCGAGCGTGGCCAACGTCTATCGCATCGAGACCAAGAACAAGGTGCCCGGACGCTATATGGACATCACGGGCAACAAGGCCACAGCCTACGGCTTCATCGCTGCTGCCGAGAAGGCGGGCCTGAAGCTCTACCTCGGCTCTTACCCCATCACCCCTGCCACCGACGTGCTGCACGAACTCTCCAAGCACAAGTCGCTCGGTGTCACCACCGTGCAGTGTGAGGACGAGATTGCCGGCTGTGCATCGGCTGTAGGTGCATCCTTTGCCGGTGCCCTCGGTGTCACTTCCACCTCTGGTCCCGGCATCTGCCTGAAGAGTGAGGCCATGAACCTCGCCGTCATCATGGAGTTGCCCCTCGTGGTGCTCGATGTGCAGCGTGGCGGTCCTGCCACGGGTCTGCCCACCAAGTCGGAGCAAACCGACCTCTTGCAGGCCCTCTTCGGACGTAACGGCGAATCGCCCATGCCAGTGATTGCTGCCACATCGCCCACCGACTGCTTCGATGCGGCCTACTCCGCAGCCAAGATGGCACTGGAGCACATGACGCCCGTCATCCTCATGACCGATGCCTACGTGGCCAACGGCTCGGCTGCCTTCAAACTGCCGAACCTCGCCGACTATCCGGCCATCCAGCCTCCCTACGTGCCTGAGGAACTGAAGGGCCAGTGGGCACCTTATCTCCGCAATCCCGAAACAGGTGTGCGCTACTGGGCAGTGCCCGGACGCGAAGGCTTCCAGCACATCCTTGGTGGCTTGGAGAAGGACAACAAGACGGGTGCCATTTCCACCGACCCCGAGAACCACAACTTGATGACTCATCTGCGTCAGGAGAAAATCAACAAGATTCAAGTGCCCGACCTCGAGGTGCTGGGCGACAAGGACGATGCCGACCTCCTCATCGTGGGCTTTGGCGGCACCTACGGACACCTCCATGCTGCAATGGACGAACTCCGTGCCGCTGGCAAGAAGGTGGCCCTCGCTCACTTCAAGTACATCAACCCGCTGCCGAAAAACACCGCAGCCGTGCTGGGCAAGTACAAGAAGGTGGTTGTGGCCGAACAGAACATGGGTCAACTCGCCGCTTGGCTCCGCATGAAAGTGGATAACTTCACGCCCTACCAGTTCAACCAGGTGAAGGGCCAACCCTTCGTGGTCAGCGAACTGGTCGAGGCATTCACAGAGATCATCAACAAGTAATTAAAAAGAACAACGGATTTCACGGATTAAACGGATTCAGGCAATGTTAAGATACGAACAGGAAACCTATCAAATCATTGGCGCTGCGATGAAAGTTCATGGTGAACTGGGGCCTGGGTTTACAGAAAAAGTATATCAGGAAGCTCTGGCTATTGAGTTTGCTGAACGTGAGATACCGTTCGAACGTGAGAAGGAAATCCATGCAACTTATAAAGGCATTGTGTTAGAAGGAACTTTCATTCCAGACTTTATCTGTTATGGTAAGATTATAGTCGAATTGAAAGCTGTAAAAGAGTTGGACGACGTGCATCGTTCACAGGCCATCAATTATGCCAAGATAGCAGGTCTTAGTCTTTCTCTGCTTATCAACTTTGGCGAAATGTCACTTGTAAAAGAGCGTTTCCCCATAGGATAAAATCCGTATAATCCGTTCAATCCGTTGTTAAAATAATATGAATAATATGAGTTTTACAGTTCAAGATTATAAAAAAGGTCAGCCACGTTGGTGTCCCGGCTGTGGCGACCACTTCTTCCTTGCCTCTCTCCATAAGGCAATGGCTGAAATCGGTGTAGAACCTTGGAACACTGCCGTTATCTCAGGCATCGGTTGTTCCAGCCGTCTGCCACACTACATGGCAACCTACGGCATGAACACCATCCACGGACGTGCTGCCGCTATCGCTACGGGTGCGAAGATTGCCAACCCCAACCTGACCGTGTGGCAGGTGAGCGGCGACGGCGACGGACTTGCCATCGGTGGTAACCACTTCATCCATGCCAACCGCCGCAACATCAACCTCAACATGATTCTGCTGAACAACCGCATCTACGGTCTGACAAAGGGACAGTACTCACCTACCTCCCCCCGTGGATTCGTGTCGAAGTCAAGCCCTTACGGCACGGTGGAAGACCCCTTCCGCCCTGCTGAACTCTGTTTCGGTGCTCGCGGACACTTCTTCGCCCGTGCCGTGGCCACCGATGCTCCTGGCACGGTGGAGATTCTGAAGGCTGCCTACAACCACAAGGGTGCTGCCGTGTGCGAGATTCTGCAGAACTGCGTCATCTTCAACAACGGCACTCACGATGCGGTCTATAGCAAGGAAGGACGTGCCAAGAATGCCATCTACGTGGAGCACGGCAAACCCCTCATCTTCGGCGAGAACCGCGAATACGGCCTCATGCAGGAAGGCTTCGGCCTGAAGGTGGTGAAGATAGGTGAGAACGGCATCACCGAGAAGGACATCCTCGTGCATGATGCACACTGCGAGGACAACACCCTCCAACTCAAACTTGCCCTCATGGGCAACGGCGACGGCTTCCCCGTGGCACTCGGTGTCATCCGCGATGTGGAGGCTCCCACTTACGACGACTGCGTCACCGCTCAGATTGAAGAGGTGAAAGCACAGAAGAAGTATCACAACTTCGCCGAACTCCTCGAAACCAACGACATCTGGGAGGTGAAGTAAGCATCGCCACCATGATACAGCAAACAGAATTTACGTTGGAAGCCCGTCCGCGCGGCTTCCACCTCATCACCCACGAAGTGCAGCGCCATCTGCCTCAGCCATTGCCTGAGACGGGGGTGCTGCACCTCTTCATCAAGCACACCTCCTGTGCTCTTTCTATTAACGAGAATGCCGACCCCGATGTGCGTCGTGACATGGAGCAAATCATGAACCGCTTGGTGCGTGAGAATGAGCCTTACTACCAACATACGCTCGAAGGCAGCGACGACATGCCTGCCCACGCCAAGTGCAGCCTTATCGGTTCCGACCTGACCATTCCCATCACTCGAGGGAGGCTTAACCTCGGCACGTGGCAAGGTATCTATCTCTGTGAGTTCCGCGACTATGGCGGGGCACGGAAAGTGGTAGCAACAATAATGGGTTGACGCAATGTCAACCCATTTCTTTTTTCTCTTCTAAGTATTTGCAGTAAATCCGAATGGCGGTCTCCACCATGCGGATGCACGGGCGTTTCTTGTAGTATTCATCCGTGCGAGGTTCAGGCGTCGCCACAATTTTAATTTCGGGGATAGTGCCGTCAGCCCGTTGCTTGTTCAGTCCCAGCAGTTCCTTGCAGATGAGGCTTCCCGTCTCAGCCTTAAAGTCAGCAGCCAACCGCTGCACCACCTCATAGTTCTTCTTCTTCAACTCCTGATCGGGATAGTCACCCTTCACCTCCAGTCCTGCCAACATAAACATGCCGCAAGCCGTGCCGCAAGTCTCTCGCATCCTGCCGATGCCACCACCAAACGAGCCGGAGATATGAGCAGCAAAAGCCTCCTCCAGCCCATAGCGGTCGGCAAATGCCAGCACCACGGATTGTGCACAGTTATATCCCTGCTTGAAGTAGGCAACGCCTTTTTGGACTCTCTCTTCAGTTGTCATTTTTAACCTTAACTTAACTATAGGGGCTCTAAACTCTGAACCCTAAACTCTCCTCCCCCTTGGGGGAGCTAGAGGGGGCTTTATCTGTTCTTATACATTTCTTCGTAGTACTTCTCATAATCGCCGCTGGTGATGTTGTCCATCCAAGCCTCATTCTCCAGATACCACTTCACGGTCTTTTCGATGCCTTCCTCAAACTGCAGGCTGGGTTCCCAGCCCAATTCCTTCTGCAACTTGCGAGAGTCGATGGCATAGCGTGCATCATGTCCCAGACGGTCGGTCACGTAGGTGATGAGGTCGAGGTCGGCACCTTCGGGGCGGCCCAGCAGGCGGTCCACCGTCTTGATGACCACCTTAATGATGTCAATGTTCTTCCACTCGTTGAAGCCGCCGATGTTGTAGGTCTCAGCCACCTTGCCGTGGTGGAAGATGGTGTCGATGGCACGGGCATGGTCCACCACATAGAGCCAGTCGCGCACGTTCTCTCCCTTTCCATAGACGGGTAGGGGTTTGCGGTGGCGTATGTTGTTGATGAACAGTGGAATCAACTTCTCCGGGAACTGGTAGGGGCCGTAGTTGTTGGAGCAGTTGGTCACGATAGTGGGCATGCCGTAGGTGTCGTGGTAAGCCCTTACGAAGTGGTCGCTGCTGGCCTTCGAGGCCGAGTAGGGCGAGTGGGGGTTATACTTCGTGGTCTCCAAGAAGAAATCCTTGCCATAGGCAGCATGATGCTCTGCACTCGATGCTGTCGTGGTGAACGGACTTTCCACGCCCTCGGGGTTTGTCAGTTTCAAGGCGCCATACACCTCATCCGTCGAGATGTGATAGAAACGCTTGCCCTCATATCCCTCGGGCAGGCTCTCCCAGTAGAGTTTGGCGGCCTGCAATAGGCTCAGTGTGCCCATCACATTGGTGCGGGCAAAGGTGAAGGGGTCCTTGATGCTCCTATCCACATGACTTTCAGCCGCCAAGTGGATGATGCCGTCAATCTTCTCGTCCTGCATCAACTGATAGAAGCCGTCGAAGTCGCAGATGTCCATCTTGACGAACTTGTAGTTGGGCTTGTCCTCCACATCCTTCAGATTGGCCAGGTTGCCCGCATAGGTCAACTTGTCGAGGTTGATGATTTTGTACTCGGGATACTTGTTCACGAAAAGGCGAACCACGTGGCTGCCAATGAAGCCAGCACCACCCGTAATGACAATGTTTCTCTTGAATTCCATAACGTTAAGCACTATTCCTTTAATATTTGTGGGTGCAAAGTTACGGAAAAACGAGTGAAAAGCCAAATTTATTTGTACTTTTCCGAGTGCCAGTAACTTCGGCATAGCCAACGTTACGGAAAATTCTTGATTGATAATCTCTTGCTTCACAAAAATAAATGATTGGAACCAATGATTGACGATATATCTTGCACTTTTGTCACGATAAAGAAAAGAAATTCATGTATGTTTCTCTTTCTTTCAAAAGAAACATTTACACAAGTATTCTTTATGGTTCATACGACAATAGTATATGGTTTACTATTATGTAATTGATGATTGTTGTATAAATAGTTGATTATTAAGTAACCACACAAAATTATCTTATACAATGATGTCTCTTCTTTTCGCCGCAAGCGGCTTGTTTTTTCTTGAAACTAATTAGAATAATTGGAATAATTCAGTTCACT
>ONFA01000035.1 GCA_900316975.1 uncultured Prevotellaceae bacterium | reverse complement strand
GTTCAAGACGGAGGACTACAGCGTGATACCTCCCATGGCGGACTTCCGCCGCACCATCTGGTGGCAGCCCGACATCACCACCGATGCCGAGGGCAAAGCTAAAGTGGAGTTCTTCAACAACTCCACGTGCGAGGAGATGTACATCAGTGTGGAGGGCATGACGCCGGACGGAAAGATATTGATTAATGAGTGATACCGATGAAAACGTCAATGCCCTGTCAATTGTTAAAAAACCGCCCTTTTCATGTAAAGCGCCCGAAACTTAGAATTTCTCATTAATAAAAGTTTTGGGAAGGATGGATCAGCAATGATTCCATCGACGTCAGGTGCGGGGCTTCACCGCCTCGCATCTGCACATCTATAACACGTCGCCATCACCTCCGACTACATGAGGCGTTCACCTCGACCCACGGGTCGCCTTCATCGTGTCGCTGGTGAAAGACTGTAGGTTTTTGCGAAATAATTATTCAATTTAAGTTTCGGGAGTTCTTTTTTTCAACAACGAATTTTCCGAATTGTTTTTATGGGCAAGCCCGCCGAATGAAATCCTTCTGATTTCTCCGAATGTGGAACGCCTTCCATTCGTTTTCCTTCGTTGCCGCTTGCGGCATTGAAAAGAAAAATTCGTAAAATTAGGGAAATTCGTTGTTAAAAAAATCCGTGTAATCTGTGTAATCTGTGGTTTTTATGACTTCCGAAAGTTGAGTTATTCAATATAGATGACGGCATCGTTGACGCTTTTCAGTCCCAGGGTGCCCATGTATTTGGTGACTGTTCCGTGAAGGATGACGTGTGCACCGAGATTCTCTGGATGAGCGAAGAGGTTGAGCCCTTCTCTGACTTCTTTCTGTCCTTTGGAACTGGTGGAGAGTTGGACGGCTATGCAGTTATTATAGTCGATTTCATCGGGGGAATCGGCAATGACGATGTTGGTCTCTACATCGCCTGATGAGAAGACGGCATGGGCGATACTGTTCTTGTTTTTGGCGACAAAACCTACGATGAAACCGTGTACATAGCGGTCGGGATAGCCGCTGGCATCGTAGTATTCGAGATACTTTGGAAGGAAGTGCAGAATGTCGTGGACGGAATAGGCACTTTCTTCGGTGGAACCATACTCATCAACATAATCAAGGAGGTCTTCGGTGGTTAGTGAATCGGGGTCTCCTATGGGGACGACGGGAACGACGATGCTGTCTCCTTTTGCGTCGATGATCGGAGGGGTCTCCTCTGGCACTTCCTCCACTTTCTCGCATGAAGCGAGGGCGAGCATGAAGAGGAGAGGAAGTAGAAATAAGTGTGCTGTTTTCATTCCGATTGATAGGGTGCTATAAGTGTTACTATTGATTTGCTTGCAAAGTTAGGAAAAAGTCGTTGGTTAGGATGGGGAGTTTGGAGTTTTTTCGTATCTTTGCATCGAAATTTGTATATTATATGCAGATAAAAGTTGTAGCACCCAAAGAAATAGGGGGACGCATCGTGCTCCCCGCATCGAAAAGCATCAGCAACCGTGCCTTGACCATTGGTGCGTTGGCTGGCAGTAATGAGACTGTCGAGAATGTGAGTGATTGTGATGACACCCGTGTGATGCAGGCATGGCTCAGGGAGCGTCCTGACACGATTGACATCGGGGCGGCGGGTACGGCTATGCGCTTTTCGACAGCCTTGCTGGCAGTAAGTGAGGGCACTCATGTCATTACTGGAAGTGAGCGAATGAAGAACCGTCCGATAGGGATTTTGGTGGATGCATTACGGCAGTTGGGCGCACAAATTGAGTATGTGGAGAAAGAAAATTTTCCCCCCCTTCAGATTGTTGGAAATCCTTGTTTACAAGGTGGAAAAGTTTACTTGTCGGGCAGTGTCAGTTCACAGTATGTTTCAGCCTTGTTGATGATTGGTCCAATGTTGAAAAATGGATTGATACTGAAATTGATAGATGAAATAGTCAGTCGCCCCTATATTGATATGACTCTTTCTATAATGCGGAAATTTGGAGCGAAAGTAGGGTGGAAGGATTCGTGTTCGATCGTTGTGGAGAACGAGCCTTATTCCCCTTGTTCTTATATGGTGGAGAATGATTGGAGTGCGGCAAGTTATTGGTATGAAATGGTGGCGCTGGCTACGAACGCTGATGCGCAAGTGGTGTTGCCAAAATTGTTTGACGAAAGTCTGCAAGGGGACAGTCGTGGTGCTGAGGTTTTTGAGCGTTTGGGGGTTGCCACTGTGCATCAGGGTGACGAGGTGGTTTTGAGTAAAAACGGGAAGAGAACGGAACGTTTAGACGTGAATTTTGTGGAGATGCCTGACTTGGCACAGACGTTTGTGGTGACTTGCTGTATGATGGGTGTGCCATTTCACTTTACGGGGTTGCAGAGTTTGAAGATTAAGGAGACCGACCGCATTGAGGCATTGAAGAAGGAGATGTCAAAATTGGGATTTGAATTGGAAGTTCGAAACGACAGCGAACTGATATGGAATGGACGGCGTGTCGTAGTGAAGAATGCCGATGAAATGGCTATTGACACTTATGAGGATCATCGTATGGCGATGGCTTTTGCACCTGTAGCGTTGGTCGATGGTCGGGTTGTTATTAATAATCCGCAGGTGGTGTCAAAATCTTATCCCCATTATTGGGAGGACTTGAAATCTGTCGGATTTGAAATTGACGTGTTATGATTTATCTGATTGTTGGATTGGTCCTTTTAGGGGGTGTGGCTTTCGTGGCGGGTTACCTGCGTGAAAAGAACTTGAAACGGAAGTTGGACAGGGGGGAAATTGTAACCCTTCCCAGCATCAAGCAGGTGCAAGACATGGAGTGTTGCGGACAGCATGAAACTTGTGAGAAGGATAGTCTTTTGGCGGCTGTAAGCAAGCAGATAGAGTACTATAATGATGAAGAACTTGACCGTTTCCGCGGAAGGGGAAGTGATGCTTATTCTTCCGATGAAATCGAGGAGTTTAGAGAGATTCTTTATACAATGCGTGATGATGAAGTGGCGGGGTGGGTGCGCTCGTTGCAGTTGCGTGCAGTGGAATTGCCTGACGATTTGAAGGATGAGGTGTTTATGATTGTGGGGGAGAGAAGGGGGTGATTGAGAACAGACAACGGACAACGGTCGATGGACGTCAAACTTGAGGTAAGAGTTTGGGATACAATAAGAGGGCGGATTTTTCGTTATATGTATTGTAAGGGGAATGCTCCCCTTGGGACTTGTTTTGAAGCGTTTGAGTTACATATTGTGCAGTTGTGCGGCATTGTTCGTGCTGCTGGGGGCGTGTTCTACGGATAAGAATACGTCTTTGGTGCGTAGTGTGCATGCCTTCAAGGCAAGATATAACACCTACTTTAATGGTCATGAGGCTTATAAGGAAGGTGTGCTGCTGCAGGAGCAGGGAAACAGGGATAACTTTACGGAAGTGATTCCTTTGTATGTGACAGGTAACAAGGCAACGGTGAAGATTGGAACGGGTAATTTTGACCGTGCAGTGGAGAAGAGCCAAAAGGCCATCAAAATGCATAGCATCACGAAACGTCCGGAATGGAACAAAAGCCGACCGAAGACGGCGAAGGACAGGATCTGGCTGAGCCAAAAGGAATATAACCCGTTCTTATGGCGGGCATGGTTTATGATGGGTGAGGCACAGTTCCGAAAGGGTGAATATATGGAGGCGGCATCGACCTTTGCCTATATTCAACGTCTGTATTTTTCGAAGCCCAATCTTGTGGCTCGGGCACGTCTGCTGGAGGCAAGATGCTATGCCGAGATGGAATGGTTCTATGATGCTGAAGACTTGATTTCTCGTGCCCAGCGCGACAGCTTCCCTAACAACCTGGAACCTCTGAAGGCTTCTGTGTTGGGTGACATGCAATTAAGGCAGAAGCAATATCCCGAGGCTATACTGAACATAGAGAAGGCGCTGAAGGGTGAACACCGCAATCTGCCGAAAACACGAATGTATCTGCTTTTAGGACAACTTTATCATCGTATCGGACATGACCCCGAAGCTTACCGCTATTTCAAGAAAGTCATTAGAAGAAATCCTCCCTACGAACTGGAGTTTAATGCCCGCATTCAGATGAGCGAGGCGATGTCGAAGAACCAGTCGAAACAGATAATCCGCAAACTGAAGGCGATGGCGAAGAATCCGAAAAACAAGGAATATCTGGATCAGGTGTATTACGCTATTGGCAATATTTATTTGTCGAAGGGCGATACGACCCATGCCATCTGGGCATATAAGGATGGGGTGGAGAAGAGTACACGCAACGGCATCGAGAAGGGGGTGGTGTTGCTGCATCTGGGGCAGTTGTATTGGAATCGTGAGAAGTTTGTGGATGCACAAAAGTGCTATTCGCAAGCCTTTGGTCTGCTCGACAAAGACCATGACAGTTATAGGGAGGTGGATGAACGCAGCAAGATATTAGATGAATTGTTGCCATACGCCTCGGCTGTGGAGTTGCAGGACAGCCTTCAGATGATGGCGAGTCTGGATTCCGTCACTCGCATGGAGAAAATCAAAAAGACCATTGAGGAACTGAAGAAAAAGGAGAAAGAAGAGGAAAAGAAGGCAATGGAGGCTGCCAACCCACAGGCAAACCAAGGACGGCAGCGACCTGGTGGTGTTGTACAGCAAGGGGTGGGTAACCGCAATGCACAGCAGACGGCAGTGTGGTATTTCTACAACCCGACTGCTGTGGCGGCTGGTAAGGCTGAGTTTGAACGGAAATGGGGTAAGCGCGAGTTGGCTGATGACTGGCGACGTAACAACAAGACCGTGCTCAACGATTTCAACGAAGAGGAGTTGACGGACAGTGTGCTGGCGGCTAAGGACAGCATTGCAGCCGTGGAAGACAGCATCTATCAAGCCAACAAGGGCAAGAAACAATCTCGTGCGGAGAAGGATTCCATTAAGGCTGAGGAGTATGCTAACGACCCACACCGACCTGAATATTATCTGAAGGACATCCCCTTCACGGAGGAGCAGATGGCTGCATCGAATGCGGCACTGGTGGAGGGATTGTATGGGGCTGCCATCATCTATAAGGATAGGATGGACAACTTCCCGTTGGCGGAAAGAACGTTCCAACGCATCTTGCTCAACTTCCCCGACTTCCAGAAGATGGATGAGATCTATTATAATATGTTCCAACTCTATTCGAGAATGGAACGGCGGGATGATGCGGAGGACTACAAGCAACGACTCATAGCGGAATATCCGGACAATGAGCATGGAAAACTGATTGCCGACCCGGACTTCGAGTTCAAGGGCAGGTATGGCAAGCAGATAGAGGATTCGGTCTATCAGGACACCTACGATGCATTCAAATTCAGCGACTACCATACCGTCATCCGCAACAGTCAGGAGATGGCGGAAGAGTATCCTGAGGGTGCGAATCGGGCACGTTTCATGTTTCTGGAGGCACTGAGCAAACTGGAGTTGGGCGACCGAGAACATTTTATGGCAGACTTGAGGACGATTGTGGAGAAATATCCGCAGTCGAGTGTGAGCGAGTTGGCGGGTCTCTATGTGAAGGGACTGAAGGAGGGACGTCTGTTGCAAGGAGGGAAGTTTGAAATGGGCAGCATATGGGAGCGTCGTCGCGGACTTTTCGATGAAGCGGACTCTTTGGCAAACGACTCGACATTCAGTCCTGAGAAGAATGCCAACTTCGTCTTCGTCATTGCCTACGAGCGTGATGCCATCGACGAGAACCAGCTCCTCTATGAGATGGCAAGATACAATTTCACGGCATTCACCGTGCGTAATTTCGACATCGCAAGCGAGAAAGGCGATGGCATTGACATGATGCAGGTGCGCACGTTTTTGAACTACGATGAGGCATACATTTATATGCACCGATTGTTCAATAATGCCGATATGGCATATAAGTTACAGGGACTCAAGTGTTTCATCATCAGTGAGGAGAACTTGAAGAAACTGATGAAGGGGCTGAGTTTTGCCGATTACTTTGACTTCTACGACGAACACTTCGACCGTGTGGGGTCTCTGCGCATCAGCGAAGACGAAGAAGCCAGCCTCGACGAGCCGACGGAACTGCCTGAACCTGTGGATGAAGAGGAACTGGATGAAGAGGAATGGGAGGACGATAACTATATCTTCTGATAAACGGTAAATATAATGGTGAACGGAACACTGCTGTGGGTGGATGACGAGATGGAACTGCTGAAGGCATACGTCATCTTCCTCGAAAAGAAGGATTATGAGGTCGTTACGGCAACTAACGGCCAGGATGCACTTGATCTCTGTCGGGAGCGTTCATTTGACCTGATTTTCCTTGACGAGAACATGCCGGGACTGAGTGGACTGGAGACTTTGTCACGCATCAAGGAAATCTGTCCAACCACGCCTGTTGTGATGGTGACGAAGAGCGAGGAGGAAAATATCATGAATCAGGCCATCGGCTCGAAGATTGCCGACTACCTGATTAAGCCGGTCAACCCCAACCAGATATTCCTTACACTGAAAAAGCATCTCCACAAGCGAGAGATAGAGGCGGAAGTGACGAATACGGGCTATCAGCAGAACTTCTCCAAGATTGGTATGCAAATCAACGACTCCTACACGCTTGAAGATTGGAAAGAGGTGTATAAACGCCTTGTCTATTGGGAGTTGGAACTCTCTGAAACTGATAGCGAGATGTCTGACCTGCTCAAGATGCAGAAGGCCGAAGCCAACAACGGATTTGCCAAATTCATCCGAAAGAACTATCTGGGATGGGTGCAAAATAGCGAAGACAGACCAATCATGTCCCCCGACATTTTTAAAAAGACCGTCTTTCCTTTGCTCAACGAAGGGGAGAAAGTCTTTCTCGTTGTGTTCGACAACTTCCGTTACGACCAGTGGCGTGAAATTTCAAAGGAACTTGCTGATGATTTTACCTTTGATGAGCAACTGTGCCTCAGCATTCTCCCCACAGCGACCCAATATGCGCGTAATGCCATTTTCTCGGGTTTGATGCCCTATCAGATAGCTGAGATGTTTCCAGACCTTTGGGTGGATGAAGATGAGGATGAAGGAAAGAACCTGAATGAAGAGCTTCTCATCAAGACTCTATTCGACCGCTATCGTCGCAAGAATACTTTCTCCTACTTCAAGTTGAACAACTCGTCGGAGTCGGAGAAAATAGTGGAACGTTTCAAGAACCTTATGGGCAACGATCTTAATGTGTTGGTCATCAACTTCATCGATATGCTCAGTCATGCCCGTACGGAGTCGCGCATGGTGCGTGAACTGGCGAGCGATGAGCGTGCCTACCGCAGCATCACCGCTTCGTGGTTCCACAACTCGCCTGTCCGCGAACTTTTCAAGGAACTTACCAAGACCGATGCCCACATCATCATCACCACCGACCACGGCTCTATCCGTGTGAACAACCCCATCAAGGTGATTGGTGACAAGAACACAAACACCAATCTGCGTTACAAACTGGGCAAGAATCTCAGCTACAACCCCAAGCAGGTCTTTGAGTTGAAAGCACCCAAGGCTGCCTCCCTGCCTTCGCCTAATGTCAGCACAGCCTACATCTTTGCTCAGAACGACGATTTCTTCGCCTATCCCAACAATTATAACTACTACGTCAATTATTACAAGAACACATTCCAGCACGGTGGCATTTCCATGGAAGAAATGCTCGTACCGCTGGTGATCATGCAAGGTAAAAAGAGAAAATGAGTATGGAAATCAGAATCAAGTCAATAGAAGAGATTGCCGTGGCAGCCAAGGAGTTTGTGGCAGCGATGGGTGAACGGAAGGTGTTTGCCTTCTATGGTAAAATGGGTGCAGGAAAAACCACCTTTATCAAGGCTGTGTGTGAAGAACTGGGTGTGGAGGATGTAATCAACTCACCCACATTTGCCATCGTGAATGAGTATGTGGATGGACAGGGCGAACCCGTCTATCATTTTGACTTTTATCGCATCAAGAATCTGCAGGAAGTGATGGACCTTGGCTATGAAGATTATGTGTATTCGGGTCATGTGTGTTTCATGGAATGGCCAGAACTGATAGAAAACCTCCTCCCCGACGATGCCGTGAAGGTCACCATTGAGGAGGAGATAGATGGAGGAAGGGTTTTAGTAGTTGACAGTTGATAATTGACAGTTGACAGTTGGCCATGCTGTATGTGTCACGTTTGTCAATTATCAATTGTCAACTATCCAACTGTTCGTTGTATTCCAGTTCTGCGTCAATCAGAAGGATGAGGGCATCGAGTTCGTATGGACCCATGCCCTCCCTTTTGGCCTTCTTTTGGATGTGCTTGGCAATCTCCTCGGTGTCGATGTCAATGAAACCATCGTCATCGGCATTCTCGTTGAGATTGTCAAGATATTCGAGCAGAACGTCAAGGCAATAATAGATGTCTTCTTCCGTGAACAGATCGCGGTTCTCCACGCCCATGTAGTTCTGGATGAAGGCAACCTCCTTGGCGTCTTCCTCAGCCCCGCGGAGGATTTCGTCATCGATGGCACCCATGGGCTTACAGCAGAGCCTTAAGTTTCTCCTCGAGCGTGGCCTTGGGAGCAGCGCCGACCACCTTGTCCACAATCTCACCATTCTTCATGTAGATGATGGTGGGGATGTTGCGGATGCCGAACTGCGCCACGAGGTCGTCGGCATCTTCTTCGATGTTCACTTTCCCGACAATGACCTGACCTTCGTACTTGTCTGCCAATTCCTGAATGACGGGACCTACCATGCGGCAAGGACCACACCATGTTGCCCAGAAGTCAAGCACCATAGGCTTGTTCTGTGCCAATACTTCGCTGTAATTAGAATCGTTGATTACCATGTCATTCTTGTTTTTTTAGGGTTAATAACTATGTTTAATTCACTTTTATGCCGATTTCATCATGCTCTTTGATGTATTGAACGAGTTGTTTTCCCACCCTCACCTTCACATTGCGTGACATGAGCGACACTTTGTTGCTATCGGAGGTGTGGATGTTGAAAACAAGATCCGCTTCGCCGGGATTCTCCTTCACAATCTCAGCCAAATCTTCCACCATGGTGGAGGTGAGTTTGTCAAGGGGCACGTCAAAGGTGATTTTCTGGATGGCTTTGTCTTTCACTTCAGACATCAGTTCGACAGACTTGACATTGATGTTAAAGATGCCCGGGCGGAATCTGTGAGGTTCCACTTTGATGCGGATGAACAGAGAGGAACCTTCTGTAAAGAAGTTGCGATAGGTGATCCAATCGGTTCCAAAGAGAGGCAATTCACCACTTCCCACGAAGTCTTCCATCTTGACAATTCCGTAGGGACTTCCGTTTTTGCTTTCTCCTGTTCGGACACTTGTGACAATGCCACCAATGGTGACTTCTTCCATCTTGGAGAGTTCTTCTTTCTGCTCTTCTAGCTGATTCAACTTCGTGTTGCACACATAGTCGAGGATGATGGAGTATTCGTCAAGTGGGTGGGCTGAAAGGTAGATGCCCACTAACTCGCGTTCCTTGTTCAAGCGTTCCAGATTTCCCCATGTGGGAATGTTTTTGGGAATGGAAGGGTGGCTTACAGAAACCTCCATACCTCCGAAGAGGGAGGTTTGTGCCTGGAATTTGTCTTGCTGGAAACTGTTGCCGTAGCGTACCACCACATCGAGGAAGGTCTCCCCTTGTCGTTGTCCAGGAGCGAAGAAGGTTTCACGGCTGAAGTCCTTGAAACAGTCGAATGCACCAGCCAGAACCAAGTTCTCAATGTTTTTCTTATTGCATTGCGACAGGTTTACGCGTTCAACAAAGTCAAACACGGATGTGTAGTTGCCATTTTTCTCGCGTTCTTCAATGATGGCTTGCACGGCTGACTCGCCCACACCCTTGATGGCTGCCATACCGAAACGGATATCACCTTCGATATTGACAGAGAACTTGTGTCGAGACTCGTTGACGTCGGGTCCTAAGGTGTTGATGCCCATTTGCTTGCATTCGTCCATCAATTTGCGAATTTCGGTGATGTTGTCGAGCGAACGGCTCATGACAGCAGCCATGAACTGGGACGGGAAGTTTGCCTTGAGAAAGGCTGTTTGATAAGCCACCCACGAGTAGCATGTGGCATGCGATTTGTTGAATGCGTAGGAGGCGAATTTCTCCCAATCGCTCCAAATCTTGTCGAGAATTTTGGGGTCGTGTCCATTCTTCTTTCCGCCCTCAATGAATTTCGGTTTCATCGCATCAACGATGTCTTTTTTCTTCTTACCCATCGCCTTACGGAGGGCGTCGCTCTCACCTCTGGTGAAGTCAGCCAACTGTCGCGACAAGAGCATCACCTGTTCTTGATAGACGGTGATTCCGTAGGTGTCTTTCAGGTATTTCTCCATGCAAGGAATGTCGTACTCGATGGGTTTCCTTCCTTGTTTTCTATTGATGAAATCGGGAATATAGTCCATTGGCCCTGGGCGATAGAGGGCATTCATGGCAATAAGATCCTCGAATACGTTAGGCTGCAATTCGCGCAGATATTTCTGCATACCTGCCGACTCAAACTGGAAAGTACCTACGGTTCTTCCGTCGCAGTAGAGTTGGTAGGTGGCAGGGTCTTGAATATTAAGTAAGTCAACATTGATGTCAATACCCAGACTCTCCTTGATGTTTGTCACTGCCTCTTTCAACTGCGAGAGTGTTTTCAGTCCGAGGAAGTCCATCTTGATGAGTCCTGTTTCTTCAATCACATGCCCGTCATATTGTGTACATCGCAGTTTTTCGCCCGTTTCCTTGTCTTCAGCTGTACTTACAGGCACCCAATCGTCGATGGCATCGCGGCAAATGATGGTGCCGCAGGCATGTACACCTGTGTTGCGCACATTATTTTCCAGCATTTGTGCAAAGCGCATGGTGTCTCTCAAGAGCGGATCGGGAGATGTGGCGGCATCCTTCAGTTCTGGCACGCACTCGATGGCGTTTGCCAGATTCATTTTCTTCCCGTTGGGCAATCGGTCAGGAATGGCTTTACACAAGGCGTTTACTATTGCCAAAGGCACTTTTTGTACACGTGCCACGTCTTTGATGGCAAGTTTCGTTGCCATGGTGCCATAGGTGATGATATGCGCCACTTTCTCGGCTCCATATTTCTCGGTTACCCATTGTAGCACCTTGCCACGTCCGTCGTCATCGAAGTCTGTGTCAATATCGGGCAAGGAGATGCGGTCTGGGTTCAAGAAACGCTCGAATAGAAGGTCGTATTTGATAGGGTCTATCTTCGTGATGCCCAAACAATAAGCTACGGCACTACCGGCGGCAGAGCCACGTCCGGGACCCACCCATACACCTAACTCTTTACGAGCCGAGTTGATGAAGTCCTGTACAATGAGAAAGTAGCCGGGGAAGCCCATCGTTTTCATCACATGCAACTCAAAGTCGAGCAGGGTCTTTACGTTGTCAGGAACAGGATCACCATAGAGCCTCTTGGCTCCGTCGTAGGTGATTTTTTTGAGGTAGTCCGCCTCGAACTTTATACGGTACAACTTGTCGATTCCACCGAGTTTCTTGATTTTTTTCTCGGCTTCTTCCTGGGTCAGCACGACATTTCCGTTTTCATCTCGAGTGAACTCGTTGAAGATGTCTTCGTCGGTGAATTTCTCACGCCATTCCTTTTCGGTGCCAAAATCTTCGGGGATGGCGAAGAATGGCATGATGGGGGCATGGTCGATACTGTATGTTTCGACTTTGTTGAGAATCTCTATTGTGTTGTTCAATGCTTCAGGAATGTCTTTGAAGACATCGTTCATTTCTTCACGAGTTTTGAACCATTCCTGTTTGCTGTAGAGCATACGGTTGGGGTCATCCAAGTCTTTGCCCGTGGAGAGACAAAGAAGTCTGTCGTGTGCTTCGGCATTTTCCTCATCGACGAAATGGGAGTCGTTGGTACAAATAAGTTTCACGTTGTATTTACGTGCCAGTTCGATGAGAGTTGGCTCTATGGCTTTCTGTTCCTTGTAGGTATCCCGATTTGCCCGTTGCATGGGGTCTTTCACCTCATGTCGCATCAGTTCTATGTAAAAGTCGTCGCCAAAGATGCTTTTGAACCATTGAATGGATTTCTCGGCTTCTTCAATCTGTCCGTTTTTGATGTAACGTGGTATTTCACCCGCCAAGCATGCTGATGAGGCTATCAGTCCTTCGTGGTGTTTTTCGATGGCTTGATGGTCAGTACGCGGTCGGTGGTAGTAACCGTCCACCCATGCTTCACTGACAATCTTGACCAGATTGTGATAGCCGACCTCGTTCTTGGCTAACAAGATGAGGTGCCATCCGCTTTTGTCGAGGGCGTTGTTCTCTTTGGAGTGGAGATCACGGCGTGCACAATATACTTCGCATCCGAAGATGGGTTTGAATTTCTCTTCGTCGGATTTGCCCTTGTTCACCTTGTTGCAATAATTGAAAAATTCCTTGATGCCGAACATGTTGCCATGATCGGTCACAGCCATACCCCGCATTCCATTGTTGATAGCCTTATCAACCAACTTCGGAATGGCAGCCTGACCGTCAAGGATGCTATATTGGGTGTGTACGTGTAGATGGACGAAATCTTCCATGTGCTTTTATTTTCGTGCAAAGATAATCATTTTTTTCGTTCCTTTTGTTGTTTAATGCTTGTTTTTATCTAACTTTGCAAAAAAATAGCATTTGGATGTCGCAGAGGTTGACTCAAATACAGACTCAAAGGACGGAACAGCAACTCCGATTGTCGCAACAGCAACTTCAGTTGGTTAAGTTGTTGGAGATGCCTATTGCGGAATTTGAGCAGCAAGTGAAGAAAGAGTTGATGGATAATCCGGCATTAGAAGAAGGCGCCTCGGAAGAATGGACGTCAAACAGCATGGAGGAGGCTTCAGACGAGAAGGATGTGAATGATACGGGGATAGACCCTTATGACGATGTGGGGAATGAAAGCGTCTCGGACTATTCGGCATACGGTGATGATGACCTTCCTGTATATGCTTCTTCAGGGGGATTGCAGGAACGTCACGATATGCCATTGGGAGATGGCGGCTCTTTCATTGAGTATCTGGAGGCGCAGATGATGAATTATAATCTGACGGAGGAAGATGAGAAAATCTTGAAGTATTTGATTGGGTCATTGGATCATAGAGGATTTATCGATCGCCCTGTCGCGACACTTACGGATGAATTGGCTTTCAAGGAATATATTTATGTGTCGGAGCAGGAAGTGGAAAGATTGTTGCATGTGTTGCAATCTTTTGACCCCGCGGGCATTGGGGCTCGTTCCACCCAGGAGTGCCTGCTCTTGCAGATAGATAGGCAATTGAAAGAGGAAAATTCGGAAATGAAGGATAAGGTTCTTCGTTTGGAGCGGGAGATTATTGCCAATCATTATGACTTGTTCATCAACAAAAATAAGGAGCGACTCAAGAATAAACTTGGAATCTCAGCCATGCAAGTAGATGCCTTGTTTGAGGAGATTAAGAAATTGAATGTGAATCCGGGTTTCGCGCTCAGTGAGTCTTCGTCTGACCGAGTACAAACACAAATTCCCGATTTCATCGTGGAAACAGACCTTGATGGGAATGTCGAGATGCGGTTGAACAGTGGCGAGGTCCCAAGGCTTCATGTGAGTGGGGATTATATCAATCAGTTGAAGATGTATCAGTCTCATCCCAAAGCACTGACTCGTAGCGAGAAAGAGGGACTGGCTTATACGCGTCAGAAAATCGAGGCAGCTCAAATGTTTATAGAGTCGGTGAAACAACGTCGTCGGACACTCTATGAAACCATGAAGGCAATCATGGAATTGCAGCATGTTTTTTTCTTGACTAAAGACGAGGATGATAAGGTTCGTCTGGTGTTGGAAGATGTTGCAAAGAAGTCGGGTTATGATGTGTCAACGATTTCCCGTGTCTGCAATTCCAAGTGTGCGCTGCTGGACGGCCGCATCTATCCTTTGTCTGATTTCTTTAAGTTGACCCGCAAAAATGCTGAAGGAGAGGAAATTGATGGTCGGAAAGTTAGGGAAATGCTGAAAGCGATTATTGATGGAGAAGACAAGATGAATCCTTATCCAGATGACAGGATTGTGGAATTGATGAAACAGAAGGGGGTGGTGCTGGCTCGTCGTACAATCGCAAAATACCGTATGGAAATGGGTATTCCCGCTGTGAATAGTCGTCGTGGATAACATGCTCAAATCAAATTTGTATGAATGATAAGAAACTGATTAAGATTGCAAAAGTGGTTTCAACACTTTTCATGCCATTGTACGCTCCTTTGTGGGTGTTCATTGCGCTATTCTTTTTCAGTTATATGAAGATGCTTCCGTGGGGGTATAAGTTGTTTATCATCGGCTTAGTGTATTTTTTTACGGCATTTGTACCTACTTTAGGTATTACGACTTTCCGTATGTTTAAAAAATGGACGCATCTTGAATTGAGCCACCGTGAACATCGTCACATGCCTTATTTGGTTACGCTGCTGAGTTATGGTGCATGTTTGGTCATTATGACGAAAATGAATACTGCCATGTTTTTCCGAGGAGTGGTGATGTCGGCGTTGATATGTCAGATTGTATGTGTTGTGGTCAATGCATGGTGGAAAGTGAGCACGCACATGGTGGGCATTGGCGGTTTGGTCGGTGCGTTAAATGCTTTTAGCATCTTGTTCTTCTATAATCCCATTTGGCCATTTTGTGCATTACTTCTGATTTCGGGAGTGTTAGGCACCAGCCGTATCATATTGCGTCAGCATAGTCTTGCACAGGTGCTAGTGGGCTTTGGAATCGGCTATATTTGTGCGATGGCGTTTATTCTGATTAGTTGGATGTAACTTAGAAAAAAGAATTGTATATGAAACCAATTGTGTCAATCATTATGGGCAGCACGTCTGATCTTCCTGTGATGGAGAAGGCTGCCAAGTTCTTCGATGAAATGGAAATTCCGTTTGAAATCAATGCCCTTTCTGCTCACCGCACTCCCGATGCTGTCGAGGAGTTCGCTAAGGGGGCTAAAGAGCGGGGCATCAAGGTGATCATTGCTGGTGCCGGCATGGCTGCTGCACTGCCAGGGGTTATTGCTGCCAGCACGACGTTACCCGTTATCGGGGTACCTGTGAAGGGTAGTGTGTTGGATGGTGTTGACGCTGTTTATTCGATGCTGCAGATGCCTCCAGGAATTCCCGTTGCTACAGTGGCAATCAATGGTGCGCTCAATGCGGGCATCCTTGCCGTGCAGATGTTGGCACTCTCGGATGAGGCACTTGCAGAGAAATTTGCGGCATATAAAAGTGGACTTCGTCAGAAAATTGAGAAGGCGAACGCAGAACTGAAAGAGGTGAAGTTTGCCTATAAATGTAACTGAACATATTACACATCTTTTCATGCTTATGAGTTATCAGAGAAGAAAAACGATAGATGTGAATGTGGGGGGGGTGATGATTGGTAGCCGTTACCCCATTCGTGTGCAATCGATGGCCAACACCTCAACGATGGATACAGAAGGCTCGGTGGCTCAGGCTAAACGTATTGTCGATGCAGGTGGTGAAATCGTGCGTTTTACGACTCAGGGACAACGGGAAGCACTCAACATGCAAAACATTCGTGTGGCTTTACGTGCTGGAGGCTATGCGGTACCCCTGGTGGCTGACGTCCATTTCAATGCTGCAGTGGCAGATACAGCTGCAACCATTTGCGAGAAAGTGCGTGTCAATCCTGGTAACTATGTGGACCCTGCCAGAACATTTAAGAAACTAGAATATACAGATGCTGAATATGCCGATGAAATCAAGAAGATAGATGAGCGTTTCGTGCCATTCCTCAACATCTGTAAGGAACATCACACTGCGATTCGCATTGGTGTGAATCACGGCTCCTTGAGCGATCGTATCATGTCGCGTTATGGCGATACGCCTGAAGGCATGGTGGAGTCGTGCATGGAGTTTCTGCGCATCTGTGTGCGGGAGCAATTCAAAGATGTGGTCATCTCCATCAAAGCCAGTAATACAGTGGTAATGGTGCGTACGGTACGCCTTTTGGTGACCCAGATGGCAAAGGAAAATATGGCTTTCCCATTGCATTTGGGCGTGACTGAGGCAGGCGAAGGTGAAGATGGACGTATCAAAAGTGCCGTTGGAATCGGTGCCTTGCTCTGTGAAGGAATCGGGGATACCATTCGTGTTTCTTTATCTGAAGCTCCGGAGAGAGAAATCCCTGTGGCGAAAAAGTTGGTCGATTCCATCGAGGAATGTGCCACAATTCGTGAAAAGGCAAAAAATGCGATTACTGACGATACCGTTACCGTTGAGTTCCATGAGAAGAGTTGGGACGATTTGCAGTTGAAGGCAGCCATGACGGTCGGCGCTCTTTTCATTGACCAATTGGCTCATCGGTTGGTGATAAAGAATGATAGTTTCACCGAAGAGAAACTGACGGAATTGGCAGATGCCATCTTGCAAGCCGCCCGCATTAAGTTTACAAAGACCGAATATATCAGTTGCCCGGGGTGCGGACGCACGCTTTACAACTTGGAAGAAACGATTGCTAAGATTCGTGCGGCTGTGAGTCAACGTGCCAAGACCGACAAACGCTTTACCACCTTGAAAATCGGCATTATGGGCTGCATCGTGAATGGACCTGGTGAAATGGCGGATGCAGATTATGGTTATGTTGGTGCAGGTGTGGGCAAAGTGTCGCTCTATAAGCAGAAGCAGTGCATTGAGAAGAACATTCCAGAGTCAGACGCTGTGGAACGGCTGATTCGATTTATAGAAGAAGATTTGAATTCATAAATATAAAAGACACAGATTGATGGTTATGTATATTGTTATTGGCGTGGCTGTTGTACTCTTGGTTTTGGTACTCTTCACATATAACAACCTGATTCAGTTGCGCAACAAAGTGAAAGAGGCGTTTTCAACGATGGACGTTTATCTAAAAAAACGCTATGACTTGATACCCAGCCTTGTGGACATCGTAAAAGGCTATGCCAAACATGAAACGGATACGCTTCAGGAAGTGACTAAGATGCGTGTGAACGCGCAGAAGAGTGATCTGAATGCCGCTATTAACAACGAAATGAAGATTGGGGATGCCCTCCAGTCCTTATTGGTTATTGTGGAAAAATACCCTGATTTAAAGGCAAATACCAACTTCTTGGATTTGCAGGAACGTCTCTCCAAGATGGAGGAGGAAATCGCTTTTTCCCGTCGTTACTATAATGGCTGCGTGAGAGAATTTAACGACAGATGCCAGATGTTTCCATTCAACCTCATTGCAGGTGTGTTTGGTTTTAAGGCTCTGCCAATGTATCAAGTGGAGAGTGAACAAGAGCGTAAGGTCGTGGATGTGAAACTGTAATTGTATGAAAAATAGTAAGTTTTTATGGCTGTTGGTCTTTTTGTTCGCCACGATGACGGCAAAAGCGGACAGAGGGGGGTTCTACTACAAGAGTTTTCGAGTGGATGCTGTGGTGCATCAGGATAATGTGTGGGATGTCACGGAGACGATTGACGTGTTCTTTGAGGAGCCGCGTCATGGTATCTACCGCTACATTCCCCTTTCTTTCTCTTTGCAGCACGATGTGTCGCTTGATGAGGGTAACGAACAGCAAGTGATTCAGGGGCAGGTGGTGCAGGATTGGAGAACTTTCTTGTATCGGAGTGAAGTGGAGGACGTCAAGGTGGAAGGAGGCGATTACACCACAGAGGACAGTGATAACAGCAACTGTGTCATCCGTATTGGAAGTGAATGGCATGAGGTGACAGGCGATCATCGTTATGTGATTCGTTATAAGTATATTTATCGTGAAGATCGTCGTCCGAATTATGACTACATTTTCCATACCATTTTGGGTACGGACTTTAACGAACGCATTGACACGTTCCGTTTTAAAGTGGAATTTGAGAAACAATTACCTTCCGACATTCAGAACCGATTAGAAGTGTATAGCGGTGCGTATGGTAATAGAGACAATGCCGTGGAGGGTTTGGTTGTTAAGGCCAATCGCAATTTCATTCATGGCGGGGCTTTGAACATTCCACCTAATCATGGCATTACGCTCTATGCGAAACTCCCTGAGGGGTATTATGAGGGCGTGCAGTCAGCCAACCATGTGCTTCACTACATCTGTTTCGGTTTTTCCGTCATGTTGATTATTTTGATTGTATATTACCTGTTCAAGACAAAGAGGAAGAAGCCTGTCAAAGTGATAGAGTTCTATCCTCCTGATGGCATCTGTAGTGCAGAGGTGGGCACCATCATCGATGATAGTGTGGACACCGTTGATATGGCATCGTTGATTCCTTGGTTTGCAGGACAGGGCTACATCAGTATTGAGGAGAAGGAAAAAGGGAAAATTTTGCAACGGACAGAGATGGTTCTGACGAAATTGAAAAAACTGCCAGAGGATGCCCCTGAATACCAAAAGAAGATGATGGAACTTCTTTTCAAGGGTAACAAGACTGCTAATCTGAGCCACATGAGAGAGAGTCCTTCTGCGGTGGATAAGTTTAAGGAAGAGTTGAAAAAGAATTTTAGGGGTGACAAGTCATTGTCCTCGTATGAATTGCCTATCTTGTTCTATTTCTTGCTGCTTTTATCCACGACCTGCGTGTTCGGCACCAATTCTGTACTTGAAACGTTTGATGAGGATGAGTGGATTTGGGCAGCAGGGTTGTGGGCGATTCCTTTTGTGTTGGGTGCGGGCTTCCGTCTGTATGAAAGTGACAAAGACCTTTTTGGAAGCAAGTGGAAAAAAGTGCTGATTTTCCTCGTTAAGTTCGTAACGATGGCGCTCTTGTGCTGGTTTTATGTGGAGGAGATTCGGGCTTACGGTGCTCCGATGGGCAAAGAAACCTCCATCGCCATGTTTGTGGTTTGTTTCATCTTAGGCGAATTCATCGGACGTTTCAATGTCGATACAGACTATCGTGTACAGATGGCTGGGCGTCTCTTGGGGTTCAAAGAGTTCATCAAGACAGCAGAGAAATCTCGGCTGGAAGCCTTGCAGCAAGACGACCCGGAATACTTCTATAAGATATTGCCATACGCGATGGTCTTCGGTCTTAGTAACAAATGGGCAAAACTCTTCAAAGACATCGAAGTGAAGCAGCCTGATTGGTACAAGACAGCGACTCCATTTTATGGCAATGCTTTCACTTCTCACATGGTTGACAGCCTGTTCTCTTCGGCGAAAAATGCCATTACGACCATCAGTCACGATAGCAGCAGTTCCGGCAGTTCCGGCAGCGGCGGTGGCGGCTTCTCCGGCGGCGGCGGTGGCGGCGGCGGTGGCGGCTCTTGGTAGTTGCTACAGATGCCATGTGGAGTTTCAAATGTGAAAAATCAAATGTGAGATGAAACTATTGATAGA
Source organism: uncultured Prevotellaceae bacterium (assembly GCA_900316975.1). Taxonomy (GTDB): domain Bacteria; phylum Bacteroidota; class Bacteroidia; order Bacteroidales; family Bacteroidaceae; genus Minthosoma. Next base: position 7,293 of record ONFA01000035.1, on the reverse strand, counting down.
TATTGGAAATACATCAGCCAAGTTGGCGGTGATGGGTGCAGACATCGTCCATTTTGAACGTCGTCATGAGTCGTGGAAGGAAACTCTGGTTCGGCTCATGGCAATGTTCTCTATTGCAGATGTGCGCATTTCCACAGTGGCAGGTGAGGACGGGGAACTGCAAGAAGCATTGGCGCAATTAGAGGTTCCAGTGCAATGGCTCACTCCTTCGGTTCCTTGTCCGGTCAAGCCCGTTTGGAATGTTCCTCCCACTTATGGAGCCGATCGTTGGGCTGCAGATATTGGTGCTATTGCTCAGGATCCAGACCACACCTTACTTATCATAGATGCAGGCACTTGCATCACCTATGACCTTTTTTCTGCTGATGGCCGTTTGTTGGGTGGTGCCATCTCTCCAGGTGTGCAGTTGAGGCTTAATGCCATGCATGAACATACGGCATTGCTCCCACAGATTGAAGCAGAGAAAGAAGCGGTGCTGTTGGGTTACGACACCCGTACCCACATGCTTTCAGCTGCAGTCAATGGCGCTCGTTTCGAGATAGAAGGCTACATTCGTCAACTTTTGCTCGCATATCCTGATTTACATGTCTTTATCACAGGTGGTAACACCTTTGATTTTTCAGCGGACATCACTTGCCCAGTAACACACGACCCCTACTTGGTGTTTAAGGGCTTAGCGGCATTGTGAACGTGGTACGAGCAGGATGCTCACCTCGTAGAGAAGGTACATGGGTGCCGATACGATGGCGAGTGTAAAAGCATCGGAAGTGGGGGTGATGATGGCGGCAATGACCAAGATGATGACGATGGCATGACGACGATATTGTAGCATTTGCTCTCGATGGAGAATGCCGAGTCGTCCCAGTAGCCATGAGAGGATGGGAATTTCAAAAACGAGTCCCATGGCAAGAGAAAGGAACACGAGTGTGTCGATGTAACTTTCCAGCGAGATGAGGTTTTCCACCGATTCTTCCACTTGATAGTTGGCAAGGAAACGAAAAGTGATGGGGAAAACAATGAAATAACTGAAAAGTATGCCTACCATAAACATGACATAGGCAGAGACGACGAGCGGCGTGGAATAGTGCCGCTCGTTTTCGTAGAGGCCAGGGGAGATGAAACGGTATAGTTCATAGATGATGTAAGGTGCTGCTACGATAAGACCGACGTAGAAACTCGTCATCATGTGGATAATGAACTGACGGGTCAGTTCTGTGTTGATGAGTTGGATGTCTGGAGATGAGCCGAAAAGACGCGGCAGGAAGTTCGGGCTCTTAGGGGCGAAGATGATGGCAAAAACCTCGTCTTTAAATACAAAGGCGAGGATGGCGAAAAGTGCTATGACGCTGATACATCGCAACAGCACATGACGCAGTTCTTCAAGATGGTCCCAAAAAGTCAAGGCAATGGCAATTTTTCACTTCTCATCATTCACCTCATCGCTTTTTACCTATGCCGTACTTTCGCTTTCCCTCTGTTCAATTCGGAAGTCGTTCATAACTCAGGAATAATTATCCGCTCTGTTGATAGTTGTCCGTAGTCTGTTAAGTTGTGAATAATAGTTCATAATTATGAACGAACTCTGATTGAAACCCCAAAAAAAAGGATGTTTTCTTGTGTATATTCTTGCTTCTTCGTAACTTTGCCATGATTTTCTGTAAAAGCAAAAGAAGAAATGGAACAGGCACTTTATGTTTATAACACCCTGACCAGAAAAAAAGAGGTGTTCCGCCCACTGCATGCGCCACACGTGGGCATGTATGTCTGCGGACCTACAGTATATGGTGACGCACATCTCGGTCACGCACGTCCAGCCATCACATTCGACATTGTTTTCCGATTCCTCCGGCACATTGGCTACAAGGTGCGCTATGTGCGCAACATCACCGATGTTGGTCACTTGGAACACGATGCCGACGACGGCGAAGATAAGATTGCCAAGAAGGCAAGGCTTGAGCAACTGGAACCGATGGAGGTGGCGCAATACTACACCAACCGTTTCCACGAGGCAATGGCAGCCCTTAACTGTCTCCCCCCCAGCATCGAGCCTCACGCTACGGGGCACATCATCGAGCAGCAGCAACTCGTCAAACAGATTCTCGATAACGGCTTTGCCTATGAGAGTCACGGTTCCATCTATTTCGATGTGGAGAAATACAACAAAGTGCACAAGTACGGCATCCTCTCCGGACGTAGCCTCGAAAACGTGAAAGACGCCAGCCGCGATCTTGCCGGAGTGGGCGAAAAGAAGAACCAAGCCGACTTCGCTCTTTGGAAGGCTGCTCAGCCCGAACACATCATGCGCTGGCCTTCCCCCTGGAGCGACGGATTCCCGGGATGGCACTGCGAGTGCACCGCAATGGGGCGCAAATACCTCGGCAGCCACTTCGATATTCACGGAGGCGGCATGGACTTGGTTTTTCCTCACCACGAGTGTGAGATAGCCCAAGCCGTAGCCAGCCAAGGCGACCAGATGGTCACTTACTGGATGCACAACAACATGATAACGATTGACGGACAGAAGATGGGCAAATCGCTTGGCAACTTCATCACGTTGCCCGAGTTCTTCAGTGGCAACCACCCGAAACTCGACCGTGCCTACTCGCCCATGACCATTCGTTTCTTCATCCTGCAAGCGCACTACCGCTCCACTGTCGATTTCAGCAACGAAGCCCTTCAAGCAGCCGAAAAAGGACTTGAACGCCTCCTCGATGCTTGGAAATCCCTCCAATCCATCACCCCTGCAGTTGAAGGCAGTGTGTGCCTTGATTTCGTTGAGGCGTTAAAGCAGAACTGCTACGATGCCCTCTACGATGATTTCAATACTCCCATTGTCATCTCCCACCTTTTCGATGCCACCAAGACTATCAACGCAATCGTGGATAAGAAGGAAACCATCACCCCCGATGCGCTCGAAGCCCTCAAGGAGACTTTTTCCCTCTTCGCTTTCGACCTGCTCGGGCTTAAACCTTCAGTTTCCGCAGCTGCCAATGGTGGCATGAGTGATGCGCGTGAAGAGGCTTTCGGCAAAGTCGTTGACATGTTGCTCGAACAACGTGCCAAGGCAAAGGCGAACAAGGATTGGGCAACCAGTGACCAGATTCGCGACAACCTTTCCGCTCTCGGGTTTGAGGTGAAGGACACGAAGGATGGTTGTACCTGGAAATTGAACAAGTAGAAGGTTTGTCTGAGTGAGTCATGGAGAAACTGAAAAAAGCATTCATGGTGCTGTCGCTCGTGTTCATCATCATCGGTTTTGGTGCGAGCGTGTGGCTATACACGGTGCTGAAAGATACAGCCTCTATCGTGATGATGACTGTGTTTTTTGTGGCACTGATATGGTATGGGTTCAATGTCAAGAACATACTGAAAAAGAACGAAGATTGATTTGCTATATAGATTAGATTGACTTGTAAATAGAAAGAAATGAAAAAACTTACCTTTTTCCTTTTGATGCTGGTGGCTTCGATTGGAGCCACGGCAAAAAGTCTTGTGTTCACGTTGAACGATGGCACGAAGGTCTATTATCAGTTGTCATCGGAGGTGAACCCCATCATGCGTTTCAAGGAGGGGAAATTGCTCGTTAATGATGATGTGTATGAATTTGACGGCATTAAGAACTTTTACCTCTCGGATGAAGATGCTCCAAACGCCATTGAGAATGTGCAGTCAAAACCCAATGTGGCTTTCAAGGCGAATACGGTTTTGATTCCTGCCGATGCGGTGAAAGTGTTGAAGGTTTTTACTGTTGATGGTGTGGAGGTCAAGACCGTCATACAGAATGAGGGTGATGTCTTTTCTGTTGATTTGAACGGATTGGCAAAGGGTGTTTACGTGATTAGCACGGGTAAATCTTCGCTTAAAGTGATAAAGAAATAAGGAGGGCGGGACGATGAAGACAATACACATGATTCTTATAGCATTGTTTGCTTTTGCAACCCATTGTGTGGCTCAGATACCAGAAAAACCCAGCACGCTTTGGGTGCAGTTTGATGACCGTTTCACAGATAATGAGGTCATGGATTTGGGTGGGGTCGATTCTATCGGGTTCACCTCATCCAGTTACCGACTCTACAAGTATAACGCAGCGAGTGGCAGAATGAGAACTGTCACGAAAAGTTACCGCAATAATGGTGTTTATCGCATGGATGAGGTAGAACGTTCGTTGGTCAAGCCATCGGAGTACTCAAACGTTGATTTCACGAAAGAGACTTCTCGATGGTGCTTCCAACGTTCGATGGAATCTGAACATTTTGTGTGTTTCTGGGAGAAAGGTCTGACCTTGCGGAACAACACTCTCACCTTGGGCGGTTCTTCGGTCAATGTGAAGACGCTCCTCAACAACGGTGAAAAGATTTGGAAGTGTTACGTGGAAGAACTGGGTTTCTTGGAGCCAGGCAATTCGCTGACCGATGACCATAAAATCTGCATGTTCATTGTCAATCAGACCGAATGGCGTGCTGACGGTTCTGGACAGGATGGCACTGTTTGGTACTACGATGGCTCGACCAAGAGGAGCAAGTCCTACAAGGTGGGACTTTTCCATTGCAACCCTTGGGCGGCAGGTGCTGAAGGCGGACATACGGCAGCGCATGAGATTGGACATGTGTTCCAATTTCTGGTGAGTGCCGACTATGCAATCACAAAAAATACGTCGGAGTGGAATTATGGTTGGCGTTGGGGCTTTGGCGATAATGGTGACGGTGGTTGTGCATGGTGGGAAAGTTGTGCACAATGGCAGGCGTTCAACGTCTTCCCTGCAACCTTGTTCAGCAATGGCTATTATGGTGAATACGTGTCTTCTGCTTATAAAAATCTGTTGCATGAGGATTATCGTTACGCCAACTATTTCATACAGTACTATTGGTGCCAACTTTTCGGTAAGGATTTCATCGGAAAGATGTGGCGTGCGACCAAACGTCCGGAGGATCCAGTGGAAACCTACAAGCGTATGAACAATGCCACTCAGGATGATTTCAACAAGATGATGTTCGACTATGCTTGCCGTGCTGCCACATGGGATATTGATGGCATCCGTGACCGTGGAAAGGACTCTCAAAATGCCTTCTCTACTCGTTTGACATACGTGGAAGGCACGGAGAACACCTATGCAGTCAGTGCAGATTGCTGTCCTCAAAACTATGGTTTTAATATCATTCCCTTGAAAGGATTCAAGTCGGGTACAACCATCAAGGTGGATTTCAAGGGTGTTGGTGGTGCTGTTGGCTATCGAAATCTGAATGTGTCGAAAGCGGGCTGGCGTTACGGATTCGTGGCACAGACAGAAGATGGTGGGCGAGTGTATGGCGATATGTATAGCGACAAGGAGGGAACGGCAGAACTGGTACTTCCTGCCAAGACCAAACGCGCATGGTTTGTCGTGGTGGGTGCCCCTACCGAGCATTGGCATCACCCTTGGGATGAAAATGCCGATAACGATGAGCAATGGCCTTATCAGGTGGCATTTGAGAATTGTGCCGCTGTGGGCACTACACGTACGTATGGTGAATACCCCGAAGACTATGTGCGCCGTGACACTACCGTTGTCATTGAGGCTGACCTCGCTGCGGCTAACGACTATTCGAGTGTAAACATCCTGTACGATATGGATGCCATCAGTCGGGCTTTAGGCCTTAGCACAGCACAAATGAAAGCCCTCAAGCGTAACACTGCAGGCTCAAAGGGAACTGTGGTCTTTGCGGGAATCGGTGCAAACGGCAGCGTAAACTACAACACGACCACTACTACCTCCTCCAGCACCTGTTATGGGCATTGGTTCTCCACGGCAGGCAATGTGGTGGGTTACGACAACTCGGCTGCCATCTATGCTGAGCTGTCCCCTGATACCTACGTCTGTAAACTCGGACAATATCCCTCCCGACTCTCCAGAGGACGGACCTACATCATCAGGCAAGCCATCATCTACACCCACACCGATGGGCAACAGTACAGGGCGACGATGGAGGTGCACTTGAACACAAAATAATCACCTTTATTCAAATTGATAAGTGAGTTTTTTTTATTAACAATTTAAACATTATGATTATGAAAAAAAGTCTTTTTGTAATCGCTCTTGCAGCATCCAGCGTTGCTGCAAATGCACAGACTGCCATTGAAAGCAGTAAGTTTTTCGACAACTGGTATTTCGGCATTGGTGGTGGCGTGAGTGCCCCCATGAGTAGCGACCCGCTGTTCCCGCTGAACGGAACGGCCAGCATCACTGCTGGTAAAAGGATTTCCCCCATCTTCGCTTTGGAGGCTGAGGGTACTGCTTTGTTTGGCTCTCATGCATCTAATGGAGTTCATTTTAATATGAGCGAGAACGGTCACTACAACATCTTCCGCTCCATTGGCGTAGGTGTGAATGGCGTGACCAACCTTTCGAATCTCTTCAGTGGCTACAAGGGCACTCCACGTGCCGTGGAATTAGGCTTGGTGACAGGTCTTAACTGGATTCACGGATTCACTCCTCATGCTTCAGATAAGGCAAAGAACTTCTTGGGCGCCAAGACAGGTTTGGCTATTGATTTCAACCTCGGCGCCAGCAAGGCAAGCACCATCCGTGTGGAGCCATCTGTGATGTGGAACCTGAGCAAACCCGGTAATAGTTACGGCAATCTGGCCTTCAATCGCGATGGCGCACAACTCGCTCTCGCTGTCAAGTATATTTTCAACTTTAAGACTTCCAACGGCACTCACCACTTCAAAACTTACGATGTGGGTGCTATGCAGGATGAGATTGCGCGTCTGAACGCCGAATTGGCAAAGAAGCCCAAGGAGGTTATCAAGGAAGTTCCTGTAGAGAAGATTGTTGAGAAGCCTGTTGAGGTGGTGAAGACCATCACGAAGGAGACTCAACTTGCCCCAGTGGTGATTTTCCAACTCGGCAAGAGCACAATCGATGCTTCACAGAAGCCATCTGTTGCGATGATTGCTAAGTACATGCAGAATCACCCAACCAGCAAGGTGCTCATCAATGGTTATGCTTCACCAGAGGGCAATGCTGAACTCAATCAGAAACTCTCTGATGCTCGTGCTAAGGCTGTTTACGATATGCTTGTCAACACTTACAAGATTTCACCAGACCGCCTCACTCACAAGGGTCTTGGTGTTACCGATGAACTTTTCGATGAGAACGACTGGAACCGCGTGGCTGTCTTCATCGAACAGAGCAAGTAATTTTTATACATATAATATCACTAGTGTCTCTTAAAATTATTTAAATTAGAAATTAAAATTCTCATGCACAACGTTTTAGCCCTCCGATACCCTGTCCGGGTTTTGAAATGCCTA
>ONFA01000032.1 GCA_900316975.1 uncultured Prevotellaceae bacterium | reverse complement strand
AATCAATACAAGGCCAAGAAAGAAACTCAATTTTTCAACTCCAATTGAGGAGTTTTTCAATTACTTGTTGTAAATTTGCACTTGCTTGTTGAATTCGCAAAATGTTAAAAAATGGGTTTTTGACAAAAAAAAGTTTGTCTTTTATTATACATTTTTCAAAAAAAGGGGAATATGGCGGTAGAAGACAATACGAATGAAGCGAATAGCAGACAGTAGACAGATTATCACCGTCGAGGACACGGTTCTCATCAGGAATGTGCTTGACGGACATACAGAGCAGTTCAGACCACTCGCCGATCGACATGGACCAAGTGTGCAGAAATTTGTTGCACGCATGATTCCGTCGCCAGAAGATGCAGAAGAAGTGACACAGGATGCCTTGGTGGGTGCCTTCCAATGTCTGCACCGTTTCGATGCGGAAAGGGCGAGTTTCAGAACGTGGCTGCTGCGTATCGCTTATCACACGGCGTTGAAACGTCTTCGACATGAGTCGCGAAAGCGGTGGGCAAAAATGGAAGTCGAGGTGGAGGAACTGCCTGACCATACTACCGACGAACTGCTGAACGACACTACTGACGAACGCCTTGCACGGCTCCAACAGGCTGTTAGTCAGCTGGCTCCAGAAGACCAACTGCTCCTCAGCCTCTACTATCAAGGCGGGCATCCTCTCCGAGAGATAGCCTATATAGTTGACCACCCGGATTCTTACCTGCGATCACGTCTCCAGTGGCTCAGAAAGAAAATACATCAAACCATCATCGACCTCGAAGAAACATGACAACGGATTATAACATACCTCAAAAGGACAAGGCGTTGCGTATCGTCATGCAGCGCATAGATGAGCAAGCTGAAAAGGCGAAACTTTCCGAGGGCTTCACCGATCGGCTGATGGAACGCATCAGACGAGAGGAGGAGGTAAAGAAGATGACCATACGTCGTCGCCGACGTGTCGGGTTTGCTATAGGCATCGCAGCCGCATTAGCGCTTTTGGTGGGTGTGGCACTCCATGTGATGCATAAGGATGTGCATAATCCACTGCAAGCAACGGCTAAAAATGACGATGCACAGGTGGCGAATGTGAAAGATTTGGTGGAAGATAATATTGGGTCTGTTGCTGAACATGCGGAAAGAATACCAGGAAAGAGGGTCGGAAATCCGATACCATCTATTTCTGTGGCAAAAACTACGGTGTTGGGAGAAGAAGGACTGAAGGAGAAAGATGAAATGACTGTGCAAGAACCGCTCGTGGCAGAATCTGTCATTGCCGAACCTCTTACTTCAGAGCCTGCCGTGACAGAACCTGCTGTTGAGGATATGGATGTGTGTTGGCTTCTGATTCCCAACACGCCTTTCGCATTGCGCTATTCGTTGACATGGGAACCGGACAAGGATGAGGAGACGAAGGCGAATGTGTCGGCAGTGGAGTGTGTGACGATAGAGGAGAATGACACGGTGCTCATCAAATACCCTTCCGGTAAAATTGACAAAGGGCTGATGTATGTCTATAAAGGCGAGAAGAAGGAGAATGATTTCGTGTATGTGCAGAATGGTCGATTGTTGACGGCTGATGTGCGTATTTACTATAAGAAAGCGGTTTTGAATCCGGATGGCAAGACGTATTCCTACAAGGATGCTTTGGCGCTGCTGGATTTCCCTACGTGTAGCTTGTGTATGAATGATTAAAATGCTCGCTGTATGAAAAGGGTTCTTTACATTATATTATTAGCGCTTTCGGTTTCGATGCTTCATGCACAGAGTGGCGTGAAGAAGGGGAATCTGCTGACATACCTGCAGAAGGCAATGAACTTCAACAAGGTGGTGCCGCAGGAGAAGGTGTATCTTCACTTCGACAACGTGGGCTATTTTGAGAATGAAACCTTATGGTTTAAGGCATACGTGGTGAGGACAGACATCGGACGTGCCACTGATTTGAGCAAGGTGTTGTATGTGGAACTGCTGAACCCGACGGGAGATGTGGTGAAGTTGCGCAAATATCCCATCGACTCGCTGGGTGTGGCGCATGGCGACATGAAGTTGGACACGCTGTTCGGTTCCGGCTTCTATGAGGTGAGGGCTTATACACGTTATATGACGAATTGGGGTACGAATGCGGTGTTCTCACGGGTGTTCCCGATATTCAAGGCTCCAAAGAATGAGGGCGACTATTCAGAGCCGACCATCAGCAGAAGGCTATATGCTAATCGTGACCCGAACAATCGCACCAGCGATGATTCGCTTTATCAGAAGGCGATTGACGAGGGTATCTATTCCGATAGTCTGATGAAGACCATCAGTGTACAATTCTATCCAGAAGGGGGCAATCTGATTGTGGGTAAACGATGCCGTGTGGCACTATTGGCGGTGGATGATAATGGACGCCCCCATCAAGGTGAGGGTTTTGTGATGAACGAGGCGGGCGATGTGCTTGCCGCTGTGGAGACGGATTCGTTGGGAAGGGGACTCTTTGAGGTGGTGCCTGATGCGGGCGAACTCACCTACCAGATGAAGAACTTGAAGACGAATGAGAAGAGTCAGGTGCAGTTTTTCACGTTGCCTCGTGCATTGAAGCAGGGGTGCGCTCTCTCGGTGGATGCCATCAGCGAGAGGATGATTGCCACCTTGCAATGTTCGGATAGTGTGTGCGGTAATCTGCTGGGATATGTCTTGATGAACAATGGCAACATCATTCGTTGTGACACACTGACGGCTGTGCCACTCGTGGAGATAGAGATGGGCAGGCAATCGATGCCGGATGGGGTGAATCAGATGACAGTGTTTGACTGCTTAGGAAGAATCATGGCGGAACGCCTCTTCTTCAAACGTCCAGAACCTGACCCTGCTGACGATATCCGCGTGGTGACTAAGACCGCAAGACTGAAACCATGCGGAAAGGTGGAGATGGAGTTGCAGACACAACCTCATGCAAACCTGTCGTTTTCTGCCATGGATGCTCACACGATGACGAACGGCAAGCAGGGCAATATGAAGACGTGGATGTTACTGTCGTCGGAAGTGAGAGGGTATATTCCCCATGTGGATTATTACTTTGAGGAGGATGATGCTGAACACCGCAAAAGTGCCGACATGCTGATGTTGACACAGGGGTGGAGGCGCTATGACTGGCGGTTGATGACGGAGCGTTACGTTTTCCGCAAGCCTCAGCCCATTGAGGACAAGATGTATCTGAACGGCACACTGAAGGTGTATCGCAAACATAACCCTGTGAATCATGTTCACATGTATGTCATCATGTGGAATCAATATGGGCAGAGCATGTTGGGACAAACATACACGGACTCGTTGGGAAATTATGCCTTTGAGATGCCGTTTATGAATGGGGAATGGAGGTTGTGTATTTACACGACGAGAAAATTGAAGGAGGAGAAACGCAAGACTTACCTTGTGGGTATTGACCGGCAGTTCTCTCCGAAACCCAGATACATCACACCAGCAGAGGCGGAAATCCAACATCCTTTGGCTCCCAATGCCTTTGTGTGGAATCCTGCCGATGCGTTTGAGGATGATGAATATGTCCCCATTACGGAGAAGGAACATGTGCTGGAGAATGTGACGGTGAAGAAGAGATACTTCACGAATGATGACTGGAGATATAAGAACGAGGCATATGGCCGTCAATACGCAACCCTGTATTACAATATCGAAAGGGAGTTGGACAAGGCCCTTGACGATGGGGAACGGGATCCTTATATGTTGGACTATTTGAAAAAGAGAAATCCGCTCTTCACTTATCGCGAAGAGCCGGAACCGACAAATATCTATGGCAGTAGTGTTCCGTTAAATTATGCCCATTCGACGACATATATGGCCATGTCTGGTGCTACGTTGACGGGTTCTTCGCCTATTTCCCGGAGATATGTTTACCAATATGATGGGAAAAGCGTTGAATGGATATTTAACAATGGAGAACGTCAAAATCTTGCAGATGACGTTCATCGTGTCGGGGAAAGACCGGAGGGACTCTTCTTAAGCGACGTCAAATCCATCTACATTGTTCCAGACGACCCCAGAACCGATGATAATAGGGTACGCATCTATGTCTATCTGCACACGACATTCACTACAGAAAGCAACAAGGGTTTAAGGCGTACTTATTTCCAAGGTTTTAACGAGGCGTCGACTTTCCAAATGGAGGACTACAACGTGCTGCCTCCGATGGCTGACTTCCGTCGCACCCTTTATTGGAACCCGGATATCATCACAGATGATGAGGGAAAAGCCAAAGTGGAATTTTTCAATAATTCCTCTTGTAAGGAAATGTATATTAGTGTGGAGGGTATGACACCAGATGGAAAGGTGTTGGTGAATCAATAAGATGTTCTTGTGAAACGAATGTGGTCACCAATGTCAAATGGCCATAACTTTGCCAACGACCTTTTTGAACTAATACTGATAAAATTTGGGTGGTTGGTAAAAAAGCAGTAACTTTGCAACAACAATGATAGCAAGCTAATTCGCATGAAACGTATCGTGGTCATATTGTCATGTTGTTGTGTGGCGCTAAGTTTGTTCGCTCAGCGGAATGTGCAGCAGATAGCTGACTCCATCGTGAAGTATCAGATGAAGTCGGGTGGATGGCCAAAGAACCAGGACTGGCTGAAAGGGGTTGACCCGAAGGAGGCATGGAGCTGGCGGAAGGGCGTGGGCGCCACGATTGACAATGGCGCTACAACCGGTGAGATGGAAATATTGGTGAAGGCAGTGGAGAAGCTGGACAAGGCGATGGCGGAGAATTTCAGAACGCTGGATAAGGAGGTGGTGGCAGAGAAACGTGAGCGCTACACGAAGGCTTTCATGTTGGGCGTGGAGTATTTGCTGAAGATGCAGTATAAGAATGGTGGTTTTCCTCAGTATTTCCCAGAGAGGAAGGCTGAGGCTTATTCCTCACAAATCACGTTTAACGACAATGCGATGGTGAATGCACTGAAAATGTTGCGTGATGTGGCTGTGGAAAACGGCAGATTCCAGCTCATGGGTGTGGAGAAGGGTTTGAGGAAAAAGTGTCAGGTGGCTTATGAACGGGGTTTGCAGTGTGTGTTGGATTGCCAGATTCGCGTGGATGAGCAGGGTAGGGTGTTGGAGTATGGCACGGAAGCATGGAAGGAAGGGCATCGAACGGTGTGGTGTCAGCAGCATGATAAGGTGACGCTTGCGCCAGTGAAGGCTCGCGCGTATGAGTTGCCTTCATATTCGGGCATGGGTGAGACGTGTGGCATCTTGGAATTGTTGATGGATGTGGAGAATCCTTCGGAGGAGGTGAGCGAGGCTGTGAGATGTGGTGTGGAGTGGCTGGAGTCACATGTGATGAAGAATGTGATGCTTGAGCGTTTCACGAACGAAGAGGGAAAGAAGGATGTGCGTCTGTTGGAACGTGAGGGTGCGGAACCGCTATGGGCGCGGTTTTACGATTTGGAACATGCGGAACCGATGTTCTGCGACCGCAGCGGAGTGCCCCGCAAGAAACTGTCGGAAGTGGATTATGAGCGGAGGAACGGCTATACTTGGGTGGGCAATAACCCCAAAAAGGTGATTGACCGATACAGGGGGACGAAATGATGTATGAAGCGTTGAATAAGTACTTTAAACTTAACAAATAATATTATTATGGCAGATAACAACAATCAACAGCTTCAGATTGAACTGAAGCCTGAGGTGGCAGAGGGTACATATTCTAACCTCGCCATCCTTACTCATTCAAGTAGTGAATTTGTGGCAGACTTCATCCAGATGATGCCTGGCATGCCGAAGGCACAGGTGAGGAGCCGTATCATTATGGCTCCTGAGCATGCGAAACGGCTGCTTATGGCTTTGCAGGACAATGTGAGGAAGTATGAACAGCAGTTTGGTGCAATTAGGCTGACTCAGGCGCAACAGGAGGAGGGCAGAACAATTGCGCCTTTCTCCATCAAGCAGGGTGAGGCGTAGGGCTTTCGCGCGTACATATTTATAATATAAAGGAAAGACTGACCTTTGCGAGTGGAACTTGCTGAGGTCAGCCTTTTTGATGCGTTTGTAGGTCTCACCTGTTTGGGTTTCTTCCGATGATAGATGAGGAAAGGCGGGACTTTTGAGGTCAAACGATGTTAAATAATATTAAAAAATGAATTAAAAGGGGGTGCTTGGCGAAAAATGGCACTTAAAAAAGCTGCTGTTTGGCAGAAAATCCGTAACTTTGCACCACTTTTTGGAGTAGTGCGTGCCTTAGTTAGGTACATTGAGTGTCGTGTGAGAAGATTTTCCCAAGGTGAAGATGGACACGTGAGCGGTGACGAACGACACATGATTTTAGCACGAAGCAAAGCGAGTCGCTGACCATAAAGGAATGGTTTCCCCTTCGGGTGGAAGGGATATGGTAGGCGCTCGGACAAAAATGACTATCATTAATAAATAACACAATAAAAAATTAAACAAAATGCCTACTATTCAACAATTGGTAAGAAAAGGCCGTAAGGTGTTGGTAGATAAGAGCAAGTCTCCAGCTTTGGATTCATGCCCTCAGCGTCGCGGTGTATGCGTTCGCGTTTATACCACCACTCCTAAGAAGCCTAATTCAGCGATGAGAAAGGTCGCTCGTGTTCGTCTGACAAACAAGAAGGAAGTGAACTCCTACATTCCAGGAGAAGGACACAACCTTCAGGAGCACTCCATCGTGCTGGTGCGCGGTGGTCGTGTGAAGGACCTCCCAGGTGTACGTTATCACATCATCCGTGGTGCGCTTGATACCGCAGGTGTAGCAAGCCGCACGCAGCGCCGCTCTAAGTATGGCGCTAAGCGTCCAAAGGCTAAGAAGTAATCCTTTTTCTTACAGTAACTAAAAGAGAACAACAGTTTTTTCACAACGTTTGGTTTGACGGAAATGCTTGAAGGGTTGAGTAAATGCCCCTCAGAGTGGGCGTTGAAGACACACACAGTATGCAGCCTCAGACTAAAGAAAGATTAAATCAAACAAAAAAATGAGAAAAGCTAAACCAAAGAAGCGTGTGGTGCTTCCAGATCCAGTTTACGGAGATGTGAAGGTGACAAAGTTTGTTAACAACCTCATGTATGACGGGAAGAAGAGCGTGGCTTACACCATCTTCTATACTGCTTTGAAGAATGTAGAGAACAAGATGAAGAACGAGGAGAAGTCCCCGCTCGAAATCTGGAAGACAGCTCTGGACAACATCACTCCACAGGTGGAGGTAAAGAGCCGTCGTATCGGTGGTGCAACATTCCAGGTGCCAACGGAAATCCGTGCGGACCGCAAGGAGGCAATCTCGATGAAGAACATGATTTCTTTCGCCCGCAAGCGTTCGGGAAAGAGCATGGCTGACAAACTCTCTGCCGAGATTATGGACGCCTTCAACCAGCAGGGTGGCGCATTCAAGCGTAAGGAGGATATGCACCGCATGGCTGAGGCTAACCGTGCATTCGCACACTTCCGCTTCTAATAACAACTCATTCATTAAACAATAAGGTAAAAAGGAAAAAAGAGTATGGCAAAGCAAGATTTGCATCTTACGCGTAACTTTGGCATCATGGCCCACATTGATGCTGGTAAAACTACCACATCTGAGCGTATCCTGTTCTACACGGGTAAAACTCATAAGTTGGGCGAGGTTCATGATGGTGCCGCAACTATGGACTGGATGGCACAGGAGCAGGAGCGTGGTATCACCATCACTTCTGCTGCTACAACAGCATATTGGACTTGGAACGGTAACAAGTATAAGTTCAACCTGATTGACACTCCGGGACACGTGGACTTCACTGCTGAGGTGGAGCGTTCTCTCCGTGTGCTTGACGGTGCTGTTGCCACTTACTGCGCAGTGGGTGGTGTGGAGCCACAGTCTGAAACCGTGTGGCGCCAGGCTGACAAGTACAGTGTCCCACGTATCGGCTACGTGAACAAGATGGACCGTTCGGGTGCTGACTTCTTCGAGGTGGTTCGCCAGATGAAGGAGGTGCTGGGCGCCAAGGCTGTTCCTGTGGTGATTCCTATCGGTGCAGAGGAGAACTTCAAGGGTGTGGTTGACCTCATCAAGATGAAGGCTATCTTGTGGCACGACGAGTCGCTGGGTGCTGACTATGATGTGGAAGACATTCCTGCAGAACTCCAGGCTGAGGCTGAGGAGTGGCGTGGCAAGATGCTTGAGGCTGTTGCTGAATTCGATGATGAATTGATGGAGAAGTTCTTCGACGATCCTTCAACCATCACGGAGGAGGAGTGCATCCGCGCGCTTCGCAAGGCAACCATCGCACTGGAGTGTACTCCTATGCTTTGTGGTTCTTCATTCAAGAACAAGGGTGTGCAGACGCTGCTTGACTATGTGTGCGCCTTCCTCCCGTCTCCATTGGATACTCCTAACATCGTGGGTACGAACCCAACGACAAAGGAGGAAGAGGACCGCAAGCCATCTGAGGATGACAAGACTTCTGCTCTTGCATTTAAGATTGCTACTGACCCATACGTGGGTCGTCTCACTTTCATCCGTGTTTATTCGGGTAAGATTGAGGCTGGCTCATATATATATAATACTCGATCGGGCAAGAAGGAACGTGTGTCCCGTCTGTTCCAGATGCACTCTAACCACCAGAATCCTGTAGAGGAAATTGCTGCCGGTGACATCGGCGCTGTGGTGGGCCTGAAGGACATTCACACGGGTGATACACTCTGTGACGAGGATGCTCCAATCGTACTGGAGTCTATGGACTTCCCAGATCCTGTGATCGGTATCGCTGTGGAGCCTAAGACTCAGAAGGATCTTGATAAACTTTCTCTTGGTCTGCAGAAGTTGGCAGAGGAAGACCCGACCTTCACTGTGAAGACTGATGAGCAGTCTGGTCAGACTGTCATCTCGGGTATGGGTGAACTTCACCTCGACATCATCATCGACCGTCTGAAGCGTGAGTTCAAGGTTGAGTGTAACCAGGGTAAGCCTCAGGTGAACTACAAGGAGGCTATCACTAAGACTGTGAACCTCCGTGAGGTGTACAAAAAGCAGTCGGGTGGTCGTGGTAAATTCGCCGACATCATCGTGAACGTGGGTCCTGTTGATGAGGACTTTGAAGGCAATGGCCTCCAGTTCGTTGACGAGGTGAAGGGCGGTAATGTGCCTAAGGAGTTCATCCCTGCCGTTCAGAAGGGCTTTGCTGAGTCCATGAAGAATGGTGTGCTGGGCGGTTTCCCAATGGACAGCATGAAGGTGACCCTCGTGGATGGTAGTTTCCACCCAGTCGATTCAGACCAGTTGTCATTCGAGATCGCTGCACGTCAGGCATACAAGAATGCATGTGCTCAGGCTAAGCCTGTGCTGATGGAGCCTATCATGAAACTCGAGGTGGTTACTCCAGAGGAGAACATGGGTGACGTGATTGGTGACTTGAACAAGCGTCGTGGCCAGGTCGAGGGTATGGACAATGCCCGTTCTGGCGCACGTATTGTGAAGGCGATGGTCCCACTGGGCGAGATGTTCGGTTATGTGACGGCTCTCCGTACCATCACTTCGGGTCGCGCCACTTCATCTATGCAGTATGACCACCATGCTCCTGTGTCAAGTTCTATTGCAAAGGCTGTGCTTCAGGAGTGCAATGGCCGCGTGGATCTCGTATAATCAAGTATAGTTCGGGGGTGCAGGCAAGCATACGACTCTTTGCCTGCATACCCTCTTACTTATATATATTAATTACTTAAATAATTAGAAAAATGAGTCAGCAAAAAATTCGTATTAAACTGAAGTCTTACGACCACAACCTCGTTGACAAGTCAGCGGAGAAAATCGTGAAGGCTGTGAAGGCTACTGACGCAATTGTGAGCGGTCCTATTCCACTCCCAACGCACAAGCGCATTTTCACAGTGAACCGTTCTACATTCGTGAACAAGAAGTCTCGTGAACAGTTTGAACTGAACACTTACAAGAGACTGATTGACATCTATAGTTCTACTACAAAAACTGTGGATGCACTCATGAAACTTGAACTCCCCAGCGGTGTTGAGGTTGAGATTAAAGTTTGATAATTGAGAACAATTTAAAGTTATATTGAAATGCCAGGATTAATTGGAAGAAAAATCGGAATGACATCCGTTTTCAGTGCTGAGGGCAAGAATATGCCATGCACTGTTATCGAAGTAGGTCCTTGTGTTGTAACTCAAGTGAAAACTGTAGAGAAGGATGGCTATGCTGCTGTGCAGGTGGGTTTCCAGGACAAGAAGGAAAAGCACACTACCAAGCAGATGATGGGTCACTTCAAGAAGGCAGGTACAACACCTAAGAGACACTTGGCCGAGTTCACTTATGACGAGGAACATAACCTCGGTGACGTAATCACAGTGGAACTTTTCAACGACACTGCTTACGTTGATGTAACAGGCACATCTAAAGGTAAGGGTTTCCAGGGCGTCGTGAAACGTCATGGTTTCGGCGGTGTAGGTCAGGCTACTCACGGTCAGGACGACCGTCTGCGCAAGCCTGGTTCTATCGGCGCTTGTGCCACTCCTTCTCGTGTGTTCAAGAACGTGCCAATGGCAGGTCAGATGGGTAACGAGCAGGTGACCACACACAACCTCCAGGTAATTAAGGTAGTTCCAGAGCATAATCTCCTTCTTTTGAAGGGTAGTGTTCCAGGCTGCAAAGGTTCAATCGTTATAATCAAGAAGTAAGCAATGGAAGTTTCTGTATTAAATATCAAGGGCGAGGACACTGGTAAGAAGGTGGTTCTGAACGATGCAATCTTCGGAATTGAACCTAATGACCATTGTATCTACCTCGCAGTGAATCAGTACCTCGCAGCTCAGCGTCAGGGTACTCACAAATCGAAGGAAAGAAGCGAAATCGCTGGCTCCACTCGCAAACTGATCCGCCAGAAAGGTGGCGGCGGCGCTCGCCGTGGTGACATCAAGTCTCCAGTGCTTCGTGGTGGTGGTCGCGTGTTCGGTCCACGTCCCCGTGATTATTGGTTCAAACTGAACAAGAAGGTGAAGGCTCTGGCTCGTAAGAGCGCGCTCTCATACAAGGCACAGCAGAATGCAATCGTTGTTGTTGAGGACTTCGATTTTGAGACTCCAAAGACAAAGGACGGTGTTGCACTGTTAAATAATCTTAAAGTTGAGGGTAAGAAGACACTCATCGTTTTGCCAGAAGTAAAAAAGAACGTAAATTTGTCAGTCCGTAACATTCAGCGTGTTGAAGTTATGACAGCCAGTGCACTCAATACATACAAGGTAATGAATGCAAATGTGCTTGTTGTGACTGAAAATGCGCTTAAGTTGGTTGACGAGACTTTTAACAAATAAGGTAAGGAGGTTCAGACATGGCATATATCGTAAAACCATTGGTTACAGAGAAGATGACAGCTATTTCGGAGAAGCAGAACAACAAGTTCGGCTTCATCGTGCTTCCTTCTGCCAATAAGATTGAGATCAAGAAAGAAATAGAAGCTAAGTATAACGTAAATGTAGTTTCGGTTAACACCATGAACTACGCTGGTAAGCGTAAGAGCCGCTACACAAAGGCTGGTGTTATCAAGGGTCGTACGAAGGCGTTCAAGAAAGCTATCGTGACTCTGAAAGAGGGTGAAACTATTGATTTCTATAGTAACATTTAATTAAACAAATGGGTATTCGTAAATTTAGACCAGTAACTCCTGGTCAAAGACACAAAGCTATTGGTACTTTTGATGATGTTACTACATCGGTACCAGAGAAAACTCTTGTTTTCGGTAAGCGTAGCACTGGCGGTCGTAACAACTCCGGTCAGATTACAGTCCGTTACAGAGGTGGCGGTCATAAGCGCTTGATTCGTATTGTCGATTTCAAGAGAGAGAAGGACGGAATTCCCGCAGTGGTGAAGACTATCGAGTACGATCCAAACCGTTCTGCGCGCATCGCACTCGTCTTCTATGCTGACGGTGAAAAACGTTACATTGTTGCTCCTAACGGATTGCAGGTAGGTGCCACCATCATGTCGGGTCCTGAGGCGACTCCAGACCTTGGCAACACACTGCCCCTCGAGAACATCCCAGTCGGTACTGTGATTCACAATATCGAACTGCGTCCAGGTCAGGGTGCCAAGATGGTTCGTTCTGCCGGCAATTTCGCTCAGTTAACTTCACGTGAAGGACGCTACTGTGTCATTAAGCTTCCTTCAGGCGAAATTCGTAAGGTGCTTTCAGTTTGCCGCGCGACAATTGGTAGCGTAAGCAACTCAGATCACGCACTTGAATCTTCAGGTAAGGCTGGTCGCAGCCGCTGGCTCGGACGTCGTCCACACAACCGTGGTGTTGTGATGAACCCAATCGATCACCCAATGGGTGGTGGCGAAGGTCGTCATACGGGTGGACACCCACGTTCACGCAACGGCCTCTATGCTAAGGGTCTTAAGACTCGTGCGCCTAAGAAGCAGTCAAACAAGTACATTATTGAAAGACGTAACAAATAAAGTTAACTGAATATGAGTCGTTCATTAAAAAAAGGTCCATACATCAATGTGAAGCTCGAAAAGAAGGTTCTCGCCATGAACGAGAGCGGCAAGAAGAGTGTTATCAAGTCATGGGCTCGCGCATCAATGATATCCCCCGATTTCGTGGGTCATACCATTGCTGTGCATAACGGTAATAAATTTATCCCTGTTTACATTACTGAAAATATGGTAGGCCATAAACTCGGCGAGTTTGCGCTTACTCGTACTTTCCGCGGTCACGCAGGTAATAAGAAGAAGTAATCGTGGAACAGGCTTCAACCAAGTAAAAAAGACTATTAAATAATGGGAGCAAGAAAAAGATTAATGGCCGAGAAGATTAAAGAGGCCAAAAAGACTGTTTACTTCGCCAGTCTTCGCGATGTTCCTTCATCCCCACGCAAGATGCGCTATGTCGCTGACTTGGTGCGTGGCATGGAAGTGAGCAAGGCTCTTGCAACACTCAAGTTTAACAGCAAGGATGCTGCCAAGGACATTGAGAAGGCACTTCGTTCTGCTATCGCAAACTGGGAGCAGAAGAATGGTCGCAAGGCTGAAAACGGAGAACTCTATATCTCTAAGATTTTTGTTGACGAAGGCGCAACTCTTAAGCGTATGAGACCTGCACCTCAGGGACGTGGTTATAGAATCCGTAAGCGTTCTAACCACATCACTATCTTCGTGGACGCTAAAACTAATGAGGAAAAGTAATTATGGGACAAAAATGTAATCCAATAAGCAACCGCCTCGGTATCGTAAGAGGCTGGGATTCTAACTGGTTCGGCGGAAATGATTTTGGTGACAACCTCCTTGAGGACAGCAAAATCCGCAAGTACCTCAACGCACGCCTTTCTAAGGCTAGCGTTTCAAAGATTGTTATTGAGCGTACGTTGAAACTCGTTACCATCACTATCTGCACGGCTCGTCCTGGTTTCATCATCGGCAAGGGTGGTGAACAGGTGGAGGCTTTGAAGAAGGAGTTGAAGAAAGTGACGGACAAGGAGGTTCAAATTAACATTTATGAGATTAAGCGCCCAGAACTTGATGCAGTGATTGTGGCTAACAACATTGCACGCCAGATTGAAGGTAAGATTGCTTATCGCCGTGCGATCAAGACTGCTATTGCAAACACCATGCGTTCTGGAGCAGAGGGTATCAAGATCCAAATTTCCGGTCGCCTGAATGGTGCTGAAATGAGCCGCTCAGAGATGTACAAGGAAGGGCGTACTCCTCTTCATACGCTTCGTGCTGACATCGACTACTGCCTCGCAGAGGCTCTTACGAAGGTGGGTCTTCTTGGCATCAAGGTATGGATCTGCCGCGGTGAGAAATTCGGCAAGCAGGACCTCACTCCAAACTTCTCTCAGCAGAAAGATTCCGCTCGTGGTGGCAATAACGGTGGTGGACGTCGTTTCAGAAACAGAAAGTCGAATAACCGCAATTAATTAATCTGCTTGCAGACCGAAGCGCGATAGTTCTCGCGTGGAGGCGGAGCTTAAGAAGCAATTAACTATGTTACAGCCAAAAAGACAAAAATATAGAAGACCGCAAAAAGGCCGCGGTCGTTGGAAGGGTGTCTCACACAGAGGTACTGAACTCGCTTTCGGTAGCTTTGGCATCAAGGCGCTTGAAACAAAATGGATATCTGCCCGCCAGATTGAGGCTGCCCGTGTCGCTATTACACGTTATATGCAGCGTCAAGGTCAGGTCTGGATTCGCATCTTCCCTGATAAGCCTATCACGAAAAAGCCTGCAGATGTCCGAATGGGTAAAGGTAAGGGTGATCCATACCAGTATGTGTTCCCTGCTAAGCCTGGACGTATTCTATTCGAGATTGAAGGTGTTTCATATGACATCGCCAAGGAGGCTCTCCGACTCGGTGCTCAGAAACTTCCTACTACCACAAAGTTTGTTGTACGTCGTGATTACGATAAAAACGCTTAATTATGAAAATTTCAGAAATTAGAGAACTTACAAACGAAGAGCTCGCTGAGCGCATCGAGGCGGAGGTTGCCAACTTGAATAACATGAAGTTCAACCACAGCATTTCTCCGCTTGCCGACAATTCTCAGATTAAGAAGTTGCGTCACGACATCGCACGCATGAAGGGCGAGCTTACCCAGCGTAATAAATAAAGTATTGAGAATGGAAGCAAGAAATTTAAGAAAGCAAAGACAGGGTGTCGTGACAAGCGACAAGATGGATAAGACCATCGTTGTGTCTGCCAAGTTCAAGGAGAAGCACCCTATATATGGTAAGTTTGTC
Organism: uncultured Prevotellaceae bacterium; assembly: GCA_900316975.1. Taxonomy (GTDB): domain Bacteria; phylum Bacteroidota; class Bacteroidia; order Bacteroidales; family Bacteroidaceae; genus Minthosoma. The sequence continues at coordinate 31,425 of ONFA01000032.1, read as the reverse complement.
CAGAAGACAAAGAAGTACCATGCTCATGACGAGAAGAACGATGCACACATCGGTGACACTGTTCTGATTATGGAAACTCGTCCATTGAGCAAAACAAAGAGATGGAGATTAGTACAAATCGTTGAAAGAGCTAAGTAATTATGATACAGGTAGAATCAAGATTGCAGGTCGCTGATAACAGCGGTGCTCGCGAGGTGCTGTGTATCCGCGTTTTGGGCGGTACTAGACGTCGCTATGCTACTGTAGGAGACGTAATCGTTGTAGCAGTTAAGAGCGCTATTCCTACGAGTGAAATAAAGAAGGGTTCTGTCTCAAAGGCTCTCATCGTGCGTACAAAGAAAGAGGTACGTCGTCCAGATGGTTCCTACATCCGTTTCGATGACAACGCATGTGTTCTTCTGAACAATGCGGGCGAAATGAGAGGTAGCCGTATCTTTGGTCCCGTAGCCCGTGAGCTCCGTGCTGCTAACATGAAGGTAGTTTCTTTGGCTACCGAAGTACTTTAATCCTTAAAAGTAAAATACAGCAATGAGTAAATTACATATTAAGAAAGGCGACATGGTTTATGTGAACGCCGGCGATGAAAAGGGTAAGACTGGTAAGGTTACCAAGGTTCTCGTCGAGAAGAAACGTGCCATTGTCGAGGGTGTGAACATGGTCAAGAAAAGCACCAAGCCAAGTGCGGCACACCCACAGGGAGGTATTATTGAGCAGGAGGCTCCAATTCACATTTCGAACCTGAATGTTGTTGACCCAAAGACTGGCAAGCCCACTCGTATCGGTCGCAAGAAGGGTGAGAATGGAAAGTTAGTTCGTTACGCTAAAAAGTCAGGGGAGGTATTATCATGAGTACTACTGCACAATTGAAGAATGTATATGCTGAGCAGATTGCGCCAGCACTGATGAAGCAGTTTAACTACTCTTCACCTATGCAGATACCTGTATTGAAGAAGATTGTGGTTAACCAGGGTCTTGGTATGGCAACTGCTGACAAGAAGGTTATCGAAGTTGCAATGAATGAGATTGCTCAGATAACAGGCCAGAAGCCCGTTGCAACGAAGTCAAAGAAGGATATCTCTAACTTCCGTCTCCGTAAGCAGATGCCTATCGGTGTGATGGTCACGCTGCGTCGTGAGCGCATGTATGAGTTCCTTGAGAAACTGATTCGTGTGTCACTTCCTCGTATTCGCGACTTCAAGGGTATTGAGTCTAAGTTTGATGGTCGTGGTAACTACACACTTGGTATTACAGAGCAGATCATCTTCCCTGAAATCAACATCGATCAGGTGGATAAGATTACGGGTATGAATATTACCTTCGTGACTTCTGCTAAGACTGACGAAGAGGGCTATGCGCTTCTCAAGGCTTTCGGTCTTCCATTTAAGGACGCTAAAAAGTAATATAGAAAATGGCAAAGGAATCAATGAAAGCACGCGAGGTTAAGCGTGCAAAACTCGTAGCAAAATATGCCGCTAAGCGTGCAGCGTTGAAGAAGATCATTGCTACAGCTGAGGATCCAATGGATGCATACGAGGCAGCTCGTTCGCTCCAGGCTATCCCTGCAAATGCAAATCCTATCCGTCTTCACAATCGTTGCAAAATCACTGGACGTCCAAGAGGTTTCATGCGTCAGTTTGGACTCTCTCGTATCCAGTTCCGCGAGATGGCATCTGCAGGTCTGATCCCAGGTGTGAAGAAGGCAAGCTGGTAAATTGCGGTTATCGGCAAGCTGATTAGTAAACAAAAATCTGATAGTTACCAGTTCGGGGGTAACTTGAAGATACTTTGCTTCTAAGAAACGGTGGAGGAGAACAGCCAAAGAACTAAGTCCCTTCGCTGGTAAAGCTAAGTAAAGATAGTTTTAATTCAAATTTAAATATTGTCGGGATCTCCCCAAACATTTCCCGATTAATTTAATTCTATTATGACAGATCCAATAGCTGATTATCTCACGAGACTGAGAAATGCAATCATGGCTAAGCACAAGATTGTTGAAGTCCCAGCCTCTAACCTCAAGAAGGAAATCACTAAGATTCTCTTTGATAAGGGTTACATTTTGAACTACAAGTTCATCGAAGAGGGTCCTCAGGGAACAATCAAGATTGCTCTCAAGTATGACCCGCAGACAAAAGTAAGCGCTATTCAGTGCTTGAAGCGTGTGTCTCGTCCTGGTCTTCGCAAGTACACAGGATATAAAGACATGCCACGTGTGATCAACGGATTAGGTATCGCAGTTGTATCTACATCCAAAGGTGTAATGACAGACAAGGAGGCTTCCGAACTCAAGGTGGGTGGCGAAGTTCTTTGCTATGTTTATTAATTAAGGAGGATATATAATGTCTAGAATTGGTAAATTACCTATTATTATTCCTGCAGGAGTGACAATTACTCATAAGGATGACATTGTAACTGTGAAAGGTCCTAAGGGCGAACTTAGCCAGTACGTGAACCCTGCCATCAAGGTTTCTATTGAGGACGGAAAGTTGACAATGGAGGAGAATGAAGAACTGATGCAGGATAACACTAAGCAGCGTCATGCATTCCACGGATTGTATCGCTCACTCGTAAACAATATGGTTGTCGGCGTTTCAGAGGGTTACAAGAAGACTCTCCAGATTGTCGGCGTCGGTTATCGTGTTTCAAATCAGGGCAACGTTCTTGAATTCGCACTTGGATATTCTCATGCTATCATCTTCGAACTTCCTAAGGAAATTAAAGTCGAGACGAAGTCTGAGAGAAATCAGGATCCTCTTATCATGCTCGAGTCTTGTGACAAGCAGTTGCTTGGACTCGTTTGTGCTAAGATTCGCTCATTCCGTAAGCCTGAGCCATACAAGGGCAAGGGTATTCGTTTCCAGGGCGAGGTGATTAGAAGAAAGTCTGGTAAATCTGCAAGTGCAAAATAAATAAATTGACAAGAGTATGATTACAAAGATTGAAAGACGTATCAAAATTAAATATAGAGTACGCAATAAGATTTCTGGTACTGCTGAGCGCCCACGAATGAGCGTGTTCAGAAGTAACAAGCAGATTTATGTTCAGGTAATCGATGACGATGCGCAGAAGACTTTGGTTTCAGCATCATCACTTGGTCTTGAGAAGATGAACAAGTCTGAGCAGGCTGAGAAGGTCGGCGAGATGGTAGCCAAGAAAGCCATTGAGGCTGGAATTACGGCTGTCGTGTTCGACCGTAACGGTTATTTGTATCATGGTAGAGTTAAGAAGGGTTGCTATTAATCGTGTTACTAAGGTTACTAAGGGTGGTCGTACATTCACATTCGCAGCCATCGTTGTTGTAGGTGATGGTAACGGTGTTATTGGCTATGGTCTTGGTAAGGCTGGTGAAGTTACAGCGGCTATTGCAAAGGGTGTAGAGGCTGCAAAGAAGAATTTGGTAAAGGTTCCTGTGCTGAAGGGTACTGTTCCTCATGAGGCATATGCCAAGTTTGGCGGTGCACGAGTTCTCATCATGCCTGCTTCAGAAGGTACTGGAGTTGTGGCTGGTGGTGCTATGCGTGCTGTGCTTGAGAGTGTTGGTATCACTGACGTGCTTGCAAAGTCAAAGGGTTCATCAAACCCTCACAACCTTGTGAAGGCAACAATTGAGGCACTTGCGAACATGCGTGACGCCAAGACTGTGGCACAGAACCGTGGTGTTAATTTGACAAAAGTATTCAAAGGATAAGGAGAAACAATCATGGCAACAATCAAGATTAAGCAAGTTAAAGGCCAGGCTGGCCGTCCAATGGATCAGAAGAGCACACTCGAATCTCTTGGTCTGGGCAAGATTAACAAGGTCGTTGAACGTGAGGATTCTCCATCTTTGCGTGGTATGATTCGCAAGGTGGCACACCTTGTTGAGGTTATTGACTAACGTATTAATACATTAAAATCAGATTAGAAATGGAATTATATAATTTGCAACCCGCTGCAGGCGCTACTCACAATAGCAAGCGTGTAGGTCGTGGCTATGGCTCTGGCAAGGGTCGTACTTCAACCCGCGGTCATAAGGGTGCTAAGGCACGTTCTGGTTATAAGAAGAAGATTGGTTTCGAGGGTGGTCAGATGCCACTTCAGCGTCGTGTTCCTAAGTTCGGCTTCAAGAACATCAACCACGTTGAGTACAAGGCTGTCAACCTGGAAGTCATCCAGAAACTTGCAGAAGAGAAGAACCTTACAAAGATCGGAATCGAAGAGCTGATTGCCGCAGGTCGTGTGAACAAGAACCAGCTTGTTAAAGTTCTTGGTCAGGGTGAATTGACGGTTAAGGTTGATGTGGAGGCTCATGCATTCTCTGCTACAGCCGAGGCTGCAATCAAAGAAAAAGGAGGAAACGCAGTAAAACTCTAAACTAATGAGCAAGGTAATTGATAATATTAAGAATATCAAGCTTGTTAAGACATTGGCAAACATCTGGCGTATTGAGGATTTGCGTGAGCGTATCCTCATCACGCTGTTGTTTGTTGCCATCTACCGTTTTGGTTCCTATGTGGTGCTTCCTGGCATAGACACGGAGGCGTTACAGGGATTGAAGAACCAAACGGAGGGAGGTTTGATGTCACTTCTTGATATGTTCTCGGGTGGTGCCTTTTCTCAAGCCTCTATCTTCGCGCTTGGAATCATGCCTTACATCTCTGCTTCTATCGTGATGCAGTTGTTGGGCATTGCTGTTCCATACTTCCAGAAGATGCAGCGCGAAGGAGAAAGCGGCCGTCGTAAGATGAGCCAGTACACCCGTTATTTGACAGTGCCAATTCTTGTCTTTCAAGGTATCTTTTATTTGATCAACCTTCAGACTCAAACTCAAGGTGCCGCTCTCTATTCATCTTTGGATTGGACCACATTCTTCCTTTATGCAACCATCATTTTGGCTGCGGGTAGCATGTTCGTTCTTTGGTTGGGTGAGAGAATTACAGATAAGGGTATCGGAAATGGTGTGTCTATCATCATTATGATTGGTATCATCGCACGTTTCCCGAAAGCTGTCATTCAAGAGTTTGGTTCACGTCTGACAGCTGGTCAGGGCGGTCTCGTCATGTTCCTTGTTGAGATTGTTCTGTTCCTTGCTGTGATTGCGGCTGCCATCCTTCTTGTTCAGGGTGTGCGTCGAGTTCCTGTCAACTATGCTAAGAAGATTGCAGGAGCACGCCAGATCGGAGGAGCGCGTCAGTACATCCCTCTGAAGCCCTACGCTGCAAATGTGATGCCTATTATCTTTGCTCAGGCCATCATGTTTATTCCTGTCACCTTGGCGCAGTTCTCTGGTAGCAAACTGAATCCAGTGGTCAATCAGTTGATAGATAACAATAGCTTCATGTACAACCTCATCTTTGCTATTTTGATTATTCTGTTTACATATTTGTACACAGCAATCACTATCAACCCTGTGCAGATGGCAGAAGACATGAAAAGGAATAATGGTTTCATCCCAGGAATCAAGCCTGGTAAGGATACAGCGGACTATATCGATAAGATTATGTCTCGCATTACCTTCCCTGGCTCTTTGTTCTTGGCTTTGATTGCTATCCTTCCAGCCTTTGCAGGAATCTTTGGTGTGCAGAGAGAATTTGCTGCCTTCTTTGGTGGCACCTCCCTTCTCATTCTCGTGGGTGTTGTTCTTGACACACTGATGCAGATTGAGTCGCACCTGATGATGCGTCATTATGACGGACTGCTTGACACGGGGCGTGTCCGTGGCGAACATTAAGCACTACTTTTTAAGATGGTGTATCTGAAAACAGACGAGGAGGTGGAACTTCTCCGAGAAGCGAACCTGCTTGTAGGAAGAACATTGGCAGAACTGGCGAAAGTAATTGAGCCAGGAGTCACGACAAAGAAGTTGGATGCAATTGCAGACACATATATTCGTGACCACGGTGCCATACCGACTTTCTTGGGATTCCCGAATCCATATGGAAGTCCATTTCCTGCAAGCATCTGCACCTCAGTCAACCATCAGGTTGTTCACGGCATTCCAAACGAAACTCCGTTGAAGGAGGGTGATATTGTTTCCATTGACTGTGGCACGCAGTTGAACGGATATTGTGGAGATTCATGCTACACTTTTGCGGTGGGGAAGATCTCTGATGATGTTCAAAAGCTGTTGACTACGACCAAGGAGGCCCTTTACAAGGGTATAGAACAGGCTGTCGTCGGCCGTCGGTTGGGAGATATATCATACGCTGTCCAAACCCATTGCGAGGCTCAAGGCTATGGCGTAGTTCGAGAGTTTGTGGGACATGGAATTGGCAAGAAGATGCATGAAGACCCTCAAGTGCCGAACTATGGCAGACGGGGAAATGGAATGTTGCTCAAAAACGGCTTATGTATCGCGATAGAACCGATGATAGCCATGGGCACCAAAGACATTTACATGCAAGAAGATCGTTGGGGTATAGTGACGCGTGACAAGAAACCTGCAGCACATTATGAACATTCAATTTGTGTGAGGAAGGGAAAGGCTGACATCCTGTCGTCGTTTGAGGAAATAGAAAAAGTATTAAGAGAAAAATCTTTATAAAGTATGGCTAAACAGTCTGCTATCGAACAAGATGGAACTATTGTCGAAGCATTGTCAAACGCAATGTTTAGAGTAGAATTGGAGAATGGTCATGAGATTATCGCCCACATCTCTGGTAAGATGAGGATGCATTACATTAAGATTCTGCCAGGCGATAAGATTCGCGTGGAGATGTCTCCTTATGACTTGTCCAAGGGTCGAATAGTATTCAGATATAAATAAAAATCACAATATGAAAACAAGAGCATCATTGAAGAAACGTACACCTGATTGCGTAATCGTAAGGCGCAAAGGTCGCCTGTTTGTTATTAACAAGAAGAACCCTAAGTTCAAGACTCGTCAGGGATAATTCTTTGGTAAGAAATTGAAATTAAAGTAAGATATGGCAATAAGAATTGTAGGTGTAGACCTCCCACAAAACAAGAGAGGCGAAATTGCGCTCACATACATTTTTGGTATTGGACGCAGCAGCGCTGGTAAAATCCTCGAGAAGGCTGGCGTAGATAAGGACATTAAAGTAAAGGACTGGAACGATGAACAGGCTGGTAAGATTCGTGCAGTGATTGCTGCCGAATATAAGGTCGAGGGTGACCTCCGTTCTGAGATTCAGTTGAACATCAAACGCCTGATGGACATCGGTTGCTATCGTGGCATCCGTCATCGTCTTGGTCTTCCTGTACGTGGTCAGAGTACCAAGAACAATGCGCGTACTCGCAAGGGTAAGAAGAAAACAGTTGCAAATAAGAAAAAGGCTACTAAATAATCATTAGATATGGCAAAGAAAACATCTTCTGCAAAGAAGAGAAATGTCAAAGTTACCGCTGAAGGCCAACTTCATGTACACTCTTCTTTCAACAACATCATTGTTACTTTGGCTAACAGTGAAGGTAATGTTATCTCTTGGTCAGCGGCCGGTAAGATGGGTTTCCGTGGCTCAAAGAAGAATACTCCCTATGCTGCCCAGATGGCAGCGCAGGATTGTGCCAAGGTGGCTTTCGACCTCGGTCTCCGCAAGGTGAAAGCTTACATCAAGGGTCCAGGCAATGGTCGTGAAGCCGCTGTGCGTGGTTGCCATGCGGCAGGAATTGAGGTGACAGAGATTATTGACGTTACTCCACTTCCACACAACGGATGCCGTCCTCCAAAGAGAAGAAGAGTTTAATCATTACACAATTAGGTCATTTGCCAACGAGTTCGTTTTGTCGCATCTTTCCTTTCTGCGGCTGCTGCTGAGAACTGTATGGCATTAAACATTAAGAAAATATATGGCTAGATATATTGGACCAAAATCAAGAATTGCTCGCCGTTTTGGTGAGGCAATCTTTGGACCAGACAAAGTTTTGTCTAAAAAGAATTATGCTCCAGGCCAGCATGGTAACAACCGTCGCAAAAAGTCTTCCGAGTACGGTCTCATGCTTGCCGAGAAGCAGAAGGCAAAGTACACATACGGTGTGCTTGAGCGCCAGTTCCGTAACCTGTTCGAGAAGGCTTCAAAGAAGTCTGGCGTAACAGGTGAGATTCTCCTTCAACTTTTGGAGTCTCGTCTTGATAACGTGGTGTTCCGTCTTGGCATTGCTCCCACTCGTGCTGCAGCACGTCAACTTGTGAGCCACAAGCACATCGTTGTTGATGGTCAGGTGGTGAACATTCCTTCTTATTCTGTTCGTCCTGGTCAGATTGTTGCTGTCCGCGAGAAAGCCAAGAGTCTTGAGGTGATTGATGCAGCTCTTGCAGGATTCAACCACAGCAAGTACCCATGGATTGAATGGGATGAGAACGTGAAGGGTGGTAAGTTCCTCCACATGCCTGAGCGTGCAGACATTCCTGAGAATATCAAGGAGCAGATGATTGTCGAGTTGTACTCTAAATAATAAAATATAATCAAATGGCGATATTAGCATTTCAAAAACCAGAAAAAGTCGTAATGTTGGAGGCTGATGACAAGTACGGAAAGTTCGAATTCCGTCCTTTGGAACCAGGCTATGGTATTACTATTGGTAATCCACTCCGTCGCATTCTTCTTTCTTCACTTGAAGGTTATGCTATCAACACGATTCGCATTACCGGTGTTGAGCATGAGTTCTCTACCATTCCAGGTGTAAAAGAAGATGTCACCAACATTATCTTGAATTTGAAACAAGTTCGATTCAAGCAAATCGCTGATGGTTGTGACTCAGAAAGAGTTTCAATTACCATCGAGAATTCAACCGAGTTTAAGGCTGGAGATATCAACAAGAGCCTCAATGGATTTGGAGTGTTAAATCCAGATTTGGTAATTTGTCATTTGGATCCTCAGGCAACATTGGAGTTAGAGTTGAGCATCAACAAGGGACGTGGCTACGTTCCTGCTGACGAGAATCGTGAGTTCTGTAAAGAAATCAACGACATCGCTATTGACTCCATCTACACTCCTATCCGCAACGTCAAGTTCGCAGTCGAGAATTATCGTGTGGCACAGAAGACCGACTATGAGAAGTTGGTGCTTGAAATAACCACCGATGGTTCCATTCATCCTAAAGAGGCCCTCAAGGAGGCATCCAAGATTCTCATTTATCATCTCATGTTGTTCTCCGATGAAAAGATTACTTTGGAGAATGCTGATTTCGATAGCAATGAGGAATTTGATGAAGAGGTGCTGCGTATGCGCCAGTTGCTGAAGACCAAACTTGTCGATATGGATCTTTCAGTCCGTGCCCTCAACTGTTTGAAGGCTGCGGAAGTGGAGACCCTCGGCGACCTTGTGCAATACAACAAGACAGATTTGCTTAAGTTCCGCAACTTTGGTAAGAAGTCACTCACAGAGCTTGACGACTTGCTTGAGAGCTTGAACCTTTCGTTCGGAACAGATATTTCCAAGTATAAATTAGACAAAGACTAATCAAAAAATGAGACACAATAAGAAATTTAACCACCTTGGTCGTAAGCATTCTCACCGCAAGGCAATGCTTGCCAACATGGCAATCTCGCTTATCATGCACAAGAGAATCACCACGACCCTTCCAAAGGCAAAGGCTCTTCGGGTATATGTTGAGCCACTGATTACAAAGTCAAAGGAGGATACTACCGCTTCTCGTCGCGTTGTCTTCAGTTACCTCCAGAACAAGTATGCTATCACAGAACTTTTCAGCATCGTTGCAACAAAGGTGGCTGATCGTCCTGGTGGCTACACTCGTATTATCAAGTTGGGTCGTCGCCCCTCCGATGATGCAGAAATGGCATTCATTGAGCTGGTTGACTTCGATGAGAATATGGCTAAGACTGAGGCTAAGAAGACTCGTACTCGTCGTTCTCGTAAGTCGGCTCCAAAGGCAGAGGCACCAGCGGCTCCTGCTGAGGAAACAAAGGAAGAAGCCGCAGAGGCTCCAGCAGCGGAAACTACTGCAACTGAAACATCCGCAGAGTAAATTATTGCCAACAATTCATATCTTGCAGACCGCATACGAATTCGTGTGCGGTCTTTTTTTTGCTGCTTTTGTGACAATGTGAGCGATTTTTTTTGTAGCATGAAAGTTTTTTCGTAAGTTTGCCGCAAATTTTTAACAACCTGTTTATGAAAAAGCTTTTACTGACAATCTCCATGGTTTTCGGACTTTGTATGGCTCTGAATGCCCAGTCTGAAATGAAAGAACTGACAACAACCGAGTTGAATACTCTTTACAAAACCCAGTCACGCAATTGGAAAAGTGTCCATGACCCTTCGGTTGTGTGGGATGCAGCCACACAGACATTCTATATCTATGGTTCGCATTATTATGGTGTCAAGACCCAAGATTTTAAGACTTATGGCGACATCACTCGCTATTATCAAGGAGGGTATGAGTCGAAAGATGCCAATAAGGTGTTCAAAAAGAATCCTGTCCATATCGTGAAGCGTTGTCTTCCAGGCAAGACGGAACAGGAGGAGGTGACTCTTGGCAGTTATGATGCTTCAGCGTTTGCCTCCACCTATGCGGGCATCTCTGTCGGTGAACGGACTGCCCCCGTGACTGAGGCTGCATGGGTGTCTGGTTGTCAGTGGGCTCCCGACATCATTTATAATCCCCACATGGGTAAATGGTGCCTGTACTTGAGTATCAATGGCGACTATTGGGCTTCCGTTGTGGTCATGCTGACCAGCGATAGTCCTACTGGACCTTTCACCTACGAGGCCCCGATTGTCTTTGGTGGTTTCGATGGCCAGACACGCTCTGGCAAAAGTGTGAACTATAAGGATACAGACCTGGAGGTGGTGTTGGGTACCCTGTCTTCGCTTCCTTCTCGCTATAAGACCAATGCCTGGGGCAATTTGTGGCCCAATTGTATTGATCCCTGCGTTTTCTTCGATGAAGAAGGTGAACTTTGGCTTGCCTATGGTTCCTGGTCGGGCGGTATTTTTATGCTCAAACTTGATAAGAATACAGGACTTCGCGACTATACCTACACCTATCCTTCCACCACTTATGCGGGTACAGCCCCCAATCGTGCATCTTTCACAGGATACACAAGCGATCCCTATTTTGGCAAGTTGATAGCCGGCGGTTGCTATGTCAGCGGTGAAGGTCCCTACATCCAACACATTGGTAACTATTATTACCTTTTCATGAGTTATGGCGGGTTCGCCCCCGATGGAGGATATGAGATGCGTGTTTTCCGTTCAGAAAAACCTGATGGTCCCTATAAAGACGCATCAGGAAACCCTGCAACTTACACCTCCTATCAACTCAATTTTGGTGCTAAAGCCGTAACAAATAAAGGAATGAAACTGATTGGTGCGATGAATCACTGGGGACTGATGACTGTAGGGGAGTGCGCTCAGGGGCATAACTCTGCATGCCAAGATGACAAAGGCCGTACATTCCTCGTCTGTCACACCAAATTCAATGATGGGACCGCTGGCCATCAAGTGCGTGCCTATCAACTCTACCTCAACAGCCAGGGATGGCTATGTACGGCTCCGTTCCAATTCAATGGAGAGGAAACCACCGATGAAAGCATTGCCACCACTCAGCCTTGGACTGCTGCCGATGTGGAAGGCGATTATCATGTTGTCGTCCATCCTTACAAACTTGATCACTCCAGCATGGAGGAGGTCACTCCTGCTGTCATTCACTTGACGGCAGATGGAAAAGTGACGGGTGACTATTCTGGCTCATGGTTCTACACTGCCGAGGGAAAATCCTATATTCAGATTCGTCTCGGTTCTGTCACCTATCATGGCGTTGTGGTCGAACAGACACTCGAAGGCGCCACTGCCACCACACTCTGCTTCACCGCTGTGAGCAATACGGGCGTTCCGTGTTGGGGATACAAGTTGCAGCCACAATACGCTTTGGCTCAAAACTACAAGAAATATGGTGGCACCTATCTGAAAAAGTCCCTGTTCTCTAACATCTCCACCAATAAGGACATCGTCTTTACCCCCGAAGAGAATGTGACACTCAGTTGGACATCCTCCAATCCTCAAGTGTTCTCTAATACTGGCAAATATGATGCTCCAACCGAAGACACCCCCTTCACGATGACCGCACGGATGGAATGTGGCAACTATTATTGGACAGAGGAATATTCTGCCACAGCCCTTGCCCCGACAGTCCCAGTTCCGGGTGACCAGACGACTGGGCTTTTGGCTTATTACAACTTCGACGATGCCCCCACTTGTAACCTGCTCAATGCCGAGGATCGCGTTACGTATGGTCATTCCAATTCAGCCACCTCCTCGCCAACACTTGAGTCTGACCCTTCCCGTTTCGGTCAAGTGGTGCATCAGTATTTCGGTGCCAGAGGTTACAATAGTTATTCCCGCATTCCCAATCCGTTGGCAGGGCAGACCGCTCTTGACGCCTTTACCGTCAGTCTTTGGGTGAAGCGTGCCGATGGTGCCAACTATTATGATGCGTTATGGGGATTCTTCAACAGCACTTCCGCCACTGCTGATGGAGCCCGCCTCTACCTTACGGGTAACAGTTATGTTGGTTTCAACGACAATGCAGGCAATTGGTTTGACATCAACTATCCCGAAAAGAACGATGCCCATCCTACAGGTGCCTATAAGGTGGTTAACCGTATTGCAGCAGGGGAGTGGCATCTCGTCACTTTCACCTATTCGAAGGAAAATGGCTATCGGCTTTATCTTGATGGCAATCCCTACTATGATTTCCAGATGGCATATGTGGGCAGTGTCGCTGCTGATGCCTTTGACAGAGGTAAGGTGCTCGATTTTGTGACATCAGCCAAGTACTTCTTCCTCGGACTCGGTTCTTTCTGGGGTTCGGCAGAGGCATCTTTTGACGATCTGATGATATACAACCGCGAACTTTCAGCCGATGATGTGAAGGGATTGAACACGCAACTCAACCGTGTCAATGTCTTTGATGCAGGAACCGTGGTGGGCATAGAAGACTTGCCTGCTGTTGCAGATGCCGATTCGGGAACCCCGATGCAGCAAACCATCTTCGACCTTATGGGACGTCCTGTCACAAATCCTTCCCGTGGATTCTACATTGTGAATGGCAGGAAAGTTTGGTTCAAGTAAACCTACACACCTACAGGTAAACAATATACACCCATCAAAAAGGGGCTATGTCTTGACGGCGTAGCCCCTTTTTGATTGCCTCTTCCACAACCTCAAAATCGACATCGTCGACATCGGTGCATCGATGTCGACGATGTCGGCAAACCGATGTCGACGATGTCGATTTTGGGGTTGTTCGTGTAAGTTTTAGGTGGTCATGTCGAACTGACGTTATTATCAATCCTTCCCCTTGTTTCTTTGGTTCCAATTCTGTGTCTGTGACTCGTTCCAGAATCGTGCCTTTTCATGGTGAGATTTCACTTTTTTCACTGTTTCCCACACAAAATTAACCAAAATTGGCTCAAAAGTGGAACGGAATTGTTAAAATTAAGTTTTATTGCAATTCTTTTAATTTTTTTTTTGTTTATCTCTCGAAAAAGTTGTTCCTTTGCAAAAGTTATGTGGTTTACGTGGGAATTTGGCCAAATATGACCACGGGGATCGAATAGCTAAGAATTGAATAATACTTTTTACTAAAACTTTCCAATTTAGAAGGACAAACAATCTATTCTAATTAATATTATGTTGTATAACTTTCAGAGGAAAAAACTGTGCAGACACCTCTTGGTAGGAGGTGCGCTGTGTGCTGCAGGTTTGGGAATTTTCTCATGTTCTGACCGTTACAACTTGGATGAAGACCAACCTTCAGGTTTGGACAACATCTATGGTTACATGAAGAACAAGGGTAATTTTACAAACTATCTGCATCTGATTGACGATCTTGGACAGGCAGAGATTCTTTCCAAGACCGGTAGTAAAACAATGTTCATCGCTGACGATGATGCGTTCGCGGATTTCTACGCGCACAACGATTGGGGTGTCAAGAAGTATGAAGACCTCTCGCTGGCGCAGAAGAAACTTTTGCTCAACACGTCAATGATCGACAACCCGTACTCGACCACGATGCTTTCATCGGCTCAGGCTCCAGGTACAGGTCGTCCAGCGAAAGGTGAGGTTTGTCGTCGTGCCACATCCATGTCGTTGCTCGACTCTGTGATGTACATCGCGACTGACGATGACAGAGGTATTCTGCCAAACAACCCTTACTTCAACGAGTTGCGTGCTAACCGCGATTCTATCGTCCTGTTCACGGACGCATCGAATCCGGCACCTATGCTTCACTTCACGGGTAAGTTCGTGACTTCGAACCAACTCAGTTTCACCGACATTGACTTTATCTACAACCAGCCAGAGGGAACTTTCCATTCTGACGACATCTATGTCAACAACTCTCGTGTGACGAATTCCAACATCTTCTGTAAGAACGGATTCGTTCATCAGGTGGATAAAGTGCTCGTTCCGCTGGACAACATGTCTGAAATCATCCGCAAGAACCCAAAGATGTCCATCTTCAGCAGCATCATCGAACGTTTTGCTGCTCCGAAGGACTCCATCAACTTGCGTGAGACCTACAACTTGAGCAAGGGCACAGATTTCGACACTGTCTTCGTGAAGCGTTACTTCTCCGACCGTTCCTTCGGTTCTACCATGGCAACCAGCACACCGTTCATGTATGACAAGAACGGAAACACATTTGATGGTGCTTTGAAGTTCGACCCGGGATGGAATGGCTATATTCCAGAAATCGCCAACGACCGTCAGCCTATGATGGAAGACATGGCCATCATGTTGGTTCCATCCGACGAGGCTATCCGAAACTGGTGGAATGGTGGTGTGATTGAGAAGTACTATGGTACAATCGAAAATACGCCAAGTTCTGTACTTGACGACTTGGTTCGTGTGAACCAGATTCAGGCATTCACCTCATCTGTTCCTTCCAAGTTCGATGCAGTGCTCAACGATGCCAACGAACCTATCGGTATCACTAAAGAAGATGTGGACAGCGTGTTCCTCGGCTGCAACGGTCTCGTGTTCTTGACCAATAAAGTGTTTGCACCTGCATCCTATTCTTCAGTGTTGTTCCCTGCAGTGATTGACAAGTCACGCTTCACTGTGATGGACAATGTCATCACTCCGATGAACTACAACTACTACCTCAACTCAATGGTGTCTCGATTCATTTTCCTGCTCCCGACAAACGATGGTCTTTTGACTTATATCGACCCAGTTTCTTACGGACAGACTGTGAAGAGAATGTGGGAGTTCAAACTTGACGAGAAATTGCAACTCTATGCAGACGTCTATGAGTGTGACGACAATGGTGATGGCACCTTCACCAAGAGGGGTACAGCCACTCACATCAGAGGCGGTATTTCCAATGGTATCCTCAAGAACCGTATGGAAGACATGCTCGACAATATGATCATCGTGGAGCCTTATCGCGAAGGCAAGAAATATTATAAGACTAAGGGTCGCAATTTCGTGAAAGTGGAAAAGAAAGGCGCCAAGAACTATGAAGTTTCAGGTTCTTATCAAGACGTGATCGGCCAGCCACTTCATACTGTTGAGGCATACGATGGCGAAGACATCCGCAATGGTATCACTATTGCAACGGATGGCATCGTGATGGGTACTCCTAATTCTGTAGCCAAGACTCTGCATGATACAGTGGTGAAGGGTGACTCCATCTTTAAAGAATTCTTCGGCATTGTTGAGGCATGCGCGATTAGCAAGGCTAACTCGAAGAACGGCTGGCAGGCTGCAGACCAGACCTTTGGTAACCTCTTCAACCTCAAGGCACCAGGCCTGATTGGTTCTGAGGACGCAACCACCAATAAGGCAACATATCTTCTGAACAACTACCACTACACAGTATATGCTCCAACCAACGCGGCGATGCAGAAGGCATACGCAGCAGGTCTTCCAACACTTCAGGACCTTGAGGACGCCGAACTGTATGACGAGGAAATGGGCATTACATCCTCTTCTCCAACAGACGAAAGACTGAAGTCTCGTGCAGACTCCATCCGTGAAGTCATGCTCGACTTTGTGAAGTACCACATTCAGGACAACGCCATTTTTGTTGATGTGGATACTGTGGGTTCTTTCGAAACTGCAAAGACTGAACTCATCAAGGCCACTCAGGTGGATGAGACAACAGGTGAAGAATCATGGGGTGGTAAGTATTCTCCAGGACGTCCTTACAAACTGAGTGTCCAGGTGAAAGGTGGTCAGATGTATGTGACCGACTGCCGCAACGGATATGACAAGAACGGAGCGTTCTTGGGCGGACATCAGACTAAAGTCGTGACCGATGAAGGTGCTTACAACCTGATGGCACGTGAATACTGGTTTGAGAGCGGAGGCGCCATTACGAATCCTAACAGTGTGAGAATGAACAACTCTTCATTCGTTGTCGTACATGGCATTGAGGATCCGCTGATTTTTGCCGATGGTGCACACTTTGATTCAAAGGGTAACGAGATACCAACTCAGTTCACCTATACTTATAAGCCACTTACTTCAGAATAATAAGTCCAGAATATGAAAAAAATAATATCAATCCTCATGCTTTTAGCGTGCTTCTGCATTCAGGCAAGTGCGCAGGTGAAAGCGGGCGACATTATCAGCGGTCAAGTATGGGATGATTTCGACCCTTTGATGATGTGTAACGTGGTGGAAATTGACCACAACAATCGTATTGTCGCTCATGGAACTACCGATATCAACGGTAACTTCTCTTTTGCAATCAAGAACCCTAAGGATAAAATCCGTATTTCTTACATTGGTTGTCAGACAGTCGAATTGCCCATCAATAAGAGGGCTTTCGGAAAGATAGTCCTCAAGAGCAATACGACCATCAAGGAAGTCACTGTCACGGCTGTACGAAAAAGCCAGAGCACAGGTCTTGCCATCCCGATGGATCAGATTGCCACAGCATCTCAGACCATCGACATGAAAGAGTTTGAAGGTGTCGGTATCACATCTGTTGATGAAGCCCTTCAAGGACGTGTCGCAGGTCTTGATATCGTAGCCAACTCTGGTGACCTTGGTGCTGGTACAACCATCCGTCTGCGTGGTGTTTCCACCATTCACGGTAACCAGAACCCATTGGTTGTAGTGAATGGTAACCCCATCACTGTGGATGAAAGTTTCGACTTCGAAAATGCTAACAACGAACGTTTCGCAGAACTCTTGCAGGTGAACCCTGACGATATCGAGTCCATCACCGTCCTCAAGGATGCTGCCGCACAGACCATTTGGGGTTCGAAGGGTGCAAACGGTGTCATTGAAATCAAGACGAAGCGTGGTGCCAGAGGTAAGACAAGGGTTAGTTACAACTATCGTCTGACTGGTAACTGGATTTACAAGCGTTACAAGTTGCTCAATGGTGACGACTACACCATGTACATGAAAGAGGCTTACTTCAATCCTCGTCAGGAGTCAAGTTTCGCTGATAAGTCATCTAATAGTTTCATCCCAGAAATTGCTTATGCACCAGAATGGGCTGAATATAATATGTATAATGACAACACCGACTGGGTTGATGCCGTGACAAAGTTTGGTGTGCAGCAGTCTCACAGTATCAACATCAGTGGTGGTGGTGAGAAGGCTACCTTCCGTATTTCTGGTGGTTATGATACACAGTCCAACTACATCATCAAGCAGGGTATGGACCGCTTCACGACCCGTGTGGCACTTGACTACAATGTGTCAGACCGTATCAAGGTGCGTACGAACTTCGACTTCAACTACACCAATCGTGACCTCCATAACACAGGAGATGCTATCGGTGTTGCTCAGCGTAAGATGCCAAACTTGTCCATCTATCGTGAAGATGCGAACGGCAATGACACAGATGAGTTCTATACGATGAACTACTGGATTACCAGACAGACTGGTGTATATGCAGCAAGTACTTATTTGAAAGATCAGTATGATATGGTGAACCCTGTGGCTAAAGCATACAATTCATCACAGAAAACAACTGATTTGAACCTCCGTCCGGAGTTCATCTTCCAGTATGACATCTTGGGCACGCAGCCAGACCAGCATCAGTTGCGTTATGAAGGACAAATTCTTTTCTCAATCAGTAATGGTGACAACAGCAGTTATGTGCCAGGATGGCTCTCTTCCAGCACGATGTTCTCTGGTAATTATAACGCTGCATCAGCAAGCAGTTCGAAGAGCCACAACATGTCCACTCGTCACACGTTGACCTATACGCCTCACTTCAATAAGGAAGGTCACTCTCTGATGGTGATGGGACGCTATGATTATGGACAGGGCAATAGTTCAAGCCAAAATACCGGTAAGAGCATGTTGCCAACAACGGCTGATATCACATCAACTCTTGCAGGTGGTGTCATTAGTAGTTACGGTTCAGGTGCAGGTCATTCAAGGAGCCAGAACTTGACTTTCCAGGCTCACTACTCTTACAAGGGGCGTTATAGTGTTACTGGTGTGCTTCGTGGTGACTGTACAACAGCCTTTGGACCAGACCGTCCATGGGGTTTCTTCCCTGCATTGTCAGGTCGTTGGAACATCAGCAAGGAACCATTCATGGAAAAGGTGAAATGGCTCTCCATGTTGTCAATCCGTCCATCATGGGGTTATTCTGGTCGTGCTCCAGGTGGTGACCTCTGGCGTTCTAAGTATGGTTCCGGCCCTGGTTATATGGGTGCTTCATCCGTTATTCCAAACAATATCCGTCTGGCAGGTCTGAGATATGAGAAGAAAAACTCCTTCCAGGTTGGTTTCGACTTCGGTTTCTATCTGGATGAAAGCCATAGAAGAACTATTGATGCAAACGTTGATATCTACACTTCTAAGACGACTGATTTGTTGCAGCAAAATTATGGTATTCCATCATCTTCTGGTTACACCGGCCTGAGTTGGTATAATGACGGCTCGATGAGCAATAAGGGATGGGAGTTCAACATCAACGGTAATGGCATTGTTAGGGCTGGCGACTTCTCGATGGACTTTAATGTGTCTTTCGCTAATAACCGCAACCGTGTGCTGTCAATGGATGCAACCCTTTTGGATGGTTTGAACGAAGAGTGCAATTATCAGAATAAACAATATCTTTCTCGTGTTCAACTCAATAACCCGTTGAACTCTATCTACGGTTTCCGCTATAAGGGCGTTTATGCATACTCTGAGTACTCTGACGAAGAGGTGGAAGGACTGAGTGGTCCTAACTCTCCAGTGGTGCGCAACGAGAAGGGAGAGCCTATCTTTGACTCGACAGGTGCTCCTAAGATGATGTACTTCAACTATGGCGGAACTAACCAGTACGCATTTGTGGGTGGTGATGCTATCTATGAGGACATCAACCACGATGGTCAGATCAATGAATTGGATATCGTCTATCTGGGCTCTTCACTGCCTAAGATTACGGGTGGTTTTGGTACCAAATTCCACTATAAGAGATGGGATCTCAACCTCCAATTCAACTTCCGTACAGGTTTCAAGGTAATCAATACTGCCCGCGCGGACTTGGAGAACATGTCTAACAACAACAACCAGTCGATTGCAGTGAACTGGCGTTGGCACAACGAAGGTGATGTTGCACCTCTGCCACGTGCAGCCACAACAAAAACTCAGTTCGACACTTACAACTATCTGGGTTCTGACCGATTCGTGGAAGATGCTTCTTTCCTCCGTCTGAACTATGCACAATTGTCCTATTCGTTTGATCCTAAACTGTTGAAGAAGTGGGGCTTGAGTTCACTGCGTTTGAACTTGCTGCTCAACAATGCATTCTGCCTCACCAAGTACTCAGGTCTTGATCCAGAGCACGGTGCAGGTGGTTATAGGGCAGCGTATGATGGTGACACGAACCCGCGTTCACGTTCGTTCCAATTCGGTATTAATGTTTCATTCTAATAAAAAGGGCTTAAAGTCATGAAAAAAATAAAAAATAGAATATTATCGGCTGTCGCATTGGTTGCTGCAGGATTTGGCTTCAGTTCCTGCGACATCGACCTGCTCCCCCTCAACGAGGTGGTCTATGAGAACTTCTGGACCAACAAAGATGATGTGGAGAGCGTGGTGACCTCTTGCTACGGAGCCTTTAGTTCGCAAAATGTTTTGACCCGTTTGGCGGTTTGGGGCGAATGCCGTTCCGACAATGTGCAGGCAGGTCAGAGCCAGTCTGACGATTTGAGATTCTTGCTCAAGGGAAGTGTGAAGACCACCAATCAGTTCTGCGATTGGAGTTCACTCTATAAGGTCATCAACTATTGTAACATTGCTATGTATGAGGCACCTCAGGTGATGAAGAAGGACCCCAACTACACGGAGTCCGACTATCGTGTCAACAAGGCTGAATGCTCTTTCATCCGTGACTATTGTTACCTGACACTCATCAAGACTTTTAGGGACGTTCCTTTCACATTGGAACCTTCTTTGGATGACACGCAGACTTATCGTCTGCCTCAGACTAAGTTCGAAGCGGTGTTGGATACACTGATTGCTGACATCGAGTCATGCAAGGACTACGCTCCGCTTCGTAACAACAACCAGACCTTGAAGTCAGGCGTTGACAATACCACGAACACTGGTAAAGTGACACGTCCTGCCATGTATGCTTTGTTGGCAGAACTCTATTTGTGGCGTGCGTCAGATTATAAACTCAGCAAGGCAGAACAGAACGATTACTACAGAAAGTGTATCGACTGCTGTGACTGGATTCTCAATTATAAGATGCAGCGCTATGACGAAGGTGATGCCAAGGAGGATATAGATCAGGAAGTGTACAAGGACTATGGATATCCATTGTTAGCTGAGGAAATTTCTGTTGGCCACAACGAGAATGGTCCTGCTGCCACCACTGCAATCTTTGGTGATGGTGCTTCTTTTGAGACACTCTTTGAAATAACATATCACAACAAGGTTGCGAATCGTTCGTATACTATTAGTGATAACAATGGCAACCATGTTATTGAGCAAATGTATGGAACGAGTTCTCGTTCTCAATGGGTGAAGGCTGCTGAAAGTTTGTTTGAAAGCAAGCCTACGACTACCGACACTTATTCAGATTCAAGATTGTTCTCGGTACCATCTGACTACCGTAGTATTGCTTCCTTCTACTACAATGAAGAGAGTGGAGTGTCCAGCATCTACAAGTATGTGGTTGGAACGAATTGGGCAGGTGTGTCATCTTCTACTGAATACGGTAGTGTAGGTTCAACCTACGTGGCTCCTCGTTCTTCTCTTCCTTATGATAATGATTTCCACCCCAACTGGATTCTTTATCGTCTGACTGAAATCATGTTGTTCCGTGCTGAGGCTGAGATTGAGTTGGCTTTCAATATGGATGCAGCCGATAAGGAGGCGCAAGAGGGTGAGCAGAAGGCAGATGAGGAACAGCAGGATGACGCTGACAATGCTGATGCAACGCAAAATGGCGGTGAGTCTAATGAAGCAAAGATGCGCAAGGCTTCAGTGCTTGTGCGTGGTAACTCATTGACAACTCCAGACGAGTTGAAACTTGATGCTTTCAACCTGATTTCAGCCGTTTACCGCCGCTCGAATCCTGTTGTTCAGACAAAGAAGCAGTATGCCCCAGTGCAACCAGAAACTTATGACGGTTACCACAAACTCTTGATGAATGAGCGCAGACGTGAGTTCCTCTTCGAGGGCAAGCGTTTCTACGACTTGGTTCGTGCATCGCGTCGTGCCGGCAATACACAGGAGATGCGTCAGAGTTTGGCGACGAAGTATAGTGAGGCAGGTCCTGCCGTGGCAATCAAGTTGATCCAGATGGGCTTCATGTATATGCCAGTCGCAAGAAAGGAAATGAAGATTAATCCAGCTCTTGTCCAGAACGAAAGTTATTTGGATGAGGATGAAAATAAAAAACAGTAAATTATGAGATTATCAGGAATTAAATTCTGGGCAATTGCCCTATTTGTAGTTTCTGCCATTCAGGTAGCGGTGGTGAGCTGTAAAGATGATCCTGGTGTGGAAAACTACTATACTCAGTCAAGAGAGTATGCTGCTGACTATCTGAGGAGTCGTGAGCAGTATTCTGAATATTTGAAGATTTTGGAGCGCGCAAGGGGAGAATATGACCTCCGTCTTGTCGACATGTTGGGCACATATGGCTCGTACACCGTGTTTGCTCCTACAAATGCGGCTGTGGAGAAGTATCTGGCAGAGCGTGGATTGAGCTCTGTGGATGAGTTGTCTGTTCAAGACTGCGATACGATTGCGTTGAACTCAATCATCGAAGCAGCCTATTTTACGACAGACTTCAATGAAGGTCAATATCCTAAGTCTAACATGTTGGAGCACATTGTCAGTGTGAAATCCTATCAGGAATGGGATGCACAGAAACAAGACTCAGTTTTGGCAATGTACATCAATCAGAATTCTCAGGTGATTCATGCCGATGACTCTGTGTCGAATGGTGTGGTACACACCGTGAGCACCATCGTGGGTTCCAGCAACGACCTGATTGGCACTGTGATCTTGAGTGATTCAACTTGTTTGCTCTATGGTCAGGCATTTGAGGTGACAGGTATCCTCGACACTCTTCAGGATCACTATGTGGATGACACTTATGGATGGGCTAACGACAAGGATCGTATCGACTCTTGTACTTGGACCAACACCAAATTGTGTATTCCTACAGCCAAACACTTGGATGGTAGTGGCGGTGAGTATGACAACGTGGCATATCCCGTGAAGCGTTATTTCAACTATACCGTCTTCATGTGCCCAGACTCTATCTTGCAGGAAAAATATGGTGTCACCACGCTGTTGGGTAAGACAGATCCCAGTTCCTTGGAGTATTTGGCTCACCAACTCTATGACCCTATGTATCCAGAAGATGCAGACAGGGATGATTTGACCGACCGTAAGAATGCGCTCAACCGCTTCATCTCTTATCATGTAATCGACCGCTATGGTGATTATTACAGTTTGACTTCTATGGATAACAACGACTTGCAGTACAACTTCAACCGTATGAAGTACGACATCTGCGACTGGTACGGCACCTTGATGCCTCAGTCTTTGATGAAGTTCTCCTTCCCATCGGGTCCTCAAGTTGGTTTGTATATCAACCGTCGTGGTGTTCGTCACCATGCGGATGAGCGTGGTGGTTATTACCGTGGCGCAAAGATTGCCACACCTAAGGAGTACAAGAGAACCACGACAGCGTTGAATGGTATGTATCATTACATTGACGACGTGGTGGCATACGACCGAAACATGCAGGAATTAGTCATGAACGACTGTATCCGTATGGACTGTACGACTCTGTCTCCAGACTTCATGACGAAACTGACGGATGGTGAGGTTGCACGTGGTCATAGATGGCGTGGCAATAAGATGTATGACTGGGCTGTGAATTCCAATGATCCTAGTGCTAATGGTAACCGCAGTGTTGGTTTCAAACCTGGTTATGCTCGTAACTTCGATATGACAGCCAATACCCATATGCATGTACGTGGTCGTTGCTTGTCGTTCTGGTCATACGAGGGTGATGAGATCATTTTCAAGGGACGTTATGACTTCACCTTGAAGTTGCCAGCAGTGCCAGCCGGTACATACGAGGTTCGTATGATGACCTGTGTGGGCTTCGACACTCGTGGTATCGTACAATATTATATCGACGGTGAGCCTCAGGGCATTCCATTTGACATGCGTCCAGGTGCAGAAACACTGTTCGGATGGAAGAACGATACAGACTTAGGTGATGACGATGCCATCACGGCATTTGACAAGGCAATTCACAACATTGGTTGGATGAAGGGTCCGAAGTGTTATCACTGTGGATGGCGCAGCAGTTTCGATGCAGGTTCAGCCACCATGCGTGCTCAGAACAACACCATCCGTAAGGTGATTGGTACCTTCACAACCGATGGCAAGTCCGACCACTTCTTGAGAATACAGCAGAAGATGGAGTCTGAGAACAATGAGTTGAACTTCGACTTTATCGAACTTTGTCCAAGTTCTGTTTATAACAATGAATATTTCTCAGAACCTACTTGGTAAATAACTATTCAGCCCACCTTGCCCACTTCGGGCAAGGGAGGCTGACAATAAAAGAAAGAATATGAATAATATCAAAAATACATTCCGTGTCGGATTTGCGGTAGCAGCAGGCCTCGTTGCGATGTACTCATGTACAGACACATGGGACGATCACTACAATGCAGGACTGTCAACCCTCAAATTCAATGGCACAACGATGCAGGCTCTGGAAGAGACTGCACCCGATTTCGCCAAGGTCGTCAAGGCGTATGGGTTCTCTCGTGAACTTTCTTCCGACAATACATACACTGTTTGGGCACCTGCTGACGGCACATTCGACCTTTCTGACTATGTGGGTTCGAATGGCGAGAGAGTGGCAGATTCAGCCGAAGTGGTCAATGATTTCATCAAGAACCATGTGGCGCTTTATTCATTGTCTCTCACTCCGACAGACCAGTCTTTCAGTCTGTTGAACAAGAAGAGAGGCACGATGACGGCTGACGGCATGTTCGGTCACTCCAAGATTGACGAACAAAAGAACAATATTTCATGCCAGAATGGTATTCTCCATGTCATTGATGCCCCATCTCCTTATGCTTACAATCTTTTCGAGATGATTGCCAAGCAGTACAAGGAGGACCCAGAGGTGGGCAAGGACACCCTGTCACTCTATGCTTATCTTTATGACGAGAAAGTCAATAAGGACACGCTGATTGAGGGTAAGTCTGTCAGTCGTGGTGTGGATGCCGATGGTAATAAGATTTGGGTGAGCAAGTATATGGAAAAGAACAATACGGTGCTCAAGAACCACGATGCAAGGCTCTACGAAGAGGACTCTCTCTTTATTGCCATCTTGCCAACGGCTAAGGCATGGGCAGAGCGTTACAAGAAGGCTGAATCCCTCTTGGTGTTCAATCCTTCAGAAGACAATCGTTCTGCTGGCACTTGCGACTCTTTGACGCGTCACTATGCTAACACCTTCGCCATGACTGACTTGTACTATAACAAGAATGCCAATGAACACTGGCAAGACTCTTTGAAATCCACCGACTATTACAACGCTTGGCATGGTGTGAACGACTGGACTCAGCACGTTTATTACAGCAAGGAACCTAAGGATATGCCAGAAGATCGAGAAATCAATGACATTCTTGCAAAGGCGGGCGATCCTATTGAGTGCTCTAATGGTACTGCTTACATCGTGGACGAATATCCAATGACTGCGGTAGAACAGTTTTTCAAGAAAATCAAGGTGAGAGCATCTGATGGTGTTGTAAACAAGTTGGGTTCTGGTGACAACTGGACTTACACGAAGGGTGTCCAGAAGTCTTTCGCTGTTCGTTCTGGTAACTTTATTTCAAGAATTCCAGTGTACGATGAAGAAGGCGAAGAGGTTGGTACGGATGCTTTGCGTCAGCCTTATAGTTTCATTGATGTGGTTCCGACCAGTGGTAACATCACTATCGGTTTCAATGTTTCTAACACGCTTTCAGGCACGTATGACATCTATCTGGTGACTTGTCCTATCTGGTTGAAGGATGATTACAATAATATTGACATTTCAGAATGGGATGTTCGTCCATATCGTTTCACGGCAACTGTTATTGAGCGTGAAAATGAGGGCAAGAGCATCGGTCAGTTCCCAACCAAGGGCAAGACGCTTGAGAATCCAGAGCCCATTGACGAGAAGCAGAAGAACATCTTCTTGTCACAGGGCATGATGTACGATGAGAATGGTCATATCCTTGTGAATGACACGACCTATTTGGGACAGTACCAGTTCAAGAATGCTTATTATGGCAGACCTGACTACGGGGTAATCATCCAGATTGCGTCATCTATCCTCTCAAGCCAGAGAAAAGACTTCTCTAACGAAATGCTTATTAGTTCCATCATCTTGAAACCACATGATGAAGACGCACCTGCCGAAGTCATTGAGGCAAGTGAAGCAAAAATGAGAAAAGGTAATCAGTTGACAACTTCTAATATACGTAAATAATTATGCAGCACTTCAATAAATACGGAATCGCAGCACTCATGTTCTTCCTTGGAACAGCACTCCCAGCCGTTGCACAGGATGAGGTACAAGAGGAGGTAACAGAGGTTGCTGCACCTGTCAAAAAGATTAAGCCAGCAAAGACCTATCCAACCATTGAGGTGAAAGGTAAGGTTGTGGATGCTGTTACAGGCGAACCACTTCCAGGTGCTCAACTTCAGGCTTTCAACAATCAGTATTATACAGCCATGGCGGACGAGAATGGTGAATACACCATCAATGTTCCGAAATTCATTACCGCACTTACGGTTCGGTTGGAGGGCTATAACATGAACAATGTGTCCCTCAACGGTCGTACCAGCGGTGTGAATGTATATCTACAGTCAAGCATCTTAAAGAAGGATTACACATCCAATGCGTCGGCGCGCAAGAGTGTGACAGAAGAATATTTTGTCAACACGCCCGCTCTGACCATTGATCAGGAACTCCAGAATCGTTTAGGTGCGGATGTCAGGAGCATTCAGCGTTCCGCCAATCCCGCAGAGGGCGTTGCCATGTTTATCAATGGCTTGAACTCCTTGAACTCTAACGCGATGCCACTGATTGTCCTGGATGGCGTTGTGTATGACATGTTGTATGATGCCACCATGTTGCACACGGGCTATTTCAATAACCTTTTGCAAGCCATCAATGTAGATGACATTGAGTCTGTGGAGGTGTTGAAGAATGGAACAGCCATCTATGGTGCAAAGGCATCCAATGGTGTCATCGTCATCAACACGAAGCGTTGTCACTCTATGGCAACCCGCATTGATGTGAATATTAATGCTGGTTTGGAATTCAGACCTAAGACTTTCGACTTGATGAATGCGGGTCAGTATCGTTCTTACGCTTCGAACCTCTTGCAGACAACCAACACGACGCTGACAGAGTTCAAGTTCCTGCACTCTGAACCAGACTATTATTATTATAATGTTTACCATAATAATACGGATTGGAACAAAGAAGTGACGAGAAGGGCCTGGACGCAGAACTATGGCATCTCTATTCAAGGTGGTGACGATATCGCTCAGTACAACCTCTCTGTTGGTTACAGCAATTCAAAGTCAACTCTGAAGAGAAATGATATGGAGCGTTTCAATGTACGTTTCAATACAGACATCATCCTGAACAAGTGGTTCTATACCAAGTTTGATGCAAGTTATGCAAATGTGACGCGCGACCTCAGAAGTGATGGTTGGTCAAATAATCAGTATTTGCAGGCATTGGCATCTCCTGGTGCATTGGCAAACATTAAGGCTCCTTTCTTGAGTCCTTATGATTTCGCAACGAACCGTCAGGTGACCTCTTACATTGCTGATGCTGATAACTATCTGGATGAAGTCTGGGGTACAGATGATGCGGAGAAAGCCAGAATTGCAAACCCACTTGCTATTCTTGAATATGGCGAGGCAAAGAACAAGAACCATTCGGATTGTTCGATGATTAACGTCACAATCGCTCCGACATGGGAACCCACCAAGGATTTCTCACTGACAGAAAAGTTCAGTTACACGCTTCAGAGTTTTGACGAGTGTTACTTCACCCCAATCATTGGTATGCCGGAATTCATGTTGCCGGGCAACCTCGAGAAGACACCGAACTCCAAGTACTCGATGTTCTCAAGGCATAATGCCGTCTTCTCAGACACTCGTGCAGACTGGAAAATCCTTTCGAATGGCGCACATCGTGTAGAATTGTTTGGCGGTGTTCGTTACATGAACGATATTTATCGTGCATCTTATCTCTATGCAGATGATACAGGTAGTGATAAGACTCCTAATACGGGTGGAAAGAACCGCAAGATTGACGGTACTGACACCAACTGGCGTACTTTGGCTTACTATGCTAATGCTGATTACAACTACATGGAGCGTTACTACCTCTCTGCTCAGTTGTCAATGGAAACTTCATCTCGTTTCGGCAAGAAGGCTGACGGTGGTCTGAAGATGTTTGGTGTGGCATGGGGTCTGTTCCCATCCATCCAGGGTGCTTGGGTCATCTCCAATGAAAAGTGGTTCCGTCCAAGTCGTGGCGTGAACATGTTGAAACTGAATGCAGGCTTCGAGTCTGTTGGTAATGACGCCATGGATAACTCAGCCACACTGACGTACATGACCTCAGAGATGGTGGCTCGCCAGACGATTTCATCGCTGGGCTTGTCAAATATTGGTAGTTCGTCTCTTCAGTGGGAGACCACCAACCGTTTCAATGTAGGTGTGGAGGGTAACTTCCTGAACAACCGCTTGAACTTGAGAGCCAACTATTTCTTGGCAAAGACCAACAACCTGATTACGTTGGGTACATTGGCTTATGTGGCAGGTCTTCCTACTTATTACACGAACGACGGTGCTTTGAAGAATGAAGGTTTTGACGCTGCATTCAATGCAAAACTCGTCGATGAGAAAAACTTTAAGATGGAACTCGGTGCAAGCGTTGGTCACTACAAGAATAAGTTGACCCGTCTTCCTCAGGGTGTAGGCTCATTCGAGACAAGCCTCTATGGTGGTACAGTTCTGTCAGAAGTAGGTAAGAGCGCAGGTGTCTTCTACGGCTATAAGACAGCAGGTGTGTATAAGGACACTCAGGCTGCACAGGCTGCTGGCAAGTTCATCCGTGACGATGCTAACAATCCTGTTTATTTCGGTGCTGGTGACATGATTTTTGTTGATAAGGATGGCAATGGAGAAATCAATGCGAACGACCGTTTCGTGATTGGTGATCCTAACCCGGACATCTATGGTAACATCAACCTGAAACTTCATTATAAGAAGGCATGGACGTTGGCTGCCAACTTCAACTATTCTTTGGGCAATGACGTCTACAACTATCAGCGTGCCGTGCTTGAGGGTGGTTCGCAATTCTTGAATCAGACCACAGCCGTGACTCGTCGTTGGACCACAGAAGGTCAGGTGACAGATATGCCAAAGGCTACCTTTAACGATCCAATGGGCAACAGCCGTTTCTCTGATCGTTGGATTGAGAATGGTTCTTACCTGAAGTTGAAGAACGTGACTCTTTCCTACAAACTGCCTATCCAGAATGAGTACATTCAGGGTCTGACCGTATGGGCAGCAGCCAACAACCTCTTCACGCTGACGAAGTATCTGGGTCCAGATCCAGAGGTTTCTTGCGGCAACAGCGTTTTGTATCAGGGTATCGATGCTGGTTACCTGTCATCAGGTCGCAGTTTCCATCTTGGTGTTAAGATTAATCTCTAATTTGTATCAATCATGAAAATGAAATCTATTATAAAATGTGGCTTGCTTCTGCTCGGACTCGGAGCAGCCACGGTGTCATGCGAGGACATGTTTACGGCTGAAAACACGCTGGTGACAACAGAACTCGCTCCCCAAGACACTCTTTATCAGATGATGGGTATCATCAAGCGTATGCAGAAATTGGCAGACCGTACAGTGCTGTTGGGCGAAGTGCGTGCAGACCTCGTAGATGTGGATCCGCTGCATGCGTCGGCAGACATTCAGGAACTGGCTTCCAACAATGTGTCAGCCACCAATGTGTATAATCAACCTGCCGACTATTATGCAGTTATCAATAGTTGTAACATTTACTTGACATACGTTGATTCTCTGCGTAATTCTCAGGGTACCCGTAAGTATTTCGAGAAGGAAATCCTTGCAGCCAAGGGCTTTCGTGCTTGGTGCTATCTTGAATTGATCAAGAACTATGGTGAGGTGCCTTATGTACGCACTCCTGTCTTGACTTCTGACGATGCTGAGAGCATTGTGGCTTCGGGCAAGAAGGAAGGTTTGGTTACGATTTTGACAGACATGATCAATGACTTGAGCACTTTCCGCGCGACGGAGAATGATGAATTACGTCAGGCTTATGCTAACCGGTCGTTCAATAGTGTTCGTTTGCGTGATATTGTCATTCCTGTTCGTGCATTGTTGGCAGAACTCTACTTGTGGCGTGCTTCCTATACTGGTTCGCAGTCAGATTATACGAATGCTATTCGTATGTATCATGATTACTTTACGTTCCCTAAGGAAGAAATCAATACGGGAGGTTATAATGTGTATTGGAATGTGGCAGCAAGTTACGAGCCATCTACTGTTAACTCACGCTATGCTTCAAACTTCCAGTCTGAATCGATGTGTGCAGGTGTACTACCATTGGAATCCTCTGAGTATTATGGAACTGTTTCGAAGTTGAGGAATGTGTTCTGCTCGCTTGACTCAAATAATTATTATCCAGCCGTGGTGGCTTCACAGCGTGCGAAAGACATTTCGAAGGCTCAAGACTATTGTAAATTTGTGAACTATGCAGGTTCTCGTCCAGAAATCCAGATAAGGGAACATGATCCTAATCTGTATTCAGAGTATAAGACTTTGGAAGGAGACCTCCGTCTTTATGCAGTGTCAGACGGTCCTGACAACGTGAGGGATAATTCTTCCAATAGCCGTGAGAACAGCAGTTATAACAGAATGTACTATTTGAATAGAAAGTATGGCTCTACGACCAATGGTAACGACTACCTGCCATTCATTCCATTCTTCCGCAACAACATTCTTTATCTGCACTTTGCTGAGGCTCTGAACCGTGCTGGCTTCCCTGAAACCGCTTTTGCCATCCTTAAGTATGGTCTTTCCTACTACACGATGACAAATCGCAACATCATCTCTCAGGACGAGTTTGACCGTTTGTGCTTGATTACATCTTATGGCTTCACTGTTCAAGATCCTAAGTTCACGGACGATGACCTCAAGAAGCAGACAACGGGTACGGCTGTTATTTGGAATTCTGATGTGTTTAAAACTTTCACCATCGTTTCTTTGGATAAGACTGATCCTGACCGAAATGCAGAAGGTTCGGGAAATCTCTTCCAGATGCCTATACATTCTATGGGTAGCGGTGACACTGAATACAATGAAAACTACTATCTCGATGACGAGAAGACCAAGGCTGGTTTGAAGACCTATGTGGAGGATATTGAGTTGGAGGAAGTTCCACGTTTGAGCAGAAACTCTACTCATGAGGACTCTCTGGAATATGACCGTGTGATTGAGTATAACGCATGGGCTGACTCCGTGAATGTCGCAAAGAAGGATAGCGTGGATTCTTACAATGCTGAATACCTCGCATCTCCAGATATTCGCGCTAAGCGTCAGGCTCATGTTGCTCAACTGATTCTGGAGGAAGAGGCACTTGAAGGTGTCTTTGAAGGTCTCCGTTTCTACGACATCATGCGTTATCAGATGCAAGAGTTGGGCGGTGCAGGCATTGGTACAACCATCACGATGCCAGCCTACATCGAAGAGAAGTATGGCACGACGACCAAGATGGTGGGCAAGCCATGGTATCTCAAGTTGCCGACGAAATGATGTGAGTGAAATTTTCATACAATAGAAAGAAGTGGATGTACCGAGTTGAAGTGAACCCCGAAAGTTAGACAAAAAACTTTCGGGGTTTATTATGCAAAAGAGGAAGAAGCATGGTTATGCAGAATGTCTGAAGTACATGCAAATG
>ONFA01000031.1 GCA_900316975.1 uncultured Prevotellaceae bacterium | reverse complement strand
AGGTAAGTGAAAAATCTGACATGGCAAAATCCTGGGCAACTTTTTGTTGCTCAGGAACTTATAAAAATAGTTAAACTAAAGTGCTGCGGAATTAAGGATATTTATGCTTCCATTCGTTTCATAATGTCTCTCAGGAAAGCATCACTGACATTCTCGAAATCGGCTTTGTCATAGATGTAGAGGAGTTGCAGTTCGTCGGCCACGATGCGGACGCGGATGATGACCCGTGCACCGCCGCTTTTTCCTCGTCCTTTAGAAGTGATGGCAAGACGAACCTTGCGGGCACCACCATCCAGTTCCACACCCTGCATCGGGTTTTGAAGCAATGAAGTGAGAAGACTTTCGAAGTCATATTCCAGCGACTTGTGACGCTTCTTCAGTCGCTTGTAGGCGACACGGAAATCTTCGGAAATTCTGACTCTCATAATGCACGGAGTGCCGCTACGGCTTCATCTGGGGTCATGCTCGGCTCCGTCTCCACCTGTTTCATACTGCGCTTGATGATGCGAGCCAACTTGTAGGTCTCCTCCAGCTGCAGCATCCTGTTCCACCGCCGTGTGCTCATGCTGACGGTGATTCTCTTTGGGGTTCTCTCTACGATTGTGGTCATAAGGCTATCCTTTCTTTTATCGTTTTCGGTGGCAAAGATACAAATTCTTTTTCACAAACAAGCCATTCCGTCCTAAATTATTATTCGTGGTTTCTCCACATTTTATATAATCATTGTGCTTTCCATCCGTATTTCTTATTCTATTGATTGATGACGCCGGAAGAGCACACTCGCTATGATGGGAGCTCCGACAAGAGCCGTGACGCTATTGACGGGTAGTGCTCCTTCAAAGCCAGGCATACGTGCCACGAGGTTGCAGACAAGTGCAAGACAAGCACCTGTCAGCATCGTGGCAGGCATCAAAACACGGTGGTCACTGGTCTGAAAAAGGGCACGGCACAGGTGAGGCACCGCCAAACCAATAAACATGATGGGGCCACAATATGCCGTGACAATCGCCACGAGAATGCCTGAACAGCTGATGACCAGAAGACGGGCACGCTTCAGATTCAAGCCGAGGTTGCTGGCATAGTAATCGCCAAGAAGCAGGAGGTTCATCGTCTTGGACAAAAGCATGCTCAAAGGGAGCAAACCCACCATCAGGAGTACAAACAGCATCATCTGATCACCCGATACACGGGCAAAGGAGCCCAATCCCCACACAACATACGCCTTCACATCTTCCTCTGCCGAGAAGAACTTCAGCACACCAATCACTGCTGTGGCAAGATAGCCTATCATCACACCGATGATCAGCAACGTAACATCCCCCTTCACCTTCTGCGACACATAAAGAATGAGTGCCATCACCGCCAACGAGCCTATGATAGCGGCAACCGACATGGCTGCATCACCCAGATAGCCTAAGCGACTCAAAGCCACACCACCCAATGAGCCTGACATCAGCACCACCATTGCCACACCCAACGAGGCACCATTGCTGATACCCAATACAGAAGGTCCTGCCAACGGATTGCGAAATACGGTCTGCATCTGTAAACCACTCACCGCCAAGCCTGCTCCTGCCACTGTAGCCGTGAGTGCCTGCGGTACACGTGAACTCCAAATGATATTACTCCATATTTCCGACTGACTCCCATCACCCATCAGAATGCTCAAGACTGCATCAATGGGAATCTTGACCGTACCCAGCAGCAGGTTGAGCACGAAGAAGGCAAGGGATGCCAAAAACAGGAGAATAAATTTATAGAGGACTTTCATTTGAGCAGTTGATAATATCGTGGTACATAATCAGCAGCCACCAAATCAGGATGGAAGATAGCCACGAGGTCTTCGAGCAACCAATCAGGATGCACTGGAGTTTCCTCATAATAGGGCGTTTGTTTCATGTTGCAGTATATCACGTGCTTTTCCTTAAAAGCCTTGAAGAGTTCATTGCGAGGTTCCGATGACTTGAGTGCCTCGTAGGAGAAATCCCCTGGATAACTGTTGAGGATGCGCCAATAGTCAGCATTGGCTGCTGTAGCATACATCTGCTCATACTCAATAGGCACTCCGCCCGTATTATCGTCCTTCAGGATATAGTCAGCACCTGCATCGCGGAACATTTGTGCTAAATGGTTTTTTCCGCCCACGGCAAACCAGTTGCCGCCATGCATCTCGCCACTGAACACGGTGGGGCGTTCCGTCGTCTGTGAAACTTTCTCTGCCAAAGCGAGGTAACGCTTCTTGATGCCCTCGAACAGCTCCTCAGCCTCCTTTTCCTTGCCGATGAACAGTCCCACATACTTCATCCACTCTGCCTGTCCCAACGGATGCGACTCCTTATAGCCCAAATGAGGAACGAGCGTGATGCCCGTCTCCTTAATGGCATCGTAGCCACCACGCTTGAAGGGGGAGATGAAGATGACCTCGGGATGAGCCGCCAGAATCAGTTCAGTATCGAAGTTGCCTTCCATACCTATCTTCACGATGTTGCCATCCTTCACACGCTTCTTGATGTCTTTGTTATACAGATTCTTCGTACCTGTGATGCCTTTCACCACATCATGGGCATCCAATGCTGTGAAGTTGGACAGTTGAAGCATCGTCATCACAATCGTCCGCTTCACAGGCACTTCAACCTTTGTGTAACCCTCTGGCACCTCAACCTTGTCCGCACCGCTTTGAGCATCGCCCAGTGCATGGGCTGGCACCAACGCAAAGTGGTAACTCACGGGCATCTTGTCCTCATCCTGCTGCGGATCTGCCACATCAACGAGTTTCACACCGTTTTCCAAAGTCTTTACCGTGAAACCCTTGGCATATTCCAACGGCATCAAAACCGACGAATCTGCATCGGTCATTCCCGACTTCCCAGCAGGGACTTGTTTACAAGCCACCATGAACAACAAGGCAGTTCCCACAAAAAATAGAGAAAAGAAATGTTTCATACGTTCCTAATTGATATGCAAAGGTAGGGAATTTAAGTGAAAAATGAAAAGTGAAAAGTGAAAAATCCAAGTTCCACACATGCGGCTTGTTCCTCATTTACAAGGAAACTTAAATTTTTCACTTTTCACTTTTCATTTTTCACTTAAATTTGTACCTTTGTAAACAAAGAACAATGCAATATTTATGTGGTCACTATATAACCCTTCCATTCCAGACTTCATCTGCCAGTTGGCAGAAACACCAGCCATGCAACGTCTCAAGGATGTGGGCATGCACTGCGGATGTGAATACACTTCGTTTCCAATGTTTACAGGATTAGACTCCTATTCAAGACACAAACATAGTGTTGGCTGTGCATTGATTGTGTGGCGATTCACCCAAGACCAACGCCAAACGATTGCTGCACTGTTGCACGACATTGCCACCCCGACCCTTGCTCATGTCATTGACTTTCTGAATGGCGACCACATGAAACAGGAATCCACCGAAAGCGGAACAACTGCCATCATAGAATCTTCGCCTGAAATCATGACAAAACTGAAGACGTGGGGCATCTCGCTCGGCGAGGTGTCGGATTACCACCAATACCCCATCGCCGACAATGATTCGCCCCACCTGTCAGCTGACAGGTTGGAATACACTTTGTCGAACATGCTGAATTACCACATCGCCCCAATAGAGTCTGTAAGACTGTGGTTTGAAAGTCTGATTGTGGGAAAGAATGAAGAAGGAGAAGAGGAACTAATGTTTCCCAATCTGGAGATTGCTGAGCCTTTCAGCATGGCGGCTCTCCAGACATCCCAAATCTATGTGGCGGACGAGGACAGATATGCCATGCAGACACTGGCTGAACTATTGAAAAAGCACATACAGCGAGGTGTGTTAAGTGTTGCCGATCTCCACAAGACAGAGAGTGAGGTCATTGCCATGCTGAACAGAGATGAAGAGGCACAAAGGGACTGGGAAAAATTCCGTGCATTGCGCCACATCTACAGAGGCAACCATGCCGGAGCAAAAACCGTGCATTCGAAGAAACGGTACATCAACCCTTACGTGCAAGGCATGGGAAGAGTAAAGGAACTGTCTGCCTCATACGCTTTGGCACTGAATGAGTTCATGGCAGACCCGTTGGACGAACCCTTATGGGGTGAGTAAATCAGCGTTCGACTATCACCCCCACACTCATCACCTCGTCTAAAGGATTGAGTCGCATGAGATGGGTGACACGCAGGGTGTAGTTGTGATGTGCCTGCATGTGGAAGGGTTGAGGTTTGGAATAGTTCTCGTTTAAGAGCATGCCTTTGCGAAGACCATTCTCATCAGTATAAAGCGTCAGGTTCAGCGGGGTCACAGAGAGAACAGAATCTCCCTCCAACACTTCAACACGGGCAACAATGTCCTTGTATCGGAATGAGGTTGTAGTTCGGACTCCAAGGGTAACCGTCACATCCAAATCCTGCTCTGCCGAAGGAATGCTGAAACAAATGGCATCATTGCTATCCCATTCCTTCTTGGGCAAATCTTGATAGAGCGTATAATACAGGTTGTCCTGACAAGCCGCAAAGACAGCAAGGCAGAGACAACCTATATATATTAATAATGTATGGTTCCGTTTCATCCTACAGAATTCGTTCCGTTGCTATTGTTACTGCGTTTCTTTTTCTTCTTTTTGTGACGCTTGTTTTGACTGTCAAAACGATTGATGTTATCTTGGTCAAGAAGATCCACGGAAACGGGAGCGACCTTGTGTTCTTCTTCATTCAAAGATGCAGGTTTCTGTCCATTGCGGTTCATCTGAATCACTTCGAAAGCACGACGTGCAGAGATAGTCTTTTCGTTCACCAGCATCTTCTTGTCGGTGGAATAAGTCACCATGTGGGCAAGGATGTCTGCCTTAAAGAAGAAATACTCTTCGTCTTGCGTGTGGAGCGTGATTTCACGAGAAGGTAACTTCTTCAGTGATTCCATATACTGATCCACCTCGTAGTTCATGCAGCACTTGAGTTTAGCACACTGTCCTGCCAACTTCTGTGGATTAAGTGAAATGTCCTGAAAACGGGCTGCCGCTGTGCTGACAGATGAGAAATTGGTCATCCATGTCGCACAACAGAGTTCACGACCGCAAGGACCGATACCACCTATACGTCCCGCCTCCTGACGAGCACCGATCTGCTTCATCTCGATGCGCACTCTGAAGCGGTCTGCAAGCACCTTGATGAGTTGACGGAAATCGACACGCTCGTCCGCAATGTAGTAGAAAATAGCCTTGTTCCCATCACCTTGATACTCCACATCACCAATCTTCATCTGCAAACCAAGATGGAGGGCTATCTGGCGGCTCTCAATCATGGTCTCGTGTTCACGTTTCTTGGCTTCGTTCCACTTGTCGATGTCCGTCTGACGTGCCTTGCGATAAATCTTCTTCAACTCTGTACCAGGCTTGAGGTTCGCCTTCTTCACCTGTAAGGGAACTAGGCGACCCGTCATGGTGACAGTACCGATGTCGTGCCCCGGACTTGCCTCCACAGCCACCACATCGCCCTTCTCCAAGGGCAATTTGTTCACATTAAGGAAATAGCCCTTGCGCGGCGGTTTGAACTGCACCTCCACCACATCGCATGCTGCCGCATTGTCAGGCAAATCGGCAAGCCAATCGTATGTATTGAGTTTATCTGCATGGCGACTACATCCTTTCACACAGATGTCGCCACTACAATTTCCACATTTGAATTCTGTCATATCATTTTATTTTTTTCTTTCCGACATCGCCCTGACGGGCAAATATAACGAATCGTCATCTGTTTTTAATCAACACAATCATTTTCAGCGCAAAATCAAAAAAGACGATTTTTGCACTGGTGTTCTGTGCAATGTCGCGTTGAGCAAGAGAAAGTTCATCCATGATGCCAATCACATTACGTTCGTTGATGAACGGAGCAAATTTGACAGCAAACTGTGACTCCTGCTCAGACATGTAATTCAGTTCAGACTGACGCCCGAAATTGTAGATGAAGTTCTCACGCACCATCTTCTGGCAATAGACCAGAAATGCCTTGATGCGTTCACGCCCCATCCCTGCCACACGCTCGCTCCACAAACGCATCTCCTTCACCCTGCGGGCATACGACAAACGCATCAGTTCAACAAACAAATCGAAGAAGTATTCACCTTCAGAATCGTTGGTGATGACACGTAGGGCTTGTGCCATATTGCCGTTGCACGAACGAGCAATGCGCTTGGCTTCTGCTGGCAAGATATTGTAACGCTCCGTGAGCGCCTGCTCCACCTCCTGTTCCGTCAGTCGAGGCACAGCCATCATCTGGGTGCGGCTACGCACGGTCTGCAACACCTTATCAGGTTGTTCACTTACAAGAAGGAAAACAGTCTGTGCCGGTGGTTCCTCCAACAATTTCAGGATTTTGTTGGCACACTCCGTATTCATCTTCTCCGGCAACCAGATAATCATGACCTTATAACCGCCTTGGCTGGATTTTAGACTAAGTTTGCGGAGGATAGCCTCACTCTCGTTGGCATAGATGACCAATTGCTGGTTTTCCGCACCCGACATCTCCATCCATTCCGACATGCCGAAATAAGGGCGTGTCAACAACTGCTCACGCCATTCTTTCAAAAATTCATCACAAAA
This sequence comes from uncultured Prevotellaceae bacterium, assembly GCA_900316975.1. GTDB lineage: Bacteria > Bacteroidota > Bacteroidia > Bacteroidales > Bacteroidaceae > Minthosoma. The sequence goes on along the minus strand of ONFA01000031.1, from coordinate 21,770 downwards.
TGAATCTTTGCCGCTGGACTTCTTATAAATCGGGAAGGCAAAGTGGAGGTCAGGATGTTGCAACTTCTCCGCCATCGCTCCACCACCCAACAATCGCTGAGCGTATGCCACCGCTATGGGCAAGGCTCCACAACCCTCAGGACCATAAAGCATCAAGGCATGTGGCACCCTTCCCTGCTGAAGTTCATCCAGAAGGCGTTGCTTCACGGTGTCTTGTGCTATGATTTCGTCAAAGGTCATGGGATGTTGAGAATTGAATGGTGATAATTAATAGATGGCTTTTGCAATTTCCCGGATACTCTCTGTGACACCCATCGAATAGAAATGGATGCTGGGCACATGGTGCAGCATCAGTTCACGACACTGACTAATGCCCCACTCGATGCCCAATTGTTTCACTTCGGCATCAGTGGTACACTTCTCCATCTCTTTCGAGAGCGTTTCGGGCAAATCAAGATGGAAGGTCTTAGGCAGCACATTGAACTGGCTGAGTTTTGCCATCGGCTTGATGCCCGGGATGATAGGCATGGTGATTCCTGCCTGACGAGCCAATTCCACAAAACGGAAATATTTCTCGTTATCATAGAAAATCTGCGTCACGGCATAATCAGCACCCATGTCCTGCTTCTGCTTGAGTACCATCAAGTCAAACTCCAGATTGGGTGCTTCCTCATGCTTCTCAGGATAAGCAGCCACGCCATAAGAGAAAGGTGCGCCAGGATTCTTGATTAGGGAACCATCTATGAACTTCCCCTCGTTGAAGAGGTTCACCTGCTCAATGAGTTCGGTGGCATGGCTGTAGCCATCCTTCACGGGTTGGAAACGAGCCTCATCCTTTGCCTTGTCGCCACGCAGGACGAGGATGTCCTGAATGCCCAGAAACTGAAGGTCGAGCAACATATACTCAATATCCTCTTTCGTCATGCCACTCACCACCACATGAGGCACCACCTTGATGCCATATTTCTGCATGATGGCACTTGCCACAGCAACCGTTCCTGGACGGCGACGCATGAAATGACGGAGATAAGTGCCATCGGGCTGCTCCACATACACATACTCACTGCGGTGAGTCGTGATGTTGATGTATTCGGGACCAAACTCTTTCAGTGCATCAATCGTGCTGAAAAGAGCAGACGTGCCTGTCCCCTTCACTGGTGGCAACACCTCAAAGGAGAAGGCAGTCTTTTCGGTCTTATTGATTAATTCTGATACTGTCAAACTTATATTATTTTAAGTTCCGCAAGTTTCTCTTCTGGAAGTTACAAAAAAGTAGTTAAAGCCAGTGTTGTACAGGTGTCGGAGTATCGGCTCTAACTCCAGAGCGAAGCGATAACTCCTTTAACTCCTTTATAACTCCACAAAAACTCAACTTGCGAAAGTTGAGTTCTTTAATAAAGAAACGAGAAGGCATCATTTCATTGGCACCTTCCCGTCCCTTGTGATTATTGCAGATTGCCTTTCAACTGATAGTAAGCAGCAGTCAAAGCAAACAATTCGATAGCCTCTGCAAAGTAAACACCGATGCAGCAACAACAGAAACCCACAATGGCAATACCTACAATGATAAAGCCCAAGCCCAACAGTGAGAAGGTGTTGCCCGATGACATGTTCCACGATGCACTAATTGACTCAAAGATACCTGCCTCGGGATGCTCCACCTGATACACTGGTGCAAAGATGATGCGAGGGGCCACGAAGAACACAGGGATGATACAACATAATGTGGAAACAAAAACAATGATGCCTGTGATCAGATTCACCACAAACACCTTAAGATACGTTGCGAAAGGAAGTTTGAAAGCATCAAAGGTCACCTCTGAGAAACGTCCCGCCATCAGTCCGAGAGCAAGATTGTAAAGTCCCACACTGACGATAAGTTTCAAAATGGCACCTATGATTCCACCTACAGGGAAACCCGTATTGAGTGACTGTGCGATACTTCCAACACTTTCCCAATCTTGTCGCCCTATCGCCTCGCCAAGAGCCCGATATGCCTCTTGATTCACAGAAGGACCCGAAATCTGATCCAGACCACCTGTCAGCAGGTCCATCAATAGATAAATGACTGCGATGAGCAGACCATACTTCTTGGCATACTCCCAAGCAGCGTTGAGCGCATTGCCTATTTCCAACGAATAATTTGCCATGTTCTTATATTCTATTTTAAGTTTTACAAAAAATTACAATTGTTCATAACGATACGCAAAAGTGTTGCCCTGCGAGATGTCACCCGTAGTGAAACCACGCTTGAACCACTTCATACGCTGCTGGCTCGTGCCATGATTGAAAGATTCGGGCACCACATAACCCTGTGCCTTCTTCTGCAGGTAGTCGTCGCCAATCACTTGTGCCGTGCTGATGGCTTCTTCCAAGTCACCCTCCTCCAACGAGCCAAACATGTTCTGCTCATGGTATGCCCAGACACCTGCAAAACAATCCGCCTGCAACTCAATCTGCACACTCACCTTGTTCGCCTCGCTCTGCGAAAGTTTTGCCATCTGCGCATGAGCCTTACCTAAATTGCCCAACAGATACTGCACATGGTGACCCACCTCGTGTGCAATCACATAGGCATAGGCAAAATCACCATCAGCACCTAACGATGACTTCATACTCGTAAAGAACGAAAGGTCAATATATACGCACTGGTCGGCAGAACAATAGAAAGGTCCTGTGCTGGCACTTGCGCCACCACAACCCGACTGCACCGACCCATTGAAGAACACCAACGTAGGTGCCTCATAGGTCTTGCCCATCTTCTTGAACTCTTCGGTCCACACGTCCTCCGTGGAAGCCAGCACCTTCTTCGCAAACGACTCCAACTCCTGCTCCTCTGCCGTGGGCTGGTATTCACCACCGCTGGTGGTGCTCTGTCCTGTGATGACGCTCGTCACGTCACTTGTGTTGCTTGCCACTTGGAACGCCTGATTCAGGTCGCCCGTCGCACAATAGGTAATCAGACCTATCACGATTGCAGCACCGATGCCAAGACCACCCTTGCCACCAAGCCTGAAACCACCGCCACGGCGGTCGTCCACATTGGAACTCTCTCGTCTTCCGTCAAGTCTCATAGTTCTTTATTTTTAAAAGTGAATAGATACAATAAGCATGCAAAGGTACAAATTTATAGTGAAAAGTGAAGAGTGAAAAGTGAAAAATCTATATTACTCAAGTGAAAAGTAACAAAAGTAAAATGGAAAATGTTTTTCAAGAGGCTTGAAAAGAAAAAAATGTACATTATAGTGCGTATTTCGATGAAAAAGGGGTGATTCCCTACCTTGAAATCCCGTTCCCCTACCAAAAAACTCCTAACTCCTAACTCTTAACTCCCAAATTTTCACTAACTTTGCCCCGTAAAACCTAAAAAAGGGATGAACATGAAACTAAATCAACTATTGATGATGCTCACATTGAGCATCGTGGCACTCACAGCCAACGCACAAGACGTATCTGAAAAACTGAAAGCCGCTCAGATGTCAGGCTTCGGTTCTAAGAACAAGGAAGCCATCCTGCAAGGCGCAAAAGCAGACAGCATCGCTCAAGCAGAAACCAAAGTAGAAGGCGACACCGACCCTGAATTTCCCGGTGGAGACCTCTTCCTCCAGGCATATCTGAAGAAGAAACTGCTCCATTCCGGTGTTACAGGCAAAGGCGACGTAGTCATCAGTTTCAAGGTTGACAAGAAAGGCAACATCTATGGTGCAGAAGTGACCAAATCTGCTGGTAACACTCTTGACACCGCAGCCTTCAACATCGTCACCGGCATGCCACGCTGGCGTCCAGGTCTGACCAACGGACAACCAGCCGACAAACCAGCCAGCGTCACCGTCAGTTTCGGCAAAGAATAACTGACCCTCTCTCCCCTTCCACAACCTCTAAACCGACGTCGACGATGTCGGTCAACCGATGTCGACGATGTCGGTCGATTGATGTCGACGACATCGGTTTTACCCCGCAATATACCCTTCTAACAGTAAACAAAAAAGAACTCAAAACAAAATGGCGGAAAACCATCTCACGGTTTTCCGCCATTTTTACATTCTTTCCCATAAAAAACGTATTTATTTACCTTTTTGAGCAAAAAAAATCCCTACATTTGCCCTCGACATTTTTCTTTAAAAGATCCATTGTCAACCTTATTGTCAACAATCAACCAAACTCCTTAACTACAAAAATGTTGAAAACATGCGAAACATAAATATACTTACAAACCTTAAGAATTAAAAACCAAAAGATCATGGTAACAATCAAAAAGTATGTGTATGTGCTTTTTATGGCACTTTTTGTGGTAGGTATGATGAGTTCATGTAACCCTATCGACAAAATCAACGAACTAAAGAATTCCCTCTTGGGCGACGAAACAGAGCAAGTGGATGAGGATGATCTGGATGAGGATAATAATGCCAGTTCGTCACTGTCACAAAGCAGTGATGGCGAAGAGTATAAAGCAGAAGAGCCACAGGAGGTTTTTGTGGAGAAAATCAACATTGACAGCAAAGACTTCTCCATCCAGGTTGGGCAAACCAAGCAACTGAAAGTGAAGACTCTGCCAGAAGAGTACGACGAAGAGGTATTCTGGCGTTCATCGGACGCAAGCATCGCAACTGTGGACACTGAAAAGGGCGTGGTGAAAGGTGTGAATGAAGGTTCTGCCAACATTATTGCCTACACCAGTGACTCCCAACTCAGTTCGAGCGTGATGGTGACGGTAACACCAAAATCCAATCCGAACTATGGCACCGTGAATCTTGGCTATGGCACCTACACAGGCGACCTGAAGAACGGTCAGCCACATGGACATGGCACTATCGTATACAGCACCAGCCATAAGATTGTGAACTCTGCCGACTACTATGCAAAACGCGGTGACAAATTCGAGGCAGACTTCCGCGATGGACGTATATCCGGTGGCATCGGCTATTGGTATCACGATGGTGACATCACAGCCATCAATCCTTAACATGAACAATGCCCAACTTTCAACTTTACCCCAAATGGACATCAAGGTCATACGAAGACTGAGTTTCATCGCTGCAATCATGGTGTTGCAGGGCATTCAACTTTGCCATGCCCAGACTTATCGCACAGAGCGGTTGAGGCAGATTGCTTCAACCCTCTCGTTGCGGTTGCCTGCTGATGTCAAGTCCAGCGCTGACCTCGGCACTGTCGCCAATCGTGGAGGCAAAGACATCTATGCCGCCACCAATGCATACGGCGAGGTGAGTCATATCGGCTATCGTCTTTTTGCTCCAGAACTGGCAGCCCACTACCAGAACGAGCCACTTTTCCAGTTCATCGAAAGATACCTTCTGGAACTCGACCTGCGTATTGATGGTAAGACTGCTGATGTGAGAATGGACGTGGATCAAGTGGTCTTCACACGGGGCACAACAGCTCTCCTTCGTTCCCTTACTCCACAAGCGAACTTTTCCTTCGAGATGGAGGAAATTCGCAACCGCTTCTATCGACTCACATGGACTTTAGAAGCAGAGGGCAAGGAAGTCAGTATGGTCATCCCTGCCAACTGCCAACTCATCATCGGAGCCAATGCGGTTGAACTGGAACTGATGGCTGTGCGTGACATCCAACGTGCTGTAGCGATGAATCCCCAAGACATCCTTGAACGTTGGGCAGACGCCAAGGGGTTTCGTGGGGAACATGTCCTTGTGCTTGATGGAGGAGCCTACATGAGTCGTTACATCAGGGGTGACCTCTATGTATCTGAAACTGAAGGAAGAAATCATCCAGTCTGCACTCCCTGGCAACCTATGCAGAGTGTGAGCAACCTCATGCTCACAGGTATTGCCAACAGGGAGTTCCCCTTGGCACTGACCATGAACCGCTATGGTGGTAAACGTGACCTCTTAAACGTGAATCTGAGCCAGTACATTGCTTTCTGTCTGGCTGAGGGTTGCAAACTATACTTTGGTGTAAAGAAGCAAACTGCCACAGAACTGACTGGTGCGCTCTTCGCCTACAATCAGCAATTTGCCTACACCCATCTACTTGATGTCACGTTCCCTTTGAGCCTGCTCTCCGAGCCTAAAGCAACAGGGGAAGGCATCCGCTGTATGGCTTATGTCTATATCCCCACAAAACTGCTCGATGATAAACTCTTCACACAAGACTTCAGTCGAGTAGAGAAATAATAAATTAAGGGTTAAAGAGAATCTCCTCTTTGAATCATCAATGTTAAACTATCAATTTTACAAATAAAAACAGACATTATGAAAACTACTTATCTAAAAACCATCCTCGTAATGGCACTCTGCCTTGCTTTCTCTATGGAGGGTAGGGCTGTCAACGTACGTCTCACCACTGATAAACCGCGCACTGTTGGTGTCAACAACGCAGAGCGCAATCTTGCACAACTGCTCACGGCTATTGATGCTGCACATCGTACCCGCAGCAACGTATCAACCCGCAACATCGCCATGAACGACTTTGCCAAGAAGTCGTTGGCTCGTATCTGGGCTGTCACCCCATTCCGTAATAAAGGAGCAAACTTGGAAGCCCACCTTTGGATGCTTCGCGACGGCAACATGATGGTGCGTGACGTGCCTCTTCTCATGTCTCCCCTCGATGGAGGTTATGGCACAGACACCTATCAGGAGGCAGTGGTAGAGTTTGACCGTAACGGACAAATCACCGACTTCCGCTTCACCTTCAATGCACAGGCTGCTGGCATCAACCTCGATGAAGGCGGCCAAGAAGTTACTGACTGGGAAAACCAGTACATCATCTTGCAGCAGTTGGAGCGTTTCCGTACGGCTTACAACATGAAAGATATCAACACTATCGAAGCCATGTTCAGCGACGATGCCCTCATCATCACAGGTAATGTGATACAGCGCCGCAGACCAGGTGACCGTGGAGGTGCCACCTACGATGTGGTGTTCAACCGCCAGAACAAGCAGCAGTACATCACCAACCTGAAGAAATGCTTTGCTCGCAACGCTTGGATTGACGTGACCTTCGAACTTGACGATGATTACATGAAAATGCAAACAGGTAACAGTCAGGCATCTTGTATCGTACGCTCTACCGTTGACCCAACCAAGTATGGTGTGCGTCTGCGCCAAACATGGAAGTCTAGCACTTATTCTGACGAAGGTCTGCTTTTCCTCCTCTTCGAATTCCCAACTGACGGTTCTGACCCCATCATCCACGTACGTACTTGGCAACCAGAACGTGTAAGAGGCACAATAGTAAAGCCGAACAACGACATCTCGACCCTTGGAGGCTTCGGATTGTAAGAATTAACCCCAAAGACGAAAACACATGAAACGTACACTTTCAACCTTTCTGCTCCTGCTGGTCATCGCTACCATGCAGGCGCAGTCAGCCTATATCTCAGCCAGCCCCCTACCCGAAGCCGACCGTGTGGCAGACTTGAAAGGGGCAGGCGGTGTGCTCATCCTCTCACAGCACAGCGACCTTGCCATCACGGTCATCAATGCCAAGGAGGCAGGCATTTCACCTCGTGGTGTAAACAACAAAGGGCTGTATGAGTATGAAGTGGTGGTAGATCGCAAGGAAACGTCACAACCCAAGATTGAGGTGAACCGTCGAGGCGATGTCAACCGCTGTTCCTTCACAGTGCTGACCAAGGCTGATAATTTCCGGGCATATAAGATAGAGGAAGTGGAACGTCCTCTCAGCCTCGAAGACGCTACAGCCAGCAATGACGCCATCCTCGACTCATCTCTTTGCGAAGTGGTATTCTCTTCAACCATTCCCGACCTGAAGGTGGATTACGACATGTTGCGAAGCAAGGGCGTGGAAGTAAAAACGACGAATAGTGCGGCTGACAAGAGCATCATAGAAAAGAGTCTCATCATCCCTATCCAACTACTCCGCGATGCCAAAAAGCAGATGGAGGATGCAGAACGTGCATTGACGGAGAAGCAACACATCCTGCTTGATGACCCCAAGGCATCAAAGAAGGCGAAGGACAGCGACTGGGCTGAACTGGATGCTTTGGAAGAGAAGGCACAAGACGCCACTGATGAGTACGGAGCCCTGACCACTATCACCGTCTATGTACCAGGTTCCAATCGCATGACGGTCAGCATCGCCGACCTCAAGCCTCGTTCCAAAAAGCGTTACAACGTGCTTGTGCTCCGCATGTTGGAGGAGAAACATGTCAGTGTGTGCAGTGGCTTCTTGGCAGAAGGAGCGCGCCAGTATGCAGTGCGTGAATACGATAATGCCCAACAGGCTTTCCGCAATGCCCTCACAGCCAAAGATATGCCCAAAGACCTTGCACCCACCATCAACACCAACATTCAGCAGTGCGACTCTTGCAAACTCTACGAACGTTATGCAATGGCGGCACTCGCAGAACTACAAAAGGTAAGAAATGATGGTGGAACTCAGGAAGAAGTGGTACGCTATGCCTCTGCCGCCATCGAGTTCATGGACAAACTGAACATGTACAACCCATGCGACTTCTATGCTGAGCGTATCGGACGACTCAACAAAATCATAGAAGACCAGCCGCTCAATATCAAGTTCACTTTTGTCGAGTGGGTGAGCAACTATAGTGGTTTCCATGAAGGTGATGCGTTGGCAGATGTCGAAGTGTGGGTATGCGATGACGTGATACCCAACGTGAATGAGTTCCGCAACGACAGACGTTTCAACAAACTCGTTTCCACCCAAGGATACCACCGTGCAGGCATCAGTGATGTGCGGGGACAACTTGACCTCTCCTTCGACCGTAAGGCATTGCCAACAGGACTCATTTTCCGTCCTGTCGGCACCTATGAGCACGGACGCATCAAGACCGAATACATTGACATCCGCGAGGTGATGCAAAAGTCAGAAGGAGACTATCAGAAACGTCAGTTCCGCACCAAACTCTACAAGGAATAAAGAAGAGTTTCGATATAAACCCAATAATAACCCTAAAATCAGACAATATGAAAACATTGGTATACAAATGCTTATTCACACTTCTGCTGCTCGTCACATCAGGAGGGATTGCCAATGCGCAAGGGTTCCTTTCCAAGGTGTCCAAAGCGCTCAGCAAAGTGACCAACACAACCACCGCCTCATCTTTGACGGATGGCAATGAAACAGAGGCAGACAATTCCAATACTGCCGATGGGGATTCCACGTCCATCGATTGGGACGCCATCCCCGTCTATCACCTACAAGTCATCAACGAGACCAATGACGATGGAACCCCACAACTTAATACAGACGGCACTCCCGTCACCCGTGTCCTGCTGGTTGACCAATTCGGGAACTACCGCAGTCAAGAAGCCGTGGAGGCGCAGCGTAAGGCACTGAAAAAATACATTACTCAAATTATCGCCAAAGTCGGTGGCGGTGCAGCCTTGGGAGCCGTCACAGGACTGTTGTCTGCTGGAAACAAGAAAAACAAACTGGGTGCAGCAGCCATCGGAGCCGGTGCTGGAGCCGTGGCAGGAGCACTTCTCAGCATGGGTGACATCAAACGAGCCCGTGACTTGAACAAATCACTCAAGGAACAGGACAAACTGATGGAAGTGTATCGTAAGAACTTCACCAATGAAGGCGAGAAAGTGGATGCAGCCGCCAATATTGATGACATTGAAGGGCTTACACTCGATAAAGAATCCGCTGTATCCAAAACAGCATCGGAAATCAAGGATTTGGTTCAAAGCGAAACCTTCAACACTCCTGAAGCAGGCATCTGGGATAGTATCTAATTCTGGATAAAAGCACCATCTACATAAGGGAGGCTGTCAAGTCTTCCCCCAAATCAAGCCCTTCACCACAAAATGGCGGAAAACCCACTCATGGTTTTCCGCCATTTTTACATTCTTCTCTTATAAAAACGCACCTTTTTTGCCCCATCAAGTGCAAGAAATCCCTATATTTGCCCTTGACATTAGTTTTTAACAAAATTCTGTTATCAACCTTTTCCGTCAACAATCAACCTAAGTATAAATCTATAATCTTAAACGTATGAAAAAATTATTTATTGGTATCATTCTATTGACAGGAACACTCCTCCTGCAAGCACAGGTAAGACGTACTCCCGTTCAGCGTACACCAGTTCAACAGCGCACAACGGCACAAGCTTCTCAAAGCGCATACAAAGGCTCTCTCGGTCATTATGAACTTCGTGGCCCTGTGCAGTCGTGTAAAGAAATTGGCGATTCATGGGAAGTGATTAGAACTTTTGACAGGAACGGTGTCTTATCCACTATAGATGGGGAGTCGGTTCACACCTCTCCAAGGACATATGAGTTTAGTGCCAATGGGCGCATCCTTCGATTCTTCCCCATCCCTGGTGTGGAGCATCGTTACCTAAAATATGAGTATGACAAAATGGGACGGCTCGTTAAGACTTCCGATTACGATGAAACCTATACGAAAGAAGTGATAACCTATTCCTACAATGCGGAGGGGCATCAAGTTAAGACCTCCTTTGTGGCGTATGGCCCTCATGGGGGAGAAGGTACGAGCAACTGTAAAGTTCTTGAAAAAGACAGCTATGGCAATTGGACGAAGCGCTCATGGGGCGGCTCATCTATTGAAAGGAGGGAAATCACTTATTACGAATAAGGTTGTTCTCGAAAGCAAAACCATTGATATCAACAATCTTAAACAACACATATCTATATGAAGAATCTGATTATTTTTATCGTGCTCTGTGCCATGATGGCCCTGACTGCATGCGGAGGCTCTTCCTCCAAGACGAGCGTTAACAACAATAGTGAAGATAGCATCGCATCGGCACCCTCTGCAAAGGAGGACCACATGTTCTTTATGGACTTGGAGATGGGTGGCAATCCAGGGCAGTTCATCGCCACTCTCCGGCAAAGAGGCTTCACAGATGGCAGTGGCTACAGCGATGACAAGAACATGGTGTTCCTCAAAGGTGAGGTGTATGGCGAAAAGGCCGAACTCACCATCGACACCAATGGCGGAAAGGTTAACTCCGTCGTTGTCACAAACGACCTTGATGCGGACTATTCGATGAAGCAAGCAGCCCAGCGCTGCAAAAACCTGATGGACAAACTGGCGGAGCAATACAATGCGGAATGGGAAACCGTCTGTGAGGGCTACTACGAACTGAAACTCCCTTACGGAAAGGCCTCTTGTTCGTATGCCTCAGGGTGTGCTGCTGGCTACGAGGTGGTTTTGAATATCGTTGATTCGGTGGAAACCGAGTAACAAAAGACTAAGATACCATTGTAAAATAACCTAAAACTTTAACCAAATGAAACAGAACATCTTTTACATCGCAATCAGCATGCTCATGGCAGCATTCATGCTCGGCAGTTGCGGGAAAAGCAACAGTGAAGAAGATGCCTCAGCACACAGGGAATATCTGGCAGTAGGACTGTCCAATAGTAGTCATAAATGGAGCATCATCGACAAGGAGGGCAATGTGATAGTAGAAACGGAATACCCCACTACGGGCGCATCCATCTCGAATGTCTTTGATGATGTCTATTGGGTGAGGTCAAATGGCCGTTGCCAACTCTTCAGTGTCAATCAGCCTAATCAACCTCTCTTGGACGAGGAGCATGCCCATGCGGCAGATTTCATTTACTGCGGCTACACCTTCGTGGCCACTCGTAAGCAGCCTATCCGTATCATAAACACCAAGGGAGAGACTGTTGCCACACTGCCCGAGAGCATCAGGGAGTGCCATAGTTTTGGCAAGGATGGCTATGCACTCGTAAAAGATGAAAGTCGAAATTTCGGAGTGGTTGACACAAGCGGGAAGATGACTATAGAGCCTAGCTACAGTAAACTGGCACCGTTAGGCGATGGCATCTTCCTGGCCGAGCTGCACCAGTTCTTGGATGCACAAGGGAATGTGCTCGGAGAAATTGACCCACAAAAGTACGCGGTGACAAACCTGGGCATGGAAAAGGGCAAGATGATTGTTCGCAATGCCGACAGTCGTCAATGTTGTGTCATCAATCAGAGGGGAGAAGAACTGTTCGCCCTTCCGATGGCGGCAGATGCATCCCCATACAGAGGCGGTTATGCGGCTTTCAGGGATGCTTCAGGTCTATGGGGCGTGCTGGATGATGATGGTAATGTGGCCGTTCAGCCGCAATATCCCATGCTCTTCAACGTAGGCGGAGGGGATTTTATAGCCATGGCAAACGGTGGGTTCGGCGTCATCAATGCGAAAGGCAAAACTGTCGTTGGCTTCAACTATGAAGGGTTTGATGTTGAAAAACTGGGAGAAAACTTTGTCATGGGTAAAAGCTACAAATACATGATTGTCAATAGACAAGGAAAAGAACTCGCCACGTTCAAGAAGATAGGCCAGATTGATAGTCCAGTCGCCTATTACCAGCGATGAGGAGGACATTGCTGTTGGCAATAGCAAATCTTAGAAAGAATCATCCCATTCTGTATTTTAGAACCACGTAACACCCAAACAATCATGAAATACCCTACAAATTATCTCACTTAAATCTTAACTATATGGAAATGAACTATATGAAAAAGTATATAATAAGCACTATCTGTATAATGATGGCAGTGTTCATGCTGAGCAGTTGCGGCAAGAATGAACCAGAAAAACAGAAGGAATACCTTGCCGTGCAGTTCTCGGAAGGCGGCATGTGGAGCATCATTGACCAGGATGGCACCATAGTAGCGGAAAACGCTTACCCTGCCGATGCCGAAGTCTTCCCCATCAGCAGCCATGGCATCTATTGGGTGAGGTCAAATGGATGGTACAAACTCTATAGTGTTGAGCATCCCGACAAGCCCATCACGGACGAAGGGTTCCGCGAGGTGAGCAACTTTGGCGAGTCAGACCGAACGGCTGTTTATAATAGGAATGAACCTATCCGTATCATCAACAACAAGGGTGAGACCATTGCCACTCTGCCTGAAAGCATTGATGAAGTCAATAGTTTCGACAAGGACGGCTATGCCATCTATAAAAACCAAGATGATCGGTACGGGGTCATAAACAGCGATGGTGTCGTGGTGGTCGAAGCTCTTTACTGCAATCCTTCGCCCGTCTCTGAGGGTGTGTTCACGGCTTGCCGAGAATGGGGTGATGCATCAGAGACGATCTTTGATGTACAAGGGAACAAGTTAGGGGAGATTCCGCATGACAGATATGAAATCTTCTCGCCAGACGTGAGAGAAGGCAAAATCATCGCTATAGATTCTAATTCCGACATCAAGCAACTCTACGTATTCAACACGAAAGGCGAGCAACTGTTCACCATCCCAGACACCTACGAATTTTATAAAGGCAGGGTCTGCTACAAAGATGGTTACTTGGCTGTGACAAACAGTGACGGAACCTTTGGCGTGGTGGATGCACAAGGGAAAGTGGTGCTTCAAACCCCCTACACAGCCCTCATCAATCAAGGGAATGGAGAATTTGTTGCACAGAAAGGCGAAAAGTGGGGAGTCATCAACATCAAGGGTGACATCATCGTCGATTTCAACTATGATGCTGACCCGTTCGAACGGCTACGGCTGGGCGACAATTTCGTGATGAAAAAAGGCGACAACCATGTGCTTGTCAGCAAAGAAGGCAAGGAAGTCCTTGAGTTCTACCAATTCAGCGAGAGATACAACATTGCGGCTTACGTAAGTACTGGTGCCATCTATGAGGATGAGAGAGATAACGGTCTTGACTCTCCCGAAGACGACATGGAAGGATATGGCACATACGGGTTGATGTCGCTCATACCCGAAGGCACCAGCACCTATACCGGCACGATGGCAGGCGAGTACATCATAGAACTAACCATCGTCAATCAACCCAGCAAGGGCGTGCTCACCGCCACATACCGCAACGTGAAATACGGAACTACCATGGAAATGATAGGCGAATCACTTCCCGCCGACGATGGAGCCATCTCCTTCTTTGGTGAAGAGAATGGTCGCCATTGGTCTTTCTATCTGACTGGTGACCCTGAGGACATCCGAGGCACCGCCACCAATAGTGAAAACTTTGAGACTAATATTGCACTGCGGCGAAAGCATTAGACACACATTCCTTTCCGCAGAGAACTAAAAGTAATCCATAAAAAACAACGACATGAAAAAGTTATTTATTTGTTTCATTATGCTAGCAGGAACGATGCTTCTGCAGGCACAAGTTAGACGTACACCCGTGCAACAACAGCGCACGACACAGACCGCTGCGAAGACTTTCACTCTTACCAACGGTAAACTCGGCCCTATTCAAACAGGCCAGCGATTCGTCAATATCCCATCCTCTTATGCCGGGCTGTATGATAAGTATACACGTCAAACAGAAAAGGAATACAACGAAGTCGAAGACTTTGAAATAACAAGGGTGTGTTACCAATTCACAAAAGCTGGTAGAAATGTTTTCCGTGTTATCATGGAAGGAAATGTAATCGGCGCCATTAAATTACAAGAAGGCTCTGCCTCTATCATAAAGACACAGAAAGGGTTTCATGTAGGTTATGCTGCACGCACGCTATATACAAAAAAATCCACTGACTGGTTCAATATAGAAGGAGGAACCGCTGCATGTTTTGATGGGAACTACACCTATGAGGTCAGTGCAAATGATCGTGTCTCCCTCAATCCTATTGAGAGTGCAAATGACTTCAAGTCCAACGCAAAAATCAGTTCTATTACATATCATAATTAAATCATCTTATTTGTAGTACTTTGTGATCTAATCTTTAGGTAGTGACAGATGAAATGCAAAATATAGATAACATAACTTTAGTGGAATCTGATAAAAACGAGAAATTATCTATTAACAATCTATTATTAACTGATCAAAATTGAAGATTATGAAAAAGATTTCAACACTAAATATTGTGATAGTGGTATTGTCTCTGCTGCTATCAGCCCATGCGAATGCAAAAGAGAATGCTGTTCTGCCAAGTCCTGATGAGGAAGAGGAAATAGTCATTACCTTAAAAGAAGCGGGAACACTGAAAGAAGCGTTGTCAGAAGTTGAAGCAACGAAGATTAAACACTTGACTTTGAAAGGTCCTATTGATGCAAACGACATTAAACTGATTAGGGCTCAAGAGGGAAGACTTTCCACGTTGGAAGTTTTGGATTTGAAGGATGTGACAGAACTCGTGCCAAGAGAAAAGCTTTATTATTATTCGTATAGTGTAGGTCTCGGTGATGGGTTGCATAGTGTTCCACATTATGTATGTATAGGAGAGCACGGTACATCAACTGTCGTTTCGGTATTACCTTTTCAAGATGTTGTATATGAATACTATGGCGATCTCGCTTACGCATTTGCAGGAATGAATCTCAAGCGTGTGGTTTGGCCTTCATGTTTGAAGGGAATTGGAATGTTTGCCATGAACAAATGCCTGTTACTTGAAGAGTTTGTTGCACCAACTAATCTTGAATATATAGGTACGGAAGCTTTCGTCTATTGTGCCGAATTAAGAAAGATTTCGACATTACAAAGTGTGTCTAAAATGGGAAGTGCTGCATTCTATGGATGTAAGTCATTGACGGCACTTGATAACAAGCATGAAATTGACATTAGTTCTTTGGACAGTATACCCCAAAATGCATTTTACGATTGTCAACAGGTTGAATCTTTTGTGTTTTCTCCTGATTTAAAGTCTATTGACGAATGGGCATTCCATAACTGTTCCAACGTAAGAAATGTTGACATTCCTAGTAACGAAGTAACAATTGGACCATATGCCTTTTCTGGTTGTATGTCTTTAGCAAATGTAAACCTTTCAGAAAAAGTTGTTGATATTTCATCTACGGCTTTCTCCGATACACCTTGGTATAACGATCTTGGCTATGTGGACGGAATCAAATATATCAATAATGTGGCAATGGAATATAGTAGAGGAACAACAAACTTAAATTTCCGTGAAGGAACCGTCAGTATTGCAGATAACTTCAATAAATATAATGGTGGAGAATACGTTACGAGTGTCAATCTACCAACAACCCTTCGTGGAATAGGAGAAAATGCATTTGTAAAGTTGGGAGCATCTTCTATAATTTTGCCATCCTCGTTGCAAATGATAGGGAAACGTGCGTTTGCTAATAGTTCCCTTACTGCAATTGAATTTCCTGAATCATTGGAAACAATAGGAGAGGAGGCATTCTATGAATGCTCACAATTAAAGGAAATGAAGATATCATCCTCGGTAAAAAAGATAGGACAAGATGCATTTGGCCGATGTGCATTGGAGACATTAACACTTCCTTCCACGATTGAAGAAATCGGAGAATACGCTTTCTCCGGCAACACTTCATTACTGTGGGTTAATTACAATGTGCCCGATGCAAAAGGAGATTGGCTGTTTAGTAATTGTACATCATTAGAACGTGTCACTTTTGGGGAACAAGTGAGAATTATCACTCGGTATAGTTTAAATAAATGCTCTAATTTAATCAAAATCACCCTTCCAGAAGGTCTGGAAGAAATTGAATCTGGGGCATTTAATGGATGTAAATCACTGAAAACAATACTATTACCTAATACACTCAAAAAAATCGGCAAGGAAGCACTATCTGACTGTCCGATAGAATCAATAAGTATTCCTGCATCCATTGAAGAAATATCCAACTTGGGAAGAGTAAATACAACATTAAAGAGTGTCTATTATAATGCCCGCAATGCCAAAGTAAATGGTGAGATCGGAATATTTGAGGGATGGAAAGCATTGGAAAAAGTCACATTTGGAGAACAGGTACAGGTGATACCACCAAATACTTTCCGACTATGTTCAGCATTAAAAGACGTTGTTCTTCCTGAAGGACTTGAAGAAATTGGCGGGAGCGCATTTAGTTACTGTGCTTCATTGACCTCCATAATCATCCCTAAAAGTGTTGTTAGCATTGGTTCAGGTGCTTTTGGATCCAGTGGCCTTACTTCTGTAACCATTAAAAGCGATGCAGTAGTTTCAAAATCTTATAGGAATCCAGAGAGGTCGGCAAAATATATTGGACTTAAAACAATTTTCGGAGAGAAGGTACAAGAGTATATATTGGGAGAGGAAGTGAAATCCATTGGTGAGATGGTGTTCTGTTATTGCAATGCCTTAACTTCCGTGACCATTCCTGAGGGAGTGACTAACATTGGTTCTGGTGCCTTCCAAGGCTGTAGTTTCCTGACCTCTGTAATCATTGGTGATGGTGTGACAGATATTGGAGGGGGAACTTTTATGGATTGTAGTAAATTGACTTCCGTGACTATTGGCAACAGCGTGAAATCTATTGGTGTTAATGCTTTCCGTGGCTGCCCGATACACTCTTTGACTATTCCCAATAGTGTGACGAGCATAGGTAATTGGGCTTTTATGGCTGGAGGTCTGAGATCCATAATCATCGGCAATGGCATTACATACATTGGGAATCGGGCGTTCGATGGTAATGCTTACATAACAGACGTGTATTGCTATTCCAAAGACGTGCCTGAGGCAGAGTATAATGCATTCGCTGCAGATGTAAGAACGTTGGAGGGTGCCACCCTTCATGTTCCTAAAAGTTCCCTCAAAGCCTACAAAACTGCTGTGGCTTGGAAAGATTTCAGCGAGATTGTGCCCTTGGATGATGAACCCATCATTCAAGGTGATGTGACAGGTAATGGTTCTGTAAACGTACAGGATGCTACCATTGTTGTGAATTATATCCTTGGAACGGATGTCAATGATGAGTACGACTATAGTGCGGCAGATATGAACAACGATGGTGAAATAGATGTGTTTGATGTTACAAAGATGATTGCCGTCATCCTAAGTGAAGAGAGTTCTGCTAAGATGAGAAAGACGGAAGGTGTTCAAGAACCAGCAATGACTGAGCAGTTGACGATAGAGTATGTGGCAAATGGAATAATATTGAATGTTGACCAGGCAAATCGCTTCACCTCGTTCCAAATGGATGTTGTGGTGCCTGATGGCATAGCATTGACAGAGGTACATCTGAGCCAAAACGAGACAGATCACATCGTTCGCTATGCGAAGATCGGAGAGAACCAGTATAGAGTGATGGCATTGTCAATGAACAGTACTCCATTACAGGCATATAGTGATAGATTGCTCGAATTGGGCATGAATGAGGGTAATGACGTGCAGATTGACAACATTCTATTTGTCACGCCACAAGGTGAAGCAGTACCGTTCAGCATCCTTTCTGACAACATCACGACGGACATCAAGACTGTCGGAATATCAGAGGCTGAAGATATCTACGACCTGTCGGGGCGCAAGATCAATGTCAACCGCACCCAATTGCCAAAGGGTGTCTATATCATCAACAAAAAGAAAGTTTTCATTAAATAAAGCAAAGCCATGAATAAAATAATTGCAATTACTATTCTGTTGCTTCTGACGATGGTGAACTATATCGCGGCAGAGAATAAGGTGTCCATTACGGACACCTCCATCTCTGCTGGAGAAACGAAGAATGTAAGTGTCTTATTGGTCAATGAAACGCAGTATGTGGCATTCCAATTCGATCTTTATCTGCCAACAGGAATCCAGTTGGTTGGTTATGAAGTCAATAGGAATCGTGTGCCGCAAAGTACAACTGTTTCAATGGCAATGCAGGAAGATGGTAACTATCGTTTCCTTGCAGCAGCTATGTCGATGGAGCCTATCGCAGGCAACAGCGGCAGTATTGTTACACTAAAACTGAAAGCATCAACAGACATTACCATGGGGAATCTTACAGGCTATCTGAGGAACGTGAAATTGTCTAAGGTGGATGCCACTGGATTGACCATTGTTGCGGTTCCTTTCAGCGTGGAAGTGGTGGAACCACCTACAGTGACTGTAAAGAGTTACACAAGAGAGTATGGTGAGATGAATCCTACATTTGAATATGACGTAAAAGGTGACGAATTGGATGGCTCACCAGACATCTCTTGTGAAGCGACACCAAGATCCCCTGTGGGGACATATCCCATTGTGGTGACTAAAGGCAGCGTGACAAATTACAATACCAATTATGTGAATGGCGCATTGACTGTCATGAAAGCACCACTAACAGTTACGGCTAGAAACCATGCTGTCAAGCAGGGGGAGGCTTTGCCCACTTTCACAGCAACATATTCTGGATTCAAAAATGGCGAAACGGCTAGTGTGCTGACAAAGCAACCAACATTCACATGTACCGCCACGTCAGCAAGTGCTCCTGGTACTTACGACATCATGGTTAGTGGTGCGGAAGCACAGAATTATGAACTGACGTTTGTAAGAGGTACGCTTACTATTGTAAATGCGGATGCAGTAGTGGTGACAGCCAATGATTGTACCCGACAATATGGAGAAACGAACCCGGCATTTGAGTTCACTTCTACTGGCAAGAATTTAGTAGGCACACCCGATGTTTCCTGTGATGCAACAGCATTGTCTCCTGTTGGCACTTATCCTATTGTGGTCAAGAAAGGCAGCGTGACGAACTACAATGATAGTTATGTGAACGGAACACTGACCATCACAAAGGCTCCAATGACAATTGCCGCTCAAAGTTTCACAATCAAGCAAGGTGAGGTTTTGCCCACTTTCACTGCTACCTATACGGGATTCAAAAATGGTGAAACAGAGAGTGTTTTGTCAAATAAGCCGGTTTTTACCTGTGCTGCCACACCTGCGAGTGAACCTGGTACTTACGACATCATTGTGAATGGTGCGACAGCGCAGAACTATGACATCTCATATACGAAAGGAACCCTCACCATTATTGCCCCCGATTCATATGTTCTTACTTACATGGTGGATGGCGAAATATACAAAACTTACAAAGTTGAGTTTGGTGCTAACATTACTGCTGAGGATGAACCCACAAAGGAAGGATATATCTTCTCTGGTTGGAGTGGAATTCCTTTCACCATGCCAGATAAAGATGTGACAGTGACAGGCTATTTTACACATGTCTCCCCAAAAACTTCAGGTGATGCCAATGGTGATGGTTCCGTGAACGTGTTTGATGTGACTGCTACAGTAAACTATATCCTTGGTTCACCCAACGATGGGTTTGACTTTGAAGCAGCCGATGTAAATGGTGACGGAACTGTGAATGTGTTTGACGTCACAAAGATGGTGAACATCATCCTTGGTGTGGATGCAGGAGCGAAGAAACGAGAAGAGTAATCATTATTATAAATAAATCATTAACCATCCTAAATTGAAAGATTATGAAAAAAAACTTTACTATTTTGATAGCAATGTTGTTCACTATTGCAGGCAATGCATTTGCTGATGACAAGTTGTATTTCGAGGACTTCGAAATAGAGCCGGGCGAGACAAAAGTTGTGAACATCCTTTTGGACAACCCAGAGGCAGAGTACCGCGATCTCCAGTTTGATCTCTACCTGCCCGAAGGCATTACGGTGGCACAGGACGAGGATGATGAATTTCTGGTGGAACTCGGCAGCCGATGCACGAAAAAGCATTCTGTAGGCTTCTCCTATACGGACGGGCATTATGTATGTATGCTCTATAGTACAGCGAAGAACCCACTCACAGGAAACAGTGGCGACATCTTGAGCATCACGCTGAAAGCAGCGGACGATGTTGCTCCAGAAATACTGACGGGCTACTTCCGCAACGTCAGTCTCTCAAAGACGGATGCAACTGGCCCTACTTATAACGAGTTCTCCTTTGATGTTACAGTAGGAAGCAATACTCCAGACACTGAGCAGGTATACATTAAGGATTTCAAGATGGAACAGGGAGAGACAAAAACAGTGGACATCCTGCTCTACAACCCAGATACAGAATACCGCGACCTCCAATTTGACCTCTATCTGCCCGAAGGCATTACGATAGCACAGGACGAAGACAACGAGTTCTTGGTGGAACTTGGTAGCCGATGCACAAAAAAGCATTCTGTAGGTTTCTCCTATACTGACGGGCATTACGTTTGTATGCTCTATAGTACAGCAAAGAATCCACTCACAGGAAACAGCGGTGACATCTTGAGCATCACGCTGAAAGCAGACGAAAATGCCACACCTGGCACACAAAAGGGTTACTTCCGCAATGTCAGCCTCTCAAAGACGGATGCAACTGGTCCCACCTATAATGAGTTCTCATTCGGTATTACAATAAAGGGAGATGCCAATGCCATTGAAGCGGTTAAGGCGGATGCCGCCACATCCAACAAAAAGGTGTTCCGTGATGGAGCGGTTATTATCATTCGTGGTGGAAGAGAGTACAACGTCAATGGTACACCTCTTAAATAGAATAAACTCCTGTGATTCCATCAAATGGAAACAGAGGTTGAAGATACAGAGATATTGATTTATCAAAAGATTGAATTATGATACATTTTTATTCAAAGAAAACACTCGTCTTGTTGGCAATCTTGCTGACAAACATCGGACTGCGAGCCGCCAACTATGACTTCAAAGACAATGGAGTCTATTACAAAATTAATGGAACAACTGTCAGTGTAACCGCAGGAGACACAAAGTATAGTGGAACGGTAACCATTCCCGAAACTATAACCAATAGCGGAACAACTTACACCGTCACAAGCATCGCCAGCAACTGCTTCTATGACTGCACAAGCCTCGAAGAGGTGAAACTGGGAGCAAACGTCACCTCCATCGGATACAGGGCTTTCTATGGATGCTACAATCTGACGAGCATCAACCTGAACGACAAAATCAAGACTTTATCCGACCAAGCCTTCTCTGGCTGCACAAGCCTCAAAAGCGTCACACTAGGGGCTAACCTCACGGAGATGGGGAGCGGTGTTTTCAACGGGTGCACAGCGCTCAGAACCGTGGATATCCATGAAGGATGCGAAATCATTGCACAAGGTGCATTCTATGGATGCAACAAACTGCA
>ONFA01000029.1 GCA_900316975.1 uncultured Prevotellaceae bacterium | reverse complement strand
GACCATGGTAAGACTACTCTTACTGCTGCGATTTCTAAGGTTCTTCATGAGAAGGGCTTCGGTTCTGAGGAAGTTAAATCTTTCGACCAGATTGACAATGCTCCAGAAGAGAAGGAGCGTGGTATCACTATCAACACTGCTCACATCGAGTATGAGACAGCAAAGCGTCACTATGCTCATGTGGACTGCCCTGGACACGCCGACTATGTGAAGAACATGGTAACTGGTGCTGCTCAGATGGACGGTGCTATCATCGTGGTTGCTGCAACTGACGGTCCTATGCCTCAGACTCGTGAGCACATCCTGCTCGCTCGTCAGGTGAACGTGCCTCGTCTGGTTGTGTTCATGAACAAGTGCGACATGGTTGACGATGAGGAAATGCTCGAACTCGTTGAGATGGATATGCAGGACCTCCTCGCTCAGTATGACTTCGAGCCCGAGACTCCTATCATTCGCGGTTCTGCCCTCGGTGCCTTGAACGGTGTGCCAGAGTGGGAAGACAAGGTGATGGAACTCATGGACGCTTGCGACAACTGGATTCAGGAGCCTGTTCGCGACATTGATAAGCCTTTCTTGATGCCTGTTGAGGACGTGTTCTCAATCACAGGTCGTGGTACAGTGGCTACTGGCCGTATCGAGACTGGTGTTGTTAAGGTAGGTGACGAAGTTCAACTCCTCGGTCTTGGTGAAGATGCTAAGTCTGTCGTTACTGGTGTTGAGATGTTCCGTAAGATTCTTCCTGAAGGTATGGCTGGTGACAACGTAGGTCTTCTCCTCCGTGGAATCGACAAGAAGGATGTGAAGCGTGGTATGGTGATCACTCACCCGGGTGTCATCACTCCTCACAAGGGCTTCAAGGCTTCTATCTACGTGCTGAAGAAGGAAGAAGGTGGCCGTCACACTCCATTCAAGAACCACTATCGTCCTCAGTTCTATCTCCGTACCATGGACTGTACAGGTGAGATTTCTCTCCCAGACGGAGTTGAAATGGTAATGCCTGGTGACAACGTGGAGATCAAGGTTGAACTTATCTACCCAGTTGCTATCAACGTAGGTCTTCGTTTCGCTATTCGCGAAGGTGGTCGTACAGTTGGTTCTGGTCAGATTACAGAGGTTTTTGATTAATCGCTTGATTAACAATACGCAAGATATGGTGTCAAGTGGCATTCTTGTCGCTTGACACCTAATCTACGGGAATAGCTCAGTTGGCAGAGCACTGGTCTCCAAAACCAGGTGTCGGGAGTTCGAGCCTCTCTTCCCGTGCTAAATCATGTAAGAATATGAATAGTATTATCACATATTGCAAAGAATCCTACGATGAACTTGTTCACAAGGTGACTTGGCCAACCAGCAAAGAGTTGACCTCTCAGGCGGTACTTGTTTTATCAGCTTCCATCATTATCGCCTTGCTGGTTTTTCTCGTAGACACTGCTTTCGAGGAGCTTATGAAGCTCGTTTATTCACTCTTTAATTAATGACAAGGAGTAATATGGCAGAATCAGATGTTAGAATTGATGAGAAGACAGGCCTTAAGGTTTGGGCGAAAAAATCTAAGGATGCACCTGTCTTGAGATGGTATGTCCTCAAGGCTATTAGTGGCAAAGAGGCTTCGGTCAAGGAATACATTGAACTTGACATGAAGAACCACGGTTACGAGGACAGAGTGTCTCAGGTTCTCATCCCTCAAGAGAACATCATCAAGGTGGGCGCAAACAACAAGCGCATACCTACCAAGAGGAATCTTCTTCCTGGTTATGTTCTTGTCGAGGCTGCTCTCGATGGCGAGATTACGCACATGCTTCGCAACACTCCTAATGTACTCGGATTTTTGGGCGGCACTGACAAGCCTTCTCCTGTTCGTCAGGTAGAGGTTAACAGAATGCTGGGTCTCGGGTCTGAGATGGAGGATGATGTTGTTGAGACAGTTGTCAATGTTAACTTCCTGGTGGGTGAATCTGTCAAAGTGAATGACGGTCCTTTCACAGGTTTCGATGGTATCATTGAAGAAGTTAATGCGGACAAGCAGAAACTCAAAGTGTCGGTCAAGATTTTCGGAAGGGTGACACCTCTCGAATTAGCCTTTACGCAAGTTTCAAAGGAACTTGCCTGATGTTACGCGGGCATATCCTTTTTATCGTTAAATTATTAAATACAGAATTAAAAAATGGCTAAAGAAGTTGCTGGATTAATCAAATTGCAGATTAAAGGCGGTGCAGCTAATCCATCCCCTCCAGTGGGACCTGCATTGGGTTCTAAGGGAATCAACATTATGGATTTCTGTAAAGCATTCAACGCCAGAACTCAGGATAAGGCAGGCAAAGTTCTTCCTGTTGTTATCACTTACTATGCTGATAAGTCTTATGATTTCGTGGTGAAGACTCCACCTGCTGCTATTCAGTTGATGGAGGCTGCCAAGGTGAAGAAGGGTTCTGCTGAACCTAACCGTAAGAAGGTTGCCGAGGTGACATGGGATCAGATTCGTACTATCGCAGAAGATAAGATGCCTGATTTGAATTGCTTTACAATCGAATCTGCGATGTCTATGATTGCAGGTACAGCAAGAAGTATGGGTATTAAAGTTAAAGGAGAATTCCCTGGTAAATAATTAAAAATTCAATCAAATGAGTAAACTATCAAAAAATCAAAAAGCAGTTGCTGACAAGGTTGAAGCAGGGAAGGAATACACATTGGCAGAGGCGTCACAGCTTGTGAAGGACATCACTTTCACCAAGTTTGATGCATCTCTGGACATCGACATCCGTCTTGGTGTTGACCCTCGTAAGGCAAACCAGATGGTGCGTGGTGTCGTGTCTCTCCCTAACGGAACAGGCAAGGAAGTTCGTGTCCTTGCGCTCGTTACTTCTGACCAGGCTGCTGCTGCTACTGAAGCAGGTGCTGACTATGTTGGTCTTGAAGAGTACATCGACAAGATCAAGGGTGGTTGGACTGACATTGACGTGATCATCACTATGCCATCATGCATGGGTAAGATTGGTGCTCTCGGTCGTGTCCTCGGTCCTCGTGGATTGATGCCAAACCCCAAGAGCGGCACTGTGACTATGGACGTTGCAAAAGCTGTCCGTGAGGTGAAGCAGGGTAAGATTGATTTCAAGGTTGATAAGACTGGTATCGTTCACGCTTCTATTGGTAAGGTTTCTTTCTCTGCCGAGAAGATTGCTCAGAACGCTCAGGAGTTCATCAACACAATCATCAAACTCAAGCCTGCTACAGCGAAGGGTACTTACATCAAGAGCATTTATCTTTCAAGTACTATGAGTAAGGGTATCAAGATTGACCCTAAGTCTGTTGAATCATAAATTTAGATCAGAATCATGAAGAAAGAAGATAAAGCTTTACTTATCGATAGTCTTGTTGAGCAACTCAACAACTATCCACATTTCTACGTTGTAGATGTAACTGCTCTTGACTCTCAGACTACAAGTGACCTCCGTCGTGCATGTTTCAAAAATGGCATCAAACTTCAGGTTGTAAAGAACACACTCTTCATCAAGGCTCTTGAGAGAGTGGGGAACTCGGAATTTGAGGCTTTGAAGCCTATCCTCAAGAATACGACTGGTATCATGTTCTGCCAGGTTGCCAACCAGCCTGCCAAACTGATTAAGTCTTTCGGTAAGGATCATGGTGACATGCCTGCACTGAAGGGTGCATATGCAGAGGAAAGCGTTTACATCGGCGCAGATCAACTCAGTGCTCTCGCATCCATCAAGAGCAAGAACGAACTCATCGCAGAGGTTGTTTCTATGCTCGAGGGTCCTGTCAACAGTGTGCTTTCAGCACTCGATGGTGGCACGACTATCCACGGACTGCTTGACGCAATTGAGAAGAAGGGTGAGTAACCCCCGTATCCTGTCGAAAATCAGTAAACAATCATTACTGGTGAAGAGTTGGTTAACTTGACAGTGAAAGAAGTAAGTGAACTTAAGACTATCCTCAAGGATGAGTACGGAATTGAGCCTGCTGCTGCAGCTGTTGCTGTTGCTGCTGGTCCTGCAGCTGGCGGTGAGGCTGCTGCTGAAGAGAAGACTTCATTCGACGTTGTTCTCAAGAGCGCAGGTGCTGCTAAACTTCAGGTCGTAAAGGCTGCTAAGGAAGCCCTCGGTCTCGGTCTTAAGGAGGCTAAGGATCTTGTTGATGCTGCTCCTTGCAATGTGAAGGAAGGCGTTGATAAGGCTACAGCTGAGGCAGTTAAGGCAGCCCTCGAGGCAGCTGGTGCTGAGGTTGAGGTTAAGTAATTTATCACCTTTGAATACGATGGTTAAGAATCCTCAGGTTGAGGGTTCTTAACCTTTTTGTGTCTTTTAGGATTCTCCTCCTGCTATTAGATGGCTGATGCCTCGGCACGCTTCCATCTATCTTTATAATCTGAATCATCATTCAAATCAAACATATAAGATGTCTCAAATCATCAACAACCGAGTAAACTTTGCAACCGTAAAGAACCCGATGCCATATCCTGACTTCTTGGACGTGCAGCTCAAGTCGTTCAGGGATTTTCTTCAGTTGGACACGCCACCTGAGAAGCGCAAGAAGGATGGACTTTACAAGGTCTTTGCAGAGAATTTCCCCATTGCAGACACTCGCAATAACTTTGTGCTTGAGTTCTTGGATTACTACATCGACGCTCCACGCTACTCTATTGAAGAGTGCCTGGAACGCGGCTTGACTTATAGTGTTCCTTTGAAGGCAAAACTCAAACTTTATTGCTCAGACCCAGACCATGAGGATTTCGACACCGTCATTCAGGATGTGTTCCTGGGTTCGATTCCTTATATGACAGACAACGGAACGTTCGTAATCAATGGTGCGGAACGTGTTGTCGTATCTCAGTTGCACCGTTCTCCTGGCGTGTTCTTCGGCTCAAGCGTTCACGCTAACGGTACTCCTCTTTTCTCTGCTCGTATCATTCCATTCAAGGGCTCTTGGATTGAGTTCGCCACCGACATCAACAATGTGATGTACGCATACATTGACCGTAAGAAGAAGTTGCCTGTGACAACGCTCCTCCGTGCCATCGGATTTGAGAATGACAAGGACATTCTTGACATCTTTAATCTTTCGGATGAGATTAAAGTGAATGCAACAAATCTCAAAAAGGCAAAGGGACGCAAACTCGCTGCCCGCATTCTTCAGTCTTGGAATGAGGACTTTGTGGATGAAGATACTGGTGAAGTTGTTTCTATCGAGCGTAACGAGATTGTGGTTGACCGTGACAATGTCATTGACGATGATGTCATTGAAAAAATCTTGGATTCAGGTGTTGAGACCATTCTTGTGCAGCGTGAAGATGCCAATACGGCAGACTTCTCTATCATATTTAATACCCTTCAGAAAGACCCGAGTAACTCTGAAAAGGAAGCCATCACTTACGTTTATCGTCAACTCCGCAATGCAGACCCAGCCGATGATGCTTCTGCTCGTGAGGTGATCAACGGTTTGTTCTTCTCCGACAAGCGTTATGACCTCGGTGATGTGGGTCGTTACCGCATCAACCGAAAGTTGAATCTTTCTATTGACCCGGAGATTCGTGTTCTGACGAAGGAAGACATCATTGAGATTATCAAGTATCTCGTTGAGTTGGCTAATTCAAAGGCTGTAGTCGATGATATTGACCACCTTTCGAATCGTCGTGTGCGCACCGTCGGTGAACAACTCTCTAATCAGTTTGCCAGTGGTCTTGCTCGTATGAGCCGCACCATCCGTGAACGTATGAATGTGCGTGACAATGAGGTGTTCTCTCCAACGGACTTGATTAACGCCAAGACCATTTCAAGTGTCATCAATTCCTTCTTCGGAACAAACCCCTTGTCTCAGTTCATGGACCAGACCAATCCTCTTGCTGAGGTGACTCACAAGCGTCGTCTTTCAGCCCTTGGTCCCGGTGGTCTTTCTCGTGAACGTGCGGGTTTCGAGGTTCGTGACGTACACTACACTCACTATGGCCGTTTGTGTCCAATCGAGTCCCCTGAAGGTCCAAACATCGGTCTGATTTCTTCTCTTTGTGTCTATGCAAAGATTAACAACCTCGGCTTCATTGAAACTCCTTATCGTAAGGTAATAGATGGTGTTGCCGATATTGATAATGATCACATCGTTTATCTTTCTGCCGAGGAAGAAGAAAATAAGATTATCGGTCAGGGCAATGCCCCATTGACAGACGATGGTCACTTCATCCGTAAGGTCGTGAAGTGTCGTCAGGATGCTGACTACCCAGTGGTTCCTCCATCAGAGGTTGACTACATGGATGTCGCTCCTCAGCAAATTGCATCTATAGCAGCAGCGTTGATTCCTTTCTTGGAGCACGACGATGCCCACCGTGCACTTATGGGCTCTAACATGATGCGTCAGGCAGTTCCATTGATTCGCACTGAGGCTCCTATTGTTGGTACAGGTATTGAGAAGCAGGTGTGTGAAGATTCACGTACTATGATTGTTGCAGAAGGTGACGGTGTGGTTGAATATGTTGATGCAACAACAATCCGTATTCTCTACAACCGTACCGAAGATGAGGAGTTCGTAAGTTTCGAACCAGCATTGAAGGAATATAAGATTCCAAAGTTCCGTCGTACCAATCAGAACATGACTATCGACCTCCGTCCTATTTGTGACCGTGGTCAGAAGGTGAAGAAGGGTGATATCCTTACAGAAGGTTATGCAACTGAGAATGGTGAGTTGGCATTGGGCCGTAACCTTCTCGTGGCATATATGCCTTGGAAGGGTTACAACTATGAGGATGCTATCGTGCTGAACGAACGTGTTGTTCGTGAAGACCTCCTCACCTCAGTTCATGTGGATGAGTACTCGCTCGAAGTACGTGAAACTAAGCGTGGTGTTGAGGAACTTACTGCTGATATTCCAAACGTCAGCGAGGATGCAACCAAAGATCTTGACGAAAATGGTATTGTACGTGTCGGTGCTCGCATCGAACCAGGTGACATTCTCATTGGTAAGATTACGCCAAAGGGTGAATCAGATCCAACACCTGAAGAGAAGTTGCTTCGTGCCATCTTTGGTGACAAGGCGGGCGATGTGAAGGATGCGTCTCTCAAGGCAACCCCATCTCTTGCTGGTGTCGTGATTGACAAGAAACTTTTCTCTAAGGCCATCAAGACTCGTGCTTCGAAGGCTGAGGACAAAAAGATTCTGCCTAAGTACGACCAGGAATATCAGGACAAGATGGATGGCCTGAAGGAAATCCTCATTGACAAGATTCTTACACTGACAAAGGGTAAGACCTCTAAGGGCGTGAAGGATTATATGGGTGCCGATATCATCCCTGCAGGTGCCAAATTCATTGCAGGTGCTCTCCATAATATTGATTATACAGCCGTTCAGTTGTCTGGCTGGACAAAGGATGAGCATACCAATGACCTGATTCGTCAGTTGGTTATCAACTACCTCAAGCAGTACAAGATTTTGGCTGCAGAACTTCATCGCAAGAAGTTTGCACTCACCATTGGTGATGAGCTCCCGTCAGGTATCATCCAGATGGCTAAGGTTTACATTGCTAAGAAGCGTAAGATGGGTGTGGGCGATAAGATGGCAGGTCGTCACGGTAATAAGGGTATCGTGTCTAAGATTGTTCGTCAGGAAGATATGCCGTTCCTTGAGGATGGTACTCCTGTAGATATCGTGCTCAACCCGCTGGGTGTGCCTTCACGTATGAACATCGGTCAGATTTTTGAGACCGTGTTAGGTGCAGCAGGCAAGAAACTCAATGTCAAGTTTGCCACTCCAATCTTTGACGGTGCTCGTCTGGAGGACCTCTGCGAATGGACAGACAAGGCGGGGCTTCCACGTTACGGACGTACATACCTCTACAATGGTGAAACGGGTCTTCGCTTTGACCAGCCGGCAACAGTCGGTGTGACCTACATGCTGAAACTCGGTCACATGGTCGAGGACAAGATGCACGCACGTTCCATCGGTCCTTACTCTCTTATCACTCAACAGCCACTTGGTGGTAAAGCCCAGTTTGGTGGTCAGCGTTTCGGAGAAATGGAGGTTTGGGCACTCGAGGCATTCGGTGCGGCACATGTTCTTCAAGAGATCCTTACGATTAAGTCAGATGATGTCAACGGCCGTAGCAAGGCCTATGAAGCCATCGTGAAGGGCGACCCAATGCCAACTCCTGGCATCCCCGAGTCACTCAACGTGCTTCTCCACGAACTTCGTGGCCTCGGTCTTAGCATCTCATTGGATTAATAAATATCATCGGTCATACGGTCGTGCGGTCGTGCGGTCATACGGCTCCTCAAACCGTAAAACCTCAAACCGTAAAACCTCAAACCGTAAAAACAGATATATATAACATGGCTTTTAAGAAAGAATCAAAAATCAAAAATAATTTCACCAAGATTACCATCAGTCTTGCTTCTCCAGAAGAAATCCTTGAGAACAGTTATGGTGAGGTGCTGAAGCCAGAAACCATCAACTACCGCACTTACAAGCCCGAGCGCGATGGTCTCTTCTGCGAACGTATCTTTGGTCCTACCAAGGACTATGAATGCCATTGTGGCAAATACAAGCGCATTCGCTATAAGGGTATCGTCTGCGACCGATGTGGTGTGGAGGTGACGGAGAAGAAGGTGCGCCGTGAGCGTACAGGTCACATTGCACTCGTTGTGCCAGTCGCTCACATCTGGTATTTCCGTTCACTGCCTAACAAGATTGGCTATCTTCTTGGTCTTCCAACAAAAAAACTCGACGCTGTCATCTATTACGAGCGTTACATCATCATTCAGGCAGGTGTTGCCGAGGATGCAGAAAAGAATATCCTTGATGGTGAACTCCTTTCTGAAGAAGAGTACTACGATATCGTTGACAACCTCGACCCCAATAATGAGTTGCTTCCCGACGAGGATCCCAACAAGTTCATTGCTATGATGGGGGCAGAAGCGATTGAGTATATGCTCAAGCGCATCGACCTCGATCACCTAGCCAACGAATTGCGTGCTGCTGCCGACAAGGATGGTTCCGTTCAGCGTAAGACCGAGGCACTCAAACGTCTGCAGGTGGTGGAATCTTTCCGCGCCAGCAAGGGCAAGAGTCGTCCAGAGTGGATGATTATGCATAACATTCCTGTGACGCCTCCAGACCTTCGTCCGCTCGTTCCACTGGATGGTGGACGTTTCGCCACATCTGACCTCAATGACCTCTATCGCCGTGTCATCATCCGTAACAACCGACTCAAGCGGCTCATTGAGATTAAGGCTCCTGATGTCATCCTCCGTAACGAGAAGCGTATGCTTCAGGAGGCAGTCGATTCTCTCTTCGATAACTCTCGTAAGAGCAGTGCTGTGAAGAGCGAGAGCAACCGTCCGTTGAAGTCTCTTTCCGATGCCCTCAAGGGTAAGCAGGGCCGTTTCCGTCAGAACCTCCTCGGTAAGCGTGTTGACTATTCTGCACGTTCCGTTATTGTCGTAGGTCCTGAACTGAATATGGGTGAGTGTGGTCTGCCAAAACTCATGGCGGCAGAACTTTACAAGCCATTCGTCATCCGCAAGCTTATCGAGCGTGGTATCGTGAAGACCGTGAAGTCAGCCAAGAAGATCGTTGACCGTCGCGATCCCGTTGTTTGGGATATCCTCGAATACGTGATGAAGGGTCACCCCGTGCTCCTCAACCGTGCACCTACACTGCACCGTCTGGGTATCCAGGCATTCCAGCCTCGCATGATTGAGGGTAAGGCAATCCAGCTTCACCCACTTGCATGTACAGCGTTCAACGCCGACTTCGATGGTGACCAGATGGCTGTCCATCTTCCGCTTTCCAATGAGGCAATCCTTGAGGCTCAGTTGCTGATGCTTCAGTCACATAACATCCTCTCCCCTGCCAGTGGAGAACCTATCACTGTTCCTTCTCAGGACATGGTGCTCGGCCTCTACTATATCTCAAAGGTGCGTCCTGGGGCTAAGGGTGAAGGACTTACATTCTATGGTCCCGAGGAAGCCATCATCGCCTACAATGAAGGCAAGGTTGATGTGCACGCACTGATTAAGTGTGTAGTTCGTGACATTGATGAGAATGGTAATCCATACAAGCATCTTGTGGAAACCACTGTTGGTCGCATCACCATCAATGAGGTGGTTCCAGAGGAGATAGGCTTC
Organism: uncultured Prevotellaceae bacterium; assembly: GCA_900316975.1. GTDB lineage: Bacteria > Bacteroidota > Bacteroidia > Bacteroidales > Bacteroidaceae > Minthosoma. Next base: position 36,697 of record ONFA01000029.1, on the reverse strand, counting down.
GTTAACGAGGTCATTGGTAAGAAGGCATTGAAGAAAGTCATCACCCGTGTTATCAAGGGTGTAGGTATGGCACGTGCTTGTGAGTTCCTCGATGGTATCAAGAACCTCGGTTACCGCAAGGCATATGAGGGCGGTCTGTCCTTCGTGCTTGACGATATCATCATTCCTGCCGAGAAGGAGCAGATTGTTCAGGATGGTCACGATGCTGTTGACCAGATTACCATGAACTATCAGATGGGTCTTATCACAGACAAGGACCGTTACCAGCAGGTGGTCGAGACTTGGACCAAGGTGAACGACTCGCTCAAGAAGACCCTCATGAAGCAGATGACCGAGGCAGACCAAGGTTTCAACGCAGTCTTCATGATGCTCGACTCTGGAGCCCGTGGTTCTGCTGACCAGATTTCTCAGTTGGCAGGTATGCGTGGTCTGATGGCTAAGCCTCAGAAAGCAGGTGCTTCCGACAATAACATCATCGAGAACCCAATCCTTTCTAACTTCAAGGAAGGCATGTCTGTGCTCGAATACTTCATCTCTACTCACGGTGCCCGTAAGGGTCTTGCCGACACAGCCCTCAAGACAGCCGATGCAGGTTATCTGACTCGTCGTCTCGTCGATGTTTCCCACGATGTCATTGTCAACGAGGAAGATTGTGGTACACTCCGTGGCTTGATTTGTACAGCCCTCAAGGATGGTGACCGTGTGGTGGCATCATTAGCGGAGCGCATTCTGGGTCGTGTATCTGTTCATGACATCGTCAATCCGAAGACCAACGAACTCATTGTTGCCAGTGGTGAGGAAATCACCGATCGCATTGCTGCCGAAATTGAGGCATGTGGCATTGAGAGTGTTGAAATTCGTTCCGTCCTCACTTGCGAGAGCAAGAAGGGTGTCTGCATGAAGTGCTACGGACGTAACCTCGCCACTCAGCGCATGGTGCAGAAGGGCGAGGCTGTCGGTGTCATCGCTGCACAAGCCATCGGTGAACCTGGTACGCAGTTGACCCTCCGTACGTTCCACGCCGGTGGTGTCGCAGGTAACGCAGCTGCCAATGCACAGATTAAGGCAAAGAACAAGTCTAAGATCGAAATCGACGAATTGCGCACTGTTGCACGTCCTACTGCTGAGCATCCTGAAGGTCAGGTGGTCGTGGGGCGTCTGGCAGAACTCCGTTTCCTCGATCTCAATACAGGCATCATCCTGTCAACCGTTCCCGTTCCATATGGTGCCAACCTCTACGCCAAGTCTGGCGATACGGTTGAGGCTGGTCAGGTCATTGCCGATTGGGATCCATTCAACTCTGTCATCGTCACAGAGTTCGATGGTGTAGCACAGTTCGAAGGTGTGAAGGAAGGTCTTACTTATCGTGTCGATGTCGATGAAACCACAGGTCTTCGCGACCTCATCGTCACAGAGGCAAAAGACCGTGCTGCAGTGCCCTACTGCCACATCCTCGACAAGAAAGATGGTGAACTGCTTCGTACTTACTCATTCCCCATCAACGGTCACATCGTGGTGGAGGATGGTCAGAAACTCAAGGCTGGTGACATCCTTGTGAAGATTCCACGTTCAGTTGCCAAGGCTGGTGACATCACGGGTGGTCTTCCACGTGTGACCGAACTCTTCGAGGCACGTAACCCATCCAACCCAGCCATCGTGGCAGAAATCGACGGAGAGGTGACAATGGGTAAGGTGAAGCGTGGCAACCGCGAAATCATTCTCACCTCCAAGGTGGGCGATGTCCGCAAGTACCTTGTGCCACTGTCCAAGCAGATTCTGGTGCAGGAGAACGACTATGTGCGTGCCGGAACACCACTTTCCGATGGAGCCATCACGCCAGCCGACATCCTTGCCATCAAGGGTCCTACTGCCGTGCAGGAGTACATTGTCAACCAGGTGCAAGACGTCTATCGCATGCAGGGCGTGTCCATCAACGACAAGCACTTCGAAATCATCGTGCGCCAGATGATGCGCAAGGTGAAGATTGAAGACGCAGGTGACACCCGCTTCCTCGAAGAGGGCATTGTTGACAAACTCGACTTCCTCGAGGAGAACGACCGCATCTGGGGCAAGAAGTTCGTCACCGATGCAGGCGACTCCGAGACGTTGGAGCCAGGTATGATTATCACCGCCCGCAAACTGCGCGACGAGAACTCCATGCTGAAGCGTCGCGACCTCAAGCTGGTGCAGACGCGTGATGCCATCCCTGCCACATCTGTACAGATTCTGCAAGGTATCACCCGTGCAGGTCTCGGCAGCAAGTCTTTCATGTCTTCTGCATCATTCCAGGAGACCACGAAGGTGCTTAACGAGGCAGCCATCTGTGGCAAGAGCGACTCGCTCGAAGGCATGAAGGAGAACGTGATTTCCGGTCACCTCATCCCTGCCGGCACTGGTATGCGCGACTTCGACAAAATCATCGTCGGCGCCAAGGAAGACTTCCAGGCCGTCGAGCGTCGTCCTTTCGATGCCGACATGGTATTCTCCTCGTTCGACAACGATTTCTAAACAAATACATTGATTCAATAGCGAAGAGGATGGGTTCAAATAGAGCCCATCCTCTTTTTTTGAGTTGGTTCTTGCTCCCCCAAAAAGGTTTAGTTTTTTACTGATAAGTAGTTTTTTCCTCCAATCGTTTGCAGAGGTGTAGAAGAATGTTTATCTTTGCGACATGAAATATTTGTAACTCATGAGAAAGATTATTGTTTGGACACTTGTAGGGGTGGTCGTGCTGGGCATTGCCGCCTTTGTTGCATGGCGTTTCTGGCCCGTTGAGGCCATCAATCTGGAGGAATACACGCCTTCTGAGGAGTTTGAACCTGCATGGGAAGCAATGGAAGCGAAATCGCCTGATTATGACATTGAGGAAACGGTGAGGGCGATGAATGCGTTGGAAGTGGCACAGTGTCAGTCAGAAGACTTCATGTCATACCTCGAGTATGTGGCGAAGCAGGACTTCAGCCGTGTGGCACCTGAAGTGTTGGAGCAGAAAAAGAAATTGTTTCCCATCTTGCAGCGGCTGTATGAATTGCAGAAGGAGTACAAAGAACTGGACGATGTGTGGATGCTGATGCGCAGTGCCACAAGTGGGGCGACCACGTTTGCTTCGGAGGTGAATCCGGTGGGCGTAATCGGTTCGATGTTGACGGGTGATGCTACACTGAGCACCGTTTCGTTGGGTAGTGGCATGGACAAAGCAAAGACGGCAGCCTTCGAAGAGTATGAGAAGCAGAAGGAACTCAAACGCCAGTTAGAACGGGAAATAGAGGCTGTGAGGATGTCCTATGTGCAGTATTTGGAGGATTATGCACCAGTCTATTATAAGTATATGCAGGAGTGGGATGCTTTGTGCCTGAAAAAAGATAAGGCATACATTGACCTGTATGGTGGACAACCAATGGAGGCATACAACCAGTCGCAGGAGATTCTGAAGGAGTATCCGACTAACCGTGAGGCATTGCTGCTGAAAGGACTGTCACTAATCCAAATGAGCAGTGAGGTTGGTAATTTGGGAACATTGTCCTCTTCTATGGAGTATGACCTTTCGCAGAGTCTGAGGGGGGCTGATGAAACCATTGCTTTGGCAGACTCTGTTCTTGCAGGAGTGGCAACTGAACGTTCTGCTCCCGATGAGCGGACTGAATTGCAGATGGAGGCAGAAGCCACTCTCGACCACTACATGAAACTCTATCCTTCCCGTTCAGCCCCTGCTTTGGTGCTGAAGGGGTTACTCTACCGCGAACAAGGAGAAATCGCCAAAGCCGTATCTTATTTCGACCAAGCATCGATGGAATATCCACGACAGGCAGCGGCACTGACCGACCTGCTCGACAGTTACAAGGCGCGCACCTATCTCAACAAATCGGCAGAAGGGAAGTATTTGCTGCGGCTCTACCGCTCCACGATGGAAGGCTTTGGCATCTTCAGTCCTAACCTGCTCAAGGCAAACTACTATGCCCAGAACGGTGATGTGGAGAAGAGCAAGGAGGAAATCTTCAACCACTTCTACCGTCGTGGCAATCAGGGTGTATATGACTGCCTGCTCAGCGACATGCAGTACTGTGAGGAGAACATGTATAGCAGTTTCCGGCAGATACTGCTCGAACAGTCATTTCTCGATGTGGCGGTGGAACCAACCACCAACTGGACACTTGCCGATAAGGAAGATGAAATCAAGGTCACCATCAACAACCGCTCCGACATCGACTTGGAGAACGTGCGCATCTTCCTTTGTCTGCACTATACCGATATGTACAAGGACGAATACGATGTGCAGAAACTCCCCTCGGTCAACATCATCAAGCACAACGACAAGACCGAGATTGGCGTTGTGAAACTCAACTATGAAGACAAGAAATACAACGACATCACGCGCATTCGTGCCATCGCCATGACCGACGACAAAATCTGCTGGATTGACAACGTGAACTACAAGTACATGAAAGCATCCGAAGCCGCAGCCCGTGATAACAACTCTAAACCCTCAACCCACAACTCTCAGCTTTCAACCGCCAAGCAACAGCTCCTTGACGATTTCAATGTGGACAACGGCAAACTTCAGTCCATCATTCAGGAAGGCATGAAAGTGTATGGAACGGTGAGCGACGGCAACATCTGGAACGACATGAAGCGCGATGTGAAGAACCTCGTGACAGGCAAGGACAAGAAACTGCGCATCGAATTGCCACGCATCCTCACCCTTATCGATCCCGTCTTCTCGCTCCACCAACTCAACGACAAGGACAAGGCGGTACGTCCTTCGGAGAACTACCTTTCAGGATCCAACATCCGCTTGAAATTCGACTACGAGCCCAAGCAGGACGAGACCATCCCGCTCTATATCTACAGCGACTTTGCCAACTTCAAAGTCACCATCAAATTTGAAGGCGGAAAGCCCATGGTGAAGAATGTGCAACTGCTGTAAATAACGTCAGTTTGGTGTAAAGGGGGCTTCTATAAATTGCCTTTCAGAAAATTTTGATGGATTTCTTTGGCAGATGGCTGTGCGAAGTGAGGGAACAATGCGGGCATTGTGACCGAATGACAATCAGACAGATGCAAAGAAAGACCAAAATTTGCGAAAGAGTTCATATCAAGCGCTCTATGATTAATTATTTGATGAACGGGGAATTTTTAGAAGACCCCTAAAATCATATGAACCATCTAAACCAGTAGAAGAATGAAAACAAGTAGATTCATTAAGATTCAGACACGGCTGCTTGCAGCTTTGTCATTAGTGCTGATAACTTTTGTGTCTTGTCGGATGTCGCCTACACCTGAGAAGTGTAAGGAGTGGTGGCCTCTCGACAGAATTGAAAGAATTACAAAAGTGAAGATTCCCGATTATGAAGTCACGAGGTTTGCTTACGGTCCGTCAGGGATAGATTTCGTAGACACCATTTTTATTGAATTTGAATCGGTGCCGTCGGATGAGATGTTTGAGAAGATAGATGAATTGATAGCGACCGATTCTGCTTCACGGTGGTTCACTAAAGACAGCATCCATTATCAATTCGATACATGGTGGGGTAATGGTGTACCAGCTCCTGAGGGCGAATCAGAAGATGACGATACCACTTTTGCTTTGTACATATCTAAGGGAGAAAGGACTGGAGTCATTGTCTTTGGCTCTCATTAGTGATAACGGCCGATTGGGGCGTATCCTTGATTGCTGAAAAGTTTTTGTAAAAAGAGTTTAATTCTTCCTTGAAAATAAAAAAAAACTTTGTGTCTTCCTTTTTTTAAAAGAAAAAGGATTAACTTTGCACTTGCCTTACCTTTGTCTCGCAGAAAGAAGGTTCCTTTGAGGTGCCAGAAGCGGGAGGGTGGGTTACATTTTAGGAAAGCGTTTACTTGACGCTTTGTTCTTGGCTGTTTTAGAATCTAGCACATTCCAAACTCTTGTCAAAGGGCAAAGCAACGGTAGATGCCTTGGATGTGTATTATACACCCATCATGTGCGCGTACATATTATATAGTATGTATGTTGCCATTGGGTCTATATACATGTTCGCGTGGGCTTCTGGCGTTGTTCATTCCTGGCAGGAGGGGCAAGTGCTAGAGCCTTAAAACAGTGGGAATGGGCAACAGGTACAGCATCCCACGCTTTTTTATGATGTACCAATGATTTTTCAGACTCCAAACAGAACCAGCCTGAGGATGCGGGAGGTTCGCCATCGCCATCATGGACGAGCAGAACAACGCCAAGCCTCTGCACATTGGTCAACTCATCAAGGAAGAACTTGAACGGCAGGAACGAACCGTCAGCTGGTTCGCTCGCAAACTTTATTGTGACCGCTCGAATGTCTATAAACTCTTTAAGCGGTCCACCATCGACACCGAATTGCTCCTCCGCATCTCCATCATCCTCAACCATGACTTCTTTGGTGAGTATATGGCGCGTTTTTCTCATCATACCACCACACCAGAACAGCCCCAACGACCATAGTAGGCGCGATTGGCAACAATAGTGTTGACTCTCAGGCATCATGTTTATACGTTAACATCCCTTAATTGTCCGTACCTTTGCCACCGAATTGAAATGTAAATGAAAGTGACAGAAAAAGAGTGTATCGGTACAAAGGACGCAAGACGAACATTATCAACATATTTTTAATTAACATTATTATTAACATTCAAAACTTTTAGTATTATGAAAAAAAATTTACTATTAGTCTTAATGGCTTTATTGCCAATTCTGGCATGGGCGCAAGAAACTGCTGACATCATTGTGCAGCCGGTGAATCTTGAGCCTGAGTACGGGGAAGCCGTTCCTCAAACGGGTGCAGCTGTTAACCCTGCATGGTTCACATATTCGGGTATTGAAGTAACTCCCGAAAACACTGCAGCCATTGCTGCCTGCTTGGATTATAACACGTATGATCGAGAAATTAAGAATGTAGGTACATACACCTATACTCTGACGATTAAGGAGCAAAATTTCACCGGCCATACTGTCGGAGTCCAGGGTGTAGGTAATATCGTCGTTAAGGCTAAGAGCATCGCTCAGGCATGGGATGCTACGATCGAAGAAGGGCCTTTCACTTACAAGGCCGCAGAATGGAAACCTGCTGTATCCAAAGTGTTCACTGGCGAAGAAGGTGAAGAAGGTTATCAGGAATTAGGAGAGAATGACTTTGAAGTTACTTATGCTGACAATGTGAATGCTTCAGAAAACGCACAAATAATCATTACTGGTATTGGTAACTATAAAGACTCTTTCACTAAGACCTTCACCATTGATCCTAAAGACATCACAGAGACTGGTTCTATCGAGTGGGCTAAAGAGTCTTTCACTTACACTCGTGCAGCACAGAATCTCGTTGGAAAGGTTTTTGATGGCGAAACGGAATTGAATGGTAATCCTGAAACACCAGCAGTTGATTATCAAGTTGCTTATTACGCTGATGAAGCGTGTCAAGGGGAGCCTGTTGAGGCTATCGATGCGGCAACCTATTATGTGAAAGTGACAGGTACAGGAAACTATACAGGTTCTTTCGTTGAGTCAGCAGACATCAACCCAAGAGATATCAACGATGGTGTCAAAATTAATAGCAGTGCATTTAGTGCTAAAAAGTATACTGGTAGCCAAATAACGATCCCTGCAGGAGACCGCTTGTATTATCCAGAGACAGGCACTGAAAACAGATTGACCAAAGGTACAGACTTTACCTTTGAATGGGGTGAGAACATTGAAGTTGGTGAGGGTGCTGGTTCTATCACCTTTACAGGTACGGGTAACTATACAGGTACAAGAACTGTAACTTTTGACATCGTAGCAGCAAGCGTTGAGGGCGATGAACTCCCTGCAGGTCTTGCATTTGAAGACTATGAGGACGAAGAATACATCGCAGCTCAGATTACTCCTGAGACAGAAGGTAAGGTGACTCTCGCTGTTGGCAATGAGGAGCCTGTTGCTTTGGTGGAAGGTACAGACTACACAGTTGAGTATGGCGAAAATGTGAATGTGGGTGAAGGTACAATCACTTACACTTTCATCAAGAACTTCAAGGGTTCATACGAGAAGGTGTTCAACATTGTTCCTGCAACTCTTACTGTTACTGCTGATGATTACTCAAAGTCGTTTGGTTCTCTTGACCCAACATTCACTTATACAGTGGAAGGCTTCAAGGGTGAAGACAGCGCGGAACTGCTTGAAGGCCTGATTGAAGTGACAAAGGATCCTGCTGGTGCAAACGAGGCAGGTACATACGCACTTGTTCCTGGTTGGGCTGATCCAGAGTTTGGTGGTCTTGACAACTATGAGGTGGAATTCGTTAATGGTATTCTCACTATCGGTAAGGCAACCTTGACTGTCACTGTGAATGCAGCCGAGAAGACTTATGGCGATGCAGATCCTGATTTCACTTACACCGTTTCTGGTCTTGCTAACAATGACACTGAGCAAGTTCTTACAGGTGAAGCAGCCTTTGAAAGAGAACCAGGTGAGAATGTAGGTGAATATGCAGTATTGGTTTCCGGCCTTGAAGCTACCAGCTACATTGTTCAGTTTGTGCCTGGTACACTGACCATCAATAAGGCTCCTATCACGCTGACTGTCAATAACCAGACAATCAATTTTGGTGATACACCTGAACTCGGCGTTGGATATAATGATAAGGCAAAGGGAACAGACCCTGCAAAACCAACAATCTCATTCCAAGGTGCAGCATTGAAGAACAATGACAACAGAGCATCTTTGGGTCTGACACTTGCTTATGATGATTCAGACATAAAGATCGGCACAAATGAGGGTGTCCTCACTGTAACTGCCACGAACGAGAACTACGAATACACTTACGTTGCAGGTGACGTAATTGTGAACGCTAATGAGTATGGTCTAATTCTCTACACAGACAATAAGGCTGATTATATCGAAGAATTGGATAAAAATGAGGCTACTATAAAGGCTTATGACGGTATAGAGGTAAATCAGGTTCAAATTACTTCTACCAACTACTCGATGAAGGCTGAGCAGTGGTACACATTGGTATTGCCATTTGAAACAACTGTAAGAACTATCTCTCAGGCGTTTGGCTATGCTGTTGTGGATGTGCTGAATGTGGCAAACACAACAGTGAATGAGTACTACTTCGATAATGTGATGGGCACAATTCCTGCCAATACTCCATTTATCCTGAAGATTGACCAGCCTATTCAGAATGGTATCAATATCTCGATCAATGCACCTTATGGTCCTGTTGAAGTTGAAGGCGATGAGCCTACTGTGGTATGGCAAGAGATTCCTTTCACTATCGAGTATGCCGATGCTCCTCAGGTGACAGATGCTGCAGGCAACGTATTCTGCGGTACTTATGGCAAGATGAATCTGAACAATGGAGAGAATGTCTTCTCTATTGGTGATGGAAAAATTCACGCAACAAATGCTGGTGCATACCTCCGTCCTCTCGCTGCATACCTCGCACCTGCGAATGCAGAGGCTCCTGTACGCGTCTTCATCGAGGAAATCGATGGCACTGTAACTGCAATCAACAGCGTGGATGCTGAAGCTAACGGAGCTGCAGCAGAGGGTTGGTACACCATCTCTGGTGTTAAACTCAATGCTCAGCCAACTGAGAAGGGCATCTATATCTTCAACGGTAAGAAGGTCGCCATTCAGTAATTCTAAAATAACCATTGGTACCCCGACTCGTTCGGGGCACCAATAATTCTCAATAACATTTAACAACAAAAACGTTTCTTATTATGGAAAAGAAAAATTACATGGCTCCGGAAATGGAAGCAATGGATGTTAAGACCGAGATTGTTTGTGCTTCTCCAGGTCTTCCAACTCCAGATCCAGTTCCAGACCCAACTCCAGTGGATGAATAAATCCGGTTGGTATTTGATAGGGCGGTGTGCATTCTGTGCTCACCGCCTTTTTCTATCCCCAATCGGTCTTTAGGATGATGATGATAGGAATATGCTCACCTTCCGTAAGTTGAGTTTTGTGGAGTTGTAGGGGAGCCAAAAAGAAGTTATAGAGACATATGTGGTTCTGATGGTAAGGTGTCGTCCCCAGAACTCCACAATAACTTCCCCGTAACTTCTCTATAACTCCACAAAAATGTGGCTTGCGGGACTTCTATCCAATGTCAGTTCGGTATAAGAAATTGCGGCAAGCCGACGAAAGAAAAATAGGTAAAAACAAGTGAAAATAAATAAAGAATAAGGTCTTTTTTATTTATTTTTACCTATTTTTTTATATTTTTTCTTCGGCGGCTTGCCGCAACAAAAACTAAGACCCTTATATCGAACTCACGTTATCCAAGAGTTTTTCTGAGGAATAGAGAATCGAGGGAAATCTGCGGTGCCGGGCACCGATCATCCTCAGTTCCTTTGTTCCTTAGACTGAAACTTGCCTTGTGGGGCGACCATCATGCATAACAAAAGAGGACTGAACTCGCGTTCGGTCCTCTTTTGTTGGCATTTGCCAATTCTTGTTCTGGGCATGTGTCCTTTGAACAAGATTTTCGCACGCGCTCGTGCGTTGTTTTCACCTATTATATATTACTATCTAATCATAAATCCCAATAACAGCCTTGGGGTACATTAATATAACCAATCTAACAAATCCTATCCTTTATGTATATTCGTTAATTCATTAATTAGCCGTATCTATAATATCTTATTCGTTAATCCATTAATCAGTCGTTTTGTAAATCTGATGCAAAGTAACGGCTTTTTCACCAATTGCTGTGCCAGAAAAGTCTAAATCAATAAGAAAATAATACAAAAGCGGTGTTGTACCTATTGTTTTGGACGATTTTCTTGTTGGATTGTACGATTTTTTTGTTAACTTAGCACCGATTTTAAGAGTTTTGGGGAGTCTTAGGGGCTTAAGGTATAGAGTTTTGGACTGGATATGATAAGATGCTTCTGCTCCTGACCATTCTTTATTTATAGATTATTGGGGTTATGATAGTCTTTCGTCATTTCATTTTCGTAATAGGACTGTTGCTGTGGAGCATGGCAACAAATGTTCTTGCTGCTTCCTCCTTGCCTTCTCCGTATGATATTTCCTTGACATTCTCGTGTTTATCGGTGAACGATGGACTGTCGTCAAACACGGTGCGTGCATTGCTGCAGGACAGGAAGGGCTTCGTGTGGATTGGAACGAGCCGTGGCCTGAACCGTTATGATGCCCATCGGATGGTGCTGATAAGCGGAACCCGTTCCATGTCGGTTACGGCGCTGGCTGAAAACAATGACACCATCTGGGTCGGAACTGAAAATGGACTTTTTTTGTATTCACAACGTCTGGACAGTGTGAAAAGATACAAATGTGAGGATAAAAATGTGTTGTCGGAGCGATTGAACGTTGCCAGTTTGAGGATGGACGATAGAGGCAACTTGTGGGTGGCAACGATGGGACAGGGTGTCTTGCGGATTGATACGAAGAATGGAAGATGTTATTCTGTGCCGATTCCGGAAAACGGAAAGGTTTACGGATGTGTGTATGTGGATAAGAAAGGTGGAGTGTGGGCGGTCAGCAATTGGGAGAAGGTGAACATCATCCGATATGATGAGAAGAAGAATTGTTTTGTGCCTTATTTGTTGCATGGAAGAAAAGCAGGATTGCCAGAAAACGTGGGCGGTATTTCCCTTATGGAAGATGCTGTAGGTAAGATGTGGTTGGGAGTGTGGGATGGTGCACTTGTCCGTTTTGACGCATCCAGCCATCAGGCAGAGGTGATGTTTACGCCTGAAGAGACCCGGATGCGAAATGTTCATAGTCTCATGGAACTGACGAAAGACTATCTGATTGTAGGAAGTGATGAAGGTGTCGCTGTGGTGGATGTGCAGAATCATCAGGTCAAACTGCACAATCGTAACACCCCTTTTACTGGTGTGCTCAGTGATAATTTTGTCTATCCGCTCATGCTGGATAGAGAAGGGGGCACTTGGATTGGAACCTATTATGGCGGTGTGAACTACACGCATCCTGTGGCAAGTAATTTCACGTCTTATGTGGGACAGCAGGACAATGGACGGCTGTCTGCGAAGGGGAAGTTGAGGGGCTCCGTCTCGGGTAGTGTGATTAATCACTTCTGCGAAGATCGTCACCATCGGCTTTGGATTGCCAGTGATGATGGAGGCTTGTGCTATTATGACCCAACCGATGGCTCATTCGTCAAGGTGCGGCTGTCCGCAGGGGGAATAGAGCACAATGTGCATGCCTTGAATCTGGAGGGAGATCTTCTTTATGTGGGCACCTATGCGCAAGGAATGGATATCGTGGATGTGAACACGTTGGCAGTGACTCATGTGCCTTCGTTCGACGATGAGAACGGAAAGCATATTGATGCGACATCCTACGCCATCTGCAGTGACCGCCAGCACCGCATATGGGTGGGCACCTTCCATGAAGTGGGTATCTACAATCCCGACACACGTACCCTCAGCAATGTGAAGCAGGTGGGTGTACCTGTGATGGACATCATACAAGATTGTACAGATCGTGTGTGGGTGGCGACAGACGGCAACGGATTGTGGAGTTATGGAAAGGGAAAGACTTGGAAGCATTATCTTGATTTTAAGGGCGGCCATCAATTTGATGGTGCCACTGTGTCGGCATATAGTCTCCATGAAGACTCGCTCGGAACACTTTGGGTGGGTATGGCAAGCGGACTTTATCGTTATGTCAAGCAGAAAGACCGTTTCGAAATGGTCACTCTCATCACCGATGATATCAGTGTCTATGGCATCACCTCACAAGGTGAAGACCTTTGGCTCACCACTTCCGCTGGTATCCTGTGCTATTCGACGACGAAAAATGAAGTGACTCAACTTTATCAGCATGGTGGCAATATCGTCAGTGTTGACTTCCTTCCTGATGCCATTTTGCGAGCCTCCGATGGGAAAATATACCTTGGCACCACCAATGGCTTCATCACTTTCACTCCGCAGCAGATGCATCGTAGCGGGGTGAAACCTCAAGTCGTCTTCACGGGACTGGATATTTTCAATCGTCCGGTGCCTGTGGATGGCGACATTCTGTCACAGCGACTTCCCTATGTGGACGAACTATGTCTCAGTTACCGCGAAAGTGTGTTCCGCATCTACTTCTCTGCCATGAGTTATTGGCAGCCTTCCGATATTTCGTATAGTTATTATCTTGAGGGCTTTGACACCGAGTGGATAGAGATTGGTAATCACCAGAGTGCCACTTATACCAATCTTCCTCCAGGCACCTATATTCTCCATGTCCGCGCCGTGACCAACGAGGGCACTGCATCAGAGGAGGCGACGCTCCGCATCGTCATCACCCCTCCTTTCTATTGGAACACACCAGCCAAGATTTTTTATCTGCTGCTGATTATTGCAGCCATCATCCTTCTGGTGCGCCACCTGCTGCGGAGGAAAGAACAGAAGCATGAGGCGGAAATGGAGCAGCTCAACATCCAAAAAGAACAAGAGATACAAGAACTCAATATCCAGAAGGAACAGGAGATTCTGGAACTCAACACTCAGCGAGAGCAGGAGGTACACGATGCTCGTATCAAGTTCATGACAATTAACGAGAAAGATCAAGCCTTTCTTGACAAGATGGAAGTGACCATCGAGCAAAACTTTTCTAATCCCGACCTTTCTGTCGATTTCCTTGCTTCCGAATTGGGTGTATCCCGTTCGGGGCTCTTTGCCAAAATCAAGGCTCTTGCCGATGTGACCCCCAACGAGATGATACAGGTTATTCGTCTCAAACATGCTGCATCTTTGCTCGTGACAGGAAACTATCGGGTGAATGAGGTGTGCTACATGGTGGGCTTCTCCAGCCCTTCCTACTTTGCCAAGTGTTTCCAGAAGCAGTACGGATGCACTCCTGCTAAGTATAAGGGGTGAATGGTTTAGAGTTTAGAGATGAGGGTTTAGGGCTTGGAGTTTAGAACTTAAGGTGTGGGAGATTCTGCCGCACCTTTTTTCTTGGGTTGTACATTCAAGCGATAGATGGCATGGAGGATGCCGTAGGAAGGTATCACATTGTTGAATGTCTCGGTACGCCCCTGTGCGTTCACATAGCGCTGCACATTCGAGAGGTTGCCCAGGAGGTCGAAGCCGTCAAACATGATGGTCAGTTTGCCTTTCATCACACGTTTTGCCAATCGGGCATTCCACACCAGTTCATTGGTGTTCATGGATGGTTCGCTGTATCCGCGGCGACTGTACATGGTGATGTCGCTTGATACCTGCAGGTCCCAAGGCAATTCCAGCTGTGCTCTTGTACCATAATTGAAAGTATAGACATTCATGTTGGTGAAACTGTCGCGATTGCTCCTGGAGTGCTGATAGTTGAGGCTACCGCTGGCACCAAATTCATACTTGCTTGACGGACGCCACGTCAGCGACAGGTTCTCGTTGATGTTGTCTGACTTCACAATGGATTTGGTGGCATACAGGCTTTCGTTTGTGCCGCTAAGATCCACGCTGTTGTTGTGGCCGTAACCGATGCGTTCCATCAGTCGCCATTTGTCATCCTTGTCCAGGGCAAGGTTGCCCATCATGTTTGCGCCGATGCTCCAGTTTCCGTTCACATTGTCAGGGGTCACAGTTCTCACGCCTGTTTCCTTATTATAAATGTAGCCCGATGCCACAGCATTTTCCGTGAGGCTGGCATTCACCGATGTGTTGAAGAACATCTTGCCGAATTTGTCGCGGTATTGTGAATAAAAATTATGTGTGCGCGTGTTCTTCAGATTCGGGTTACCCAAAGTGATGTAGAGTGGGTTACTGTCATCGCGGATATTCAGCAGGCTTGTCATGCCGGGTGCTGAATTGTCCATGTTGTAGTTGATGCTGAATCCTCGGTTCTTTTTGTACATTTCGTGATTGAAACTGATTCCAGGGTTGATGAATACCTTGTTTCGCTTCATCAACGTATCTACTTGTGTGCCCCGTTGGTAGTCCATGCTTTCATGTGTCATTGGAATGCCCAAGGTGAATGTCAACTGACTATATATGCTATCATTGCTCTTGGTGAAGTTGTAGCCAATGTCGGCGCGGTGAGTGTGTGTGGTGGTTTTTGAATGCGAACTGTTCTCGGCATCGAGTGTGGAGAGCATCTCGTCCACAGATGGTAGAGAACCCAGCGGATGCAGCACCTCATATCCTGATGGGGGAGTGCTCCACTCTTTTAATTTGTTTAGAAGGTAGAGTGACTGGTTGTTGTCGTTGTAGTTGTAATTAAAAGCGTATCTTACGTCAATGCTGTTCTTTTGTTCTCTGTCCAGTGCAATCCTTGTGGTTGCCCCCAAATTGGCTTGCTGCGAACGGGTCTTTGTTGGGGTGTATCGGTTGCGGAAGTCCAGCGTCTGCGTGGTTGATGACGGGTAGTCCAGCAGATAATGTTCAAACTGGTCGCTCTTGTTGTCAGAGAAGTGATAGGAGTAACTGAGACTGAGACCCAGATAGTCGTTGTGGGCTGGGGTGAAAGCGAAGAAGCCGTCTATGCCGCCATCCACATTGTGCCCCTTTCCTTTGGTGGATGAAAGGGTGCGGTTGATGGCGTATTGTTTCAGCAAATCTCCTGCATTCGGTGC
The DNA here is from genome assembly GCA_900316975.1 of uncultured Prevotellaceae bacterium. Lineage (GTDB taxonomy): Bacteria > Bacteroidota > Bacteroidia > Bacteroidales > Bacteroidaceae > Minthosoma. The sequence continues at coordinate 21,161 of ONFA01000029.1, read as the reverse complement.
CATGATGCTGTCCATCCAAGCCTTGCCCAGTTGCGACGCTACATCCTCCATCAGGGTCACGCTGCCGCTGTTGCCCCGATTGTTCCATTTCTGATAGTTGAATGACGGACGGAAAGTCAGGTAGTAATGTTTGAATGTCTCGCCCAAGCCTCGTGAACCGTCCAGCGTGAGGTCGTGGTCGGTTCTGATGTTCCAAGTGTGGTTACGGCTGCTTTGGAACGAACGGCCATACGTGTCACCTCCTTCGAGGAAAGTGGCATTGCTGGTGTTTGAACTATTGTCGGTATCGGTGTAGGACCCATTCACACTGCCCATGTAGCGGTAGCTGTCCTCCTTGTCTGTCATATAGTTTCCACCTGCACTGTAACTGGTGGTCAGTCCGCCCGACTGTGCCAATTGGCCCCATTCGCCTTCGTAGCCTGGACCTCGTGTGTCATTCAGGTTGTTCACGTTGGCATAAACATTGAGGCGCGAGTTCTCCGTGAAGCGCAAGCCAAACAATCTGCCCATGTACTTTGTGTCCAACTTCCCTTCCTGGTTTCGGAAGAATGTGACACCGGCACCTCCTTCTGCATTGGCAATCCATCCCGCCGCATACGCACGTTTTAGTTTCACGTTCATCACCAATTCCTTCTTCGTCACCTTCTCCTGAGGCGAACCCTTCACGCTTTCCGGCACACGCTCATACGACTGGATGTGCTTCACCATATAAGACGGCATGTTTTCCAGCAGCAGTTCTCGGTCGCTGTCGAAGAAGTTCTTGCCGTTCAGCAGCAAGGCATCCACCTGTTTGCCGTTCACCTTGATGACACCTCCCTTTTCCATTTCCACACCAGGCAATTGTTTGATAAGGGTGCTCAGCATCGAACCCTCCGCCAAGTTGAAGGCATCGGCATCATAGACGAGTGTGTCACCGTTCATGTAGAACTTTAACTTCGTGGCTGTCACCACAAACTCGTCCAGGACAATGTCGTCTTTCTTTGGAATGGTTCGCAGGTATATCGTTTTCATGGTCAGATACCGTTCACGTTTGTATATCTTCTTCACTTCAAAAGGTACATACTTCGTCACATAGCCTTCTGCTTCGACCTTGACCAAATAATTCCCCGCCTGTTTGATGGGAAACTCCATGAACGAACTCTTGTAATACTCTTCTTCATGGTACTCCACATGCACGGTGTCGGCATGTGTGCTGTCGGCAGCCCATAGCAGTTCGGCCTTCACGCCCTTGATGGGGTCATGGGTCAAGTGGTCTTTAATGTCAGAGTAAACAACCAGACTTCGTGTGCTCGTTTGGATTGTATCGTCATCAAGCTTCGCTGCTTGCTCGGCAGGGCAAACGGCAACCGCAGTGAGTCGTGCCCATGCCGTCAAAGCAGTAGTCAGCATGAGCAGTGCAAGAAATGATTTTAAGTTCATGAAGACAGTGAGTGATTTCGTATTTTTTTGCAAAGTTACAACTTCACTTTCACGTGCAGGTGTCTATTTAATCATCGTTAGCAATTAACCTGCTTATTTAAGAACTTTTAAGTTCTTTTTCTTCTACAACTTCGGTCTTGGGTGTCAGGCGACGTTCGCAGGGTAGCCAAATCCAGAAGGTGGAACCCTTGCCGAGTCCTTGGCTGTCGATGCCAATTTTTCCGCCCATGCGCTCGGTGAGGGCTTTGCAGATGGCAAGTCCCATGCCGGTGCCCTGGATGAATTCATCAAGTTTGATGAAGCGTTCGAAAATGACTTCCTGTTTGTCCTCTGGCACTCCAGCTCCTGTGTCTTCGCAATAGATGTAGAGTCCATGCTGTTCGTAGCGGTAACCTAAACGGATGTGTCCCTGCTGGGTGAATTTGACGGCATTGGTGACAAAATTGGTCACAATTTGTTGTACCCTCCCTATGTCGATGGTTGTATAGAAATTCTCATAGGGGTTTTCACGAATGAACTCCAATCCTGCTTGTTTGATACGGTATTCCACCATGAAGCAGAGGTTCTCGAATTCGTGTACAAAGTCGATGTGTGAAGGTTGAATTGTGGAGGGCAGGTTCTTTGTGATGGATGATGCTTCGAGAATGTCATTGATGAGGCGCTGCAGCATATCGCAACTGCTATTGATGATGTCAATCAGTTCTTTGCGCTCTTCGGGCTCATCGGTGGCTTTGAGTACGGTGGCAAAACCAACGATGGCATTCAGCGGTGTGCGTAGTTCGTGGGTCATTGAGGCTAAGAAAACATTCTTGAGCCGGATGCTGTCGTTGGCAATCTCTGTAGTCTCACGCAATTGCTTTTGGCTTTCTATCAAGTCGGTAATCTCAATGGCGATGCCTGTGTAGCCCACATGGTTCCCTTGCTCATCGTAGTTCTTTCTGCCGACATAGCAAATCCATTGTGGCTTAGGACTTGCGAAGGTGTATTTGAAATGACGTACCAGCGTGTTCATTCCCTCGTAGTCAGCCAATTGCTTGGAGGCATCTTCCTGTTCCTCTGCATCCACCATGTTTAGATATTCATCCATCGTGAGAGTGTAATCTGTGTGGCTGAGCGAGTGGGAGAAGTTCATGATGCGTGTCTTTAGGTCAACGTCAAAAATGTAGATGTGACTGTCGCTTAGCAGATGGTGGAGCCGCTGCTCATGTTGCTCAATTTTCTGTGCGGTGTCGTCAAGAACTGCCTGTTTGGCGGTAATGTCTGCATGTATGTTCACGACCTCATCTAAATCGTAGGCTGTACAGATGTACTGTGTGATGCTCCCGTGCTCGTCCGCTACGGGATATATGTGTATCTCCACACGTTTGTTGATTCCCATGCTTGGATAGTTCATGGTTTGGCACACACTCAGCTGGTGGGTGCTGCCATGTGGGTAAGCATCGCGGAAGAGCGGAATATCATGCATGTTGATGCTGAGCCAATAGCGTTCATTCTCAGGATTACCACATTCGCACAACTCCTTCATCTTCTGGTTCAGCATGATTGACCAGCCCTCTCGGTCATAGACTGATATGGCGATGTTTGATGAGTTGAAAAGGCTGTTGAAACGTCTTTGTATGTCGCTGTCTTTCTCTCCATCTTCCATGTCGGGGCAGATACCATGCGACGCGTCCACTTTCATGGCAAGTACTTCTTTCTCATGTGTTTCTTCCCTCTTTTGTAAATTGTATGCTACATGCGCTTTGGCAAGACGCGTGATGAGATATACCATGAGGACGAGAACGAGGACGCCTCCTACAATCCAGATGGCGATGGGAAGATTATCCTCGTTATTCACCATTTCCTGGTGAAACCACTTATTATAGATTTCTTCCAGTTTTCCGCTCTGTTTCAGGCGTGAGAATTGGTCATCAATGTATTCGATGAGTTGGCTGTCGTGACCGATGATATGGATTTCCCCTACAGGGATGTTTACTTCGTGCAGGGTGATTTCCTTTTCCAAATTCAATTCCTTGATTTTCCATTGCAAGGCTGCCTCATTCCAAACGAAATACTTGTATGTACCTTTCACAATGCCAGCCAATGCCTCTTTTGGGGGGCGGTAGTTGATGTTTTGATGACCGGACACTTCTCGCCGGAAAAACTCTGCGGCATAGCCACCATGATAGAAGACCACTTCTTCAGGGTTGTCCAGCGTTTTCAGGGAAATGATCTTGGCAGAATCCTTGGCTGTGGCAACACTGATGCGATAGTAACTTACAATGTTGCTTGTGTGCACATATTCTGGTTCTTTATATTTGCGCACATTGTCGAAAAGAAGATCGGCTTTCCCCTTTTTGAAGAAGTCAATGGCTTGACCTGCTTCCATCATCTGGAACTGATAGGGAATGTTCAGTTCGTCAAGGATAGCGGTGAGTACATCCACATAGTACCCTGCAGGTTCTGCCTTGTCATTGCGGAATTCGTAGGGAGGTTTGTCCCAATCACTTGCTATGATAAGGGGATGCTCTTTCGTGTAGGTGTCTTTGGCATGCAACACCCCGCTCTGCCCTATGATGAGTGGCAGAAACAAATGAAGCATTGTGATAAGTATTCTTTGTATCATCGTTGAAGTTTCGTTTTATATCATTTTTTTTCTCTTGATTGTTGTGGCTTGGCAGGGTAGGGTAATCCACACGGTGGTGCCTAATCCTTCTTCTGAATTGATTTCAAGGTGCCCTCCCATCTGTGCAAGCAGTTCCTTGCAGATGGGAATGCCCAATCCCCTGTTGGTGCGTACGTTGGGTGTCGTGGCATTAAGTTGTTCCAATTCTTGCGGCGGAATGCCTTCTCCTGTGTCTTCGATGGAAATCATCAGTTGACGGCCAATGTAGTCGTAGCGCGCGCGAATAAATCCTGCATTGGTGTGCTGGATGGCGTTCTTCACCACTCGCTCAATCACATTGCCCACTTTTTGTGCGTCAATGTTCACGACGAGCTGGTCGTAGGGGCTTTCTGTCGTGAAGGTCACGCTGTCGTTGTTCATGCGCCCTGCTACACAGTAGGTGGTGAATGTGTCAACAAAATCGCATTCCTGCTTCGTCACCTCAATCATGTGCGCTTCCAGACGTGAGAGGTAGAGGATGTTGTCAATGAGGTGGAGGAGATAGTTGGAATGCTCTAAAATGACATCGCAACTTGTACAGTTCTTGTCGTTGTCCAGCCTTGGGCAAAGAGTTTCTGAGGCTTCTACAATGCTATCCATCGGCGTGCGGATTTCCTGCACCATGTTGTTGATGAAACCAGTCTTGGTGTTCTCCACTTCTTGTACTTTCTTTGCCTCTTTCAGCAGTTGGAAGTCGATGGATTTCTGATGGGTGATGTCTTGGCATAATCCAAAATATTCAGTCACCTTCCCATCTTGGTACAATGGGATGAAACTGAACCTGAAATGCATGGGATAGTTGCCGTGCAGGCTGATGTTGGTCCGTAAGTCGAAACGCATCTCTTTATCTGTGCGCCCATCCATGGCGTCAAATATATGCATGGCTTTTTTGCGTTCTCCTTCGTCCACCAGTGTCATGCACCTCGTTTGGGTGAGCAGGTGCTGCACTTCATCCATCTTGTGGAGAATGGCCAATGTGTGGGAGTCTGGCGAATAACTGGCAATGCGTAAATGTCCATCTTGCAAGATGGACTCTATTTTTGTGAAGTAGTTGTTCAGTGTCTCTTGGGTGTTCTCCACTTCTTCTGTTAGTTGCTTCCTTTCCTCCGTGCAACGGTACATTTCTGTATTGTCATAGCATAAGGCGAACATGCCGGCTAAGTTTCCATTCTCATCGTCGAAGGTTTTCAGTTCAATGGCATATAATCGCTTTTCTCCATTGATTTCGTAGGTCTTTGTGCAAGAGTATCCGTCGGCATGTTCTATCTCCACTTCATTCAAATCCAATAGCTTGTGGAAAGATTCTTTTTTTCTGAGTGTGGCCTCACGCTCCCATCCAAACATGTCGCACGCTTGTTTGTTCATATTGGTGATACAACCTTTTTTGTCAAATCGGATGTGTCCCTGCATGGCAATATTGAAAAGAGTGCTGTATCGTTGCCTGGCTTCGCCCGATTGCCTCTTTTTCCGTATGTTTTCTTCTTGCTTGCGCATCTGTTGGCGATATGTCATTATGTAGATGCCCGCTAAAAGAACCAATAGCCCTATTCCGAATGCAGTCCACCACACCCAGGAAGGAATGCTCTTCTTCTGATGCTCCGGGTAAAACCATTTATTGCGCAAGTTAACCAATTGGTCGGATGAATCGAGCGTGCTGTACACACTGTCGAGTTTTGCCAGCAGTACAGGGTCGTTCGACATGAACTTATACTCCCCATGAGGCATATTGATGGGAGTCACTTGCAGATTTTTAATCTGGTATTTGTGGATAAGCCATTTCAACGAAAGGGTGTTCCAGACAACAGCCCCCTCACCATCTGTGCTCACCTTTTGCAAGGCAAGTTTTACGGCTTTGTAAGGAATGGCGTTTTCGCCCCAACCATAATCGATCATCAGGTGGTGGCACAAACTGCTGTCATTCACAAAGACCTTGTGAGTGCCTAAATCTTTGAAAGATTTGATGTCTTGCGGTTGATCTATCGGTGATGCCACACTTTGCGTGAACAGCGTGACAGGATTCTCGCTGTAAAGACCGTATGCATCATGATAGCCTGCTGACAAGCCCAACATCAAGTCGGACTTCCCGTCACGTAAGTCCTCAAACGCATCTTGCTTATCTTTCATCTTGATGACGTAAGGAATGTTGAGCTCGCCCAACACCATGCGAATCAACTCGGCGTTGAAACCATCAGGCTCGCCATTCTCGTTCAAAAATGCATAAGGCCACAAGTCCCACATGTCCTCATACACCAAGGGATTTTCTTTGGTATATGAACGAGTGCGGATGGCTCTCTTCTCCGATGAAGCAGGAACGGTGGTTCCTGTAGCGTCATTAGGAAGTGTAGCGGTAAGGTTTTGCGCTTGTCCTCCCGATATGGAAAAGGCGGTCGCCATAACCACTACAAGGTTTCGTATGCTTTTCTTTATTGTCATAATTAGTTGGAGGGTTTCAAAGCCTCTTGTTGGCAAATGTATGCTTTTTTCTAAGATTTACAAAAAAAGTCAAGAAAAAAAAGTTCCTATTCCTTCAATTTCTTATGTTAAACATTAAAAATGTTTGGTGGGTAGAGGGAAAAATTGTAACTTTGCCACAATAATTTTTTGATTAAAAACAGAAAAATCATGAAAACGATTAAATGGCTTATGGGGGTGGTTGCAGTTGTCATCCTCACCGGTTGCGGAACTGCTACGCAGGTGCCCATCACTGGACGTAAGCAGAGATTGGTTGTCAGCGATGAACAGGTGATGAGCCTGAGCAACCAAGAGTATCAGAACTATATGAAGTCGGCGAAGATTTCGACCAATGCTACCAACACTGCGATGGTGAAGCGAGTGGGGCAGCGTTTGGCAAATGCCGTGGTTTCCTATCTCAACAGTCACGGACTGAGCAACGAGGTGTCGAACTACAAGTGGGAGTTCAATCTGGTGCAGAACAATCAAGTGAATGCTTTCTGTATGCCAGGCGGGAAAATCGTGGTGTATGAAGGCATCCTGCCCGTCACTCAAGATGAGGCATCGCTTGCCATCGTGCTGGGGCACGAGATTGCACATGCAGTGGCAAAGCACTCTGCAGAACGCATCAGCAACGACTATAAGCAGCAGGCTGGCTTGCAGATTCTTGGAGGCGTAGCTTCGGCGGCAGGCATGGGACCGAACACGGCGAATGTGGTGTCTTCCATCATCGGCGTGGGCACCAAGGCTTGGACCTCGGGCTTCTCGCGCAGTCAGGAGAGCGAAGCCGACCACATCGGACTCATCTTTGCGGCGATGGCGGGCTACGACCCTCAGACAGCCCTTGCATTTTGGCAGCGCATGGCAGCGGCGGGCAACAGTTCCAACTCCATCTTCAGTGACCATCCCTCTGACGAGAAGCGCATTAAACAGATACAAGGGTGGATTCCAGAGGCAAAGAAGTACTACAAGAAACAGTAATAACATAAGGGACCAAACAGAATGTACCCCTCGACTACGAAGTGGTGTGCTCCTCGGGTACGTCCATAAGTGTCGGAATGAGAATCCGCCAACATACCAGGCTGCTTCTGAAAAGTGTCCCTTCCCCAATTGGCAAAGGAATAGACTCGTCCTTCCCGAACTGGCATCATCAACGGTGATGGTCCCAAACCACGGCCAATAAAACTTTGGTCATATTCAAATCGTGCAACTCCATACCTGTCATGAAGTGCCCCCCCCCTCACTATAAACCCCATATGCTTCATTAAACACTTTCTTTATTTTTTCTTATTTTCTTTTGTTTTTTCTTATTTTTTTCAAGCCGCCGAAGGCGTTATTCTTATACCGAGCTGACGTTAAATTATAGAGATTTTATATTAGAAATGATGTAATCCTAAAATCCGCAACTAATAGTGATGCTAACTAATTATGCAGTTCGCTTCTCCATCAGACGGTAGTCTTGCCAGTACAGGCATGATTATGCATGGGTCATGCCCAGTTTCCCCTTACCCCGTCAAGCATTACAGGGGCTTTATGCTGCCGTTAACCCGCGAATTCGGTTTCTTAGCCGTCTCTCTCGAAAGACACTTCGTTGTTGTTCCGCACAAATCGATAACGAGAATGAAAATTAGTATCATCATCCCATTTTGAACACAAAAATAGGCTTACGAACACATCATTTGCACAAAAAATCATAAAAGTAAGCCATTGAAAGGCAATTTTTCGATATAACCAAAGGTTATACAAGATATTTTAAAAGACATCATTCTTTAAGAACAATATGGCAAAGAAGAAAGTTGCTGAAAAAGGAGAACCTAAGGGGGTAGCAAAATGCGACACCCTCAATGAAGTGTCCCCAAACCATGACGAGGTGATAACATCCGTTGCACAAAGCAGTTCTGAAAGCGTTAGCATCAAGTCAATGATACGAGTTATACGAGGACAACAGGTAATGCTTGACTTCGACTTAGCTTTTCTGTATGGTGTTGAAACAAAAGCACTCAATCAGGCTGTTAAGCGTAATACAAATCGTTTCCCTGAGGACTTTATGTTCAAGTTAACAAAAAGCGAACTTGAAATATTGCGGTCACAAATTGTGACCTCCAATCCGGTAGAAAGACAGCAAAATACAAATTGGAAGTCACAAATTGTGACCTCCAATCTTAACAATAATTATGGCTCAGATATGCGACATCAAATTTTGCGAAAATGGGCTTAAGAAGGCCGCCTTATGCTTTCACTCGCAATGGTGTAGCCATGCTTAGTAGCGTGCTGAGGTCACAGACTGCCGTTGGTGTCAATATCAAGATTATGCGTGCTTTTACGGCTATCCCACAGTTAGTGAATAATAATGCTCAGATGATTCAGCGCATTTTCAACATTGAGCAACATCAACAAGATACAGACGAGAAAATTGATGCCATTATCGAGAAAATAGAAAATTTCTCTCCGAAGCTCTTGCCGGAGCAGATATTCCAGACTGGATGCGTGTGGGATGCCTGGTCGTATATTTCTGACTTAGTGCGAAGTGCCCAACAAAGAATTGTGCTAATAGACAATTTTGTGGATGACCGAGTTTTGTCATTGCTAACAAAGCGTGCAGATGGTGTAATAGCCACAATCCATACTCGCTACAGCGAGCAATTCCTGACAGACCTAAAGAAACACAACGAACAATATCCTGAGATTACGTTTGTACAATTGCCCCACAGAAATCATGACCGCTTCTTGATTGTTGACAATAAAGCATATCTCCTTGGTGCCAGCGTAAAAGATATTGGTACTGGATTATGTGCTGTCACTGAACTGACCGCATCGCCAGAGACAATCTTAGAGATGCTGAAATAGTAAATCATATTCGTAAGCGATACAATAGAAAGTTTCACAATAATATATGAGCAGTAAGTTTTTCAATAATGATACAGGCAATACCCTTTTTGACAAATTGAAGGGCATCGCATTAGGCATGGCCAATTTTGACCGTTTCTTGGCTGTTGTCGGTTTCTTTCGCTCTTCTGGCTATTTCAAACTTCGCAAGGAGTTGAAGGATGTTGAGGAGATCAAAATACTTGTAGGTATTAACATCGATGATATATTCCGCAGGCATAACAAAACGATGTTGATGCTGGAGAGTGCAGAGAAAGCAAAGATTGTCTATGATGAAGAATTCCGTCAGGACATTATCAATGCCCGATATGCTCCAGAAGTAGAGGAAGGCATCCTTCAGATGTGTCAAGATCTTGTGGACGGCAGACTCCAAATGAAGATACACTCAACAAAGAATCTTCATGCTAAGTTTTATTTATGCCTGCCTCAAAACCATTCAGAGCACACAGACGGTTGGGTCATCATGGGATCATCCAACATTTCAGATTCAGGACTTGGAACGACACAATCCCCAAGGTATGAGTTGAATGTGGCCATGAAGGATTTTGATGATGTCGATTACTGCCATACGGAATTCAAGAAATTATGGGAAGAAGCCATTCCATTGACAATTGACGATATTGAAGGCATCAAGCAGAAGACGTATCTGGGTTATCAGCCTACGCCATACGAAATCTACCTGAAGGTATTGATAGATACTTTTGGCGACCAGGTTGAAGATGATTTCTTTGTCCAACTTCCTCCTGGAGTGATGGAGTTGAAATACCAAACAGATGCTGTCATTCAGGGATTCCAGATGCTCATGCGCCACAATGGTCTATTCCTTGCAGATGTGGTCGGTCTTGGCAAGACAATGATTGCTACCATGATTGCCAAGCGCTTCATAGAAGCCAATGGAAGAAATACGAGCATACTCGTTGTGTTTCCTCCTGCTCTCCGTGAAAACTGGGAGGACACCTTCAAACTGTTTGGCATTTATCATAAAGCACAATTCATTACCAATGGGAAACTGGACCGAGTTCTTGATGGGAAAGACCGCTACAAGTCAAAGGAAGAGTTCGACCTAATCATTGTGGATGAAGCCCATGGGTTTCGCAATGGTGGTTCTGGAAAATATGATGACCTTCAGAAGATTTGCAAAGCCGATTGCATTAATATGGGCTTGTTAAAGAGCCCCCGGAAGAAAGTCATGCTGCTTTCTGCCACACCACTCAATAACCGTCCAGATGACTTGCTTAACCTTTTGCTTCTCTTCCAGGACAGTCAGAGTTGTACCATCGACGGAATTCCTAATCTTAAAGGGTTCTTCGCGGAACACATCAAGGCTTACAATCTCCTGATGAAGGAGCGTGAGACACGGGATGTGACAGCAGATGTTGATAAAATCTATGAAGTAATCCGTGAGCGAGTCATAGATAAAGTTACTGTCCGTAGGACACGAAGCAATATCGAAAACGACCCTGAATATAAGAAAGATTTGAAAGCACAAGGGATTGTCTTTCCAAAGCCCTTGGCGCCAACGCCCTTGGAGTATGAGATGGATGCAGACACAAGCAATCGTTTCTTCTATACGTTGAACGTGTTGTCTGATGATAAGTTTGAACCACATTTGCACTATGCCCGTTATCGCGCTATTGAGTTCTTGAAACCAGAACTTCGTGCCAAATACCGCAACGCCGTCCATGTCGGCCAAACATTGGCTGGCATATATCGGGTCCACATGGTGAAGCGATTGGAAAGTAGTTTCCATGCTTTTAAGTTATCTCTGGCCACATTACTTCGTATCACAGATGATATGCTAAAGATGTTTGCCGAGGATAAAGTCATCATTGCTCCAGACCTTAATGTAAAAGACTTGCAGGCCAAAGGAATGGAGTTGGACGAGATTATAGAGAAAGCATTAGAAAAAGGCTACAACGAAAGCGACATTCTCTACAAGTCAGAAGATTTTGATCCTGATTTCATCGCAATGCTCCAACATGACAAGAAAGTGCTTGAAGCCCTTAATGCCGATTGGAAACAAGAGCATGATGACCAGAAGTTTGACCTCTTCAGGAAAAAACTGGAGAACGAATTCTTTGATAGTCGCAATCTCTCTGGCAAGTTGGTTGTCTTCTCTGAGAGTGTCGATACGCTCAACTATCTCAAAGGCAGATTGGAGAATGAGTTGGGACGAAAAGACGTGCTTACAGTGACGGCAGAGAACCGTGACCGCAGGGCAACGGACATCAAGGAAAACTTCGATGCCAACAGTACGGTAAAGAAAGACCGTTACAACATTATCCTGACATCAGATGTACTGGCCGAAGGTGTCAACCTGCATCGCTCTCACATAATTGTCAATTATGATTCTCCTTGGAATGCCTCACGCTTGATGCAGCGCATAGGTCGTGTTAACCGTATCGGTTCTGTGGCCGAATTCATTTATAATTATATGTTCTATCCATCCCCGCAAGGCAACAAGCAGATCAAACTCTATGAGAATGCCCTTGTAAAATTGCAAGGCTTCCATTCTGCCTTTGGTGAGGATGTACAGATCTATTCCAAAGAAGAAATTGTCAAGCAGTTCAAGATGTTTGACAGTAATGTTAAGGACAGCATGGATGCAAAGCTTGCCTTGATTCGGGAGTTGCGCGATGTGTTTAACAACAACCGTGAGCTATATGACAAGGTGAAGCAATTGCCGTTGAAGAGCCGTGTGGCCCGTAACACAGGCAAGCATACAGACAAGACTATCATCTTTGTTTCTTCTGACGTTAAGACTGAATTCTATTTGGCAACAGACAAGACGGTGGTGCCTATCGATTTCCTCGAAGCAGTAAAATATCTCAAAGCCAAGCCTGAAGAAGAACCTGCTCCGTTCTTGCCAGATAGTAAAAACTACGACCATGTCAATCGTGCCCTTCGCAAATATACATCTGAATATGTGGAGGCTGCCGACGATTCATCTATCAACAGAACAGACCTCGACAACATTTCGAAGACGGCACTTAACTTCCTTCGCAAACTGAAGCAAACCTTTACGGATAGTATGGTGAAAGCACAATGTGATGTTTTGGCAGCATATATTAACAATGGAGTCTATACTCAATTGCCTCGCCGACTACGCGATTTGTCGAAGCCATATAAAGGCGACAAAGTGCAGATTAAGCAAGATGAAGACAAACTGAAAAAAGAAGTCCTTTCTCTTGTTGATGAATACCAGACCATCAGCAAGGAGAAACAGGAAGAGGCCGTACCTAAAGTCTCCGACCCACAAATCATTATTTCTGAAACATTTATATAAAATGAAACGGTTACAAATTGTAACGCTTTGAAAAAAGAATTATGATATACAGTAAAGACAACCTCCGACAGATATTCCAACAGCCATTCAATGCACATGAATGGCAACAGATGTTGAAGCACTATTTTCAAGCGACGGAACTAAAGGCAGAACCAGAGCGCATTGATGGAACTCCAGAAGATAATCAGGGGTTTTACCTTGGAGCCATCGACACCACCGATAGTTACCGCATCGGTTTGTTCTATTACCAGATTCAGCATGGCAATGTGGCTCGTAAGCGTGTCGGGCTCCGCAATTTAGTGAAGTCATTTGTCAATCCTAATTGGGGAGAGTTCGATGCTGCTTTAGTGGTGTTTGATAGTGGCGAGCTGTGGCGGCTGTCTTTTGTAAGTGACATCAAGGGCGAGAGCACTGCCCCCAAACGTTACACCTACGTCTTTGGCGAAGTTGACAACTACTATAATACCCCTGTAGGTCGCTTTGATGCATTGCAACGCAAAGGCATCTCGTTTGAGAATATCAAGGATGCCTTCTCTGTGGAAGCGCTCTCCAAAGAGTTCTTCGATGAATACCGTGAGCATTATGCCGACATCGTGGAGTATATCACGGGCAAACGCTATGTGAAAGAGAAGGGAAAGTGGGTGGAGAAGACCATCCATAAGCCCTGCCATGAGATATTCAGCCAATTCGTGGCTGTCTATAAGGACCCAGAGAAGACGGTACGCGACTACATCAAGAAACTGATGGGCAGATTGGTCTTCCTTCAGTTCTTGCAGAAGAAGGAATGGATGGGGGTGCCTGCCGACCGGCAGGATTGGAACGGTGGCGACACGCGTTTTCTGCAAAACAAGTTCAACGAGTTTGCCGATAAGGACAACTTCATTGACGGATTCCTTGAGCCTCTCTTCAATGACCTGAACACAAACCGACAGGACAACAATGACCTCGCTTCACCCAAAGTGGGAAATGGCATCAAGATACCATTCCTCAATGGTGGCCTCTTCCAATTAGACGAAGAGGATTGTTCCAATATCCGTTTGCCGCAGCATCTTTTGGGTGACGTGCTTGACTTCTTCGAGAGATACAACTTTACCATAGACGAAAACGATCCCAACGATGCACAAATCGGTGTTGACCCCGAAATGTTGGGGCGTGTGTTTGAGAACCTGCTGGAGGACAACAAAGACAAGGGTGCATTCTACACGCCAAAGGAGATTGTGCAGTATATGTGCCAGGAAAGTCTGATTGCCTATCTGCAGACAGATGTCGATGATGAGTTGACAAAAGATTCCATTCGTCAGTTCGTTTTTACTCACGATGCTGGCACATTGGGAAACATCGCAGAAGACATCTTCGAACGCCTGCGGAAGGTCAAGATTTGCGACCCAGCCATTGGTAGTGGTGCATTCCCGATGGGATTACTTCGCCAACTCTATCTCTGCCAGTGTGCTATCCATCCTGAATTGGAAGAGAAGAATGCAGCGGACATCAAGCGACACATCATTCAGAACAACATCTATGGCGTTGATATAGAGAAAGGAGCCGTTGACATTGCTCGTCTCCGCTTTTGGCTCTCGCTTATCGTTGATGAGGAAACGCCACGATTCTTGCCTAACCTCGACTTCAAAATCATGCAGGGCAACTCGCTGTTGGAGCAGTACAAAGGTGTTGATTTGTCGAAGATGACAACTTTGTCAACAGAACAAGGAGAGGGCACTCAACTTACATGGTTTGATAAAGAACTCGATATACTTCGTTTTGATCTCCGTGAGAAACTCAATGAATATTACAACTGTTCCGACCATCAGCGCAAGGAGCAACTGAAGAAGGATATTGTAGAAAATGTGAAACAACAGCTCCGCGAGCAAAGCATCAATGTGGACTTTGGTGACCTTGACCTCTCTGCCAACGACCAATTTACCCTTTGGCATACTTGGTTCTATGATGTATTCTCACAAGGAGGTTTCGATATTGTAATTGGTAATCCACCGTATATTCAATTACAAGCGAATAAAGGTATCTTGGCAGATTTGTATACAGGAAAGAATTATAAAACATTTGTTCGTACAGGGGATATCTATAGTCTGTTTTATGAGCAGGGATGGAATATACTTAAAAATTGTGGAATTTTGTGTTTCATAACCTCTAATAAATGGATGCGAGCAGGTTATGGTGAAAACACAAGAGACTTCTTTGCAAAATATACTAATCCTGAAATCTTAATTGACTTCTCGGGTGTGGATATATTTGAAGCGGCAACAGTTGTAACAAATATTCTTCTATTTACCCGTTCAAATAATAAGGGATGTACTTCTTGCGTCGCTACAAATAACAAACAAAAAGAATGTTTAAACAATCTGCATGAATATGTCGAAGAAAATAAATACATCCAAGACTTGTCTACTTCAGATGGGTGGACTATATTGACTCCAGATGAAGTGATTATCAAACAAAAAATAGTGGAACTTGGCACTCCATTAAGAGACTGGAGTATCAATATTTTCCGAGGTATACTTACTGGTTTTAACGATGCTTTCATTATTTCAAGTGACAAACGCGAAGAAATACTGAAAGACTGCGCTACGGAAGAAGAGAGGATTCGTACAATAGAGTTGATTAAACCTGTAATTCGCGGTAAAGATATTAGAAGGAATGGCTACGAATGGGCAGGCTTATGGTTAATTAATACTCACAATGGCTTTAAATGTGTGTCACGAGTAGAAATAAATGACTATCCTGCTGTTAAAAAGCATTTGGACCGTTTTTGGACTAAAATATCACAACGTTCCGACAAAGGGGACACTCCATACAATCTAAGGAACTGTGCTTATATCGATGAATTTGAAAAGCCCAAAGTTATTTATCCCGAGACAACAAAAGGAGCGAGATTTGTTTTTGATGATTCTGGCATATACATAGATAAGACCTGTTTTATGTTGATTTCTGATGATGCACAATATCTTCAAAAGACTCTTTCATCGAAATTATTTGAGGTGGCATATAATAAGATGTTCTCAAGTGTAGAGTTGGTAAATCACACATACCAATACAATAAGCATGCACTACTTAAATTACCGATTATTAATGATGCTAATGCTATCAAGCAATTGACTCCACTTGATGATGATCGGCAAATTGACCTCTTCGTTTATCACCTTTACGGCCTGACCTATGATGAAATCCTCATCGTAGATCCAGAGACTCCAATCACACGAGAAGAGTATGAAAAGAAACAAAATTAAAAAATAATGAAAATATGAATGCCTTAAAAAGAATTCTTTATGAAGTCGGCATATGTGTCATTGGTACATATGTTTATAGTTTAGTATCAAATCAATCTTTTTGGGAGATTCAACTTCCACTGTGGATTTGGTTAACTATTATTGTTGTATTAGCAGTTTTATTCTACATTGTTGACTACTTTATAACACAGTATAGGGTGAAAAGGCTTATCACAGATTTCACAGAATGTGCTTTTGGCGATTCTTACGTTTATACATGGAAATACAAAAGAACGTATACTGGTCGCTATAATGCTTATGGATATGAGGCAACTGATATACATACCAAGACACCTTTATCGGAGATGAACAATGGAAAAAGATTTACATGTGGTCATGAAGTTCCTGAGGAGACAATAAAAATGTTTGTACAATTAATAATAGTTGCCAATATAGATAAGAAAATGGGTGAAACCCTTATGCCTGTTTTGGACTTCTTACATTGGGTTGAAAACTCACAATATCACAAATCATTACATTGATTATATAACCCAATCAAAACAGGTTTTATTCCCCAAAACTAAAAGCATCTATGTCATGGTATTAGATTTTAAAGAAATTCCACAAGCAAATAAAGGAACAGGACTACAAGATACATTTGAACTCTTCACAAGAGATTTTCTGTCTTTTCTTGGATATAGAATAGTGCAAGATCCAGATAGGGGAGCTGATGGCAAGAAAGACATGATAGTGGATGAAGTAATAAAAGGCATTACTTCAGAATACACTATTAGGTGGTTGGTAAGTTGCAAACACTATGCTCATTCTGGGGTTGCAGTAAAAGATAGTGATGAAATTAATATCAGCGATAGATTGAAACAACATCATTGTGATGGTTTCATGGGTGTATATTCGACTTTGGCTTCAACTTCGCTTTCTGGGGTATTGCAGGGTCAAGAGCATTCTATAATATTTGACCATGAAAAGATAGAATCATATTTGCTGGAGAACCTTGAAGGCCATAGAATCGCTTACAGATATTTCCCAATTTCTTTTCGGCAATATCAAATAGAGAACCCTACACCTGCAAAAATCTTCGATGAGGAAGCGGAACTTTGTTGTGATTATTGCGGAAAAAATTTGCTATTGGAAAGCGAGCATGGGAACTATGTGTTATTAAAAGAAGAAGATTCGGAAAGTGGTGGATATAAAAAACAATATAAAGACTTGTATTTTGCATGTAGCGGAGATTGTGATCAAACTTTAAGGAGAGCCTTTCAAGAAAAAGGGCTGTCTGATTTCGGTTGGGAATCTATTGATGAACTTTGTAACCCAGCAATCTGGATTTCAAAAATTATGGCTTTTCTCAATGGAATCCAACAGGAACAAGATATGGATAATGTTGCATTTGAAAAAATGAAAAGGATTTTTATTAACACATATCCATATGTTGCACGGCATTTGACACAGAAGGAGAAGATGAGAATAAAAAAATTACTAATGTATGGACTTATGTAAAGGAGGATATATGTTTGAAGCAAATAAACATTGACATCCTTTATTCGGAAGAGGTATGAAGAACGACCTTGAATATAGAGGGGTGTTGGTACCATAGAATAAGATGGAAAGTTTAATAGATATGGAAAAAGACATAACAATTATACCGAATCTGACACAACTGGAAAAGCAGTTTGAGTATGTCAATTCACTAATAGAGCAACACCGTTCATCAGCTATTGCCAAAGTGAACATGGAGGCGTTGCAGACAAATTGGGAGGTGGGGCAATACATCTCTCAGCAGCTAAAGTCTGCCCATTGGGGTGCTAAGGTGGTCAGCGATTTGGCTGACTATCTGAAACGCATGAATCCAAGAAGGAAGGGCTATGGAAAGAGAAACTTGTACAATATGGTGAGTTTCTATGAAACATATAGTTCAGAATCTTTCTTGGGTTTTATTGGGAACCTACATCTGGACGATTTAGTACAACTGCCACTTTCACAATTGAAGGCTCACGGTCAGAATGAAATAGTGCAGTCAGTGACTGCACAAAGTGAAGGAGGTGCAATTGTGCAGTCAACGCCTGCACAATTTGAATTGCCATTTCCTGCCATTCTTGCCATTACGTCATTCACTAACCACATAGAGATACTGAATAGATGCAAGTCAAATGAAGAGCGCGTATTTTATATGCTCTATTCTTACCGTGAAAGGCTAAAGTCAAGAGAACTTCGCCGTTGTATTGTCAGCCAAACATATAGCACGCTTCTTGACAAAGACAAAATGTTATCACCACAACTACTGAGAGATTATCCCAGATCTGAGTACTTGCTAAAGGACAAAGCTGTGGTGGACTTCCTGGGTCTTCCAGCAAAGCATAACGAGCATCAACTGCACAAAGGGCTTCTTGAACATATGAAAGAATTCATCCTGGAATTAGGGAAAGACTTCCTTTTCGTTGATAGTGAATATGGAGTTCAAGTGGGAGGGTCAACAAAGCGCATAGACTTGCTTTTCTATCATCGGGCATTACAGTGTCTTGTGGCAATCGAGTTGAAAGCGGTCGATTTCCGACCTGAGTTTGTTGGCAAGATGGATATGTATCTGGAGGCTCTTGACAGAGATGTGAAACGGGATAACGAAAATCCGAGTATTGGCATCATCCTCCGTCCTTCAGCTGACCGTAGTATGGTAGAGTACACACTGAGCCGTTCACTAAGTCCGACGATGGTGGCCGAATACCAACGGAAACTGATACCGCAAGAGGTGATGCGAAAATCTCTTGAAGAATACTGCTCGTTCATCAAAGATAATCAATAAAGTTTATGTCACGACTCGGCGATTTATACAAGGCAATGGAAACATTGCGGAAGGAAGGACTCTCTCTAAATGAGGATTTGGAGAGACAAGTAAGTGAATTGGAAGAAGACATCATTAAGAAAGAGATTCTTCCTGTGGTAACTGAAACCATTGAACCTGCATTGAAGCAGGTGCAACGAGAACTTGTTCTGGTGGTTGACTACCATCCGGGTATGCCTATCAGCGTGTCATTGTCGCGTAAGACGAATATCACCCAGCTGATAGATGCGAAGCGTTTGGAGGCAGATCAGGAAGTAGAGCACAAGGAGTTTGGCCCAAGAAAGAACAAGCGAATGCAAATTGCTCCGAAGACAGGACTCTGCATCCGAAGGAAAGACGGCTCAATACTCCAAGAGCACGATGCAGCCACCACCTTTACTGCTGCTATTATAGAAGCAGGCTTGATGAGGGTGCGTGAGTTGGATGTCCGGTTCTGCCGCATCAATGTTGTCTCTACTACCAAGGACAAAAAGTATGGCCATGCTCAACGCGAAGCAGCACCAGGTCTTTATGTACTTACCCATAGTAGCACCAAAGACAAAAAGAAGATGTTGGATAAAATCAACAAGGCTCTTAACATGGGCTGGAAAATTGAGATTGTGAAATGATGCCTCATAGGCTTCTGGCAAGCGGAATTACAATCTCGTTTGGAGATGACAGAACCACAGGACAAGTCCAGAACATGCTCAGGACAAGTCCAGGTAATTGAGCCTAATTGATGACTAACAACGATACAAAGATATGAAGGATAAAAGAATTTATGGGATGTTTGGCCCAAGGATAAAGGCCATGAGACTGGAACAAGGATTGAGACAACGGCAGCTGGCTGAATTGCTGGGGACTGACAAGCCCATGTATAGCAAGATGGAGTTGGGGGCAAGACGTGTAAGGCGCGACCAGGTTCCAAAGTTGGCAGAGCTGTATAAGGTTGACGAGAAGGAGTTGATGACACTCTGGTTGGCCGATGGCGTGTATGCCGCATTGAAGGAAGAAGATGAAAACCTCCGCTTAGATGCTATAGACTTGGCAAAGGAATACTTTTCCGGAGAATGATGGATTGTTGTCAGAACCCTATCGGTCTCAAACGACTTGTTTTCGCAGTCGCACAAGATTGCAAAAAGTGGTGGAAAATGGTGTCGAACTCAAAACGATTGTTTTCGCATTGTTTTCGCAAAACGAAAAATCAGCAACTTGAATTTCTTCTAAGTTGCTAATTTTCAATGTGGACCAGCCAGGGCTTGAACCTGGGACCTCCAGATTATGAGTCTGTTAAAATTAAATTTTTTAAGGTTTCATAAAATTTTTCTTGGCTTTGTAAGTTGTTGTCTCACAATTATTTTGTAACTTTGCAGCGCAAAAGTGAAATTTTAATAAACCTCAATTAATGGGTGATTTTGTTCGCATTTTGTTCGCAAATTGTTCGCAAGATTCCCACGAGCGAAGCAACAGACTATAGTTATGAAGGCTGAAAAGACATCAATCAAGTGCGGAAAAGTGGACAACTGTTCACTTACTTTAGTTCTCGACAAACGTACCAATAAGAGTACGAATGTATATCCTTTGGCCATCTGTTTTCAGATAGCAGCTAAACGGTATTATCACAAGCTAAAGGATATGGACTATCAGAGCGAGAAGTACTTCAATGACGTATGTAGCGTGAAAGGAGCGAAAAGTTCGCTCATGCCTGTTCATGTCGAATGGCAAAAGATACTAGAAAGCTACAGGGAAAAACTGGAGAAACTGAGCAAGAAGCAGACTTTAACACTCGACCTTATCCGTACTTATCTGACAGGTGCGGAAATCGAATATGATAAAGCTACATCTTTTGTAGGTGTTTGGGAGAGCATTATCGCAAGAATGAAAGCAGAAGACAGGGTTGGTACCGCAGAGAACTACCAGTGGGCACTCAACTCCTTCCTTAAATACGTTGGTGATGTGAAGGGCTTCATGGTCGGCAAAAACGTAATTGACAAGTGGAATGATGTAATGAAAAATGGTGTGGTCGAAAACGGCAAGGTCGTCGGAAAGATTGCTGATGCCACCCGTGGTATGTATCTTCGGACCTGCCGTGTTGTTTGGAATGAATGTATTCGCCAAGGTTTTTTGACCGAGGACAAATACCCCTTCTCCAACAAGGACAACACGCTCATCTCAATTCCACGAGGTAAACGTCGCCAGCAATCGTATCTTAGCGTTGATGAAATGACGGAACTATATAAAGTATTCGTTGAGAAGCGCTATCCCGAAGGTTGGGATCCAGCTTATAAGAAACGTGCCCATGATTCTTTGGGCCTATTTCTGGCACAATATCTGTGCAATGGATTCAATCTTGCCGATGCAGGACGTTTGACCTACAACCGTACTTACTTTGCAGAAGGTGGTCGTGCTTTTGAGTTT
>ONFA01000085.1 GCA_900316975.1 uncultured Prevotellaceae bacterium | reverse complement strand
ATCCGGATGGGGCTTTCAGAAGGAAAGCCGTCTGTGTAATCTGCAAAAATCTGTCTAAAAATCAGTGAAATCAGTGTAATCTGTGGTGAAAAAGAACACTTCCGAAACTTAAATTATTAAAATTTGTGGATAAAATTATTCTAATTATGGTAATTTGTTTCTTAAAATCATCGCCGAGGGCGATTCGCTGAATTGTTACTGTAAATTGTCAAATTGTAAATAAATCGTAAATTGTAAATTGTAAAATTGTAAATAAGAAGGTGGATAAACTTTGGACTAAAAACGTCTCAATGACGAAGGAGATAGAGAAGTTCACCGTGGGCAGAGACCGCGAGATGGACCTCTATTTGGCTAAATATGATGTGCTGGGTTCGATGGCGCACATCACCATGTTGCAGTCGATTGACCTGCTGACAGCCGACGAACTGAAAGTGCTCCTGAAGGAGTTGAAAACCATCTATCAGCAAGCAGAGAAAGGCCAGTTTGTGATAGAAGAAGGCGTGGAAGATGTCCACTCACAGGTGGAGATGCTGCTCACCCGCAAACTCGGAGACATCGGCAAGAAGATACACTCGGGCAGAAGCCGCAACGACCAGGTGCTGGTGGATTTGAAACTCTTCATCCGCGACCAAATCAAGGAGATAGCAGGGCTGGTGAAGAGCCTCTTCGATGAACTCATCATGCAGTCGGAGCGGTACAAGAACGTACTCATGCCTGGCTACACCCATTTGCAAGTCGCCATGCCCAGCAGTTTCGGCCTCTGGTTTGGTGCCTACGCCGAAGGACTCGTGGACGATATGCAGTACCTGCAAGCAGCATGGAAGATTACCAACCGCAACCCACTCGGCTCGGCAGCAGGCTACGGCAGTTCCTTCCCCCTCAACCGCCAGATGACCACCGACCTCCTCGGCTTCGACTCCATGGACTATAACGTGGTCTATGCCCAGATGGGACGAGGCAAGACCGAACGCAACGTCGCCTTCTCCATGGCAAGCATCGCCGGCACCCTTGCTAAGTTAGCATTCGATGCCTGCATGTTCAATTCGCAGAACTTCGGCTTCGTCCGCCTCCCAGCCGACTGCACCACAGGCTCCAGCATCATGCCCCACAAGAAGAACCCCGACGTGTTTGAGTTGACCCGTGCCAAGTGCAACAAACTGCAGTCGCTTCCTGTCACGGTGACGATGATTATGAATAATCTTCCAGTGGGTTATTTCCGCGACCTGCAAATCATCAAGGAAGTCTTCCTCCCCGCCTTTGACGAACTGAAGGACTGCCTGCAGATGGCAGCCTACATCATCAATAAGATGGAGGTGAATGAACACATCCTCGACAACCCCATCTACGACCCCATGTTCTCCGTAGAGGAAGTCAACCGCCTCGCCCGCGAAGGCATGCCCTTCCGCGATGCCTACAAAAAAGTAGGACTCGACATCGAGGCAGGCCACTTCACCCCCAACAAAGACATCCACCACACCCACGAAGGCTCCATCGGCAACCTCTGCAACGACAAGATACAGGCACTCATGGACGAAGTCGTGAGTGGCTTCCACTTCGAGAAGATGGAAGCAGCGGTCAGGAAACTATTAAGTTAAAAGAATGATTATGAACAACGCAGATTTCTGGGCATCTGTCCGTACCATCATTGACGAGGGCTTCACGCCTGGAGGTCTGCAAAAACTGGATACCTATGCAGAACAATTTATCAGCGGAAGGCTTGTATATCAACGATTTTCACCGCGAGAACAGCATGGCTGCACAGCGGGAGGTGAAACAAATGTCATTGCATCCCTGCTCGCGGGAGCAGAAACTGGCACAGATAACACGACTTCGCCAACACTCAGCGACTACGAAAGAGAGTGCCAATGCGGAACGCAGCAAGAAACAACCATAGAACAATGGCTAAGATAATCGTACAGAATACGCAGATAACGGTCATTAAGCAGAATGAAGATGACTACATCAGCCTTACAGACATGCTGAAGGCCAAGGATGGTGAATTCTTCTTCTCCAACTGGCTACGCAACCGCAATACCATTGAGTTCCTTGGAATTTGGGAGCGGTTGATGAATCCGAATTTTAATTGTGCCGAATTCGACATAATTAAAAGTCAGGCTGGATTAAACCGTTTTCGTCTCAGCGCGAAAGATTGGACGGAGAAGACTAATGCCATCGGTATTATCTCGAAGGCAGGACGTTATGGTGGCACCTACGCCCACAAGGACATTGCCTTTGAGTTTGCCATGTGGATTAGCCCTGAGTTCAAGGTCTATCTGATACGTGAGTTCCAACGGCTGAAAGATGAGGAGCAGAAGCAACTTGGCTGGACGGCAAAGCGTGAATTGTCGAAGATTAACTACCGTATTCACACGGATGCCATCAAGCAAAACCTGATTCCGGAAGAGGTGACGACAGCACAGGCAAGCATTATCTATGCTGAGGAAGCGGACGTACTGAACGTTGCCATGTTCGGACAGACAGCCAAGCAATGGCGTGAAGCTCATCCTGAGCTGAAAGGGAACATCCGTGACTATGCTTCCATCAACGAACTTATTTGTCTGGCAAATATGGAGAACATCAATGCCGTACTCATTGATGAGGGCGTACCGCAGGGCAACCGC
>ONFA01000025.1 GCA_900316975.1 uncultured Prevotellaceae bacterium | reverse complement strand
TTGTGGTAAAAACAAAGGTAACAAAAAAGGCTGAAACCCAAGCGAGGGCTTCAGCCTAATTTTTATTTCATACTAAAATCTTTTAGCGGACAGCAATAATTAAAAACAAAGATAGTGGAAAAAGCAAAAGTTTTGAACAGATGGCTTCAGTATATTCTAACTGCGAGGTAGAATACCATTTCTTGATTCCCTATAGTGAGTATTACGATGTCAGCAGCTCTGGAAATTTCACAGTTGATGCTAGTTATTTTGAACATAATACTGACCAATACATTAGCCTAACCACAGATGTTCCAGAACTCACTTCTGTCAAATCTATTAATGAAGAGGGTAAACAAACAAAAATATTTATATACGACACTAACGGCGTGTTGAGGAAAATTTCCACCGACAATCTAGCCCCTTTGCAAGACTTACCTAAAGGTTTTTATATTTTGAAGCAGGGAGCGATTACGTGGAAAATAGTTAAGTAGGATTGTCGTTTAAAATCAATTGGCATGCACCTCAAAAAGCATTGCTGATAACTCAATAGTGTAAAACTCACTTTTAGCGTTGTCCGTGTGGAATACATAAGGCAGGGCATCACGAAGTCACGTTTTAGGGGTAAAAGGGCATGCTCGTTGCCGTCATTACGTCACACCCGTCATCGTAATTACCTTGACGGGCAAGAGGTAATGACGATGACGGGTGTGACCCTTTCTTGTTATGCGGTGTAAGTCGCTTCACTGTTGCCGTTGAAAAGAGGGAAAATAACGGGTGAAGAATGTTTTCCTAATAAATAATGTAAGTTGGTGCCGTTTTGTGGTGAGGGTTCGGGAAAAAAGTCGTACCTTTGTACCCAAATTTTCAGACACATAACTTTATGATTTACTTTTTCAGAACACCAGCGCAGAGTGTGATTGCCACGCAAGCAAACCACGAACTGTCTGCTGATGAGACACAAGAACTTTGCTGGCTGTATGGCGAAGCTCAACCCGAAAGCGAAGACAATTTGAAAGGTTTTTTTGTAGGTCCACGCCGTGAGATGATTACGCCTTGGAGCACCAACGCTGTGGAAATCACGCAGAACATGGCTATCCAAGGTGTGCAGCGCATTGAGGAATATTTCCCTGTAGAGAGCGAAGATGCCGAGTACGACCCCATGCTGCAACGCATGTACAAGGGCTTGAATCAGGACATCTTCACGGTGAATATCAAGCCGGCACCGATTCTGCACATCGAGAATCTGGAGGAATATAACGAGCAGGAAGGTCTTGCACTCTCTCCCGAAGAGATTGAGTACCTGCACAAGGTGGAGGGTCAGTTGGGCAGAAAGTTGACTGACTCGGAGGTGTTCGGTTTTGCGCAAATCAACTCGGAGCATTGCCGCCACAAGATTTTCGGCGGCACCTTCATCATCGACGGCAAGGAGAAGGAGAGTTCGCTCTTCCAGATGATCAAGAAGACCACGCAGGAGAATCCCAACAAGATTCTTTCGGCATATAAGGACAATGTGGCGTTCAGTCAAGGTCCTGTGGTGGAGCAGTTTGCACCTAAAGACCACTCCACGAGCGACTATTTCGAGGTGAAAGACATTGAGTCGGTCATTTCGCTGAAGGCTGAAACGCACAACTTCCCCACCACGGTGGAGCCGTTCAACGGTGCTGCTACAGGTACGGGCGGTGAAATCCGTGACCGTATGGGTGGCGGTGTAGGTTCATGGCCTATCGCTGGTACTGCCGTGTATATGACCAGCTATCCACGCAATGGTGTGGCTCCCAGTCAGCCTCACAGCTATGCGAAGTGGACGAAGTCGGACAAGGAGGGCGATATTCGTCCTTGGGAAGAGGTGTTGCCTATCCGTAAGTGGCTCTATCAGACGCCTGAACAGATTCTCATCAAGGCATCGAACGGTGCGAGTGACTTCGGCAACAAGTTCGGACAGCCACTCATCTGTGGTTCGGTGCTCACTTTCGAGCATGCCGAGCAGCAGGGCGACACGAGGGAGGAATATGGTTACGACAAGGTCATCATGCTGGCAGGTGGTGTAGGTTATGGCACCAAGCGTGACTGCCTGAAGGGCACTCCTGAGAAAGGCAACAAGATTGTTGTGGTGGGTGGCGACAACTACCGCATCGGTCTGGGTGGTGGCAGTGTGTCTTCGGTGGATACGGGTCGCTACTCGTCGGGCATCGAGTTGAATGCCGTGCAGCGTGCCAACCCCGAGATGCAGAAACGTGCCAACAACTTGGTGCGTGCGCTCTGCGAAGAGGAGGTGAACCCTGTGGTGAGCATCCACGACCACGGTTCGGCAGGTCATGTGAACTGTCTGTCCGAGTTGGTGGAAGAGTGTGGCGGTCTTATCGACATGACCAAGTTGCCCATTGGCGACCAGACTCTCTCATCGAAGGAAATCATTGCCAACGAGAGTCAGGAGCGCATGGGTCTGCTCATTGACGAGAAGCACATTGAGCACGTGCGTCAGATTGCAGAGCGTGAGCGTGCTCCGCTGTATGTGGTGGGCGAAACGACGGGCGATGCGCATTTTGCTTTCGAGCAGGGTGACGGTGTGCGTCCTTTCGACTTGGATGTGGCACAGATGTTCGGCCACTCTCCCAAGACGTACATGCACGATGAGACGGTGGTGAGGAAGTATGAGGATGCATCCTATTCTTATAACGAGATAGAGACTTATCTGGAGAACGTGCTGCAGTTGGAGGCTGTGGCTTGCAAGGACTGGCTGACCAACAAGGTCGATCGTTCCGTGACAGGTAAGATTGCCCGCCAGCAGTGTCAGGGCGAGATTCAGTTGCCGCTGAGCGACTGCGGTGTGGTGGCTTTGGATTATCGTGGCGAGAAGGGCATAGCCACCGCCATCGGTCATGCGCCACAGGCAGGACTGGCTGACCCGAAAGCAGGTTCGGTGCTCTCAGTGGCAGAATCGTTGACCAACCTTGTTTGGGCACCTTTGGCAGAAGGTCTTGACTCTGTGAGTCTCTCCGCCAACTGGATGTGGCCCTGCCGTTCGCAGAAGGGTGAGGATGCACGTCTCTATGAGGGTGTGCAGGCGTTGAGCGACTTCTGCTGTGCCTTGCAGGTGAATGTGCCGACAGGAAAGGATTCACTCTCCATGACACAGAAGTATCCCGACGGCAGCAAGATTATCTCTCCGGGCACTGTGATTGTGTCATCAGGCGGCGAGGTGAGCGATGTGAAGAAAGTGGTGAGCCCAGTGTTGGTGAACGACAAGAACACGGCACTCTATCACATCGACTTCTCCTTCGACACCTTGAAACTCGGTGGTTCTGCCTTTGCTCAAAGTCTTGGCAAGGTGGGTAGCGATGTGCCTACGGTGAAGAATCCTGAATATTTCCGCGATGCCTTCTTGGCTGTGCAGGAACTGGTGAAGGAAGGGCTCATCTTGGCAGGTCACGACATCAGTGCAGGTGGTCTCATCACCACCCTTTTGGAGATGACCTTCGCCAACCAGAAAGGCGGCATCAAAGCCGACCTCAACAACATCGTGGAGAAAGACCCCGTGAAGTTGCTCTTTGCCGAAAACCCCGGTGTGGTCATTCAGGTGAAGAATGCCGACAAGCGTGAAGTGGAAAACCTGCTCAGCAAGGCAGGTGTGGGCTTTGTGGAAATCGGTCAACCCATCGACGAACGTCAGATTGTGGTGAAGAAGGGCGGTCGCAACCGCTACTTCGACATCGACAAACTGCGCGACATCTGGTACTCCACTTCCTATCGCCTCGACACCAAGCAGTCCTTCAATGGCATGGCAAAAGAGCGTTTCGAGAACTATAAGAAGCAGCCGATTGAGCACAAATTCCCCGCTTCTTTCACAGGCACGATGGCACAGTATGGCATCAGTGCCGACCGCCGCCAGCGCACAGGCATCAAGGCAGCCATCATCCGCGAGAAGGGCACGAACGGTGAGCGTGAAATGGCTTACTCGCTCTATCTGGCAGGCTTCGACGTGAAGGACGTGATGATGACCGACCTTGTGAGCGGTCGCGAGACCTTGGAAGACATCAACATGATTGTCTTCTGTGGCGGATTCTCCAACTCCGACGTGCTGGGCAGTGCGAAGGGTTGGGCAGGTGCTTTCCTCTTCAACCCCAAGGCAAAGGCAGCACTCGATGCCTTCTATGCAAGAGAAGACACGCTGTCGCTCGGCATCTGCAACGGATGCCAGTTGATGGTGGAACTGGGTCTCATCAACAATAACCACGCTGTGACCGATGCGAAAGACTATGCACAGATGCTCCACAACGTGAGCCACAAGTTCGAGAGTGAGTTCATTACCTTGCAAATACCAGAGAACAAATCAGTAATGTTCGGCTCCCTCAGCGGCAGCAAACTCGGTCTCTGGGTAGCTCACGGAGAAGGCAACTTCCGTCTTCCAAAGGCTGAAAAAGACTACCATATCGTAGCAAAATACAACTACTCTGGCTATCCAGGCAACCCGAACGGTTCCGACTATGACGTGGCTGGCATCGCATCGGCTGATGGTCGCCATCTCGCCATGATGCCTCACTTGGAACGTGCCATCTTCCCTTGGCAGCAAGCCAACTATCCTGCCGACCGCAAGGCCGACGAGGTCACTCCTTGGATAGAAGCCTTCGTGAATGCAAGGAAGTGGGTGGAAAATCATAGGCAATCATAGGAAGTCCTAAGAAGTCCTAGGCAATCTTGGGCAATCTTGGGTATTCTTAGGCAAATCTAAGACTAAAAAGCAGCGCATGGGAATCTACACAGACCTCTTTCTCACATTCGCCAAGATTGGTAGTTTCACCATCGGGGGTGGCTTTGCCATGGTGCAGATGATGGAAAAGGAAGTGGTGGATAGGAAACACTGGCTGAACCATGAGGAATTTATGGACACGCTGGTGGTGGCACAAAGCACCCCTGGACTTTTTGCCATTGATATGGCATCGCATATCGGCTTGAAACTGAAGGGCGTGAAAGGGGGCATCGTGGGAGCCGTCGCCACGGCTCTCCCTTCCATTGTGGCAATCTTGCTCATCGCCATGTTCTTTCAGACTTTCAAGGACAACATCTATGTGGAAAAAATATTCATGGGTGTACGCCCTTGCGTGGTGGCGCTGATTCTGGCTCCTTGCTTCGGCATGGCGAAAAGGGCGAAACTGAACAGGTTCAACTGGTGGATTCCTGTGGTGACGGCTGTGTTGATTTCTGCTTTTGGCGTGTCACCCATCTGGTGCATTCTGGCTGCAGGTGTGGGTGGATTTATATGGGGAAAGGTAGTTGATAGTTGACAGTTGACAGTTGAGAGATTCAATTCCTAATTCCTAATTCCTAATTCAGAATAACTTCTAACAAAGCAAATGATATTCTTGGAATTGTTTTACGTCTTTTCGAAGATTGGCATCTTCAACTTTGGAGGTGGCTATGCGATGCTGTCACTCATTCAGGATGAGGTGGTGAACAAGCATCATTGGATGACGATTAACGAATTCACGGATATTGTGGCAATCAGTCAATCGACACCGGGTCCTATCGGCATCAACTGTGCCACCTACACGGGATATACGGCTGTGGTGCATGCGGGATACCCCACATGGGCTGCAGTGTTGGGTGCGGTGCTGGCTTCGCTGAGTGTGATTTGGCTGCCTTTCATTTTGATGGTGTATATCAGCAAGTACCTCATCAAACATCATGACTCAAGGACGGTGACGAGCATTTTCGGTGCATTGAGACCTGTCATTGTGGGGTTGATTGCGGCGGCTGCCATCATGCTGATGTCGAAGGAGAACTTTGGCGACCCTTCGGAGTCACCATTTGTATTTGTGGTGAGTGTCGTCATTTTCCTGCTGGCTTTTGTGGGAACGAGGCTTTATAAGGTACATCCCATCGTCATGATTCTATTGTGCGGATTGGCGGGATTGCTGATTTATTGATGACAAGATGGCTGAAGGGGTGAGAACACATAGGTTTGAGAATGGGTTGCGGCTGATTCAAATTCCATCGCCGACGAATGTGGCGTATTGCGGCATCAGCATTGATGTTGGCACACGTGACGAGGAGGTGGGCGAAGAGGGGATGGCGCATTTCTGCGAACACATGATGTTTAAGGGAACGGAGAAGCGGAAGGCGTGGCACATCATTAACAGGATGGAGGCTGTGGGTGGCGACTTGAATGCTTACACGAACAAGGAGGAAACGGTGGTGTATGCTGCCTTCATGAGGGAGCATCTGGAACGTGCGGTGGAACTGATTTTCGACATCGTGTTTCACAGCACCTTTCCGCAGCATGAGATGGACAGGGAGTGTGAGGTGATTGTGGATGAGATAGAGAGTTACAACGACTCGCCTTCTGACCTGATTTTTGACCGTTTTGAAGACCTCATCTATGAGGGGAACAGCCTTGGGCATGACATCTTGGGAACGGCGGAGAATGTGAGGAGATTCAAAACAGAAGATGTGCTCAGGTTTGTGAGAAGGCTCTATCGCCCTGAGAAGATGGTGTTTTTTGTGTTTGGCAACGTAGAGTTTGAACAGGTGAAGAAGATGGTGGAGAAGCAGGTGAAAGGGATGGAAAGGAGAGAACTGGAGATTCAAGAGAAACTGGAGATTCAGGAAGGACTGGTGAAGCCTCATGCTGGCACTTTCACGGAAAATCGGGGCACGCATCAAGCCCATGTGATGATAGGCAGGGCGGGATATGGTTCGAAGGATGACAAGCGGATTGCGCTCTATTTCCTCAACAACATTTTGGGGGGTCCTGGCATGAATTCCCGCTTGAACATTGCATTGAGAGAACACAGGGGGCTTGTCTATACGGTGGAGAGTTCGCTGACGAATTACACGGACACTTCCACTTGGGCGATTTACTTCGGTTGTGATGAGGAAGACGTGGAGAGGTGCCTGAGGATTGTGAGGAGGGAATTGGACAAACTGATGAATGAGCCTTTGACAGAAAGGCAGTTTCAGGCAGCGTTGAAGCAGATGAAAGGACAGATAGGGGTGGCTTGCGACAACTTCGAGAACTATGTGCTCGACATGGCAAAGGCTTACTTGCATTATAACAAATTTGAGGGAATGAAAGATACCATCGAACATCTGGAGAAGGTGACACCGCAACGTTTGCAGGAAGTGGCACGGGAGATGTTTGATGAGGAAGGATTAACAACATTGATTTTTAACTCATGAGAAAAGTAATAGGAATAGGAGAGACGATTCTTGACATCATTTTCAAGAACGAGCAGCCCACTGCTGCAGTGCCTGGAGGTTCCACTTTCAATGGACTCATCTCGTTGGGAAGGATGGGCTTGCCTGTCACCATGATCACCGAAACGGGGAATGACCGTGTGGGGAAAACCATCAAGGCATTTATGGAAGAAAATGGCGTGAGCAGCGACTATGTGTGCATGTATAAGGATGGACGCACCGCCATCTCGTTGGCATATCTGAATGAACGCAACGATGCCGACTACACCTTCTACAAGGATTACCCCAATGCACGGCTCGATGTGGAATGGCCAGAAGTGAACAAGGACGACATCGTGATGATGGGCTCATACTTTGTGCTGAATCCCATCCTTCGCAACAAGGTGAAGGAATTCTTGGATTATGCCTCCAATCAAGAAGCACTCATCTATTATGACATCAACTTCCGCTCCTCTCATGCGTCGGAAGCCATCAAGTTGCGCTCTTCCATTCTGGAGAACTTCGACTATGCCAGCATTGTGCGAGGCTCCACGGAAGACTTTCAGAATATGTTTAACTTTTCAGACCCCGAGAAGGTGTACAGGCAAGAAGTGGCTTACCACTGCAAGCAGATGCTCTGCACTGATGCAGAAGGGGATATATGCCTTTTCTCGCCAAGTGTGACAAAAAAGTATCGGGTCAACAAAATAGAAACAGTATCCACCATCGGTGCAGGTGACAACTTCAATGCAGGCATAGTCTTCGGATTGCTGAAGGAAGGCATCAGCCGTGATGACATCGCTTCCGTCAGCGAAGAGCAATGGAACCGCATCGTTGCCCATGGCATGGCTTTTGCCGCTGAAGTGTGTCAAAGCCTCAACAACTCAATCAGTAAAGAATTTGCAAAGAATTATGGAAGAAATTAAGGAAAATATAGAGACTCAGGAGAGTCAGGAAATGCAGGAAAACGGAATGCCTAAAGTGGAATCGACGTTTGAGGAACTGGGTGTGTCGGGGGAAATTCTCCGAGCCATCCGGGAGATGGGGTATGAAACACCCATGCCTGTGCAGGAGAAGGTGATTCCCTATCTGCTCGGACACAATAATGATGTGGTGGCACTTGCCCAGACAGGAACAGGAAAGACCGCTGCATACGGTCTGCCCGTACTACAGAAGATTGACACAACCCGCAACGAAGTGCAGGCAGTCATCATGGCACCTACCCGTGAGTTGTGTCTGCAAATCACCGACGATTTGAAAGACTACTCCAAATACATCAATGGACTGCACGTGCTGGCTGTCTATGGCGGTGCAAGCATCGAACCACAGATTCGTGCGCTGAAGAAAGGGGTGCAGGTCATCGTTGCCACACCTGGTCGTCTGGTCGATTTGATGGAACGTGGAGTGGCTAAACTCGGCACAGTGGAGAATGTGGTGCTGGATGAGGCTGACGAGATGCTCAACATGGGCTTTTCGGAGAGCATCGACACCATTCTCGCAGGTGTGCCCGCAGAGCGCAACACCCTGCTCTTCTCTGCCACCATGAGCAAGGAGATTGAACGCATCTCCAAGAACTACCTGCACGATGCTAAGGAGATTGTAGTGGGAAGCCGCAACGAGGGTGCCGAGCATGTGAACCACATCTACTATATGGTCAGTGCACGTGACAAGTACAATGCCCTGAAACGTGTGGCTGACTACTACCCAGAGATATACGCCATCATCTTCTGCCGCACCCGTATGGAGACACAGGAGATTGCCGACAAACTCATCAAGGACGGCTACAATGCTGAATCCCTACATGGCGAACTCTCACAGGCACAACGTGACCTGACCATGCAGAAGTTCCGTCAGCACCGTGTGCAGTTGCTGGTGGCCACCGATGTGGCTGCCCGTGGATTGGATGTGGACGAACTCACCCACGTCATCAACTACGGATTGCCCGATGACATTGAGAGTTACACCCACCGTTCGGGACGTACAGGACGTGCCGGACGCTCTGGCACTTCCATTTCCATCATCCATGTGAAGGAGAAGGGAAAGGTACGTGCCATCGAACAGCAGATTCAGAAGAAGTTTGTGCCTGGCATCCTGCCAACAGGTCAGGAGATTTGTGCCAAACAACTCTATAAGGTGATTGACGACATTGAGAAGGTCGAGGTGGATGAAGAAGAGATTGCTCCGTTCCTTCCTGAAGTCTATCGCAAGTTTGACATGATGGAGAAGGAAGACCTCATCAAACGCATGGTGTCGATGGAATTCAACACCTTCCTCAACTATTACAAGAATGCGCCCGAAATCATTCAGCCATCAGAGAAGGGTGACCGTCGTGGCGACAAGGCTGAAGGCTTCGGAGAGAAGCGTGGACGTGGCGAACGTCGGGGTCGGGGTGGAGAACGCAGTCGTACCGCTGAGGCAGGTTACACCCGTCTCTTCATCAATCTTGGCAAGAAAGACGGCATTAACCCCAAAGTATTCATGGGCTTCATCAATCGTGTGGCACAGGGTCAGCGCATTGACCTCGGACGCATCGACCTGATGCAGAACTTCTCTTTCTTTGAAGTGCCAGAGGAACAGACTAAAGCCGTGCTGAATGTGCTTAACGGCACTGATTTTGACGGCAGAAAAGTGAATGTGGAGATAACTGACCAGCCCGAAGGACAACGGGGTGGGGAAAGGAAACGTGGAGACAAAGAAGGAAGAGGTTTCCGTTCGGTGAGAGGTGAACGCACCAATCGTCGTGACAACCGCCATGAAAGGGAAGACAATCGTTTCCACGGTGAAAAGAGGAATGAGAAGAGGAACAAGAAAGGCAGTGGTGTCATTCGCGGCACAGCAGCCAAACCTTCTCATGAAGAACTCAGCTACACCGAAGCTCGTGGACCGAAAGGTGCAGCCGAGTGGGCCAAATTCTTCGAGGGACAAGTGGAATCACAACCTTTCTACGAGAGTTTCAAGAAGAAGAAAAAGAAATAAAAAGTTAGAGTTTAGGGGTTAGAGATTCAATTCCTCATTTTTCATTTATCATTTAGCGCAGTGCATTTATGAATTGGCAAGGCATCTATGAAAGTCTCAACAGCACTTTCAGCACCAAGGAGACACTTCCTGTCATAGGCATCACGGGTAACTACAATCAAGAGACCTGCACATTGGCTGAAGGCTACTACCAGTCTGTCTTGAAGGCAGGAGGCATCCCCTTCATCATCCCTCCGTTCTATGAAACAGACCGGCTGGGAGAACTGCTCGACCGTCTGGATGGCATCATCTTCAGCGGGGGAGGCGACATCAATCCTTTGCTATTAGGTGAAGAGCCTATCAAGGAACTCCACAGCATCACCCCCGAGCGTGACCAACAAGAATTATTGCTGGCTCGTCTGGCGTATGACCGTCAGATTCCCATGCTGGGCATCTGCAAAGGCATCCAAATCATCAATGCAGCCCTTGGAGGAACACTCTACCAAGATATCCACACACAGATGGAGGGCATCCGCATCAAGCATAGCCAAGACCAAGACCGCCGTTATCCATCCCATCAAGTGACCATCTCGAGGGGTTCCATTCTTGAAAAAATCTTCGGCACAGAGTTGGCAGTCAACTCCTTCCATCATCAGGCATGCAAGTCGGCTGCTCCAGGACTGAAAGTCACCGCCATGAGTTCAGACGGTGTCATCGAAGCCATCGAAAGCGATGAATTCAAGTCCATCATGGGTGTGCAATGGCACCCCGAAACCTACATCCTCCGCAACAGCACGGAAATGCTGCCCATCTTCGAATGGCTTATCAGCGAGAGTGCCGAGTTCAAGCTGGCAAAGAAACTGCACAGCAAAATCCTCACCCTCGACAGCCACTGCGACACTCCCATGTTCTTCCCACAGGGCATCAACTTCGCTTCAAGAGACCCCAAGATACTCGTTGACCTCCACAAAATGACCGAAGGACACCTCGATGCCAGCATCATGGTGGCTTATCTCGAACAAAAGGAACGTGATGAGGCTTCCCTTGAAAATGCCACAGCCAAGGCAAACCAAATCCTCACCCAAATTGAAGAGATGGTAGCGAAAAACTGCACAGCCGTTGATATTGCTTATACCCCAGATAATCTATGGCAATTAAAGAAAGATGGCAAACGTGCCATCATGCTCGGCATTGAGAACGGTTACGCCATTGGTAAAGACATTTGCAATGTGGAAGCCTTCCGAAAGCGTGGTGTGGTGTATATGACCCTCTGCCACAATGGCGACAACGACATCTGCGACTCCGCACGAGGCAATCACGAACATGGTGGTGTGAGCGAGTTCGGCAAACAAGTGATTGAGGAGATGAACCGAGTGGGTATGATGGTTGACCTCAGCCATGCAGGTGAGGAGAGTTTCTACGATGCCTTGCAAATCAGCAAGACCCCCATCGTGTGCAGTCATTCCTCTGCACGTGCCCTGTGTGACCATCCACGCAACCTCACCGACGAGCAGATGCGTGCCCTCGCCAAGGCTGGCGGTGTGGCACAGGTGACACTCTACCACGGATTCCTGAGAAAGCAGGCCGAAGCCACCATCCTCGATGCCATTGAGCACCTCAACCACATGGTCAACATCATGGGCATTGAGCACGTAGGCATCGGCACCGACTTCGACGGTGACGGTGGCATACGCGGTTGTGCCTCAGCCAGCGAACTCATCAATTTCACTCGCCGCCTGCTCCGTGAGCGCTACACAGAAGAACAAATACAAATGATTTGGGGCGGAAACTTCCTGCGAGTCATGCGGCAAGTACAAGCCCACTCTAAAAAATGAAAGAATTTAAGTTTGACTTCGTCGAGCTAAAGGTTCGGATGTTTT
Source organism: uncultured Prevotellaceae bacterium (assembly GCA_900316975.1). Taxonomy (GTDB): domain Bacteria; phylum Bacteroidota; class Bacteroidia; order Bacteroidales; family Bacteroidaceae; genus Minthosoma. The sequence goes on along the minus strand of ONFA01000025.1, from coordinate 21,512 downwards.
CTTTCGTTGGAGTTAAAGGAGTTATAAGGAATTATCGCTCCGCTCAGGAGTTAAAAGCCGATACTCTGACAGCCCATGCGCTGGGCGACTCCCATCTCTATACCCTCAGCCCTAAACTCCAAAACCCAAACAAGGGAGTTGGAGGAGTCTCTAAACCCTGACGACCGAAAGTCGGACATTCCCCACCTCTATCACATCTCCATCCTTCAATTCCGTCCCCTCATGAGTCAACTCCACCCCGTTCAACAAGGTGGAGTTTTTTGGTGTCCGCCAACTATACGCAGGATGAGCAGGACGAGGGTTCACACATCTGCCCATGCACATGCTGCAAGCATGCTGAAGGCGCGACCGGATGCCCTTTGGACACTCCGTACGCCACTGCCCATTGTGCACCCGCCAAGCGCCCGTGTCCGTTCGGGTGAACTGACACTGAAACAAGTGAGTGGAGTCATCGTCCAACGCGAGCACGTTGTAAGCCTCCTCGGAAGTTCTGCCCAAGGTGATGATGGTGCGTGACCTGGAGAGATGCGCCTCCAAGTCCACCCTCCTTCCGTTGATAATGACATATGTTTTCATTTCAGACTCACTTTCAGCGGAGTTCTCACACCCTGGGCGGCACGGCTCAAATAGGCTTCCCAGTCGGTCAAGGTGTGAAAATCAGTGTTAGGGTTTCCACTCCAGCCGGAGCCGAAGTAGTAGGTGTAGGCAGTGGCGGGACGAACAGTGGCAGTGGCGAGGATGTGACCCGTGGCGATGCCATTGGGACGTTGCTGATAAGAGGTGGCGATGTGGGAGTCGGGAAAAAGTAGTCCCACATAGATTCTGCCCATTTGGGCGGCAAGCTCGTCACGGTACTTGGCATGATAGACCGTAGGGTCGCCCAAGTCTTCGTAGCCTATGTAACCGCTCTGGGAGGAGAGGACATAGGCGGTGGGGTTGCTTTGGTGGACGACAATGCCTGCCGCCATTTGCACTGGGGTGGCAAGCCCCTCGTAGGCGACGCTGACTCGGTTGAAGTGGCTGCCCGCATCGAGGGTGACGATGCGCGTCTCGGTCACTGGCTGCCCGTTGAAGTCTTGAGTGGGATAGGTGAAGCGGACGGTGAAACGGAGAGGCCCCTGGTCGAGTATCTCGAAAGTTTTGTAGCATGGAGGCATGAGGAGCGCCCCGTCTGCGCCCAAGAGCGCATTGGCGCCACCGCCAAGGGTGGGTCCCACAGTGTAGCAGTCCATGCCCTTTCCGTGGTCAACGTGGTAACTGTAGGCGTTGTAGAGTTGGTCGGCAAGGTCGGGGTAGCCCCTTTCAGTGAGTTGACGACCGACGGAGCGCATCTCCTGATTCTGCTCAGAGGCATACCAGTAGTCGAGCATGAGGTCGGAGGTGCTCTTGTTGAAGAGGTCATACCCTACAGCCCCGCCGTGTCCATAGACCCGATAGGCGACACGGTCGTTTTCCCAGCCGAATTCGTCCTGACGTTCAGTGAAGAGTCGCCCCTTGGCACGTACTTCGTAGGGATGTGGCGTGCCCTGCTGCACGTGGTAGATAGACTTGGCTTTGGCTCCCACGCCCGCCTGGAAGATGAGTTTGCCGTCCCATGTGAGTTGTGAGGGGATTTCCTTGCCATCGGCATCGGTGACGATAAGCCCATCCGTCGGGCTGTTTTCTCCATGCGGCGAGGTTATGTCCAGTTTCTTCTGGATGGCAGACACATCCACCTCCACCATCTCCAGTCTGGCTGATTTGATGAGGTTGGTCACGGTGAGAGTCACTCTCTGCTGCGCATTTGCCAACAGTGCCAGGAATAGTGCCCCCACAAGGCTCATGGACTTTTTCATAGGTTTATTTCACGGGCTTGATGGTAATGTCTCTGTCGAAAGCGACGGGCTTCACCCTGTACTCGTCAAGCACATAGATGCAGGTGCAGCCTACACCTGTGGTGGCGTAGTCGAGGTTGAGGGTGTAGCGGTCGGTCTGGGGCTGCAACTGGTAGGTGAACTGGCTCTTGGTCAGGTTGTCGGTCGTGAAGGGATAGGCGTTGAAGTTGAAGGGCTCGTTCATGGAAATCTGCACTCCCTTACCCTCCTTGTTGAGCAGTTGCACGTAGCGGTTGTCGGTGCGCAGGGCATGGTCTTGAGGGAAGAGGTAGGGCTCGTACATGTCGGCGACGGTCTTACTCCAGATGCCTAACTGATAGCCTGTCTTGCGGTCGGGGTAGTTCTCTTCGGGTCCACGTCCGTACCAAGTGATGTGGTCGAACTCGTTGGCTACGGAAGTGGTGAAGCCGATGCGTGGCAGGATTTCGGGCAGTTTGCCGTTCGGACTCAGGTGGTTGTGAATCTTAACGGTTCCATCGTCGTAGAAACTGTAGGTGTAGTCGAGCATATATCCGGCAAACTGCACTCCAGAGATGTAGAGGTCAAGGGCACCATAGGAGGATGCGCCTACCTGCACAAACTGGCTCACGGTGACGGTGGTCTCATGCTCGTTGCGTTGGAGGCGAACGGCGGTGGGACGAGAAAGCACCTGATTCACACCCTTGCTGTACCAGAGTGTGGCGACTTGATTGCCATACCCCTCGGCATAGCCGCCATTGACACGGAAGGCATCCCATGAGTCGAACTCGTTGGCGATGGGTGCACGCCACAGGTTGAAAGTGACTGGGGCTTTGAGGAGGGGCTTTCCACCCACTTCCATCTGCTCCAGATTGCCTGTCTCCTTGCTGATGACGTAACAGAAATCCTTGCCACTTATCTTGATTTGCTTCTCGTCTTCCTGTGCGTTCACCTGCTTGGCAGAAAGTTGTGCGGCAGGGGCAGGAAGGTTCCACGAGGAGAGTTCCAACTGGTTCCATGCCACTTCATGACCTGCTTTTGCCCACACCTCGTCTTTCTTCAACTTGGAGGTGATGAGGACACGGTATTCTTTTCCTGCCACAATCGTAGGCTTGTGATAAGGTATCTGGATGACCTGTGTCTGCTGTGGAGCCGTGGTGAACTGGATGTCACCTTCTTCCAGCACTTGATTGTCTGCCATCAGTGTCCAGTGGGAAGCGTATTGGGTGAGGTCGGTGAAGAAGAGGCGATTGGTCACTTCTGCCTCGCCAGTCTCGGCATTAAGCAAACGGACACTGACAGGTTGAGTGGTCCACTTCATTTGCTTCATCTCTGGCTGCACGGTGCGGTCAGGCCAGATGCTGCCGTAGGTGCGCATGTTGCCGCCAATGGTGTAGAAGGTGCCTTCATCGCCATTGCCATCGAAGGTGAGATAGAGCACAGCATCCTCGGCTTTTCCTTCACCGTCGGCAAGACATTGGCTGTAAATCGCCACGTTGTCCATTTCGGCATCGGCAGTGTAGGTGGTCTGAGGGTCTTGGGCATGGTTACCTGCTATTCTACCGATATTGATAGGATAGGGGAAGTTACTCAACATGCCCCGTTCACCCCCTCCGTTGTTGCCACGGCGGTTGTTGTTGGGTTCGGGCTGTGCAATGGTTTCGGTGCCTTTGAGTTGTCCGTCTATATAGAGTTTCATTTCCTTACCATCCCAAGAGGCTGTGACATGATGCCAGTTGCCTATCCAGTTGGCTGGCAAATCGACGGTCAGGGCATGTTTCACACCCGAATGCAGGTAGAACTGGAGTTTGTCAGCCCCTTTCTGCACCACACCGAACTGGGTGTTGCCCTTCGTGATGTAGGGTGCTCCTTCGTAGGTGCCACACAGTTTGCCTGGCTTGACATCGAAACTGATGGTGAGTGCCTTGCTGGAGAGTTCCACATTGTTGCTGCGATAGACTTCCACCCACTCGTCGTGTCCGCTCAGGTGCAGCACTCCCTTCTCCACCTTCGAATGACCCATGAGGTGAACAGGGGTGTTGTAGGGCGAACTGTCTTTCAACGGACGGATATGCTCGGTGAGACCAGGGCTGACAAAGTCCCAAAGTGCTCCTCCCATCAGTCGTGGATGACGGCGAATGATAGCCCAGTATTCGTCCATGCCACCACCTGCATTACCTGCCACTGAGAGGTATTCGTCCATGAATGAAGGACGTGGGTCTTGCTCCTCAGGCACCATCGCCGTGTTCATTTCCAACTCATAAGGAGCGGGATAGCGGGGACCGATGATCTCCTCGCCAGGATGAGCGTAGGCGTTGCCGCCATACATGAAATAGCGTGTAGGGTCAAGACGTTTGCCTTCTTTGATGACTTCGGTGATGAGAGGTCCTTCACCACTCTCGTTGCCTGCACTCCAAAAGAGGACACAAGCGTGGTTGCGGTCACGCAGCACCAGTTTCTGTACACGTTCGAGATACATCTCACGGAACCGCTGGTCGTTAGAGATATATTCCGTGGCATGTGCCTCGGTGCCAGCCTCGTCGATGATGTAAAGTCCATATTCGTCAGCCAGTTCCAGATACTTGTTGACAGGAGGGTAGTGCGAAGTGCGCACACCGTTAAAGTTATGTTGTTTCAGTATCTCCATGTCCTTACGGATGGTCTCCTCGTTCATGGCATGACCCAGTTCGGGGTGCTGCATGTGTGTATTGGTGGCATTCACCTTGATGGGTTTTCCGTTCAGATAGAAAGTCTGATGTCTGATTTCCGTCTCCTTGAATCCCATCTTGCTGGCGATTTCCTGCATCACTGCGCCCGACTCATTCAGCAGTTCCAACTTGAGTCCATAGAGCACAGGAGTTTCGCAAGTCCACTTGTCGGGATTGGACACTTGTGAAGAGAGTTCCACCGATTTCTTTCCCCTTCCATCCATCGTGAAGCGGTCGGACAACATCTCCTTCACCTTGTTGCCTTTGGGGTCAGTCAGAGTGGCACGAACAGCATAGGAACCCCGTACGTCCTCATATTTCTTTACATCCACCTGCACCTTGAGGGTAGCGTCACGATACTGGTCGTCGAGGTCGGTGGTCACATACCAGTCGAAGAGTCGGGTCTTGGGAGTAGCATAGAGTGTCACGTCGTCAAAGATACCAGCCAATCGCCAGTAGTCCTGACCCTCCAGATAGTAACCATCACAATATTTCACCACACACACAGCCAGCACGTTCTTGCCAGGCTTCAAGTAAGGCGTTACGTCATACTCTGCAGGTTCCTGTCCACCCTCATTATAGCCCACCTGTTGACCGTTTAGCCACACAAAAGAGCCGCTTTGGGTCTTCTCCATACGCAGAAACACCTGCTGACCTTTCCAGTTGGAGGGTAGGGTGAAGGTCTTCCGATAGGCACCTGTCGGGTTGTAATCTCTCGGCACAAAAGGCGGATTGGCTCTGAAGGGTGCAGGCACATTGCGGAACTGCGCATCGCCATACCCCTCCATCTCCCAGTTACTCGGCACATGGATGGTGTTCCACTTGCTGTCCTTGAAGTTCGTCTGGAAGAAAGTCTGCGGCACCTCCTCAGGGGTGTTGGCAAAGAAAAAACGCCAATCGCCATTAAGTGACAGATGTTCCTTCGCGAGATAATAAGCGTGTCCCTCCTCTTGATTCTCTTCAAAGACCGAGGTGTTCTCTATGTAGTCATAGATATGTTCCAAATACTGAGCGTTTGCCTGTAACGAACAAGCAGCCAACAGGCAAAGGGTGTACTTTTTTAAGTTCATGCCGTAGATTGTTAAATAGTTGATGAATGGAAAAGAATATTTGTTTAGATTGTTCTATGTGCAAAGGTACGTTTTTTTTCCATGTCTCCCAAAAAGTGACTGACTATTCTTTCATTTCTTTCTGACATTACCCCCCATAAAGCACAAAAAAGGCTCCAAGCGTCATGCTCAGAGCCTCTTTCTTATTGATTATCGTCGTCATCACGACATCTTTTCATCACGGCTTTCTCTCCGCATGGAGAAAGTCGCCAAGCGCATGGGCTTGCTACATCATGCCGCCCATGCCGGGGTTGCCCATTGGCATTTCGGGCTTGTCCTCCTTGGCGTCGCAGATGACACATTCGGTGGTGAGGAACATACCAGCAATGGAAGCAGCGTTCTCGAGAGCCACACGGCACACCTTGGCAGGGTCGATGATGCCCGACTCACGCAGGTTCTCATAAGTGTCCTTACGAGCGTTGTAGCCGAAGTCGCCCTTCTGGTTGCGAACCTTCTCCACCACCACAGAACCTTCCAAACCAGCGTTCTCCACAATCTGACGGAGAGGCTCCTCGATGGCACGTTTCACAATGTTGATACCCGTGGTCTCGTCGGCGTTGTCACCCTCCAGACCTTCGAGGCTTTCGAGCGAACGGATGAAGGCTACACCGCCACCAGGCACGATACCCTCTTCGATGGCAGCACGAGTGGCGCAGAGAGCGTCATCCACACGATCCTTCTTCTCCTTCATCTCCACCTCCGATGCAGCACCCACATAGAGCACAGCCACACCGCCAGAGAGTTTAGCCAGACGCTCCTGCAGTTTCTCCTTGTCGTAGTCAGAAGTGGTGTTCTTGATTTCGTTCTTAATCTGGTTCACACGGTCCTGGATGTTCTGCTTGTCACCCTTACCGCCCACAATAGTGGTGTTGTCCTTCGTGATGGTCACCTTCTCAGCCGAACCCAACATCTCGATGGTAGCCTGTTCCAGTTTCAGACCCTTCTCCTCAGAGATAACCACACCACCAGTCAGCACGGCGATGTCTTCCAACATAGCCTTGCGGCGGTCGCCAAAGCCAGGAGCCTTCACAGCGCAAATCTTCAACTGGGCGCGCAGACGGTTCACCACCAGCGTGGTCAGTGCCTCGCTCTCCACATCCTCGGCAATCACGAGGATAGGACGACCTGTCTGAGCGGCAGGGTTCAAGATAGGCAGGAACTCCTGCAAGTTGCTGATTTTCTTGTCGTAGATGAGGATGAGCGGGTTCTCCATCTCACACTCCATCTTCTCCGTGTTGGTCACGAAGTAAGGAGACAAGTAGCCACGGTCGAACTGCATACCCTCGACCACACCGATGGTGGTCTCACGGCTCTTGGCCTCTTCGATGGTGATGACACCGTCCTTTGAAACCTTCTTCATGGCGTCGGCAATCAGTTTGCCAATCTCCTGGTCGTTGTTGGCACTGACAGTAGCCACCTGCTCAATCTTGTCGTAGTTGTCGCCCACCTGCTCGCTCTGAGCCTTGATGTGCTCCACCACCTTCGCAACAGCCTTGTCAATACCCCTCTTCAGATCCATCGGGTTAGCACCTGCAGCCACATTCTTCAGACCTGTAGCCACGATGCTCTGTGCCAGCACAGTAGCCGTCGTAGTGCCGTCGCCAGCGTCATCGCCAGTCTTCGATGCCACACTCTTCACCAACTGTGCACCCGTGTTCTGGAAAGCGTCAGCCAGTTCAATCTCCTTGGCCACCGTCACACCGTCCTTTGTGATGTGAGGAGCACCAAACTTCTTTTCAATGATGACATTACGTCCCTTAGGACCCAGGGTGACCTTCACGGCATTAGCCAGTTCATCCACACCCTTCTTCAGTTGCTCACGAGCCTCAATATTGAATTTCAATTCTTTAGCCATAATTGTATTTACTATTTAACTATTTACAATTTACCATTTATTCTTCGATTTGACCATTCTACAATTTCATAACTATCATGGCAAGTAACTATATTGCCAAATAAAATTGTACATTGTAAATTGTCAAATCGTAAATGAGATTATTTCAAGATTGCCAGCACATCGCTCTGACGCATCATGAGGTACTTCACACCCTCATATTCGAGTTCTGTGCCTGAGTATTTACCGTAGAGCACCTGGTCGCCCACTTTCACGACCATTTCCTCGTCCTTCGTACCGTTGCCGCAAGCGACAACCTCGCCCTGCAGGGGCTTCTCCTTCGCAGTGTCGGGAATAATAATTCCGCCCACCGTCTTTTCTTCCGCAGGCTTGGGGAGCACCAGCACCCTGTCTGCCAATGGTTGAATGTTCATAGTCTTTCTTTTTTTAGTTTGTTATTAAATGTATGTTATAGAATTTCTATTCCAAAAAAAAGATAAACAAATCATGTGCCACATTCTAACACAAACATGACATCGTGACACAATGTCATATTGACTGACAAAACATCTCCTTTTTTACACATAATCATACTTACTAATAGCGCACGGTGCGCCTCTTATTTCACGCACTCAGCACAAAATATTTCGTTCTTCCAGCACATAATATTTCATGCTGAGTGACGATATTTGACACTCAACGAATTATGTCTTTTACCCCTCTTTCTTCAAGAAAATATTCTATCTCTTCATCAGTGGCATAGCGAAGAGGCTCTATGAAAGGCTGTTTGATAACAACACAAGGCTCTCCGATGCTATTGTAGGCAAAGCCCATGATGACGTAGGCATCATCAGGAAATAGTTCGTTATGAGCCATCAAACGATGAATGAAACCATCTAAACCAGTAGCAGAGGGGGATAATAGGGCAAAGTTGTTGAGTTTAATGACATAATATCTATCAGCAGACAAGAAAACATCATTCTCTTGTACATTGCCAATCATTCCGCTGATGTGGTCTTCTATCCTCTCAATCCATGTCCCAAGGCTTTGAGATCGCTGAACGACATGCCTAAGTAGGGATTCTCGATCCCTAAAGATTGGTTGAGTTTGCGCTGCCGCTGGATTACTTCTTCCAAAGTTACAGGCCTGTTCCAGCGTGGCTTGGATGTGTGGATTGCCTCCAAATAGTCGTTCCAGTTCTTGCTGTTCATTTTTTAGAGGTGAACATTTAAGTTTCTCGCCACAAAAGTACTATCTTTTTCTTTCATCACCAATTTTTTCATCAACCAATTCAACACATAATTATATATATACTCTTTTTTCTTTTAAATTTTAAAAAACTTATATGTTGATGTTATTAGCGTGTGGATGATGTGGATAAGTGGTGAAGTAGTATTGTTTTTCAAGGAGTTGGCTTGTAGATAAGTGGTGAAGAAGGTATTGAAAAAAGGATGAAAAAAAAGAATAACTTTTTTTGGTGGTATCAAAATAAATGAGGTATATAAATGTGATTGAAGTTGGCAAGAAAAGTTATTAAAAGTTATGAGTAAGTTGTTAATTACTTTTTAACAAGGATGTAAACAGGTTTATGAACATTTGACTCTAACCCTAACTTCTCTCCCCTAAACAGGTGAGTCGGAGGGGTCTTTCACTCTAACTATTTCCTCAACAATTCCATAAATCGTTTTTTCATGGCTTCTTTCAGTTCTCCCTCGTTGAGAATGAAGTCATTGATTACCTCGTCGAAAGCACGTTCTGCCTTCTGACGCATCTGGGCTTTTCCAGCACGAAGACCTGAGGAGAGGTCTGTCTTGGGAAGTAGTTGTCTGTTGAAATTTCCGTCACTCACCTTGCATTTACCATTTTATTATTTATCATTTACCATTTTTGGGTGTTGATGGTGTTGTGGATAAATGTTGTTTGTAGATATTGATAATACTGTCAATAACTATTTGACAAGTTGCAAAGTTAGTGGATTTTGGTGACATGACAAACGTTTGAGAATGAAAATGATTGGGTTTCTTTTGTTTTTGAGTAAGAATGAGTAATTTTGCAGTTGTTAATAGTATGTTAATAATGTTGATAAATGGTATTGATAAGTTATGAATAGTGTGTTGACAACTGATGAGATGTACATGCGCCGTTGCCTTCAGTTGGCAAGGAATGGTTGGCAGAATGCGCAGCCCAATCCAATGGTAGGGGCTGTGATTGTGCATGAGGGTCGCATCATTGGTGAAGGTTATCATGTGCGCTGTGGCGAGGGACATGCAGAGGTAAATGCCTGTGCATCAGTCAGGAAAGAAGATGAACATCTGTTGAAGGAAAGTACCATCTATGTGAGTCTGGAGCCTTGCAGTCATTATGGTAAGACACCCCCTTGTGCTGACCTGTTGATAAGTAAAGGTTTCAAGCGTTGTGTCATCGGCTGTCAAGACCCTTTTGCCAAGGTGCAAGGTCGTGGCATACAAAAACTTAGGGATGCTGGAATGGAAGTGACGGTGGGGGTGTTGAAAACTGAATGTGAACGCTTGAACAAACGTTTCATGACCTTTCATGGCAAACATCGTCCCTACGTCACTTTGAAGTGGGCTGAGTCGGCTGATGGCTTTATAGATGGTCATATTTCAAACGCTTACACCCAAATGATTTGTCATAAACGTAGGGCAGAGCATCAAGCCATTTTAGTGGGCAGACGTACTTTTGAGACTGATCATCCTTCGCTCAACACTCGCGAGTGGTATGGTTCTTCGCCCAAACGCTATGTGGTGTCCTCACAATCCTTGACCCTACCAGAAGGCTATCACCTGATACAATCAACAAGTGTTGATAACATCCTTCATCAGTTGTACGAAGACGGCATCCAGACTGTATTGGTGGAAGGTGGAGCCATGTTGCACCAATCTTTTATTAATAGTGGTTTGTGGGATGAATGTTACATAGAAAAAGGCACTCAACCTATCTGTGGGCACGTCAAAGCCCCTCAACTTAGTTCAGAAGCAACATTGATAAGTGTGGATGATTCATTTGGACAAATGATAGAAAAGTATGGGAGTGAGAATTCAAGTTTCGCAACTTGCGAAACTTCTTTGGAGTTAAAGGAGTTATAGGGAGTTAAAGGAGTTATAGCCAAATGTCATGCTAGTGTCAGAGTATCGGCTTTTAACTCCTGAGCGGAGCGATAACTCCTGTAACTCCTTTAACTCCTCATTCTTCATTCACACCTCTTCCAGACTCCCCACCACCTTCACGATGTCATCCATCTGAAAGCCTTTTCCCAAGGCAAACCGAATCAGTTTACCTCTAATTTCATATTCGTTCCGTCCCTTCACCGAAGGACGCTTCTTCTCGATGATGTCTCGTAGTGTTTCCAGATTGTCTTTCTCCTCAATTTCTTCCAACGCCTCGTCAATGTGTCGCTGGGCAATCTTTCGTTTCTTCAGTTCTTGGACAATCCTCACCTTGCCCCAATGATTGTAGCGAAACTTATCTCTTACAAAAGCCTTGGCAAACCGTTCTTCATCTATGAACCGTTCCTTCACCAATCGAGCCACCACCTTCTCCGCCACAGCATCAGCCACTTCCCATCGCTTCATTTTCTGTAGCACATCGTGGCAGCACTGTTCGCTCATAGCACACAGAGCAGAAAGTTTCAGATAAGCCTCCTGCTCCGTGTAGATATGCTTTTTACGTTCCATCCTTAGCCTTTTTTCGTTTCCAGATATTGTTTCAATTCTTCCAGATTCTTATGCTCTGTGATGTCATACTCATTCTGATCATAATTGCCCTGCACCAAAGTGACGGTACCGTCTTTGGCAAGATAGAAAGCATCAAATCCGAAGAATTTCTTGACGAAAGAAACTCGTCTGCGAGGTTCCTGTCCCAACACGACAGAATAGAACTCCTTACGAGTGTCGCAGCCGACTTGCAGCAGGGAACGCACATCATAGTAGTCACCCAACACCTGTTGGGCAGTGTCTATCTTCGTAGTGTTGTTGGTCACACACACCAGTACAGCATTCTTCTTGTTCCTTTCCGAACGAGGTTTATTGTCTTTCACTTTGATGGCGTCAAATCCTTCGCCCCACACACCACTGGCATCTGTCATTGACACAAAGGCATAGGGGTCAATCTGCTTAATCATGCGCTGCATGACAACCTGCTCTCGCTGACGGATGATACTCACCACCACTTTTCGGTCAGTGTGCGTGTACCAGCCCTCACCATCCAACACCGTCACTCCATGGCCGGTACTGACAATCGCATCGGCAATGGCATTGGGGTTGCGCGAGAAAATCATGAACTGCACGGACTGATGACGCCGACGAATGCAATAGTCGAGTGTCATCGAACTGATGAAGAGCAGCACAAAACCATAGATGACACGAAACCAATCATGGAAAACAAAATAGCAGGAAGAGATGATGATGACGTCACATGTCATGAGAATCGAACCAAGTGACATGGTACGAAATTTCTGCACGATGAGAGCAATGATGTCTGTGCCGCCTGTGGAGCCATTGTGCTCAAAACAAATATACAATCCAACACCTTCAAAAATGGCACCCAACACACATGCCATGAAAGACTCGTCGCCAATCAGTTTGGGCAACATCATCATTTTTGGATTGGCTGGGTCGGGCACTTCAATGAGTCGTTGCAAGAACCACAAGACGAAAGTCATGAGGGCAACGGCATAAATCGTTTTGATGCAGAAACGGACACCTAACACCTTCACGGCAACAACGAGCAGAATCGCATTGATGATGATATAGGTAACTTGCACCTCAACTCCTGTGACATAGTAAATAATGGAGGAGATACCTGCCACACCACCTGTGGTCAGACTGTAGGGCAGCATGAACACGGTCATGCCTATAGCGTAAAGAATCACGCCCACAGCAATGAGGGCGTAATCCTTTAGTTCATGAAAGAAGTTGGACTTTGTCATGTTCTTTTGGGGAGTTAAAGGAGTTAGAGGGAGTTAAAGGAGTTAGAGCCGAATGTTATGCTGTTGGCAGAGTATCGGCCTCTAACTCCTGAGCGCAGCGATAACTCCCTCTAACTCCTTTAACTCCTTTTCAAGTTCTTCACTTCTTCAGTACCACATTAATCATCTTGCCAGGCACCACAATGACTTTGGCTACGGTGAAGCCTTCCATCCACTTCGCTGACTGCGGGTCGGCAAGAGCGGCTTTCTCGGCCTCCTCCTTCGTCACGTCGGCAGGGAACTCCAGCGGGAAACGTGCCTTACCGTTAAAGGCCACCATCATCTTCACAGTGTCTTCCTTCAGGTAGTCCTCGTTGAAGGCTGGCCAAGGAGCGTCGCACACAGTGGTGTCGTGTCCGAGCAGATGCCAGAACTCCTCTGCCAGATGAGGGCAGAAAGGAGCCAACAGGATGGCAAGCGACTCTTTCACCTCGCGGCTCTCACTCTTCAACTTCGTCAGTTCGTTGAGGCACACCATGAAGGCGGCAATCGTCGTATTGTAGGAGAACGCCTCGATGTCGGCAGTTTCTTTCTTGATGAGGGTGTGCAGTGCCTTGAGTTCTTCTTTCGAAGCCCCCACCGTCTCCCCCAAGGGGGAGTGATTGCCATTCGGGTTGTTAGCCGTTTGATTTTCTGTTGAGGAGCAGGCCGCATGGTTCTCCTCCCCCTTGGGGGAGGTTGGGAGGGGGCTTGTCATGAACTTCCACAACTTCTTCAAGAATCTATGACAACCGTCGATACCGTTGGTGTCCCAAGGCTTGCTCTGTTCCACAGGACCGAGGAACATCTCGTAGAGGCGCAGAGTGTCGGCACCGAACTTCTCTACAATCATGTCGGGATTCACCACGTTGAACATTGACTTTGACATCTTCTCCACAGCCCAGCCACACACATACTTGCCTTCATCGTTCAAGATGAACTCAGCCGTGTTATACTCTGGGCGCCAAGCCTTGAAAGCCTCCGCATCCAGCACATCGGCACTCACAATGTTCACGTCCACATGGATAGGCGTCACATCATATTGGTCTTTCTTCTCCAGAGTCACAAACGTGTTCGTGTCCTTGATGCGATAGACAAAGTTGCTCCTGCCCTGAATCATGCCTTGGTTAATCAGTTTCTGGAAAGGCTCTTCCTTGCACGAAACACCGAGGTCGAAGAGGAACTTGTTCCAGAAACGGCTGTAAATCAGGTGACCCGTAGCGTGTTCGCTACCGCCCACATACAAATCGACATTCTGCCAATACTCGTCAGCCTCCTTGCTCACCAATGCCTTGTCGTTGTGTGGGTCCATATAGCGCAGATAGTAAGCCGAACTGCCCGCAAAGCCTGGCATGGTGTAGAGTTCGATGGGGAACACCGTCTTATTGTCAATCTTCGAGTTCTCCACAATCTTCCTGTTCACCTCGTCCCAAGCCCACACCGTAGCATTGCCCAGTGGGGGTTCACCCGTCTCCGTAGGCAGGAACTTGTCCACCTCAGGCAACTCGATAGGCAGACACTCCTCTGGAATCATCGTCGGGATGCCATTCTTGTAATACACAGGGAATGGCTCGCCCCAATAACGCTGACGTGAGAAAATGGCATCTCTCAGGCGGTAGTTCACCTTCACGCGACCGATGCCAGCCTCCTTCACATACTTCTTCGTGGCAGCAATCGCCTCCTTCACGGTGAGTCCGTTAAGGCTAAAGTCAATGTAAGGCTTCACATCCTTACGGGGCGAGTTCGTCACAATACCCTCCTTGGCATCGTAACTCTCCTCACTCACATCAGCCCCCTCAATCAGCGGCACAATCGGCAAGCCGAAATGCTTCGCAAACGCATAGTCGCGGCTGTCATGAGCCGGCACAGCCATGATAGCACCCGTGCCATATCCAGCCAACACATACTCCGAAATCCAAATCGGGTTCTTCTCGCCCGTGAAGGGGTTGATGGCATAAGAGCCACTGAACACACCCGTCACCTTGTGGTCAATCATGCGTTCACGCTCTGTGCGCCCCTTCACATACTTGATATATTCCTCCACAGCAGCCTTCTGTTCTGCTGTCGTCACCTTCTCCACCAACTCACTCTCAGGAGCCAGCACCATGAAGGTCACACCAAACATCGTGTCGGCACGAGTGGTGAAGATGGTGAAGGAGGCCCCCTCCGTCTCCCCCAAGGGGGAGTGATTGCCATCCGGGTTGTTAGCCGTTAGATTTTCTGTTGAGGAGCAAGCCGCATGGGACTCCTCCCCCTTGGGGGAGGTTGGGAGGGGGCTTGCTATCTTAAATTGCACTTCCGTACCCTCCGAACGACCTATCCAGTTCTTCTGAGTCTCCTTGATGCTGTCGCTCCACTCTATTGTGTCCAGTCCGTCCAAGAGTCGCTGTGCGTAGGCACTCACTCTCAAGCACCACTGCCGCATCTTCTTCTGCTCCACAGGGAAGCCGCCACGCACACTCACACCGTCCACCACCTCGTCATTCGCCAGCACCGTGCCCAGACCGGCACACCAGTTCACCATCGTCTCGCCCATGAAAGCAATCCTGTAGTTCATCAGCACGTCGCTCTTCTGTTTCTCGTCCATCGCCTTCCATTCCTCAGCCGTGAAGTGCAGTTCCTCCGTCTGTGCCACACCAAACTCATCCAATCCTTCCGTACCCTTCTGCTCAAAATAAGCCACCAACTCCTCAATTGGATGAGCCTTTCCAGCCGGATGGCTCTCCTCCCCCTTGGGGGAGGTTGGGAGGGGGCTTTTACTAAAGAACGAGCCAAACATCTTCTGGAACGCCCATTGCGTCCACTTATAATAGCCAGGTGCACAAGTCCTCACCTCTCTGTCCCAGTCGAAGCAGAAACCAATCTTGTCCAACTGCTCACGATAGCGGTCAATATTCTGGAACGTTGTCTTCTCAGGATGCTGTCCTGTCTGAATGGCATACTGCTCAGCAGGCAGACCATACGCATCATACCCCATCGGGTTCAACACGTTATATCCCTGCAACCGTTTGAAACGTGCATAGATGTCACTGGCGATATAACCTAATGGGTGTCCCACATGCAGACCCGCCCCGCTGGGGTAGGGGAACATGTTCAGCACATAAAACTTTGGTTTGCTTTTGTCTTCCACAACGTGATAGGTTTTCTCCTCCACCCACCGTTGGTGCCATTTCTGCTCAATCTCTCTAAAATTGTATTCCATTGCTTGCTTAGTTTTCTAAATTTCAACTGCAAAGGTACGACATTTTAATGAAGAATGAAGAATGAAAAATAAAGAATTGAGCATCACCCCAACGAAAAAGCCCCAAAGTCCGTTGTTTGACCTTGAGGCTTTTCAATTATTTATAGAATTTTTATCAAAAGGCAATTCATCTAAGAACGTCCCATTTTCCATCCGCTTCTATAGCCACGAATGGCATACTGCCGCAACACACTCGTTGCCCATTGGCGGAACTGGGTGACACGTGTCGAGTTTGCCCGATAACCAACAGATATGACAGCATCCAAATTATAATACTGTGTATCATAACTTTTACCATCAGATGCAGTTCGTCGGAATTTCCGACATACTGAATCTTTTTGGGGTTCACCCTCCAAAAAGATTCTCTAAATCAAACCACTTCTCTTTCTCTTTAAGCATAGGGCAATTGACGAACACCACCACGTCCTGTCCTAAGAATACCCTTGGCATCTTTTAACTCATCGTTTGAAATTCCATTTTGGAATATCAAAGATTGTTTCAAGAATTCAAATTCTTCTTTTGTTAACTGGAACATGAAATCTGGCGGGAAGCGTCTAATATTTCGCTTCACTGCTTTATTCAGGTTTCCTGTTGTAACTTGATAAAGTTCTGCCAAATCCCGATCAAGCATCACGCGTTGACCACGTATTTCATATATTTTAACGCCAGTTCGATGAATTCCAACAAAAATAATTTATGAGAAATTCGTGGCTAATTCATGAGAATTTATGTCCCAAATAAACACGAATTACCATGAATTAAACACGAATTTTTCATGAATTTAATTATTTGTAGTTTTCGTCGAATTCACGTTATTTTACTCTGAATAATTTGAATGTTGTTCATCTTTCCGCTTATGCCTTATATTCTTTTCGCCTACAAAGTTACAAATTATCCCCTTTATTTCCAAAGACAAATCTAAGATTATTATTTCAAGGTATTGGGAGCGACCCTTTTTTCTTTGTTTTTCTAATGAAAGCCATTGTAGAGGTGCGTCTTAACTTCGGCGGAGCCAATGTAATGAAAAAATGAAAAACTAAAAGTTGTTCAACTTCTTTAACTCCACCAAAAAAACTCAACTTGCAAAAGTTGAGTTTTTTTATTCTTCTCTCCCCTATGGGGGAGTTGTAGGGGGCTTTTACAACCCTGCTTCCACCAATTGTTCGCAGATGCTCTTCATGCCGCTGATGGATGGGTGACCATTCTGCTTCTCAATGTCGTGCAGTTCGATGAGTTGCACCTTGTAGTGCTTGCACACTTCACGCATTGACTCGTTGATTGGTTCCCGCAACTCAGAGTTCAGGAGAGAGACCAGTTTTGCCTTCGGATAACGCTTCTGAAGCATGTCAAACAGGCAGGCCAGTGCAGGACGGAAATTCTTGCAATCATCCTTCGTCCAATCTGAGTACTGATACTCACCCACAGGAGAGTTAGCCCAAGCATCGTTCGTGCCGCCAAACACAAAGATGATGTCGGGATTGCCCAGACTGTCCACACGTGAGATGAAGTTGCTGCGTGACGAATCCATTCGTCCGTATCCAGTACCACAAATGGTGGTGCCGCCCCAAGAGTCATTCTTCTCCAACTCATAGCCCTTCGCTTTGATGTAGAGACTCCACCATGTCTGTTCCACCTCCTTCACATCATTCTGATTGTTAGGGTAGAACGTAGAATAATTAGCAGGGATGATACCCTGAAACGTAGAATAAGAGTCGCCCAGAATGGACACCTTCTTCGTTTGTGCCGATGCAGCCACTACCATAGCCGCCATCAGCGTAAGGATAAAAAACTTTTTCATCAAATAAATAGGTTTAGTGATTTTTAATTTGTCTTTTGCCAAGTGCAAAGTTAGTGAAAGTTGCACACTATACAAAACAAAATCGTTTTTATTTTTGTTGTTGAGGCGCATCCTAACTTGGAACGATGCTCAATGGTGCAATTCATGAAAGAACAACAAAAAGAAAAATGAAAAAGTCAAATCTGTTCAATCAAATCAATGGTTTTACAGCGATATGTTTTATCTCCGCATCAACAACAAAAATGTCGCCCTCGTTGTCTGTCAAGACATTACGAGGTAAGAGATCCCATACGTCGTACTCTCCATTGGTGAAACGTCCTTCATCGGCAGCCTTCTCGAATCCCAAGGCTGCCATATAAGTATCAATCATAATCTGCGTTGCCGGGTGGGCATTAGCGACACGGGGCTGAACAATGATTGGCTGAACCGTGCGACCATCAAAGCCTGCAAAGCCATAGAAGGAGTAAGCGGTGTCTGGAAAAATTGTGTTGTGCATCATGATTTTTTGCAGAAGCCCGACAATGCTTCCGCTATTCAGCAGATTGTTCACCTTATAGATGACTTTTTCTGCAACGTAGGTGTCGTTCTCATGACCACTTGGTCCTGGAACGCCAAGATTAAATACTTCTGGCATAGGAATCCAAAAGCCCTGTGACTTGGCAAGTTGCTCAGCAACCCGCTGCTCTGTCTCGAATGGGGTTACATCTGCTTTGCCAGTTCCACGTTGTGCTTCATATACTGCGCAAAGTCGTTTGAGTTCATCGGCGATTGCTGAGATGCGGCGATTTTCCGCTTCTTGCGCTCCGTCACTTCCTTGTGGAACAGATTGAGATATGTCATGATTCATGATCGTATTGGTTTCTGCTGCAAAGTTAGTGAAAGCCGAACACTATACAAAACAAAATCGTTTTTATTTTTGTTGTTGAGGCGCATCCTAACTTGGAACGATGCTCAATGGTGCAATTTATGAAGGAAAAACAAAAGTCTGCCTACAACATCCCTGCTACAGGCAGACTTGAACATGTTCATTTTTACTAATTAACTATTTACCAATTTACCAATTTCTAATTTCGCTCAACTTCGAATGTGCTTCACTCCTTTACCTCCCTCATAATTCAACTTGCGTAAGGGGAGTTTTTTCTACTTCACATGAAAACCGTACCCCTTGACTACGCTGGGTCGTACCCGAGGGGTACGACATGGTGTACCCCTCGGGTACGGTTCTGCCAATCATGGATGGTTATTCGTCCCTCAATGCCTCCACAATCTTCTTTCGGCAGATGTTCCATGCAGGGAGGGCGATGCCGAGGCTCACTATCACGAGCAGGAGCAGATAGACGATGAGGGAGATGATGAGGAAGTGAGGCCAGAACTGGTTGATCCAATCATTCTCCATGCCTGAGACGCTCTTGATATTACCCTCGGAGAGGATTTCCCACGAATTGGCGAACTGCAACCAGACGAAGTCGCCCAAGAGGGTGGCGAGCAGGGTGAGGATGGCTCCTTCTGCGATGAGGGTCCAGAAGATGCGCATCTTGGAGGCTCCGAAGGCACGCATGATGCCGATGTCCTCCTTGCGCTTACGGATTTGCAGCCAGTAGGTGCCCAGAGTGCCGATGACGACAATGATGGCGAAGAGCACCAGAGGTACGGTGGTGAGTTGGCTGACGAGGGCGTTCTCACTTTTCTCCTTCTGACGCTCAAGGTGATTGTTGAAGGTGTCCAGGTAAGCCAGCACATTGCTGCCGGCACGGAATTCCTGCGTGAGTGTGGGGGTGAGCTTCTTCACAAATTCCTCGGCATCCACATTGGGCTTGAGGCGCAGGAGCAGTTTGGTCTCGTAGTTTAAGTTGACTCCAGGATTTGGTATGAATGCTGTGTAAGGGTATCGCTCATAGGGTGCACCTTTCACATCCTCTACCACGCCGGCAATGGTGTGATAGCCTGCCACGTGATAGTAGTAATTTCCATCAGGCGAATTCATGTAGTTTACCATAGCCAACCGCTTGCCCACCACTTGGTCGGAGCCGAAAATCTGCTCTGCCATGCTGCGGGTGATGATGATGGCGTCTTGCGGCAGTTCTCTCGACAGCACTTCCGAAGCAGGACTTCCTTCGATGGTCTGGAGTCCCTGAGTCTCGAAAAACTGCTCGTTCTGGTAGTACTGCTCGCACGCAGCGGTGACGGTCTTCAGCGTGTCGTCAGCAGGGGCAAAACGATTCCAATGGTACAGACGGAAGTCTTCGTACAGATATGTCCAAGTCAGGCACACCGACTGCACCTCGGGCATGTTCTGCAACTTCTGCTTGATGGTATATATCCCTCCCATACGATGCTCCAGAGATTCCTCTTGGTTTAACCCTTCTTCACCGAAATCTTCAGAATCGGTCTTTTCCTTTTCCTCTCGGAGCACTCCGAACTGTCCCACACACAGGTGGTCTTTCTCAAAATCTCCTGCCGGGTTGCAGAAGTAAATGCCGTAGTAGTTGACTACCAGGAAGTCCACCATGGCCCAACTCAGTGCCGTGATGATGGCAATCTCAGCGAATATCCAACCGTTCTGCCTGCGATGTGCCCATAAGTTTTTAAGTATAAGTCTCATTTCTTCTGATTCAGTGATTCAACAATGGGTTTCTTGAGTGATGTCCATGCTGGGATGAGGGCAGCCATGAGGTTGAGCACGGCACAGCAGACGAAGGCGATGAGGAAGAGTGTGGGGGTGAAGAA
Source organism: uncultured Prevotellaceae bacterium (assembly GCA_900316975.1). Taxonomy (GTDB): domain Bacteria; phylum Bacteroidota; class Bacteroidia; order Bacteroidales; family Bacteroidaceae; genus Minthosoma. The sequence goes on along the minus strand of ONFA01000025.1, from coordinate 1,297 downwards.
CATGTCCAACTGCAGCGACACGCTATTCACGGGGTCATACTCTCGCCCGAATATCATCAGGAACAGGGTGCTGTTGCGTACGGCTGTGATGAACAGCCACGAGAGCAGATAGCCCGCCACGCCGCCACAGAGCGTGAGCACCAGATTCTCCTGTATCACCTCGTTCAGCAGCACCCGCTTCTTGGCTCCGAAGGCCTTGCGGATGCCCATCTCTGCCACACGTGCCTCCATCTGGTTCGACACCATGCCGCTCAGGTTGATGGCTGGCAGGAGGAGGAGCAGCAGCATGAGCAGGGCTGGCATAGAGAGGTTTGCCAGCAGGTCGGTCGTCGACGCGTCGTTCACCTCTTCCCCGAAGAAGTTCAGTGTCTTCCTCCAGTGCGGCCTCACCTGGATGTACCAATTCCAATCCTCGCCTGTCGTGCTCTTCAGCATGGAGAGGTACTTCGGTCTGTATGATTCCAGTTCGTCCATCAGCATCTCTCGGGTATATCCCTTCTTCAGCAGCACACGCACCTCCAGACCTCCAGCCCAAGGGACATTAGCATCGTGCCAATGTGCCCGCGAGTCATCCACAGTGTAGGGCATGTAGATGTCGGCAGAAGTGTACATCAGCAGGGGACTCACCTCCTTCACGATGCCCACTACCCGATAGGGGAGGTAGTTGAGCTGGATGGTCTTCCCCACAAGCCCAGACCCTGCCTGCAGTTTCTTTGCCAATGCATCGGTGATGACGACGCACCTGTCAGCATTCTTCAGATTCTCCTCATTGTAGGGTTTGCCCTCCAAGAACTTGAATTCGTAGAGACGGAAGAAATTGGGATCGACGAACTTGATGCAGACAGGCACCTCCTGTTTGCCTACCTCCTTGCAGGCGGTGAATCGGTAGATATACTCGTTATTCATCACGGCACTCACCACCTCGGCACATTCCAACTTGCTGAACATCTCCTCCACTGCTTGGGGCGAATACCCCGAATAGCCGGTGAATTCTCCATCAGAGCGGGTGAAGTTGCTGCCCACATAGATGGTTCTGTCCCTGTTCACCTCGGGGTAGATGTTGCCCATGCGGATGTGCAGCACCAGCGCCACCACCATCGCCGAGGCGATGGCAACAGCCGTACCTGCTATATAGATTGCGGAGAACTGCTTGTCTTCACGAATCAGCGCCAGGGCTTGACGGACATAAAGAAGTATTTTCATTTACAATTTTACGATTTACAATTTACAATTTATTTGACAATTTAGCGATTGAACTATTTTTACGTGCATCCCGAATGGAAAATAAATGGTACAT
>ONFA01000030.1 GCA_900316975.1 uncultured Prevotellaceae bacterium | reverse complement strand
ACAAGTAATGTCAAGCGTTTCTAAGCCCAGAGTCAGACAGAATCGTCACAAGCAAGGGCTAAATCAGACACTCGAAAAAATATCTGCGGATTTTAGGAATATATAAATATGGAAACAACAAGGCGGGGAACTGGATGCCGATGATGTCGGTGTGGTTCCCCGCCTTGTTGTTTTTTACATTATTTTTTGTTATTCGTTAAGAAACTCAAAGAATTCAACCACTTCAGAATCCATTCTCATCAATCTTTCTTTCTCAACGGCACGTGCATATTCTTCTAGACTCTTGTAGGATTCATCTATGTATTCATGAATTACAAGGTCTCGATAGTATTCGTCTTTCGGATCAGATAAATATGACGAAATATCTATGGCATAGAAAAGTCAGCTGCGTCTATATTTTCACCATTTATTCTTACTCGACTAACATTTATTATGATGTCATAATCTCTTTGTACCTCAAAGGCTGTTTTATATTGAAGAGCGTCTTTTAATGAATATGGCAACTCCCAATAACACACCGATGATGAGTAGATAGGGCAGGATAAGATACAGTATCCTCGTTCGTCATTCCAATAAGACCGTTCGCCTTCACTGATTTTTGATTTAATTAGGTAACTAAATTTAAGTTGTTCCACCGTCCCTTTCAGTGCAGTAATATTGAATCCTATATTCACAGATTTCAACACACTGGACGAAGAATAGTATTCTCTTTTGATATTCTCGAATTCTATCTTTACATAACTGTTAGGATTGTACTTTGCGGCTTGTGCTTTCCAGTAATGACGCAATGAATCTAAAGACTTTGAGTAGTCTTTCTTTTGGGCGTTGTAACGACTTTTAGCTTCCTTCTGTATATCCTCAAAAGTGGAAGAATCACGGCTATACGTTATTACATCCCAGATTCTTTTATACGTCAAATCTCCGTATTTAGCCTGCACTACATCAGAGTCCAGTTTCTTTTCTCGGATTCTTTGAAATTCCTCATAAAACGAGATGAAATCTGAATCCTTTTTCATCTCGGATTTTAACTCTTCTACCGTTAGAGGTTCTAATATGCTCTTATTCAAATTGTCATGGCAACTCGACAACAAAAACAAAAGAGGTAATAGCCCCAATATATTAATTGTTCTCATTTTCATTGTTTCCCAGATTAAAGAGTTTGAAACCAGGTGCTACGTTTAATTCACAATGAGAAACTTTACCATTGATTGTATAATTCACCTTGTATTTTGTGAAAACTTCTTCTATCTTATCTTTTCCACTGATAAGATTTTCCCATAGTTTTTTCTTTACATTAATTTCGTCAATTTCATTCTGACGCTGTTCAATCTTTTCTTCGTATTCTTCAATAAAACCATAATAAGTTTTGTTAATGTCATCCCAGTCATGTTTAAGGAAGGATGGAGCTTTTGCTTTGTTTGCTAGATTTTTGTTGATAATCTGATTATTCTTTTCTATTTCGCTTTTGTACTTGTCAATGTATATTTTGTTGATATTATCTATTTTATATTCGCAATAGGAAATCGAATCTTCAATGTTGTTGCAAGTGATTATTTCCTTTACTTGATAATCGACGATTTCCACTTCTTGATTTTCTTCACCAATATACTCAACAAGGAGAGACTGTATTTTATTTTTCTCCGAACTACATGAGCATAACAAACAGATTACAATAGCAATTGACATAATCTTAAACTTCATAGTCATTAATCTCTTCATAATTCTTGTGATTTAAGTGAAACATAAATAAACAAAAGAAGCGCAGACTTTCGCCATACACCTCACGGTTCACCACAAACCACTCTTATATATGGGAAACCTGCGCCCGTAGAGGGTACAGTCCCAATAATAAGAGTTTGCTCTTTTTCTCGATGTGGTGATTGTGAGGTTATTGAGCAATATGTCTTGCACTCTTTGCAGAATGCGAGGCAAAATTAAGCATTTTCCATCAAATTCGATGCACTGAACCGTAAAAAATATGAAAAATCAGCTGCATTTCTGTATTTTTCTCGGCACAAACAATGCAGATCGAAAGTTTTCTTGTATCAATGGATGCCGCCACTGTCGTCTATCAAAAGAATGATAAGTTCTCCGTGCGGCAGGAGTGGTTCACAATGTTTCAGGCAATGGCGGATGACTGTGCGGCAAAAGGTTTCTATCTGTTCGGAGGGGATGATGTGCCAGAGTTCGCGTGCCAAAGTGATGCTTGCTACTTGTTCGATGACCTTGGTGTCACAGCCTGACTCTTCTAACATTTGGGTGATGAACGCCTTGTTCATCGTCTGCTTCTTGCTGTGGGTGTCGAGATGTCCTTCTGCCAGCTTCACAGCCTTACCCAGCATGATGCCGAGGGTGATGCGAGGAATGTGGAGTTCGTCGGCAATCTGGAGCGTGGCTCCGATGGCATTGCCGTATTCCACGAACGCTTGTTGAGGCAGGTTGGGGTAGCGCTGCTGAAGGAAGCCCTCACTCTTCATGCCGCTGTGGAGAACGATGCGGTCGGTGCCGCTTGCCTTTGCCACCTCCATGCACTTGCGGATGCTCTCAATGAATGCCTCTTCGCTGAAGGGCTTCACGATGCCTGACACACCAATGATGCTGATGCCTCCTTCGATTCCGAGACGGGGGTTGAAGGTCTTGCGGGCGATATCGGCTCCGTTGGGGACGCTGATGGTGACTTTTAGAGTTAGGAGTTTGGAGTTTGGAGTTAGGAGTTTCTCCAGATTTTGGCGTAGCATCTGGCGAGGAGCCTTGTTGATGGCTGGTTCACCGATAGGGTAGTCGAAGCCTGGCAGGGTGAATCTGCCCACTCCTTCACCGCCACATATCTCAAATTGAGCCGCTTTCTCAGCCTTTGCCCTCACTTCAATACCATCGGTCACATCGGGGTCATCGCCTGCCTCCTTGATGCAGTAAGCGTAGCCGTCGGCATAACTGACTGCCACCATGATGGTTTCGCCATTAGGAAGGATGACGGGCACCTCGTCGGGCGTTTCCCCTGTCTGCATGCGTCTCGTTGCGGCGATGGCTGCAGCAGTGGCACAGGTTCCTGTGGTGAGTCCGCTGTGCAGGTGAAAGAACTCGGGCAAGAGTTTCTCGACCATCCGTCGCAAGCCGTGCTCACCATTCACTTGGTGAAAGATTCTGGGCGTTTCTGGGCGTTTGATGGCGTAGAGTTTCATGCCCATCCTTTTTGCGTCTTTCACTTTTTCTACAAAGCCGCCTGTTTCCCCGCTTTCTTTCATCAAGACTGCCTCATACTCGACATCTCCTTCGCCCTCCTTCCACAGCCTCTGAATCGACATCGTCGACGTCGGTGAGTCGACATCGTCGACATCGGCAAACCGACGTCGACGATGTCGATTTTTGGGTTCTTGGTGAGCCTCGCAAGCGTTTTGCTCGTAGAAGCAGAGTTGGTCGTGGGTTGCCCCCTGTTGAAGTGCTGATTGGATGGACGATTCTCTTGGTAAAATGCGGTACATTACTTTTACACCTCGCTCTTCCAATGGCTTCAATTTGCTGATGCTTTGTACGCCTGTAGTGGCAAGCAGCGTTTTTTCCTTGATTGTCCTCAACGCATCCTCGTATCCATCCAACCATACGATGTCTGGATCTCTTTCTGGAAAGATACGTTCAAACCTGATGGCAGGAATGTTCATGCTTTTCGCCACTTCAGCTACCGTTTGATGTAACACCTCAGCAAAGGGATGGGCGGCATCCACCAACAGCTTGATATCGTGCTTTTGGCAGAAGGTGATCATGGCATCACCGTCCATGGTGCCACTAATCGCAATGCCATGATGGAGCGTCACTTTTTGTTCGCCCGTCCTTGTGCTGTAATAGAAGGGGTTTCCCGCCTCTTCCAGTGCTTCTATGGTCTTGCGGCCTTCGGTTGTGCCGCCAAAAACAAGAATCATGCGCTATTCTCCTTTACGGAAGAGGTGAGTGAAGTATTTGTTGTAGAGTTCGGAGAGACCTTGACGGTTGTCAATGGCTTCGCCCACGACGAGCATAGTGGTCAGTGTCAGATTATGGTCGTGAACGATTTTGGCGAGGTCTTTAAGTTTCCCTCGGTAGATGTGCTGGTCAGGCCATGTGAGATGGTAGCAAGCAGCAACGGGTGTGTCTTCGGGATATTCCTGAAGGAGTTCGCGCTGCACATCATCCACAATAGCAGCAGAGAGGAAGATGCACATGGTGCTCTGGCTCTTGGCGAGAAGGTGCAGTTGCTCTTTCTCTGGCATGGGGGTTCGCCCTTCTCCACGGGTGAGAATGATGGTTTGAGTGCGTTCGGGAATCGTGAACTGGCTTCTCAGTTCTGCGGCAGCAGCGAGGAAAGATGAGATGCCCGGGGTGATATGATAGGACATGCCGTGTTGGTCGAAGAACGCCATCTGCTCTTGGATGGCACCGAAGATACAGGGGTCGCCCGTGTGGAGACGAACAATAAAGTGCCCTTGATCGTAGTGCTCCTTCATCAGAGTGCATTGTTCTTCAAGATTCATGTCCGCGCTGCTCTTTACTACCGCACCGGGTTTGTGACAATCTGTCAACGCTTTGGGTACCAGAGACCCTGCATAGAGGATCAGGTCTGCCTTTTCCAGCATCATTCTTCCGCGGACACTCACCAAGTCGGGATCGCCTGGACCGGCGCCAACAATCTCGATATGACCATGACGGAGGTATTGGTTGTCGATGGCAACAGCGAGGGTATAATCCTTGTCTGTGCTTTTTTGTTTGGGAATCAAGAGGGTGCCGTGGTTGGAAGCGAGAAGGGCTGCGGCTTCACTGACACTGGGGGTGCCCACATGTTGAGCGACAGTATCGCTGGGCGTGGGTACTTCCACCTCGTTCAGTTGGTCAGCAGTGAAGAAGAGGACTTCTTGTCCATCGGCTTGTAGTTGCTTTACGACGGGCTCATCGGCTTTCAGATTGATGGTGGCATAGTGTCGGATGGCGAGAGGAGAGAGGTTCTGGGCTTCCAGATGGTGGTGGAAGTCGGTGATGATGCCCTGCACTCGGGAGGCTTGATGGGCAAGACCGATGCCGAGGGTGAGGATGCGGGGGAAATATTGGAGGGTGGGGATTTTGGCGGGAGAACCACCGAATGCATGGGAGTTGGGGTAGATATAAGGGGAAACGATGATGGCGAGTTTGAAGCGGTCGGGGGTGATGGCTTCGATGGCTGAGACAAGGGTGACATGGGAGGGCAATGTCCTCTCCAGATAGTCGGTGCCTCGGTCGCGGATGTCGAGTAGGAGGGCGGTGGGCTCTTGGTTGACAAAGGGGATGATGTAGGGGTTGAGTTGGGTGCATGGGCATGACCAACCGAAGCGTTGGGCAAGGGTGTCGAGTGCCCAGAGTCCTGCGTTGTCGCTTAGGGTGGTGATGACGGGGGTGGCACCGAGGATGGCGGCGACATCTCTTGTCAAGTCATTGGCACCTCCCACATGTCCCGACAGCACGGACACAACGTGTTGACATTGGGTATCAACACACACCACAGCAGGGTCGGTGTGTTTGTCTTCAACGAGCGAGGCGATGGTGCGGACACAGATGCCCATGGCGCCAATGAAGATGAAGGCATCGTAGTCGTGCCAATGAGCCGCAACAGCGTCGCGACATAAAGGAATGGCTTGAAGTTGTTGCTGGAGGGTTGGGGCAGCAGTCAAGCCTGCGTCAGAGATGTTGATGATGGCAATTCGCATTTCAGTATGTCGATAGGGTTATGTTCGTTCAGTTGTATGTGGGTGGGAGCGGCTTCTTTCAGCCCAAGTTCTTGACATGCCTCGTCAAAAAGTTGGCGACTTTGTGGTGTGACGCTGTTCATGACGATGCATCCATGGGGAAGCAGATAGCGAATCACTTTCGCCATGATGGCTTTGAGTTGACCACCATGACCACCGATGAAGACAGCGTCGGGGCGAGGCAGGTCGTTGCAGTTGACAGTCAGAAAATCGCCAATGACCGTCTGAATGCCTGGAACACCGAAACGACGGCTGTTTTCATTCATGAGGGTTGCCCCTTCAGGACGCACTTCGAAGGCGGTTATATCTAAATGAGGAAACTGGAGTCGTGCCTCGATGGAAACGCTGCCTGTGCAGAAACCCACGTCCCACAACGAGTGACGACGGGGTAAATCAAGGGCTTGTAAGGAAAGTAGTCGGATGGGCATCTTGGTAATCATCTTGCTCCGTCCGTCAAGGAGGGAAAAATCACTCTCTGGAATGCCCCATTGATGCGGATGGGAACCTGTTAGAATCAGGCAGTTGGGCATGGAGAAATGACGTTCTGACATCTCTGTTAATGTCCCTGTTGTCACCTTTTCATCAACAGGATTGCCCAAATGTTCACCTACGGACATGGTGTAATCCACATAGCCGTAATCGAGCATGCGTTGGGCGATGGTGGCAGGGGTATGTTCCTTGTCTGTGAGTACACCCATTTTAGTGGTTCCCTCGATGAGCGCACGGTCAAACTCTTTCCACGGGCGGCCTGTGAGGGAGACGATGCGCATGTCGTGGTAGGGGAGGAGGAGACGGTGGGAGAGGAGTTGGAGGGAGTTGAATGACGGGAAAACCGTCATGGGCGAGTGGGGGAACTCGCGTTGGAGGGTGTTGGCAAAGCCGAAGAAGAGGGGGTCGCCTGAGGCGAAGACGATGACAGTTGACAGTTGACAGTTGAGAGTTGACTGTTGGTATTGCTCGAAGACTTTGGAGAGGGGGACAGTGATGTCTATCCACAGTGCTCCATCGGGCAGCAGGGGAGCCACAATCTCATGGTGCCGTTTGCCGCCAGAGAAGATTTTCCCTTGCTGAATCACCTCCAGCACTTCGGTGGGGAAGAAGGGGGTGGGGTTGTCGGTGATGCCTATAACAATGAATTCAATCATAACTATCAACTATTAACTGTCAACTATCAACTCACAAATCGCGTCCGGGTTTCAGTTGTGCGGCATCGTCGAAAGTGAGGATGGCGTTGCAGAGGGTGGCAGTGAGGTTGGAGCCTCCCTTGCGACCTTCGACGATGATTTTGGGAATGTCTATGAAAGGTTTGACCATGTGCTTCGACTCTTTTACATGCACGAAACCGACGGGAGCGGCGATGATGCCAGCAGGGTGAGCCTTCCCTTTGCGGATGAGGTCACAGAGTTCCATCAGGGCAGTGGGGGCATTGCCGAAAGCGAAGAGGGCATCGGGGTGTTCCTCCACGGCAAGGCGGATGGCGGTTTGGGTGCGGGTGAGGTGGTTGACGGAAGAGAACTCCGCCACGCGGGGGTCATTTAGGTAGCATTTGGCTTCGATGCCAAGACGGGTGAGGGCACCTTTGCGGATGCCGCTTTGCACCATCGTCACATCGGTGATGATGGTGGTGAGGATGCCGTCTTTTACTTTATTATATAATGTGGCAACCGCTTCTGGGTCGGTGTGGAGGATGTTCTCCATGTCGAAGTCGGCGGTAGTGTGGATGGCGTGGAGAAGTGCCCAGAGGTGGTCAAGGGGATAGTCTTGATGTTGGAGTTCGCTCTTGATGGTGCGGAAGGACTCCATCATGATAGAAGCCCCCTTCTTATCCCCCCATGGGGGGAGGATTCCATCCGGACAGTCTCTCTCCCCCTTGGGGGAGTTGGAGGGGGCTTGATAGTAACCTCGTGGGGTAATCATCTGTCCGCTCCAGTTGTAGGATTGCGAGTTGCCGATGAGGACGATGGTGAACATGTCAACCGCTTCGGGGTTGAAGGCTCCAAGGGTGGTCACGGTCACTTCCTGTTCGGGTCTGCCTGCTTGCCGCACGAAGCCAACGGGGGTGCTCTCTGAGCGTCCTTCCGAAAGAAAGACCTCTTTCAGACGGTAAAGTTGCCAGTAACGTCCGTTCGATTTTGGATTATAGACAGCAGTCACAAAATCGCCCGTCGCAGCAGCCTTGATGCGTCGTTCGATGACTTCCCATGGAGTCATCAAATCGGATAATGAGATGACACAGAAGTCGTGACCGATGGGCGCACCGAGCAGGGAGGCGGCTTTCTGGAAAGCAGAGATGCCGGGAAATGAAGTCACTTCCACATCGCTGTTTCGTTCGCGTTTCATCTCGTAGATGAGGGGTGTCATGCCGTAGATGCCAGCATCGCCCGAGGAGATGACTACGACGATTTTGCCCTCTTCTGCCAGTTGAAAGGCTTGTTCAGCACGTTCGCGTTCATGCTTCATGCCTGTGTCGATGCATTCACACCCTGGTTTCAGATAGGGGGTGATAAACTGGAAGTAGTATTTGTAGCCAACGACAGCATCTGCCTCGCCTACTGCTTTGATGACAGCAGGTGTGATGTCTTCAGGGCTGCCTGGACCGATGCCTGCAACAATAATCTTTTTCATACGTGGGCAAAGTTAGTGTTTTTTTGTGAATAAACCGCCACGTGCGGGTGAAAATCTTTAGCACCGTACCCCTCGGCAACGGTAGGGCGTACCCGAGGGGTACACCGTGCCGTAGTCGAGGGGTGCGATTTTGAAAATCTGTGATGAATCATCTCGTGTTACTGCTTGAAGCGCACCTTCAGACCGATGGTGAACATGCGCCCAGGATTGTAAAGGGCATATTTGCGCACAGATGAGTCGATGCGGTGATCAGTCTTGTCGAAGAGGTTGTCAATGCCGACGCTGGGTTCGATGAGTGCCCATTTCGTGAGGTCCAGGGTGTGGGTGGTGTTGAGATTCCAGATACCGAAGCCTGGTGCATTCTCATAGGAGCCTGTATAGTAGGTCTTCGACTGGAGACGACCATTCAAGTTCACGTTCAGCGCATAGCGGTCCCATGCATGGTGATAGTTGGCGGCAATGGTGGCAGCATTGCGAATGCTGCGCTCCAGCACACTCCAGTCTTCACCGCTCTTTGTGCGGGCATAGGCATAAGCCCAGTTGGCAGAGAGGTTGAAGCCCTCGAACAGATTGACCGATACATTCACCTGCACCCCTTTCACATCGCCTTTTTCGCTGTTCTGATAGAGGGCATAACTTGCTAATTTGGAAGCCTCTTCGTTGCTCATTTCAGGGAATTCCTCTTGCAGCATGGCTCGTGAATCGTCATCTACCTTGATGTTCTGTTTCACCACCATGTCGTTGATGCGGTTGAAGTAGCCCGTCACGCTCGCCATCAGCCATTCGGTATGATATTCAGCATTGAGGGAGAAGTAGTGACTCTTCTCTGGTTTCAGGTCGTGATTGCCAAACGAAATCTGCGGTTTGCCGCGATTGACAGAGTAATAGTGATAGTACAGTTCGTCCAATCCTGGAGCACGGAAACCTGCAGAGTAGGTGGCACGGAAACGGAAGGCTCCGGGGGCATACATCAGCGTGGCTTTGGGCGTGAAGTGATCGCCGAAGGTTTCGTGGTGAGTGATGCGGGCACCGACTGTAGCCGTGAAATCTTGCAGGAACTTCTGCTCGTGCTGGCCGTAGAAGGCGAGCGTGTGGGCGCTCTGGTCGATGTTGCCCGAAGTGGCAAAGAGGCAGTCCTTTCGCCAGTTCATGCCAAAGATGGTGGTGCCACCTTTCGCCAGACCGAGAATGGTCTTCACATCGGTCTCGTAAGCATGCTGCTTTTTCGACAGCACAAAGTCGCCCACCTCGTTGCTCTTGGTCTCCATGTCATACTCCTTGCCGTAGCGGAAACGGTCGGCAGTGAAGGTGGCTTGCAGGGAGTTCTTGGGGGTGAACTTGTAGATGCCGCCCACGTTCCAACGGAAGCCCTTGTACTGCATCTCATAGTCAGTGCCGCCCGTCACGTCGGGGTTGGTGTTGGGGCGGTCGGTGATTTTGTACGAATAGTCAAAACCAGCGTTGAGCGCCAACTTGTCGTTGGGTGAGTAGGTGAATTTCTGCGCCACGAGGTCGGAGCGGTAACCCGTGTAGAGAGGTGAGATGCTGGGCTGTGTCTCGGTGTCGGAGCCTTTCACATACTCCAGCCCATTGATGCGGTAACTGTTAGCGCGGTCGTGGGTGAAGGAGGTGTAGGAGCCGAAGCCATGAGTGAAGATGTTGAGCGTGACCGCCTCGGTCAGTTGACCCTTACCCGACACACGGGTGTTACTCTCCACGCTCCCCAAGTTCTGTGTGGGCTGGTCGGTGATGATGTTGATGACACCGGCAATGGCATCAGAGCCATAGAGCGACGAGGCCGCCCCGTCCAGCACCTCGATGCGCTTCACGCGTGCCATGTTGATGCGGTTCAGGTCGATGTTGTTCGAGATGTCGCCCGTCAGTTTCTGTCCGTTGACGAGGATGAGGATGTACTTGTTACCCAGTCCGTTGAGACGGAGGAACGTGCCCATCGAGTTGGGCGACATCGACACCTGCGGCAGCATGCGCGTGATGGCACCGTCGAAGGTGCTGATGCCCTGCTCGTGAATCTCTTGAGCCGAAAGCACACGCACGGGTGTGGCGGTGGATTTGAGTCGCTGGTGGTGGCCCGAACCTGTCACCACGACTGGGTTGAGGTTGTAAGTGCGCTCTGTGGCGGTGGAGTCTATGCGCTCCATCCTGTGCACTTGTGCAAAAGCAGTGCCCCCCTCAACGAGGAGCACTGCCAACATAAACACTTTTTTCATTGATAATTATAGGAGAATATTTCAGTCATCATTACTCCTCTTCCACTTCTGTAGTGGGTGTGGAGAGACCGTCACCATTCTCGATGGCGTCGATGGCATCTTGAGTGTGCTGCATCCACAGCGCGCGTACTGCCGCACGTTCGCCAAGGGCTGGGATGTAGTCGGTGCCAGCCACATACTTGGTGTAGCAGGCTGCGCTCTTAGGATAGATGGTCTCGTAGGCAGAAGCCTCGTAGCCCCATTCCTTGAAGAGTGAGTACCAGCTCTCAGGATCGTCCTCGTCGGCCATATCGTTGTGAGCGTGGTCACCTGCGATAGACATGAGTGGGTAGAACTGTACGCTTCCAGAAGTGATACCGTCTCTGTTCGCCATGCGGTCGTAAACATCATCCACAAAGTTGCCTGGCATATCTACTGTGCCGACATAGAACTTCTTGGGATACAGAGCTTGGAGAGCATTTTCCAACTCCGTATAGCGCACGTTGGCACCATAGTAGTCGTAGTCTTCGGGGTTGCCGTGTCCCATGAATGCCACTACAGTACCGTTGTTAATCATGGACTTTATGTCACTCTCGTTTACGAGGATGTTGGCCAGTGCATCCACGTCATCGTCATTACCCATCAATGGAACGCCGACAGCTACCTGCTTGTCGATGCTGTGCATGTAATCCTCGGTGAAGTCGTTGTTTTTGTTGTTCATGAAGTCCTTGACGTAGGAGTCGCGCACACGGCGGTACTCTTCGCCAGGAATAACTTGGAGTGACTGCACCACAATCGTCTTGTAGTTAGCTTTGCCAATAGCGGTGAGCCAGTGCTCGGGGTCGTAGTAATTGCGCACTTCTGCGGGGGTGTCGGGGTCTTTTGCGTGTTCGCCAGCACGTGCCTGGTTGATGCAAATGGCTGAAGAGAAGGAGAGATAAACATCCCATCCGGGGAATTCCTTCTTGTACTCATCGAGGATGGTGTCGAAGGTGTCGTAGGCCTGCTGCCATGTAGAACCAAAGGCCACGAGCAGGATGACTTTGTTGCTGCTCTTTTGACGGTTGACAGCAGCGTTCACTTCCTGCTGATAACGTTCGTAATTCGATGAGTTGTTGTCATCGTTGCTACAAGCGGTGAAGCTCATAGCTACCATGAGGGCTACTGCAGCCATCATGAAGTGCTTAATTTTCTTCATTGTTGTTTTGATTTAAAGAGTTAGACTTATAGTTGTTAAAAAGCTTCTTGCCGTGGTTGAATCGGATAGTAAAGGCGGCATAGAACGTAGTGCCAGGGTTGGTGGTGCCAAGGTGGAGGCCGTGGTCAGTCTTGTCAATATAGTTGAAGATGTTGTCCACACCAGCTTCGAGGTTGAATGTCAGGGGACGCTGCTTGCCGTGCTTTAGGCTGAAAGAGTAGTTGCCCGTGAGCCTCCACAGGTTATAGCCTTTGCCGTTCCCGTTGAGTTGGTAGTATCGCTTGGTGGATGCACGTCCATAAACTCCAGCGCCCCACGTGTTTTCGTTCTTCATGGTGTGGTTCCATGTCACGTAGCAGTTGCCTTTGTGGTGTGCCATACCGTCGATAACCACATTCTGCAGGATATCCTTTTCGCTGTTGTAGAGTTTTGCATCGGTGTCCAGATAGTTGTAACTGATTCCTGCTGTCCATTCGCGGTTGATGCGGTAGCGCATGTTCACATCGACTCCGTATGTCTTGGCAGACTCCAGATTCTTGTATTGTCGTGTCTTCAGAGGAAGATATTGTGTGTATAGGTCGGCGGGTGCCTCGCTATTGGGGATGGTGACGAGGGCTATCATATCGTCCACTTGATTGTAGTATCCCGTGGCGGTGGCTGAGAACCCTCCGTGATTGTACTCGATGCCCAGCGAGAAGTAGTTGCTGGATTGAGGTTTGAGGTTGGTGTTGCCAAGGAAGAGATAGGTGCCGTTCATATCTCGCACATATCGGTAGTGGAGTTCCTTGGGAGTAGGGGTCTTGAAGCCTTGGCTCCATGCTGCGCGGATGCGCCAGTCGTCACCTGCCTTTACCATTGCTGACACTTTGGGTGTGAGTCGCCAGCCGAACTGCTCGTTGCGGTTCAGACGGAGACCGGCGGTGATGTTGAGCCAATTTAGGGGTGTGTATTCATCCTGCACGTAGAGTGCTTCTGTGTTGTCTGTCGCCTTGCCCCCTTTCACGCGATTGGGAGCCTTGAGCCAATCGTACCGCCATTCAATGCCAGCGCTCAGACGGTTGTCTGCGGGCAAGGTGAACACGCCCTTCAGGTGTGCCATTGTGCGCTGTTGGTCACTTTGCAACTGCGATTGTCCCGGATAATAGGGGAAGTAGGAGGTTGGCTGCCCGTTGTGGAATCCGTCGGTGAGTGTCACATCAGTGAAGTCGTAGTAGTAGGCGTGACGGTTCCAATCCACATCGAGCGTGATGAGGTCTGTGCCGCCTAGTTTCCACTTACCACCTGCAGAGACAGAAGCGTTGTTGTAGCGCAGGTCATACGTCTTTACGTCCACGCCAGGATGGTGGCCGCTGGGTCGGTAGATGCGCTTGCGGTAGATGCTGCCGTCTGCATAGAGTTCTATGTGGTTGTTGATGGAGTAGGTGAGGCGTTCAGATACTTGCCAGTTGGTGTGGCGGTTGACGGTCTTGTTGCGCGAATCAGTAATGAGGAACTCCGTCTGACGAGGGTCTTCGCGTGAGGTGTTCTGCCAACCGTCGGAGTGCTGCAGTTGGAAGTTTGTATAACTGCTGAGTTTACCCAAGTTGAGGGCGATGCCGTTGTGCTGACGCAGTTCGCCATGAGAGCCTCCACGGGTGGTGTTCTCCAGCAGGATGCCTTCGGTGTCATGCCGCTTGGTGATGATGTTGATGACTCCAGCAATGGCATCAGAACCATAGAGTGCGGAAGAGGCTCCCTTCACAATCTCAATCTTTTCGATGTTGTGCGGGTCGATAAGTGAAAGGTCGTTCTCACCGCCATTGTCGCCGTGGATGCGTTTGCCATCAATGAGGATGAGGATGTAAGAATTACCCAGACCGTTCATCTGCATCTGACTCCCCATGTCTCCCTCGTTAAACGAAAAAGAAGATGTAAGTCCTCCGAGAATGTCCTCCAGAGACTGACCGCTATAGTTTTGCAACATTTGTTTGTTGATGACCTCTGTCTGCACGGGCGCATCTTTCAGCAGGTGCTGTGTTCCAGTACCTGTCACGACCACTTCTTGCAGGGAGTCTTCCCTCAGAATGTCTTGTGCCGACAATGTTTGGGTAAGGCACATAAGTACCATCCCTAGAAGCCATTTCTTCATAAGCCTTGTGCATGTTCACGCATGGTCCTGTGCGTGGTGTGTGCATGATGAGTGTTTTGGCAGGTCTTCTGGCTTTCCCCCTGCCTGTTCGCCTTCCCGATTCCTCAGTGGCTTTTGTGAACAGACGTTCAAAAGAGGGGATTACAGCTGCAGGTACAGCCCCGGTTTTTCACCGGATTCCCTTACATCGAAATGCTCGATTACCAAATTCAGTGGCAAAGATAAGAAAAAGTTAGGAATTAGGAATTAGGAATTAGGAATTATTTGTTGTTCAATGTGTTTTTTCATCGGGAAAGTGACAATTCCTAATTTCTAATTTCTAATTCCTAATTAAAATGCCTATCTTTGCATTCCGATGACAAAAAGTTTCCTCATAGCAGCACCCACAAGTGGCTCGGGCAAGACAACCATTGCTCGAGGGCTGATGGCATTGCTGGTGAGGAAAGGACTGAAGGTGCAACCTTTCAAGTGCGGACCTGATTACATTGACACGAAGTTTCATGAGGCGGTGTGTGGTCGTCCAAGCATCAATCTCGACACATTCATGGCATCGAAAGAGCATGTGAAGGAACTCTTCGCCCAGTATGGTGAGGATGCAGATGTGTGCATTGTGGAAGGGATGATGGGACTATTCGATGGCTATGACCGCGACAAAGGTTCGTCGGCTGAGATTGCTCGTGTGTTGGGTGTGTCGGTGGTGCTGGTGGTCGATGCCAAGTCAGCCGCCTATTCGATGGCGGCATTGTTGTCGGGTTTCCTGCATTTTCAGGAGGATGTGCATATCGCAGGAGTCATTTTCAACAAGGTGGGGTCACAACGCCATCAGGAGATGTTGCGTCAGGTGTGCGATGATTTGCAGGTGGAGTGTTTGGGATTCTTACCCAAGAGGGTTGAACTGGAACAAGGCTCCCGCTATTTAGGGTTGGATTTCTCCGAAAAGGCTGAGACGGAAACGCTGCTTTCGTTGTTGGAAGAAAAAGTGAATTGGCAAAGATTGTTGGAACTATGATATGCGTGGCAAGAAACAAAGAGTCTTTTTCGTTCCTCTATCAAGAAACGCTTGACCGCATGGGCAAGGTCTGTTTCTTTGACCCTGAGGCCAACGAACCCTTACCGCCAGACTGCGACTTTCTCTATCTCCCTGGTGGTTATCCAGAGAAGCATCTGGAGGCATTGGTGAAAGCGGAACGGACGAGGAAAAGCATTCGTGACTATGCCGAGAGGGGAGGACGCATTGTGGCAGAGTGTGGTGGCATGATGTATCTGTGCCAAAGCATCGTGACTGATGAAGGCGAATACCCTATGTGTGGTGTCTTGCCTTATCGCATCACGGCAAGAAAAGCAGACCGCAAACTCTCCTTGGGTTATCGCCGTTTCGTGCTTGATGGTTGTGAGTACCGAGGACACGAGTTCCACTACACACAGTTCTTGGGCGAAGTGCCCAAGTCCATCGTGCAGGTCTATAATGCCAAAGGCGAACCCGTGCCCACGCCTGTGTTCATGCATAAGAACGTGCTGGCAAGTTATACACATATATATAATATAAAAAGCCCCTCCCCTCACCCTCCATACAGGGAGGGGGTGGTTACAGGTTCTGTTGTCCCCTCATTGACAGAGATATTGCCCCCTCCCTGTAGGGAGGGTGAGGGGAGGGTCTCTCTTCGCCCCATCATGTTGGCAGGTACTGGCAGCGACGTGGGTAAGAGCATTCTTGCCACGGCATTGTGCCGTATTTTCTTGCAGGATGGTTTTCATCCCGCCCCCTTCAAGGCGCAGAACATGGCATTGAACTCCTTCGCCACCCCTGAAGGGCTGGAGATTGGTCGTGCCCAAGCCGTGCAAGCAGAAGCGGCAGGCATCCCTTGCCACACAGATATGAACCCCCTCCTTCTGAAGCCCCAAAGTGACCACACCAGTCAAGTGGTGCTCAACGGTATGCCTATTGGAAATAGGGATGCCTACGATTTCTGGAGAAAAGACCCTCTCTGTCCTAACAGACATCTCCCCCATAATGGGGAGAACCATCCGGATGGTCTCCCTCCCCATTATGGGGGAGGGTCGGGGAGAGGGTCTATCGACTTCCGCCAAGAGGTCTGTGCTGCCTTTGACCGTCTCTCCCAACGCTTCAATCCCATTGTGATGGAAGGGGCGGGCAGCATCTCCGAAATCAATCTTCGTGATAGTGACCTCGTGAACATGCCGATGGCACGGTATGCCCATGCTGACGTGATTCTGGTGGGTGACATCGACCGTGGCGGTGTGTTTGCTTCCGTCTATGGCAGCATCGCCTTGCAGACTCCCGAAGACCGAAAGCGTATCAAAGGAATCATCATCAATAAGTTTCGTGGTGACCTTCGCCTCTTTGATGAGGGGAGAAAGATGCTGGAAGAACTGTGTGGCGTGCCCGTCTTGGGTGTTGTGCCTTACTACAAAGACATCCACATCGAGGAGGAGGACAGTGTGGATCTCGCTGTGAAGTCTATGCAAGCCGAGCAGGGGAAAGTGAACGTGGCTGTGGTGCTCCTGCGCCATCTCTCCAACTTCACCGACTTCAATGTGTTGGAACGTGATCCACGGGTTCATCTTTTCTACACCAACAATACCGATGACCTTCTCAAGAGCGACATCATTATCATTCCAGGCAGTAAATCCACCCTTAGCGACCTTTACGAACTGCGCCGTAACGGAGTGGCACAGGCAATTATACGGGCGCATCGTCAAGGTGCCACCGTCATGGGCATCTGTGGCGGCTATCAGATGATGGGCGTGGAAGTGTGCGACCCTATGCATGTGGAGGGAAACATCGAACGTCTGCCGGGATTAGGACTGCTGCCCACCACCACGACCATGTCGGGCGAGAAGGTGACACGTCAAGTGATGTGTGAGTATGGTGGTGGCTACGAGATACACATGGGCGAGACGCATCCCATCGAAGGTGCTGCTCCATCGCCACTCTTGCATCTGAATGACGGCACAGAAGACGGCTACTATGTGGATGACCGTTGCATGGGAACCTATGTGCATGGCATTTTGGACAATCAGTCCTTCATTGAGAAACTGCTGACTCCCTTCAAGGAAAAGATGCAGCAGAAAGCACAGGCTTTCGACTACAAAACCTTCAAAGATGAGCAATACGACAAACTGGCTGACCATGTGCGTCAGCATGTGAATATTGACTTGCTCTATCAAATATTGACAAGCAATGATTGACGGACACGGTGACGACATCTACAGTTATGAGGGTATCCGCATGAACTTCAGTTCCAACATCTATGCCCATGCCGATCTTTCGGGGTTGGAGGCACACTTGTGTCGTCATCTGAATGCCATCCGTTCTTATCCGGAGCCTTCGCCTCGTTCGTTAGAAAAGATGATTGCCAACGAGTATGGTATTGACGCGGATGAGGTGCTGGTAACAAGTGGTGCTACCGATGCCATCTACTTGATTGCACAGGCATTCCGCGACCGAAAGACCTACCATGTCTTTCACCCCACCTTCTCTGAATATGAAGATGCATGTAGGATGTATGGTTATGAGGAACAACCCAATGGAGCGATTGGTTGGCTTTGCAATCCTAACAATCCGACGGGCAAGGTGATGACGGAGGATAGCATTATTGAAGCATCAAAGTGTCATGACTTTCTGGTGGTGGATCAGTCCTACGAAGACTACACGATGTGTCGATTGCCTCAGCCCGACGAGATGCTGGGGCACTGCAACATCATGCAGATTCATTCTATGACTAAGCAATACGCTATCCCTGGCTTGCGGATAGGGTACATTACGGCATCTGCTTCAGTCATCAAATATCTTCGCCAACAGCAGCGTCCGTGGGCTGTTAATACCTTGGCTATCGAAGCTGGAAAATGGGTCGTTTCCCATCGGGAGAAAGCCATCCCCGACCTTCCTTCTTATTTGGAAGAAACTCAACGGCTTCGTGGACAGTTGAATGCTATTGAGGGAGTTGTGGCCTTTCCAACACAAACCAACTTCTTCCTCTGTACCCTCGAACAGGCTACGGCTGCCGAACTCAAAGCCTACTTAGCAAAAGAACATGGCATCCTTATCCGCGATGCCTCCAACTTTCGTGGTCTCACGCCCCATCATTTCCGCCTTGCCACCCAATCGCCAGAAGAGAATGATGCGCTGGTGGAGGCTATCACTCAGTTCTTTCAGCAGCGATGACAGTGCAGACCTACATATTGCCCTTGTTGATAGGTTGGTTTCTCGACCTTCTTCTTGGCGATCCACAGTGGATGCCGCATCCCGTCGTATGGTTTGGCAAGATGATCTCATTCGGCGAGAAGCACCTCAACAAAGGTAAGCAACGCAAACTGAAAGGGGCACTCCTCTCCCTCTTCTTCGTCACCTTCGTCTTTGTCGTCACATGGGCACTCCTTTACATGGCATCCCTCTTGGCAGGCAACTTTGATTTTTCACTTTTCACTCTTCACTTTTCACTCTCCACCCTCCTTTCCTCTCTCATCATCTTCTTCTGCCTCGCTGGCACCACCCTTATTCGTGAGGTGCGCCAAACCTTCTTGGCTGTTGACCGTTCTCTTGATGAAGGGCGCAAGCAAGTGGCTCGCATCGTGGGACGCGACACCTCCGAACTCTCTGCCCAGGAAATCCGCACGGCAGCCCTCGAAACGCTTGCTGAGAACTTGAGCGATGGTGTCATCGCTCCGCTCTTTTGGCTTGCCATTGGCGGTGTGCCAGGCATGCTTGCCTATAAGATGGTCAACACCCTCGATTCGATGATAGGTTATAAGACAGACCGTTACAAGGACTTCGGTTGCTTTGCTGCCCATCTTGACGATGTGGCAAACTACTTCCCAGCCCGTATCACCGCCTTCCTCATGGTGCTTGCATCAGGAAGGTTTACCCTGCTGAAGTTCGTAGCCCAATATGGCCCTCGTCACGCCTCTCCCAACAGCGGCTATCCAGAAGCCGCCCTTGCTGGCATCCTGGGCTGCCGCTTCGGTGGTCCTCATACCTACTTCGGTCAACTGTTCGATAAACCTTACATTGGTGAGAATGACCGCCTCCTTACCACCGATGATATGCACATCGCCATTCGCATTAACCGAACATCCGAGTGCATCGCTATCCTCCTCCTTATTCTCATTTTCGTATTCTTTCATTATTTCATTTTTCAAATATGAAGCGTATCATCCTCATCACTGGTGGTCAACGCTCTGGCAAAAGTCAATATGCCGAACGTCTTGCCCTCTCTCTCAGTCCTAATCCCGTCTATGTGGCAACAGCCCATATCTGGGACGATGAGTTTCGTCAGCGTGTGGAGAAGCACCAAGAACGCCGTGGTCCCGAATGGACTAATATTGAAGAAGAGAAGTTCCTCTCTCGACATGACCTCACAGGACGCGTTGCTGTCATCGACTGTATCACCCTCTGGTGTACCAACTTCTTTACGCCCGTTGATTCTCAACTGTCAACTGTCAACTGTCAACTGTCAACTATTCTCACCGCCCTCAAGGCTGAGTTTGACCGCTTCACCCAGCAAGATGCCACTTTTATCTTTGTCACCAACGAAATCGGTTCTGGCGGTGTGAGTGACAACGCCGTGCAACGCCAGTTCACAGACCTTCAAGGCTGGATGAACCAATATGTAGCGCAACATGCCGATGAGGTCACACTCATGGTCTGTGGCATTCCTGTAAAAATTAAATGACATGAAAACATTCAACATACAAGCCCCCGATGAGGCTCTCCGTCCTCTCATTCAAGAAAAGATAGACAACCTCAACAAGCCCAAAGGCTCTTTAGGTCGGTTGGAAACCCTTGTCATGCAGATATGTCTGGCTCAACAGACCCTTACTCCCTCTCTCGCTCATCCTTGTCACCTCCTTCTCGGTGGTGACCACGGCATTGAGCGTGAAGGCGTGAGCGTTTCTCCTCGTGAGGTGACTTGGCAGCAGATGATCAACTTCACCAAGGGTGGGGGAGGTGTCAACATGTTCTGCCGTCAGCACGGTTTCCATCTCCGCATCGTTGATGTGGGCGTTGACCACGACCTTTCCCAAGTGCCCGGCATCATCAATCGCAAGATTGCCTTTGGCACTCGCAACTTTCTCCATGAGCCCGCCATGACAGAAGAAGAATACATCCGCACCCTCACCGTTGGCATCGATTTAGTTGATGTCTGCCACACCGAAGGCTCCCGCATCCTCTGCCTTGGCGAGATGGGCATTGCCAACACCTCTCCCTCCTCCATCTGGATGAGCCTTTTCTGCCACATGCCTCTCTCTGAGTGTATCGGTGCAGGAGCAGGTCTCAATGCCCAAGGCATCAGTCATAAGCAAGCCATCCTCACCCAAGCCCTTGACCGTTTTTTGTCAGTTGATAGTGGACAGTTGACAGTTGACAGTTCCATGCGGACTGTTGACCGACAGAATGCTCCTCAACTGTCAACTGTCAACCGTCAACTGTCAACTGACTACATTATCCGTTACTTTGGTGGTTTTGAGATGGTGGCAGCCATTGGTGCGATGCTTCGTGCTGCTGAATTGAAGATGCTCATTCTGGTTGATGGCTTCATCATGACCGCCTGTGCTTTGGCCGCTTGCCAACTCTATCCCGAAGCCCAAGCCTATATGATTTTCGGGCATTGTGGTGATGAAAGCGGTCACCGTCGCATGCTTGATGCTCTTCATGCCGAGCCTCTTCTTTCTTTAGGATTGCGATTAGGAGAAGGGACGGGTGCCCTTTGTGCCTTCCCCATCGTTGACTCCGCTGTCCGTATGATGAATGAAATGAACAACTTCGACAATGCCCAAATCACCAAATACTTTTAGTTGAAGTTCCGTATGTTTTATTTCTTTGGAGTTAAAGGAGTTAAAGGAGTTATCGCTCCGCTCAGGAGTTAAAGCCGATACTCTGACACCTTTACTCCTTGAACTCCCGAAACCAAACTTTAATCAAATAGTAAATTGTCAAATGGTAAATATCCTTGCTTCCTTCATCTTTTTCACCCGCCTTCCTTTCTGGCGATTCTATCAGCCCCCGAAGGAAGCCTATGCCACAGTGGTTGAACATTGGCCACTGGTTGGCTGGTTGACGGGTGGCATCATGGCGGGCACTCTCTTTCTCGCCTGCCACATCCTGCCGTTCTCCATTGCTGTCATCCTTGCTGTCATCGTTCGTCTTTTTCTGACGGGTGCTTTGCACGAGGATGGTTTGGCCGACTTCTTCGATGGTTTCGGTGGAGGTACAGACCGCGAGCGCACCCTTGCCATCATGAAGGACTCCCACATCGGCACCTACGGGGTCATCGCCCTCATCTTCTACTTCCTGCTATTAGTGGGCATCCTTACTTCATTGTCCCCAATGACCGCTGTATTTTCCATTCTTGCGGCCGATCCTTTAGCGAAGATGTTCTCTGCTCAGATCGTCAACTTTATGCCTTACGCCCGTCATGAAGAAGAGGCAAAGAACAAGACCATCTATCGTCCTTTCCCTTTCCTCTCTACGGTTAGCCTTGCTTTTCAGGGGCTGCTGCCCTCCTTGCCGCTTATCCTTTTCACAAACACGGTGTGGTGGCTTGCCGTTCTGGCACCAATTCTCACCGTCACCTTCCTTTTCGTCCTCATTTGGCGTCAACTTCATGGTTATACGGGGGATTGCTGTGGGGCTGTTTGCCTTCTTTCCGAACTGTCTTTTTATCTGGCAGTTTTATTGGTGACTCTTTGATGCCAGTTTCTCGTATCGGTGGCAAAAGATGGTGTAGCAAATGATGCCGATGGCTGCCATGATGAATCCTGGTAGTGCTGTATAGTTGTAAGTATATCCATTAGTCAATGGTATGCCTCCCAGATAAGCACCCACGGCATTGCCAAAATTGAATGCAAGTTGTACCATACACCCGGCTAAAAGTTCACCGCCCTTGCTGAACCGGAGCAAGAGTAGTTGTTGGGGAGAACCCACGCCAAACAGACAGAAGGTGGTAATGCACATCAGTATCACACTGAGCCATGCGATGTGGCTCAACAAGAAAATGCTCAAAAGGCTTCCGAACATGATGATTTGTAGCCATCTGCCAGTATGCCCTGGGCCAATACGGTCGCTGAGCATGCCTCCTGTGATGTTGCCCACCACCATTCCCGCACCAGCGATGACTGCCATGAATGGCAAGAGAGTGGTGCTGATGCCCGAATATTCGGTGAGCAATGGGGCATAATAACTGAAATAACAGAACACGGCACCGTTTCCAAGTAGTGTCGCTGCAATCAACAGCCAAGGGGCAAGCGATTTCAGAAAACGGAATTGTCCTCTTGCGCCGGTGTCAGGCAAAGCATCCATTGAGGGAATGAAACGCCAGATGGCGAGTAAAGTGACCAGTCCCCATAATGCACTAAAAGCGAAGATGTAACGCCATGACGCCATTTGGCAGATGAAAGTTCCAAAGGGAATGCCAATCAAGTTTGCCACCGACATGCCCGAGCACATGATGGCAACGGCTGTGGTTGATTTCCTTCCTTTTGACAAGCGGTCGGCAATAATGCTGGACACACCGAAGTATGCGCCATGGGGCAATCCTGCCATAAATCGCATGACAAGCATGGAATAGTATTCTGGTGAAAAAGCCATGCCCAAAGAAGCCAAGAAATAGATGCACATAAGGAGAACGACAATTTTTTTCAGCCGCCATGTGCGCATGAAGGCAACCATCAATGGCGCACCTACACACACGCCTAATGCATAACTGGAGATGAGGTGCCCTGCCTCAGAAATGCTTACACCAAAATCCGAAGCAATAAAGGGCAATATCCCCATCATCGCAAACTCTGTCACGCCCAATCCAAACGTGCCCAATGCCAATGTCATCAACGCTTTCTTCATGATGCTGTCATCATTTTCAAATGAGTTCTTTTGTGAAAAACGTGCAAAGTTAGCAATTGTTCGGCAATATTTCATCATTCTCCACTGATTTAACTTGAATCGGGCATTAAAAAGGAGGTGTGCGAATATCAGGATTCGCACACCTCTTTGATTTTTATAGAGTGAACTTTTCTCGTTCTGCTCTACTCTCACTTTATAAAGACCTTTTTACCATTGATGATGTTAATGCCCTTCTGCGGAGCATCAAGGCGCTGACCGTTTAGGTTGAAGATACCCTCCACGTTACGTTCTTGGTGATCTTCCACCATGATGTCATCGATGTATGTGGTCTCCTGCTCGTCCTCACCGAAGTCCAACACGATTCGGCGGGGAGCAAAGTTGATGCTGCTTGTGTCGTATGTGAAGTAAGCACGAGTAGCATATACCCACATTTGATTCTTGGGCTTATAGAGTTTGTTCTCGCCACCGAGCAACAATGCCTTATCGCCGCTTTGCACCTGAACCGGCGCTATCTGAGCCTGGAAGCGAATACCGTTGGACTCCGTTTCGTATTTGTTGTACTCCTCCTCATCATCGAGTTCTTCTTGATTCCAAATAGCGATTGAGACATTCGTGAAACTGGGGTTCAGGATAGGATCACCCATATTTTCCCCTGTCCAGCGGATGATGCAGGGCACGCCAGCCTTAATCTGACCTTCATTGCTGCTGGAGAAGTTAATCGTCAGTTTCTGATCTACAGGATCCCACGATGCGTTCTCGAAATAGCGGATGTCGGCACCTGCCAGACAGGTGGTAGCCAGTTTCTCTTCCGAGAGGGTGAACGGCAGGGTTAGCGTGTTCCAGTAGCCGTCCTTGTAAAGCGTGCGGTTCTTCAAGTCGACAACGGTGTATTTGTCAGATATTTCGGTGGAATAAGCCAAATCGAGAGAACTTGACCAATCACTGGCACAGTCTATCTCGCAGCCTACATAGACGGCGCAGAACTCGATGGCACCGTAGATGTTGCTGAGGTCAACCTCATCGCCTGGTGCATATACATCACCGTTCGGCCCGGCACAGTGACTCGTCGTGTTCTTTCCTGCTTCGTTACCATAGATGCTCAGTATCCACTTGTATTTGCTGCCTGAAGAAAGGGATGGCAGGGTAATTGTTGTGCTGCTGCTGACGTTGTAATTTTCACTGGACTTGCTAGGTGTCACGCCTACAGTGTAGTAGTTGACGCTGTATTGGGGAGACGTAGCACTTCCTGGAGTTTTTGAAGTACTTTCTGAACCTGAAGCACCGCCTATACCACCAGGCTTGTGGTTCTCTTCGTCATCAAATATGTTATCATCGCCTTGGAACCAGCAAGTTTTACCATCTTCTCCTTTGTTTGCATCGGTGCCAACACCGCCTTGACCGCCACCAGCACCTACTGAACCCCAGTTGTCGTTGACCCAACTGTCGTGGGCACAAGCACTACCGTGGGCACCCGAAGCACCGCCGCCACCACCGGCACCACCAGTACCGATAGCCTTAGCGCTGCCACCGCCGGCACCGCCGCCGCCACCACCACCACCGGCTACAGCCTGCATGTCAGTGATGTCAAATGTAGGAATAGGAATACCATTAACAAATTCAACACCTTCAAATTCAATCTCACCGCCAGTAGTGCTAACGTTACCAGGCCAACCGGCAGCGCCGCCGTTGCCAGCGGCACCACCTTGAATATTCTGTGTGATGGTAGATTGGATATAGAGTGTACCCATCTCGTCGGCTGAAGTGCCAGCACTGCCGTTCGCTCCATTTACGCCGGCAAGGTCTCCACCTTCCCAGTCCGCATAAGATTCCCCTGGATTTACAGTCAGAGAACCACCTTCACCACCGTTGCCGCCTGCGGTGCCGATGCCTGCACCGGCACCACCACCGCCGTTACCGCCAGTTCCACCGGAGCCGCAGATAATTTTCTTCCCTAAGAACCATGTCCCTACACTTTCTTCATCTAACTGTCCGGAACCTCCTCTATTGCCGTCATTGCCGTTGGCAGCATTGCCGCCACGGGCAACGATTGTGCCCTCGCCAATGATATTGAGCGTAGTGCCATTAGGCACCAGAATGCCGGCACCGCCCCCCTGCATACCTTGACCGTCAGCACCCTTTACGGTGAGCGTCACACCGGCGGGAATGTAGAGATTCACCGTCTTGCCGGCCTGCACATACATACCGCTACCCTTTCCGTCACCGTTAATGGTATTGGTGAAGGTGAGGTCTTCCGACACGTAGTAGTATTGGTCTTTCAGTTCGAAACCCGAGTTGCTGCCAGCCGTGATGTGCGTCCACTTACCTGAAGCCGTTGGCACTTGACCCCAGTTATCGTCTTTTGTGTCCTCCTGCGCCCATGCGCCACCCTGATTCGTCAGGGTGGCTGCAAAGAGTGCGAGGAATGTCAATATAGATATTCTTTTCATTCTTTTATAGATTATTATATTAACGGATAATGAAATCTTCTGGGGTCTCTCCTCCATATTCAAATTCCACATTCGAACTTATGCCTTTGCTTGCGGAAATCATCTGTGCCATCAGCACAGAAACCACCTCCATGGTGGGTGCTACATAACTCTTTTTCATTGTTCTATTCATTGTTTTATAAGAAATAATTATTTTACAAATACTTTTTTACCATTCACGATGTTGATGCCCTTCTGCGGAGCACTGAGGCGTTGACCCTGAAGGTTATAGACGGGAGCGTCATCCTGGTTTTCGCCAGCGGCGTTCAGTGTCTGAATGCTGGTTGCCATTTCATCGTCGAAATCTATCACAAGCCGAGGTGCAGCGTCAGCAGCAGCTGCTGGGATGATAAAATAGCCA
The DNA here is from genome assembly GCA_900316975.1 of uncultured Prevotellaceae bacterium. GTDB lineage: Bacteria > Bacteroidota > Bacteroidia > Bacteroidales > Bacteroidaceae > Minthosoma. Next base: position 23,017 of record ONFA01000030.1, on the reverse strand, counting down.
CGGCAGGCACCTACGTTGATGTTCTTTGAGGGATAGTAGAGTTTGTCGTCAGAACCCAGCATTAACTTCGTCTTGTCGCCAGCCGACAGCGTTTCAGATGACGAGAACGTGCCTTGGAAAGTGATGCCATTGCCATTCGACGCTTGAGGAGCAAGTTTTGTTACAGTTACATTGTAGAAATCCAGGTCATGACGAGTGTTGCCAGTCTTGGTGTTGTCTACAAAGTTACTGCCTGATGTCCACTTCACCAAGTAAGGCTTGCCAGCCTGAAGGCCATTGGTACTGGCGTTAACATCGTCAAACTTGAAGTAGAGCACAGGCCCCTCTTTCCTAAACATTGCATCGGGTATTAGGGTTCCATCAGGATAGTAGCCAGTAGCGGTTGTGTTCATCTCCTTTATAATGGCTCCCTGCAGAATAGAAATGTTAAACTGAGAAGGAGTCATGTCGAACGGCAGACAGAGGGTGTTCCAGTGGTTGTCCTGATAGAGCGTGCGGTCCTTGAGTCTGACTGTTACTGGGTACTTCTGCGAAGTGATAGCCTCATTATAGAAGAAGTCCGTGAGCACCTCCGTGTTGTTGCCCGAATTTGCGAGTGTACAGGTGGTTGCCACTTCGATGAAGTCCAGGTCGCCATAGACATCGTTGAGCAGTTCGGTACGATAGGACTCTTCGTCATAATTGCCTCCGAAGAATGTCTTCGTCGCTTGAGTGAAAATGCTGGCCGTCCCGCCATTTGCGGTGCAGTCCTTACCGTAGGTGAGCAGTGCCCACTGGTAACCGTCTTTGTTCTTCGGGAAGATGACCGTGGTGCCAGTTGAAGGAGAATATTGCACGGTTAAAGGATTCAAAGAAGCGCCAGTTTTACCGTTAATGTTCGTTTTTACAGGCGTGAACGTGATGTTGTACTCCTTCTTGGCTTCATCGCCAGAGATCGCTAATTTAGATGAACTGGCTGAGCCGGTGACGCCACCAGAGCCGCCATCGTGCATGCCATTACCAGATTCCCATCCTTTATCAGTATATGAATCATCACTGTCGAATCCTGCTTTCAATTCAGCATCATGCATACTTGTTAATTCACTCGTCACACCGTCAGAAGCATAATTGCCATCAGCATTGCGACCGCCCTTGCCACCGCCTGCTCCTACACGGTAGAAATCATAACCCGCCCATGCACTGTTACCTGCGGCACCGCCGCCACCGCCGCCACCGCCGGGGCCACCCGTACCGATGTTAGCAGCTGCGCCGCCGAAGCCACCGGCTCCGCCGCCACCGCCGCCGGAAGCAGTATACTGGTTATAAGGATCTTGGGCAGCATTCCAACCACGATCGCCACCGGCACCGCCGCTGGTTGCTGCGCTGCCACCCGTTGCAGTTACCGTGATACCATTGGTATTTTCAACATAGAATTCACCCATGTTGCCAGCGGTATAACCAGCGGAACCAGCATTGCCATCTACGCCGTGGTTTGTACCCTCATTCTCAGTCGAATTAGCAGTAGCACCAGCACCACCGGCACCGCCATTGCCTCCGCGTGTGCCGATACCGGCACCGGCACCACCGCCGCCGTTACCGCCATTGCCACCCGAGCCCGGCAGAATCTTTTCATCATATTCTAAGGTAGCGTTGACACCACGGGCGCCATTGCCACCGTTGGCAGCATTACCGCCCTTGGCAGTCACTGTGGCGCCATTGCCGCCGCCGATGATGTAGAGTGTGTTGCCTTCAGTCAGCTCGATACCGGCACCGGCACCCGTTGCACCGTTAGCGTTGGCTCCCACACAGGTGATGTTCACGCCTGCAGGCAGATAGAGATACACCGTACCCTGAATTTTCAGTCCGCTGCCGCCAGGATTAGAATTCGTGAAATTGAGGCTTCGGTCGATGTAATAATACGTCGTAGTGCCTCCTGAACCTAAGGTTTGTCCCGAAGTAGAGCCTACGCTCAGTTTCGTCCAACTGTCCGAACTGGTCTGCGTCTGCGTGTAGACTGCTTCCCAACTGCTTACTTGCGCCATGGCCCCGCTGCCGCCAGTGAGGCATCCCAACGATAGGGCAAGCGCTGTGATGAGTAGTTTTCTTTTCTTCATAAATTAAATTTAAATTAAAATGTTAATAATAAAGATTTTGTTTTAATTTGAGAGTGTACGTGTACAAGATTTTTGTTTTATAAAGTGTTCTACAAAGTTTCACTTAGTATCGATTTTTGCTGACAAAGGTACAATCTTTTTCGGGAAAGGCCCATCTGTTGTGAGTGACGGACGAAATAAAATGTGACAAATGAGAGGCAATTTGTTTGAGTGATAGGATTTTGTTTCTTTGACAACTTAGAATTGTTTCTTTGACAACTTGCAATGTGGCTTTCTCACTTTTTGAATCTTTTTGGAGTACACTTTCCGAAATTTTTGCTAACTTTGTACGGAAAACGATCGAGGGACGGTGATTATATATACATATAATAATATTGACTCAAGTTTCGCAAGTTGCTCAACTTCTTTGGAGTTAGAGGAGTTAGAGAAGTTAAAGCCAAATGTGATAGACCCCTCCAACTCCCCTGTTTAGGGGAGAGAAGTTAGGGTTAGGGTTAATGTCAGAGTATCGGCTTTTAACTCCTGAGCGGAGCGATAACTCCTTATAACTAACTCCAAAGAAATAAAACATCCGAAATTTTAATAAATATTGATATGACAGACATAGAGTTTTACCAGTACTTGATTCACTTCGTGGTGATGATGACCATCTTGGTGGCGATGGCAATCTATCTGTTGGTGTCGAAGCGTAATGCTTTCGGACGCGAACTTGTCACCGATCAGCGACTGCGGCGTAAGGCAGGCTGGGCGATACTCATCAGTGTTTTTACCTATTTGGCAAACATTCCACTCGTCTTGTGGTTTGCCGACGACCCGCAACTTCAGCAGATGGCGTCTGTCACGATTGACATGGTGCTGTATCTCCCCACGATGTTGTGCTTCATGCTCGAAACACTTCAAGACCGTCGGCGCTGGGACAATCGGCTGTGGTGGTTCTGCGTGATTGCGGTGTTGCCCCTGATGGGGTGGCTGCTCACCAGACAGACGTGGTGGACGTGGGCGATGTACGCTCTGTATCTGACTGAACTGGCCACTTGCATCGTCTGGTACATCAGGGCAAAAATCACCTATCACCGTTTCCTTGCCGACAACTATGCAGACTTGGAGCATAAGGACCTCACTTGGAGTTGGATCATTCTGTGTGTCATGGCGCTCTCCCTCGTCAACTATCTGCTGATGATGAGCCAAAGCGACATACACGTCATCATGGCATACTCATACGTCTTCCACGTTGCCGACACAATATTCATTGGGATTATTGTCTTGTATATTGACCACCAACAGGTGTTGGAGCCGTTGGCTGAAGAGACGCTGGAGGCGGAGATGCAAGAAGAGACAGAAGTGGAGTCTGGGGGAACAGAGAATACTCCAATCGCCCCTATCTCAAAAAATGACATCATCATTATCAAGATAGGCGCACTGTTGCAGAAGCACTGTGAGGCCACGCAACTCTATCTGCAGCATGACCTGTCGCTCAACACCGTGGCGCAGGCCTGCCACACCAACCGCACCTACTTGAGCCTCTACTTCGCCTCGCAGGGTATCACCTATTATACATATATTAATAAGTTGCGAATTGACTATTTCCAGTCGCTCTACCGAAAAGCATTGAGAGAAAAAATTACCCCCCCCACACTTCAGCAGTTGTCAACCGACAGTGGTTTCAGTAGTTACAACACTTTCTCACGTGCCTTTGTCTCTTGCAAAGGTGTTAGCGTCAGCAAGTGGTTGGCACAAGTGAGCATGGAAGAATAGGCTTCTCTTCAATATGCCAAATAACTAAGGGCGGGATAAGCAAACAACCTTTGCTTATCCCGCCCTTAGTTATTACGTTTGTTCGGTCTTCCTTCGTCGCCCTTCCAACAGCCGAGCACTGCACCCCGAGTCGTCGTCCTCCTGATCCACCTTTGTGCTTTGCGTCAGTTGGTTCGGTCTTCCTTCGTTGCCCTCCCAACAGCCGAGCACTGCACCCCGAGTCGTCGTATTAGACATTCAGTCTAATACTCCTCCTGATCCACCTTTGTGCTTTGCGTCAGTCTGTTCGGTCTTCCTTCGTTGCCCTCCCAACAGCCGAGCACTGCACCCCGAGTCGTCGTATTAGACACTCAGTCTAATACTCCTCCTCGTCCCACAGGAAGTCTTCCTTTGATGGGTAGTCGGGCCAGATTTCTTCGATGGATTCGTATATGTCACCTTCGTCCTCGATTTCTTCGAGGTTTTCAATCACTTCGAGAGGCGCACCAGAGCGTGTGGCATAGTCAATTAACTCCTCTTTGGTTGCTGGCCAAGGAGCGTCTTCCAATTTTGAGGCTAATTCGAGTGTCCAATACATAGTTTTAGTGTTTATTTGTTTTGGGGTGCAAAAGTACAACTTATTTTTTTTACTACAAAATAATTTCGGGATGATTTTTATCCAAGTTGAGTTTGCGTGCCAATACGAAGAGATAATCGCTGAGTCGGTTGACGTAGGCAACTACTTGTGAATCAACTTGTGCGCCTTCTTCGCTGAGAGAAAGAATGCGACGCTCTGCTCGTCGGCAAACTGTGCGGCATACATGGCTTTGTGCGGCCGCCTGGCACCCTCCGGGAAGGATGAAGCAACGGAAGGGGGGCAACGTGGCATTGATGCGGTCGATTTCCTGTTCGAGGGTGGTCACCATGTCGGCAGTGACGATATTGGTGGGGCGCACTTCTCGTTGGCTGGTGTCGGTGGCAAGGTAGCCCCCTACTTTGAAGAGGGCGCGTTGGATGTCGGTAAGGAAACGCTGGTCATGGGGGTCGGTGCAGTAGGTGATGAGCAATCCGATGTGTGAGCAGAGTTCATCGATGGTTCCGTAAGACTCAAGTCGTGCGCATGTTTTGCTGACTCGCTGTCCTCCGACGAGGGAGGTCTGTCCTTGGTCGCCTGTGCGGGTGTATATTTTCATAAGAATAAAAGAATTTAAGTTTATAGAAGGTAATTCTGTTTGATGCGTTTTTTGTCGAAAAAGACCAAGCCTCGTTGCCTCATGTCGAAGGTGATGATGGCTCTTGGGTCATGCACGGTATGATTCCAAAGTTCTGCATTCTCATCGTGGATGTGTTCAATGATCAGGAGGGTGTCGGGTGTGACTCCTTGCAGTGTGGCTTCGCATTGCCGGATGGCTTCCTCCCCTTTGTCGTCAATGATGATGATGGGTTTTCCTGGATAGTGGTTGCGGATGCGGAAGAGTTGCCGTTGCATGGGGGTGGTGAGTTTTTGCTCTTCGTAAGCGTAGTAGGGGAGTGGCTCGAAAAGTACGTCGCGAATCAGTTCGTATGCCCAAGGCGACTGTACTCCAAACCCGTGTCGATGGAGAGCGCGGGGCAATGCTGTGATTAAGAGGTGTGTGGTACGTCGCAGGTTCATCTTTTCTTACCGGAAATGTCTCGTTATGCGTGGATTATGAGTCAAATCCGAGCATTAGTTCATGCTCAATGTCTTCCTCTTCTTGTTGCAGGTTTTGGTTGGGGATGGTGAAGACAAACTGTGCCCCTTCTGTGTAGAGGGTGTTGAGATGAATGTCGCCACCTAACGCACGTGCAATGAGTCGGCACACATAGAGGCCCAATCCAAGTCCGGGGCTGTAATGGTCGAGTTTCTCGAAGTGCTCGAAGATGACATCGGCCTTCTCGGGTGGCACTCCTGTTCCCGTGTCAGTCACGATAAACTGTATGTTGTCGCTTTCCTCGTAGTATATGGTACTGAGGGTGACTTTTCCGCTTGTGGTGTTTTTGCAGGCGTTGGACAGGAGGTTGTGGAGAACTTGTCCGATGCGTTTCTTGTCGGAGTTGAGTTTCATGCCGTTCTCTGCAGGGATATAGATGAGTTCTACTCCTGAAGGCAGTATTTCCCGGTTATGTTCCAAGTAATCCTGACAGAGTTTGTCTAAGTCTATTTCTTCAAAATGGAAATTGAAGTTTCCGACCTCCATGTTGCTGACATCAATGATGTCATCAAGTGTGGAAAGCAATTGGTTGTTACTTTCTTGGATGTAGCCGTTATAGGCGGCGCGCTCTTCTTCAGAGAGGTCGTTGGACATCAACTGTGCGAATCCCATGATGGCGTTGAGCGGCGTGCGGATTTCGTGTCTCATGTTCTGAATGAACACGGTCTTGATGCGGTCGGCAATCGCTGCTTGGTCGAGTGCTTTCTGGAGTTGGTTGGCTCGTCTTCTCTCTTCGGCTGTCTGGTTATGCTTCCATCCGAGGAAGAAGGCTACGCCCAATGCCAGTGCCAGCAGTGTGAGGGTGATGATGAGTGAATTGCGTTTCACCTTGCTGGCAGAGGCGAGGTAAGCCTTGTGGAAATTGTAGGATGAATTGATGAGGGGGAAGTATTTGGATACATCGACAGCGAGGCTTCTGGAGGGGTAGGTGTTGGCATCCTCCATCATGCACATCAGGTAGGTGTAGGCGCGGTCGATGTCGTTTTCCTCATAAAGCGCATGCACAAGGTCTGGCAGTGCTTCGTCGATGGTGTTTCCGCTTTTGATGTGGTTGACTGCTGCGGTGGCAAGATAATAAATGTAACTTTGGCGATCGTTCAGCAGTTTGTGGGCAGATGCCAATGTGATGCACATTTTGTCTCGGTCTCCTCCTTTGGCTTTGGGAAATCTCTCCGAAAGTATCTGGAGTGCCTTCTTGGGATGATTGAGGTAAACCTCCTTGTCAGCCATGATGATGTCTTTTTTGTTGCCTTCGGGCAGCAGGGCGATGATGGTGTCATAGAACGTCACCATCTTTTTCTCCTCATCCATCGAAATGCTGATGTCAGACATGTATTTGCTGACTTTCTCGTAGTTGTCTTGACATACACGGTAGTAGTGCAACTTCTCTTCCAGCGACAATTGTGACGGGTCAATGCTTCCGGTCAGGTTGTCGGCAATATAGTATAGTCCTATAATGCGCTGGGTGGTGGAGGCATTGAGTTTCACCCATGCTTGCAGGTTTTTGTTCTTTTGGTATTCTTCGGTTTTCTCGATACGGTGCAACACTTTTAGAGCCAGTCTTCCATCGAAGTCTGACAGGGTCTCATACAACTCCTTGCATTTTTCCACATACGCATCAGTGCCGCATGAATTGACCACCTGCTCCAAACTGTCAACGCGTGCTTGGCGAATTTTCTGGTAGGTGTTCTTGTTTGCGATGACATTGTCTAACTCAACAAGCACTTTCTCCATCTCTTTTTTGCTCCGAGCGTTTTTCTGGGCAAGGCAAGATAGAGAAATGCATAAAAACAACAATCCTATAATAGTACGGGCAATCCGCATAATTATTCCCAAAATGATAGGTTAGGTCGTAAGTTTTTTCTCTCACTAAATGTAAATCGGTTCGCAAATGTAGGGAATTGTTTGGTAAAAAAACAAGAAAAACTCTTTTTTTTCTCATTTTCGGGGAAAAATAATCAATTGTGGGGATGCTTTTCTTGCTTTTTGTACTAACTTTGCACCAAAATTGCAAAGTATGATGAATGTTTCACGTATCAACCTTCCAACGGTCGATTCGACCAACTTGTTTGTTCGAGAGATGTTGTCGGAAGAGGGGACGGGACAAGTAATGTCAGCGGCAATTCGGACGGGCTTCACGCTTGTCGTGGCTGATGACCAGACGAGGGGACGAGGGCAGCAAGGCAACTCGTGGGAGACTGAAAAAGGGAAAAACCTGACCTTTTCCTTGCTATGCCATCCCGACTTCATCATTGCATCTCGGCAGTTCCTGCTTTCGCAGTGCATGGCCGTCGCAGTCAGAGAGGCTTTGGCACACTATGTGGAAGGGGTGGAGGTGAAGTGGCCCAACGACATCTATGTGGGCGACCGAAAAATCAGCGGCACCCTGATAGAGTGCGACCTGCAGGGCAAGCACATCGCCAACTGCATCATCGGCGTGGGCATCAACATCAACCAGACAGCGTTTCGCAGCGATGCCCCCAATCCCACTTCGCTCCGCCTGCTCACAGGTCATGACCACGACCGTGAAGAAGTGCTCTCGGCGATCATGGCTGCTTTTCAGCACTACTACGAATGGTTGCAGGAGGGACGCGAGGAAGACCTCCGGCTGCTCTACATGCAGCACCTCTATCGTCGCACGGGCATGCACCACTACAGCGATGTGCGTGGTTCCTTCATGGCTGAGATAGCAGCGGTGGAACCCACGGGGCACATCCGTCTTCGGTTCGACACGGGACAGGTGGTGCGCTACGAGTTGAAGGAGGTGCGATTCGAGCCTGACACCCCCTCTTCACCCCCGATTCCATATTCGCAATAGTGCGTCTTTGAAAGTAAGCCCAGTACTTCTTAAGAAGTACTCGAATACTTCTAAGTCGGTACTGCAGTACTTGTGGGAAAGTACTGGAATACGTTTGGAAGAAGGGAAAAGTGAGGACAAGGCAGGTTTTTCAATCCTTCCAAAGGGGCGTTGAAAACATGATGAAAGGATACTAAAAACAGAATATAAAGCATTGAATCCAAAGACTATACATATTGCTGATTACAGCTACGACTTGCCCGATGAGCGCATCGCAAAGTTCCCTTTGCCGGAGCGCGACGCGAGCAAGTTGCTCATCTACCAGCACGGTCAGGTGACTGAAGACGTGTTCCGTTCCCTGCCGAAGTATCTGCCCAGTGGAGCCTTGATGGTGTTTAACAACACAAAGGTCATCCAGGCACGTCTGCATTTCAGAAAGAAGGCTCAGCCCCTCTCCACTGTCAATTCCAATAATGGGGAGGAGAATCACGTTGGGTCTTCTTCATTAACCAACACTTCGGATGGTCTCCCCGTTATGGGGGAGATGTCCGCAGGACAGAGAGGGTCTGTTCTCGGTGCGCTCATAGAGGTCTTTTGCCTCGAACCGGCTCTTCCTAACGACTATCAGTTGAACTTCTCCCAAAAGGGGTGTGTGCAGTGGTATTGCTTGGTGGGCAATCTGAAGAAGTGGAAAGAAGGCAAACTCTTCCGTGAGATAGCGATGCCTGATGGAACGACCCTCACCCTCGCTTGCGAACGTAAAGGGCTGCATGGCACTTCCCACATTGTCGAATTTTCGTGGAACGGTGATTATACATGGGCAGAACTGCTGGATGCGGTGGGTGAACTGCCCATTCCTCCCTATCTCAATCGTGCGACGCAGGAGAGTGACAAGACGACTTACCAAACCGTCTATTCCAAAATCAAAGGCTCTGTCGCAGCACCAACAGCGGGTCTCCACTTCACGGAACGGGTGCTCAAGGCACTTGACGAGGCAGGCATTGACCGTGAGGAACTGACGCTGCATGTGGGTGCAGGCACGTTCAAACCCGTGAAGAGCGAAGAGATTGGTGGGCACGACATGCATACGGAGCATATCGCCGTGCGTCGGCAAACCATCGAGAAACTGATTGCTCATGGTGGAGAGGCAATCGCGGTGGGAACCACCAGCGTGCGCACGCTCGAAAGCCTCTACTATATGGGCATCCTTGCCCAGCAAGGCGAAGAAGACCTCCATGTTCCCCAATGGATGCCTTACGAGGTAGTTAACTCTCAACCGTCAACGCTTGAATCCCTCCAATCGCTTCTTGCCTATATGGACAAGCATCAGATGGAGGTTCTTCATTCGTCCACACAAATCATCATCGCCCCTGGATACGACTACCATATCGTGAAACGCATGGTCACCAACTTTCATCAGCCGCAGTCAACCCTGTTGCTGCTTGTGTCTGCCTTCCTGAAAGGCGATTGGCGAAAGGTGTATGACTATGCCTTTAGTCACGGTTTTCGTTTCTTGAGTTATGGTGATTCATCCCTCTTGATACCTTGATGCTTATGAAAGATAATCATGAAGAAATGTTCCCCATTGTTGATGAGGAAGGCAACATTACAGGTGCTGCCACGCGTGGCGAATGTCATGGCGGCAGCAAATTGCTGCATCCCGTGGTGCATCTGCATGTGTTCAACAGCAAGGGCGAACTCTACCTCCAGAAACGCCCTGAGTGGAAAGATATCCAGCCTGGCAAGTGGGACACCGCAGTGGGTGGACACGTGGACCTTGGCGAGTGCATTGAAGATGCACTGAAACGTGAAGCGCGTGAAGAACTTGGCATCACGGACTTCACCCCAGAACGCCTCACACAATATGTCTTTGAGAGCAGTCGCGAAAGGGAACTGGTGTTTGCCTACAAGACTGTCTATGATGGCGACATCACTCCCTCCGAGGAACTCGATGGGGGACGTTTTTGGACACAGCAAGAAATCAAGGAAAATTTGGGAAAAGGCATTTTCACGCCAAACTTTGAAAGTGAACTCGAACGTGTGCAACTGATTAAATAAATAGCAGATATGAAAAAGATACTTTCACTTTTAGTTTTTAGTTTCTCGCTTCTCACTTCTTATGCTCAGCACGACATCTGGATTGACATCAATGGAGTGCGTGACTTGACGGCTGACTCCATCGACATAGCCAATCAAGTGCGTCCCGTGCCGGGCAGTAGCCGAAGGGGAAACAATCCCGTGCTCTTCCTCGTGGGCAACAGCACCATGCGTACTGGTACCCTCGGAAATGGTAACAATGGTCAGTGGGGATGGGGATTCTATGCTCATGAATACTATGATGAAAACAAAATCACGGTGGAGAATCATGCCTTGGGCGGCACTTCGCCACGCACCTTCTACACGATGCTCTGGCAGCCGGTGCTCGAAGCCGTGAAGAAGGGCGACTATGTGTTCCTCGAACTTGGGCATAACGACAATGGTCCCATCGATTCCATCCGTGCCCGTTCCAGTTACCGTCCTGATGGGAAACTCGAAGTGAAGGAGGATTCCATTTCCATCTACAATAAGGTCACGCGGAAACAAGAAACCGTCTATACGTTTGGTGGTTACATGCGTCGTTTCATCAATGAGATACGTGCCAAGGGCGCTACACCCATTCTCTTTACGCTGACTCCTCGCAACGATTATGAGGCAGACAATCCAAAGCGGATTCAGCGCAAACTCTCAGACTTCACGCCAGCCATCTTTGCCATTGGCAAGGAAACAAACACGCCGGTCATCGACCTTAACGACATCTCCGCCACCAAATTGGAGCAGTATGGTCCTTGGAAGACCAACTACCACTTCTATCTCGACAAAATCCACTCCTCTGCTTATGGCGCCCGCATGAATGCGGCGAGTGCAGCCGAGGGCATTCTTGCTTCTAACGATCCACAGGTGGCATTCCTCAAGTCGTGTCTCAACGACAGAGTCAACCCCAAGCGGTGCGACCAGAACCGCCAGCAGGGCAAGCCGATGGTCTTTTTGTGTGGCGATTCCACAGGCAAGAACGAAGACTCCAACCCCGATGGCATGTGGGGATGGGGCAGTCAAGGCTACACTGTCTTCGATGCCAACAAGTGTGTGTTTCAGAATCAGGCAAAAGCTGGACGATCTACGCGTACCTACATAGACGAGGGCCGTTGGGACGAAGTCTATAACTCCCTGCAAAAGGGTGATGTGGTGCTCATCCAGTTTGGACACAACGACATCGGCGGCATCAAGGATGGCAAGGAGCGTGGTGTTATTGCCTCAGCCAAAGACTCTTGCGCCGTCTATCGGATGGAGAGCAGCGGTATCTATCAGGTCATCTATTCTTATGGATGGTATCTGAAGAAAATGATACGCGACACCCAAGAGAAAGGTGCCATCCCCGTGCTCCTCTCGCTCACCCCGCGCAACGAATGGCACGAAGGCAACGGACATAGTCGGGGGTTCATCTATCCTGTCAAGGAAAAGACTGGCAAATCCTACATTGAGCGTCGCAACGAAACTTATGGTTCATGGTGTCGCACGGTGGCACGGGAAACAGGCTGCGAATTTGTTGATATCCACAACATCACCGCTAATGCTCTTGACAAGATGGGTCCCAAGAAGGCTGCTTCCTACTTCAAGAATGACCATACCCATACATCTCTCAAAGGGGCACAACTCAATGCCCAAAGTCTTGCCAAGGGACTTCGCGACATTCAAAGCCCTGTCGCTTGGCTGCTGAAATAATCGTTGTAAAAAGAAATTTTCTCATCCTGATGACGGCAGACGAACGATATATGAAAATGGCGCTGGACGAGGCGCGGGCAGCGATGGCACAAGACGAAATTCCTGTGGGTGCTGTGGTGGTGGCGAACGAGCAAGTCATCGGTCGGGGACACAACCTGACGGAGACGCTGCACGATGTGACGGCACATGCTGAGATGCAAGCCGTCACGGCTGCAGCCGAGACACTGGGAGGGAAGTACCTGACGGGATGTTCGCTCTATGTGACGGTGGAGCCGTGCGTGATGTGTGCTGGCGCCATCGGTTGGAGCCAGTTGGGACGGCTGGTGTATGGTGCCAGTGATGAGAAGAGGGGGTTTCGGCGATTTGCTCCTGAGGCACTGCATCCGAAGACGACCGTGGTGGCGGGAGTGCTGGAGGAAGAGTGCCGCCAGTTGATGAAAGATTTCTTTCAGAGCAAGAGAGGGTGAATGAACTCGGATGTTACAAATGCGTGAGGGTGTCGTTTCCTTCTTCTAAGTCTTCTGCTGCTTTTGCTGGTTGATTGCCTACCTGCACATTGATGTTCATCTGTTTGATGCTGTCGGTGTTGAACACGATGGTGTCGGTGCCGTTGTCGCCACTGATGGTTACTTTGCCACGACACGAAATGAAGGTGCCGATGATGAGGAAGGTTCCTGCCAATAAGATAAAAATGGAATGTTTCATTGGAGTGATATAAGTGATATTATAGGGATGGTTAATGAGATTTATGAGTCTTCATGAATAGAATAAACCTTAGTGGATATCATTCAAGAGCATGCTCGTAGATGTTGTCAATCTGCTCCTCAGTAAGGTTGTCGTAGCCACCCATCTCATCAGCGACTCTATCCACTTCGCGCCAGCGGTTACGCTCTTCCAGCATATCCCAAGCCTGCTTGGCACCGCTCTCGTCAAGGCTGTCTATCTTCGTGATAAAGAGTTGCTTCCCATCACTCTTGACGGTGTAGTAAAGATCCTGCACACCATCCAGCATGCCGTCTGCCCAATAATAGACCTCAAAGTGCTTGCGGTAGCGTCCATCTTCTTCTGCCGTGGCAGGGAAATTCTGCCGACTGACCCAGATTTGCTCCGAGTTGTCAATGCCCGTGAGCAACCATGTGGCATACTTCTCCGTGCCGTCCAGTTCGGTAGATGCCGTTGCCACCCTTGCATGGAGCGTATCGAGCACGGCGGGTGCGAGGTATTTGTGCAGGATGGCTTCGTCCCAGTCGTATGAGCCTTCTTCCTTGGGTGCATGACTGTAAAATTCTTCAATAAAGGCGATGGCATCTTCTTCGTTCACATCCTGCCAGTTTTCTTGTGCAAGGCTGTCTGTTGCTGTCTGGATTGAGTCTTCCGATGTGGCATTGCCTTGGGCCTTGTTGCCCGTGCAAGAAAAGAGGCTGCCCATAAGGAGGGCTGTGCCCATCGTGATTAGAATGAAATTCCTTTTCATAGGTTTGTACATTTGATGATTAGGATGAGATAGTAAATAGTAGGGGCAAAGGTAATGAAAAGTTATGGATTGGAAAATGAATTGGGGCGATTTTTTCATCTTTTCTCCTCATCAGTGCCATTTGAGGTTTTAGTTTTCTCTTTTTGAAGCATCTATAGAAGAAAAGTCGCAGATTTATTTGTTGTAATTTCATTTTGTTGTATCTTTGCCGATGATTTACATTATTGATATCCTATGAATAAAATTATTACTTCTGTTTTAGCGTTGATGTCTGCTACGGCTATCCACGCAATGACCCACATCATCGTGGTGAAGGATAAGCATTACCAAACGGTGACGGGCTTCGGCGCTGCTTGCTGTGACGGTGCCATGCAACCGTTTGGCGATGACACGCAACCGGTCAGGTTGCTTTACGGTCCCACATCGGAGATCGGATTGAACATCATGCGTATGGAAATCTCACCAAGTTTCCAAGGAGACGGATGGGGCAACTACAACTGGCACGGCTCGCTGCCTTCTGCCAGGGTTGCAAAACAGCGTGGCGGCATTGTGTTCGGCACCCCTTGGTCACCTCCAGGCGAGTATAAAACAAATGGTACGGCTCAGGGCGGCAACAGCGACAGTCAAGGCAGAAAGCGCGGTGAACTGCGCACAGATTGCTATTCGAAGTTTTTCCCATGGCTTAATACGTTCTTGAGGTACATGAGGCAGAATGGAGTCAAGGTCGATGCCGTGTCCATTCAGAATGAGCCAGACTGGTGGGTCGATTACTCGGGCTGTCTATATACCCCTCAGCAACAACTCACCCTTGTGAAGGAATATGCAGATAAACTTGACAGGAAGACGAATAAAGGTGTCCGCCTAATCAGTGCAGAGCCTCTGGGCTTTGACCCGAAATATTCCAATACATTGCTGAACGACCCTGTTGCACGTGAGCAAATAGACATCATAGCGGGTCACCTCTATGGTCACCCACCATTGGGCAACATGAAGAGTGCTGCTATTTTGGCTGCCAAATATGGCAAGGAGGTCTGGATGACGGAGCACTCTGTGTCTGATGGTCTCAAGGATCGTTTGCCTAACTGGGCTGAACAACTGGAATTTGCTCGTGAGTTGAACGAATGTATGTTGGCTGGTTGCACGGGCTACATCTATTGGTACATGCGTGCTCATTGGGCATTTGTGGGTACGGGTGAGACAAAGTATGGCACGGCTAACAAGAAGAACACGCTGCTGCCTCGTGCTTATGTCATGTCGCACTTTGCTAAGCATGTCACCGGCTCAACTCGTTTGGATATCAGCAGAGCCACTTTCACTACGAGCACCAATTCAGAACTTGAAAGTTCTGCGTTCATTAAGGGAGACTCCATCATTGTCATGGCTATCAACAGTACGGGTACTAACCATGAACTGAAAATCAGGTTACCTTTCTATGTGAAAAGCGGTACGCACCTGTTATCAACTGGCAATGACAAGGCAAAACTTTGTCAGGAACAGCCAATTGCCCTTGGTGAGTCGGTGAAGGAAGTCGTAGCCAGTATGCCTGCCAATAGCCTGAGCACTTACATCCTCATGATTGACAAGGAGGCTACCGCCATCAGTGATTTGCCACAACCGGAGGATGATGGTCCCAAGACCTATTACGACTTGCAGGGAAGACGGCTCGACCATCCTCATGGTCTTTGCATTGAGAAATTTGCCGATGGCTCTTCCAGAAAAGTTTATATAAAAGATTAAAGAAGACAGAGGGGGTTGCAGTTTTGCAGCCCCCTCTTTTTTTATTTGCAGATTTTTGACTTTTTTCACTTAAGTTTGTCTATCTTCTTGCGTATAGTAGATGAAAGCAACTTGAACAAAGCAATGGATAAAGCCACTTTTGAACAGACCGCAGCGCGACTGCGTCCTCTCATTCTCCGCATCGGACGAGATTTCTTCGGTTCAGCGGATGATGCGGAGGACGTGGCACAGGAAACGCTTTTACAATTGTGGCGATACTGTCAGCAGTTGGACGAGAAAAGAAACGTGGAGGCATTGGCAGTGAGAGTGGCGAAAAACTGCTGCGTGAACATGAAACGACGACAACACCTGACATTGTTGAGGGAAACGGACAGCATGGGCGAGACAAGCCCTTCACCTCATCTCTCTCCACATGAGGAGGTGGAACGCAATGAGGGGTTGAGTGCTCTGGAAGAAGCCCTCGGACAGTTGCAACCCCGTGAACGCCAACTCTTTGAGATGCGGCAGCAGGATGGACTCTCAACAGAAGAAATCGCTCAGCGGACGGGTATCGCGAAAGCCTCGGTGCAAAGCATGATAGCGATGGCAAGAAAAAAAGTGTTTAACGAAATGAAAAGGAGAATGAACTTATGACACAGCAAGAAGTCAACCAACTCATCGAAAAATACATGGAAGGCAAGACCTCTCTCGAGGAGGAGCGCCAACTTACCCTGGAGGTGAATCGTCCTGATGCTCCTGCGGAGTGGAAGATTGTCGCAGAGATGCTGGGTGAACTCACATGGGGGGAAGCGCTCTATGATCAGGAAATGAAAGAAAGGAAGAGCGTTCGTCTGCACCGTTATATCGGTTGGAGTATGGCAGCGGTGGCAGCGTGTCTGACATTGTGGTTCGTGTTGGGAAAGTTCAGCACTCCGACTCCTCAACAGGATATGACTCCTCAAATAGCGCAACAATCCACCCAAATGGTGAAGCCTGAGGTACCTGAAGAAAAGGAAGTGCCGCCAGTAGTGACTTCCACCTCACCTGCTGTAGAACAAATGGCATACAACCCTCCTGCGAAACGTGTGAAGAAACATCGTCGTCCTGCCCGTCCCGCAGTGGAAGTGGTGGAACAGGAGGAACTTCCCGAATTGCCAGAAGTGAGTGAAGAAGAACTGGCACAGGTGGAGCGGAACTTCCAGATGTGGCAACTCAAACAAGCCCTCTTGGTGGAGCAGGTGGAACTGGATGCCGCCACCGCCGCCCTGAACAAAAAATATGAAGCATACCTCGCGGAAGCAAGAAATAACATTGAAATATAATCAACTAAAAACAAGCAAGAATATGAAGACAAGTAACATCCGTTATGCTGCCATCTTGTTGGCAACACTCATGAGCCTGAACGTGTCGGCTCAGAAGAACGTGCTCAAGCAGTTTGAGAAACTGAAGGCGGCGAAGGGAGTGACCATCATCAATTCCTCTCGCGAGCAGGGGATGGAAGACGAAAATCCGACTCTGTCCTGGCGATGCAACGTGGTGGAGTTCAAGGCGTCGAAGGTTTATGGCGCGTCGCTCATGATGAAGGAGTTGCAGGCGGCCTTCGAACAGGACAGCCAAGACCCTGACGTGACCTACTTTGGCGAGATGAAGGGACTCTCTGAACGTGCCACCGACGAGGAGAAGGCGAAGTACAAGAAGACCATCGTGCGCTACAACGCCAAGGATGACCCCATCGTGCTGGGAGCGAACACCACCTACAATGTGCTGGTGTTGCGATGCAAGTCGGGGCGTGTCAACCATCGCATCGTGGTGGCGACGGAGTGGAAGATGGATGCTCAGAATAATGTTGTCGGTTCGCTCTATGAGATAGAAGGTCCCAACGACTTCGTGAGAACGGCAACAGCATCTGCCGCAGATCAGGAGGCTGACTTGATGGAGGTTGACACCCTGACTGCAGATATGGAGGATGCCGGCAGAATAGATTTTATCACCCGCATGACCTTCTATCGTGACAACTTCACATTGATGTACAATCCCAGCAACAGCGCCTTGGTGACGGACATGTTCAACTTCGTCCGTGCCCGTGCTGACGGGTTGACTTCCGACGAGAAATCGATGGGTCGTGCCCTGCTTGACGAGATGGCGGGGGACAGGTCAGCCTCGGCTGCCGCCCTCAGTTACCTGCGCATGATAGATTATTGTAAAGGTGTGTTGACACCGAAAGTGGGGGCAGTGGACGAACTATTGGTGCTGGAACGTTTGGACAGTTATTTCCAGGAATGGAGGAAAGAAACTATTTATGATGAACAGATGAAGATTCTCACCCGTATGGCCGAATATATCCGTGCCCAGCAGGAGAAGGGACTGAGTGAAAGTACCTTCAACAAGGTGGTCAAGGCCCTTGGGAACTGGAAGTCCTCTTGCACATTTTATAACCAGAGAAAGTTTATCTCAAGTCTGCTCACCTCAATGGAGAAGAAGCAGAATGGGACGCAATAAGAAGTAAAAAAGAAGGGAAGGCAGTGCCTTCCCTTCTTTTTTAGTTGATGAGTAATGTAATTGTATAGAGTTATGTGTAGAGGTAGCGACGAATGCTCCGCTTGGGGGTCTTTTCAAATTCCTGTTCCTGTACCTCAATGGCTGCGATATTGGCAAAAGCGGGCAGGTAGGAGTTGATGTGGCGTTTGTAGGTGTCGAGTTCCTGCATGAGGGTGTCGCGGGTAAGTCCGTGATGCTCCAAGGCGGGGGCACTGATATAGACGAGGGCGACGAGTTTTTCACCTCGTTGTACCACCACACTCTCCTCGAAGATGGTGTGGGTGGCAATCACGTCTTCAATTTCCTCTGGATAGACATTCTGTCCGTTGGCGCCGAGGAGCATGGTCTTCTTTCTGCCACGGATGAAGATGTTGCCTTGTTTGTCGATGGTGCCGAGGTCGCCTGTGTGGAGCCACCCCTCTTCGTCGATGGCTTGGAGCGTTTCCTCCTCATTCTTGTAATAGCCCAGCATGACGTTGGTGCCTTTGGCGAGAATTTCACCAGGCTGATTTTGTGGGTCGGCAGAGTCAATCTTCACCTCCATGCGTGGGGCTGGCTTTCCGCAGGAACCCTTGGCGAAGATGTGCTTGTCCTCGTACCCGATGATGGGGCCGCATTCTGTCATGCCATAACCGACAGTGTAGGGGAAGCGAATCTGGTGAAGGAAGTCCTCCACCTCCTTGTTGAAGGCTGCTCCGCCAATGATGCACTCGTAGAAGTTGCCACCAAGGGAAGAGTAGAGTTTGTTGCGAATTTGGCGATAGACCACTTGCCGCAGCATGGGGATGGCGGTAAGAGTACGGATGTGGCGTGTGCGCAGGATGGGAAATATCTGTTTTTGTACGATTTTCTCCAGAATGAGGGGCACGACGATGACCACTACGGGCTTAATCTCTCCGAATGCCTTGATGACCACATGAGGTGAGGGTGTCTTGGTGAGGAAGTGGATGTGGCAGCCGATGGTGAAGGCGAAAAAGAAGTCGTAGGCAAAGCCGTAGAGGTGCGCCAGTGGCAGGATGGACAGTGTGTTGTCGCCAGGCATGAAGTCAAGCACTTCGTCGGCAAAGTGACAGTTGGACCAGATGGAGCGGTAGGGGAGCATCACGCCTTTGCTCCTGCCCGTGGAACCGCTGGTGTAACTGAGCATGGCGAGGTCGTCGGGTCGCTCACGGAAATAACTGACATCGTCGGGCTTCAGGTCGGTGAAGGCGGTCATGTCGATGGCGAGTGGCTCATCCTTCATGGTGAAGTCGTTGATGTTGAGAATGCGGGCTTTGAGTCCCTTGGCATACTTCTCGCCACAAATGATGAGCGAGGAATCAGAGTGCTCGTAGATGTTCTGGATTTGGTCGATGCTGAACTCGGAGAGAATGGGCACGACAACTGCTCCGTAACTGAAAGCGGCAAAGAAGGAAATGGCCCAGTGGGCGTTGTTCTTGTCGCACAGGGCAATCTTGTTGCCGGGCTCGATATCCAACTGGCGGAACAGTTGATGAAGACGGGCTATCATTTTTGCCACATCACCATAAGTGTAACTTTCGCCCGTGCCGTAGTTGGTGACGCATGGACGAGTCCAATTCTTTTTGAGGGTGTTCTCCATCATGCCGATGATGGAGGTGTCGGCGGGCGTGAATATTCTTGTTTTTGCTTTTGCCAAAACTCTGCTGTGTTTTTAATTGGTTGAATGGGTGATAGATTAAAGTATCTGAAGGTCTTCCAGCGTGGTGGGTTTGCTGGGCTTGTTTTTTGAAGGGACGGAACGTTTCATGCTTTTCTCGTTCTTCCGCAGGTTGTTCTCTGCTTCGAGCAGGGCTATACGTGCTTCGAGTTTTTGGATGGTCAGTTCGAGCCGGACAATACGTGCCTCGAGTTGCTCGTCTATTATTCCTTCTGGCGTATAGGGCTCTTCATCGGCAGATGTAACGGCCTTCGACTGGAGATATTCCTTGCCATTGAGGCTTTGCTCTTCTGGCTTTATTGCCTGCTTTGTAATAGGTGGCTTGGGACTAATGCCATATTCCACTTTCTGGACTGCTTTCTTTTTCTCCATCTTTAGGGGTGCATCTTCAATGACCACCACCTCGTTTTGAGGCATGGGCACTTCGAAGCCGTCTGCGTCTTCCACCATCACGATGCCGCCCGGACGGAATGCCGTGATTTTTCCGCCTCCCACATCGTTCAGAAATCTTACTTTATCACCAATATTCATTACTGAGGTTGTTTTTTGATATGCAAAAGTAATAAAAATGCTGTAGAAATGAAAAAAATATGATAACTTTGCAGCGTTTTTCGTGCGTAAGATGGACTTTAAGAGCGAATTTGACATTTGTGCGCATATATTATAATAATGTGTAATGAAGAAGAACTATTATAAAATTGCTATTGAACGGTATTTCAGTACGCCCGTCCCTTATTTCTTGATAGGAACGGTGCCGCTGATGCTGTATGGCTATTATGAAAGTGACTTGTGGTTCTGGGTGGGAATGGGACTGACTGCTGCCGTGCTCGCGGTTAACCATTTCTTGATGCACTCGCTGACCAACACGTTTGGCTTGTATGCAACAAAGCAGCAGGTGGACTACGTGAGCAATTTCTGCGTGGGCAAAAGTAGCGTATTTTCGGAGCAAGAATGCAATACGCTGATGGACATGATTGCGGAACAGTCGGGCAACTCGCACATTAACATTGACGACTATATCAACTACATCAATCACCAACTGGAAGAGAAGTCGAAAGAGGGCAATGCGGAAGCAACTTATTGGTTGGGTATTTATCACCGCATTTTGGGCGAGGCTGACAACCATAATAAGGTGGCGCGTGAATTGATCGAAAAATCTGCAAATATGGGTTTTGAACGTGCCAAAAAACTGCAAGAACGAGCAAGGAAATGGATATAATTGCCTGTTTTTGTGAAAAAAGTGCTGTAAAGTTTTGTGTTTAAAGAAATTTGCCGTAATTTTGCCGACCGTTGGGAAAATCCCAGCGGTTTTTAACGTTATTTTATAAACATTTTCTAAAAAGAATTGTAATGATTATTGTACCTGTAAAAGAGGGCGAAAACATTGAAAGAGCTCTCAAAAAGTTCAAGAGAAAGGCTGAAAAGACTGGCATCATCAAGGAAGTTCGCAATCGCAAGCAGTTTAACAAACCATCTGTTGTGAAGCGCGAGAAGATGCAGCATGCCATCTATGTGAACAAACTCCACCAGGAAGAGGAGTAAGGAGCTATTGAAGGCGTAAAAGCCTTGCGAAATCAAGAAAAAAAGAAAGATTAACAAAGTTTTCAGTCGAAAATTTTGTCGTTTGACTAAAATGTCCTAAATTAGTCGCAGAAAACGACGAGACATGGAATTGTGGACTGATTCTTTCCTGGAATATCTGGGTGCGGAACGGAATTATTCGTTGGCGACCATCGAGTCTTATGCGAAAGACTTGTCGATGTTTCAGGCATTCCTCGAAGGACTGACCCCAGACGCTTCATGGACTGCCGTTGAGGCAAACGACGTGAGGGAATGGGTGATTTACCTGCTGGATGAGCAGAAAATGTCAGCCGCTTCGGTCAATCGGAAACTGAGTGCCTTGCGCACCTTCTACAAATATCTGCGTAGAGTGGGGCGGGTGAACATCAATCCGATGGAAAAAGTAGTTGCTCCGAGGAAAAAACGCCCCTTGCCTTATTTCGTGAGGGAGTCGGAAATGGACAAACTGCTTGAAATGACCGCGGAAGACAGGAGTTTCAAGGGCATCAGAGACAGGCTCATCCTGATGATGTTCTATGAAACGGGAATCAGACGCGCAGAGTTGCTCGGTATGACAGACGCCAGTGTGGATATGGTTGCCAAGCAAATCAAGGTGACGGGAAAACGCAACAAACAACGCATCGTCCCGTTCGGCGAAGAATTGGAGAATGAAATTGAAACCTATCGGGCAGCTCGCGAGGAGTTGCTGGGAGAAAGGCATTTTCCAGCATTGTTTGTGACCGAAAAAGGAGCAGCAATGTCTGAGACACTAATCTCAAGAATCGTAAAGGGTAATCTGTCGAAGGTGACCACCATCAAGAAACGAAGTCCTCATGTGCTTCGCCACTCATTTGCTACGGCAATGCTGAACAACCATGCCGACTTGACTTCCATCCAGAAGTTGCTCGGACACGAAAGCGTCGCCACAACAGAAGTCTATACACACGTCTCGTTCGAAGAACTGAAAAATGAATACAAGAATGCGCATCCGCGCAAGTAAAATATTGTTCAACTTAAATATCAGTGACTATGGACATTAATGTAAAGACGATTAAATTCGACGCAACAGACAAGTTGCAAGAGTTCATCCAGAAGAAAGTTGGAAAACTGGATAAGTATTGCAACGATATAAGAAAGGTAGAGGTGTCATTAAAGGTCGTGAAACCTGAGACGGCAATGAATAAGCAGGCAAGCATCACTGTTGTGCTGCCAAAAACGGAATTATTTGCCGAGAAGATTTGCGACACATTTGAAGAATCGGTAATGGAATCGCTGGCTGCAATTGAAAAACAGCTTGGCAAATACAAAGAAAAACAGGCAAATATTTAAAAAAGTCTGTAAAAAAGTTTTGCATTTGCAAAATAATGCCTAAATTTGCACCCGTTTCGCATGGATTCGTCTGTGCGAACGGTTTTATAAGCCTCTTTAGCTCAGTTGGCCAGAGCACGTGATTTGTAATCTCGGGGTCGTTGGTTCGAATCCGACAAGAGGCTCAAGGAGAGGAAATTGGCGGTTCGGCGCAAGCCAATCCGACAAGAGGCTCTAAAAGAAGAAAGAGGGGGATGAGCCTTTCGGCAAGGTGGATAATACACATTAATATATATATAAGGAGAAAAGTGCCATGTGCACTGACAGGCTGTTATAGCTCAGCGGTAGAGCACTTCCTTGGTAAGGAAGAGGTCCTGAGTTCAAGTCTCAGTAACAGCTCTCCGAATAATATAAAGAGATTAATAAAAACAAATTAATAACTACTCTAAAGAATATTTTTTAGCTATGGCAAAAGAAACATTCGTTCGTACCAAACCACACGTTAACATCGGTACGATTGGTCACGTTGACCATGGTAAGACTACTCTTACTGCTGCGATTTCTAAGGTTCTTCATGAGAAGGGCTTCGGTTCTGAGGAAGTTAAATCTTTCGACCAGATTGACAAT
>ONFA01000024.1 GCA_900316975.1 uncultured Prevotellaceae bacterium | reverse complement strand
GCGGCATACTGCTTTTTCCCAAAGAAACCGTGCATTGCCTGCGAAAGGGCTATAGACAGACAATTAGCACTCTTTTGAATTCGTCGAACTCACGTTAAATAAGTGGGCGCTGACGGATTCGAACCGCCGACCCTCTGCTTGTAAGGCAGACGCTCTGAACCAACTGAGCTAAGCGCCCTTATTGGTCGGGATGACACGACTCGAACGTGCGACCCCTTGGTCCCAAACCAAGTATACTACCAACTGTACTACATCCCGATTTTCAAGTGCTCAAAAGAGTTCCCCTCTCAAAAGCAGTGCAAAGGTACGGCTTTTATTTGAATTGGCAAAATAAAACCTCCATTTTTTTCGTACAAACAACAAAAATCAGTCTTTTGTCGTAAGACTTTATACATCTTTCATTTCACAAACGCTATCCAACAAATAAAACAATCCCAATACCCCAATAGACTTTTTCAAATGCCATTGAAAATAACAAAAGAAATGGAGCACACCATATTGATGCGCTCCATCTTATATTGAACTCTTATTCAGATTCTTATTTCAGAGTTACGATTGCACGACGGTTGAGGTTGAATGGCTCAACTTCGGCAACACCACCAACACCTGAAACCTGGATCTTAGCACGATCTACACCGAGGCTAACGAGTTCGTCAGCAACAGCCTGTGCACGAGACTCAGAAAGTTTCTGGTTGTAAGCAGAAGAACCAGTCTTGCTATCAGCAGAACCTCTTACAACAACAGTTGCCTTAGTGTTCTTAGCAGCTGCAGCAATAGCCTCGAGGTTGATAAGATCCTTCTTAGAATTGATCTTAGCAGAGTTGAGGTCGAAGAATACAGAAGTAGAACCTGCAGTCACGTTGCCTGTTGGCTCTGGGCACTTGTGGTTAGCCCACTTAGCGAGTTCAGCACGAAGACGTGCATTCTCATCCTGCTCAGCCTTGAGTTGTGAACGGAGAGCAGCGAGTTTAGCGCATGCCTCAGCAGAGAGAGCCTCGTAGTCCTCAAGAGAAACAGCCTTAGACCAGCCTGTCTTACCGATGTTGTATGTTACACCGAGGTCAAGAGATACAATCTGGTTAGATTTCCACCATCTGTTCTTTGAACCCATAGGAACCTCATCGTTGAAGCCCTGAGGAGTGAACACACAAGCGAGGTCAGCGTAAATGCTTACACGCTTAGCAACCTTCCAAGAAGACTCGAGACCACCACCAATAGCAGAAGTATAATTACCACTATCGAAGTTGCGAATCACACCCATGCGTGGGTAAAGGATGAGGTTCCAAACGCGAGTGTCGCTGTAGCCACAGAAGATGTTGCTCATGTTGAACTCAGTGTCGAAATAGATAGCAGCATAACCGCCCTTTGCACCATCTGGAGTCTCCCAAGCGTGACGATACTTACGGAAAGCTTTGTAAAAAGCACCATTCTCCCAGTTCACCTTTCCACGTACACCAATACCTGGAGTGAACCACTTACCTACTGCGAGGTCAAAACCGTAAGTACGACCATTGTGCCAATCCTTCTTAAGGAGAGAACCTTTACCATACATACTTACAACGTTAGCGTCAACACCTGCCTGAACAAACCAATTTGCCCAGAAAGAGTTAGTTGCCACACTGTACTTGTTTGTTGTTGGAGTTGCAAACTCATCGCACTGTGCATTTGCTGCAGTGCAAAGACCTACAAAGGCCAACGCCATCATTAACTTTTTCATAAAAACAAATTTTTAATAAAACAATAATTAATATTTTCTTAAAACTATTTCCTCGTTTATCAATCAGGTGAAGGCTCTCTTGGCTGATTTGCCATCAAAGCACTATTTCACACTAATCTTGATGCAAAGTTAAACATTTTACTTTATTCGCACGCTACAAAAAACAAAAAAAATGTAAAAAAAATGTATTTCTTCGTGATTTTTTTATATTTTTTCACATTTTTGTCCTCTTCGAGCCTCAATTTGAGTAATTAAAAGAGGTCATTCAGCATTTTATCATCTAAAATCGTATAAACCAATTTACCGTCTGGCGTTCTTGCTGGAATTTTTGTTGCGAACAAATCTCGCAAAAGGCGCTCCATTTCCATCGATGACAAAACTTGCCCATATACAATTGCCGCATTTTCCGCCATCGTCAATGCCAAAGCCTCTTGTGCATCTCTGCGTATATCATTAGTCATTTCTTTTGCCGAAACAACCATATCATGAAGCAATGTGTTGATATCAATGCCTTCCAGCCCTGCAGGGATTCCATTCACCGAATATGCCCCCCCCCCTAGATTGGACAAATCAAATCCCAAACTGCATATATCCTCCATCAAATTCTCCAGCACTATGCAATCAGCCTTTTCAAACTGCACAACGATAGGGAAGAGTTCTTTCTGAGACGGGCGATTACCAGAATTGATGCATTGCATATTCTGATCAAATAAAACCCGCACATGAGCACGGTGCTGATTCACAACCATGATGCCATTGGAGCTTGGGAGGACGATGTAACGTCCCTTATACTGAAACTTTTGTACTGTTACATCAAAAGGAGCTGCGACACCGTCTCTTCCCATAACAGCATTCCATATAGAACCCTGAAGATTATCCCCCTCAAGCACTTCCCCTTCACCAGGGACCTTTTCCGATGGATTCATCTGAATAGAGGTGAGTCCCTCATCACCTTCACTTGACACAGGATTTGAATACTTATCAAACAATTTTTCCCATCCGGCCGATTGAGAATAAGACCGAGAGCCTTCAGTCTTAAAGGGATTATAGGAGGATGGCGCCAACTTAGGTTGATGTGGTATAGATGTGTTTGCCCCGATGGCTGGAATATCAGGTTTTCCCTCCACATCGAAGTCAATGAGTGGAACATTGCAAAACTGCCCAATCGTTTCTCTCACTGCAGCAGAAAGAACCTGCCAAATCGGCTGCTCATTATCAAACTTTATTTCTGTTTTTGTCGGATGCACATTGACATCTATCGAAGAAGCATCTACGGCAAAATAAATGAAATAAGACACATGTTCACCGACGGGGATCAAATTCTCATAGGCTTTCATCACAGCACTGTGAAAATAAGGATGACGCATATAACGCCCGTTCACAAAGAAATACTGATGCACACCCTTCTTCTTGGACGAGTCCGGTTTCCCCACATAGCCAGATATGCTCACCAAGGAAGTCTCCACCTCTATCGGTAACAACTCCGCATTGATTTTCTTTCCAAATACATCAATTATTCGTTGCCGAACAGATGCCGCAGGAAGATGAAACATCTCCACACCATTATTATATAATGAGAAAGAGATTTCCGGATGAACCAAAACGATACGCTGAAAATCAGCCACCACATTTGTCAATTCTGTCTGGTTCGACTTCAGGAACTTCCTTCTTGCCGGCACGTTGAAGAACAAGTTCTGTACCAAGAAATTACTGCCGGCAGGACATGCCACTGGTTCCTGTTTTTCAATCTTGGAACCAGCCACCTGAATCATCGTGCCCAGTTCATCCTCCTTGCGTCTCGTCTTCAGTTCCACCTGAGCCACAGCAGCAATACTCGCCAGCGCCTCCCCTCTAAATCCCATTGTAGTTAAATTGAAGAGGTCTGACGCCTTCTGAATTTTAGACGTGGCATGGCGTTCGAAAGAAAGCCGTGCGTCCGTTTCCGACATGCCTTTTCCGTCGTCTATCACCTGCACCGTCGTCTTGCCCCCATCGGTCACCAACACCTTCACACTGGTGGCATCAGCATCAATAGAGTTCTCCACCATCTCCTTGATGATAGAAGACGGGCGTTGAACCACTTCGCCTGCTGCGATTTGGTTGGCAACAGAATCTGGCAAAAGATGAATGATATCGTTCACAATGACTTTCTTATCAAACGTTGATTAAAAGGAAACACTTCCCGTATATAAATAATGCATCAAAAGGAGCAAGAGCACAATCGCCACAATCAGCACCCCATACGACAGCGGCTTTCTGCCACTTTCCTTCCGTCGCTTCAAATGTTTCGTTGCTTGCACAAACTTTCCACGTATGTCCTCAGGAGAAAATTCCTTCGGAGGAAGCAGCCCCAACTCTCGTTTCGCCCGCTCGTCTATCTCCTTCAGTTTTTCCTTCCTCGGGTCATAATAGATGTAATTATGATGGAAACCTCTAGGTTTCCGTACCGTAAACATTCCCATACATTATATATATAATATGTGTAATACGCTTTACCACCATTTATCACAAATATCACAAATCATCCAGATGCTGTTTCGGAACAATTTTTCTTTCCGTCTTTTTCAGTTCCTGCTCCTTCTTCTTGCTTCTCCATCCAAAGATGTCATCTTTATTCATCGGACGGATATAATCAAACCAAGCAAAGCCTGTCAGATATCGTTTGTCTTCAGGAATAGCAAACGGAGGATACATCACCCCCGACGGTGTGGACATCCAAATTTTATTCACCTTCTTGTTCTTCATGAAGAGGTTCAGTTCCGGCGTCTCCGTATAGTTCATGCCAATTCGACTACCATCATCTTCTTCCATGAAATAGACCACATACACATTTCCTTTTGCATTGTTATGTTCTATCACACCATCCACGAAATAGCAAAACATTTCTTTTGCCGATACTTGGTTATACGACACCGAATCGATTTGTTCAATCGTCATCGCCTGATTGACAATGTGAATCCACTCCACCGTGCTGTCATTGTTATACACGCGGATTTCCTCACCAAACACCTGCTGTCCCTCATTCCATAAGATGGGTTGACCATACAGATAAGTACAGGAGTCCCTCTCGTGCGACACCAATGAATCACACACGCCTTGAAAGTCTTTCCTAAACATCCTCACCTTATGATAAGCAAACAAATCCCGATAAACAGAATCTGTCTTTTGGTTATATGTCACCATTTTCAGCGTATCGCCATGCACATACAGCGTATCCGCCTCTGAGAACTCATAGCACACTGCACTATCTGTTGCCACAGCCACACCTGTCTTATCCTCATAACGGCAATAGTTTCCTGTCAACATACACTTGTTCTCCACATCAATCAACACAACATCCCCAAAAGCCTCACTCACCCCCGTTTCATTGTCGCAAAACAGACTGTCGCCAACAATATCACGCATATCCTTATACACATGCGATCTATCCATCAGATTAGCCCTTCCCGTCTGTGTGTCATAATCACCTCGCAAAGCATAGACAAACGTACTATCCGACGAGATGATGTTTGTTTCCGATACTATCCTTGCCACCTTTGTGTCCGAATAATAGTACAATTCGTTCGTTTTCAGGTCAAATTTCGGATTTTCCAGCACCACATTGTCTTTAAAAATCGCCTCATTCAAAGCAGGCGTATATTGTCCATAATCAGAGTTCAGCACATTCTCGCTATCATACAGCGTGCCATGCCGAGGATAGAAACCCACTCCCTCCAGACGATCATAATCTATCACATCCGTCACCAGCCTTGTCTTTCGGTGAGTAAGTACCGCATGCCCCTGTGCGTGTGCCTGCATCATCGGGCCATTATATAACAGTGTGTCACTTGTCAGTGTCAGTGTATCGCCCTGCACCATCTTCACGTGTCCATACGCATTGAAAGTGTTGTCATCCTTATAGAAACGGGCACTGTCACAGTCAAGATACATTCCATCGTGATACAACTTCACGTGGCCCACGAGCACATCGGCACGCACATCCTGATAGTTTTTGTACCAAACATCACTGTGAATCAACTTCACCTCCTCACTCGACGCCTTCCGAGGACGGTCATCGGGACGTGAAGCAAAAAGCATACAAACTGTTGACAGGCACATACAGCCTATCAACAACTTGGTTCCTATGTTTCCATGCCTTCCCAACACTAACCCTAAACTCTAATTTCTGAACCCTAAACTATTTAACCCAACCAGGATACTGAAACTCGCAATTTTGCCAATCATCATTGACGTGAACATAAGTTGTCCGCTGCTTCTCCCGGATCCAATTCTCAATTTTCTCCTCACGCAACTTCTCCAACACCACATTCTGCAACTCCTGGTAATCCTCGGCCATCGTGGCACGATGCCCGTTTATGCGATTCTTCAATTTCACGATTGCCACAACTTCTTTACCACTCTTGTTCACCATCACAAACGGCTTGGATATCTCCCCCACTTTCATTCCTGCCACTGCACGAGCCACTTCCGTAGGAAGGTCTTTCATCTCATACTTCGACACACCCGTTTCCTTGTCAAACAACAAGCCATAGTTGTTACGCGTATCCTTGTCATACGACACCAATCCCACACACTCGTCAAAGGTGTAAAGTCCTTTCCCTATCTCCGCCGAGATTGAATCCAAATCATTTACACACTGCTGCAATGCCTCCATCGATACGCGAGGCTTACGCAAAATGTGGCGGCAATTAATCATATCGCCTCGTTTCTCAATCAACTGAATAATGTGGAAGCCAAATTCTGTTTCCACAATTTTCGACACAGCCTTCGGATCCGTCAGGTTGAATGCCACATTGGCAAACTCTGGCACAAAACTGCCTCTACCCGCAAAACCCAGTTCACCGCCTTGCTGGGCTGAGAGTTTATCCTCCGAATACAACAAAGCCAACGTCGAGAACTGCGCACTGCCATTGTTCACTCTTTCCGTATAACTACGTAGCTCTTCTTTTACCCTTTCAATCTCTTCCATTGGAATGACAGGTTCACGAGTGATAATCTGGCACTCCACCTTTGTGGGAATGAACGGAATGCTATCCTCTGGCAAATCCTTGAAGTAGCGGCGCACTTGGGCTGGCGTAACCTTAATGTTCTTAACCAGATTGCGCTGCACCTCCGTCACCACCTTCTTGTCCCGATATACATTGTACATCTGCTCGCGTATCTGCGACATTCCCTTACCCACATATTCTTCCAATTTCTCACGAGAGCCATAGTTCAAGATAGCCTCATTCAGACGCATGTCCACCTCTTGAAACACATCGGCATCCGAAACTTCCACCGAGTCGATGGCTGCCTGATGGAGAAACAACTTCTGCACCGCTAATTGCTCTGGAATCACACAATAAGGGTCACCCTCAAAGCGTTGTCCCTGCTGTAGAAACTCCATGCGGGCATTTTCCACGTCTGATCGCAATATAGGTTCATCGCCAACCACCCATATCACCTCGTCAATTACATTCTTCTGTTTCTGTGCAGATGCCAACAATGAACATGCGGCAAACAGTCCTATAAAAATATTACGAACAATTCTATTATTCAACATTGGATATTTTACATTTAACATTCAACATCAATGCTTATTAACCGTCTTTATCACATCGTCATACACTTCCACAGCAAACTTCTTTCTCAGTTTTTCCACCCACAACCTTTCCTGCTCATTCTGATAATCTGCCGTCACCTGCCCTTTCACATCCATCATCGTACGAGGCGCCTTCACTTTCTTACCCCACACATCCGTCACCGGATAACCCGCCATTGGCTTCAATTCCACATTCTTGCCAAACACTAACTTGTCCACACCTGCATTGTCACCCTGCTTGAAGATGCCACGCTCCACACGCACCACCTTTACCGAGTCATTATTCAACGACACAGCCTTCTTCGCCAAGTCCTCCTCTGCCACACCTTTCAGCAGTTTCTTCACCTGCGCCATGGTGGCAGCATCCTTCGTGTGAATCGCGATACCACAGAATCGAGGCGAATCCCAAGCATAATCCTTCTTGTGAGCCTTGAAATAAGCCTCCTGACCAGCCGTATTCTGCTGCGCCTTATCCCATACGTCCTTCTTCGTCACCTCATACATCAGCGTGCCGTCATAATACTCCTGCGACAAATTCTTCAGTTCCGCATCCTTCGCCATCAACTTCTCATGCAGTTCATCCACCAATTCCGCCCTTGAGATGCTACGCTCATTCGCCACAGAATCCAAATAGGCATTTGCCGAGGCTTCCTTAATGCCACG
Organism: uncultured Prevotellaceae bacterium; assembly: GCA_900316975.1. Classification (GTDB taxonomy): domain Bacteria; phylum Bacteroidota; class Bacteroidia; order Bacteroidales; family Bacteroidaceae; genus Minthosoma. The sequence continues at coordinate 25,713 of ONFA01000024.1, read as the reverse complement.
CTGTTCCAAAAACTTGATGATATTGTCGTGGTGATACTCATACGACTCAAACGGATGACGCTCCTTCATCAGGATGATATGCCAACCCACCGTCGATTTCACGGGAGCAGACATCTCGCCAGCCTTCAATGCGTAGGCAGCCTGTTCAAAGTCGGGAATCATCATGCCTTTGCCAAACTGACCCAATGCACCGCCCTGCTGTGCCGAGCCCTTGTCGTCACTCTTCTCTTTCGCCAACTCAGCAAAACGCTCTGCCAGTTGTTCCTTAGGCACTGCCTTCAATACTCCATAGATGCTATCAATCCGCACCTTGGCAGCCGTCTGCTGCTCAGCCGTCGCATCCTGACGCATCAGCACCAAAATGTGACTTGCCGTAAGAAGGTCCTGCCCCTCAAAACGAGACGCCGTCTGGTCATACGTCCTTCGAGCCTCACGCTCAATGTAGTCATTGTCCACAAGGGTAGGAAGCACCATTTGCTCCTTGTAGCCATCCAATTCCTTGCGAATGGTGCTCAGCGTGTCAATCCTTTGGCTTTCAGCCTCAGCCACTTTCAGTTTGAAATCGACAAACAACGGCACATATTCCTCCACCGTCTTCTTGTCGAGCACACCATCCGAATTATTTTTGTTAAACGAATACTCAAATTCACTTCTCGTAATGTTCTTTCCATTGATTTTCATCACGACAGGGTCGCCCGTCTGTGCTACAGCCGAGAGACCCACCATCAGCGAAGCCACTAAAAATGCTATCTTTTTCATTCTGTACTTATACCATTTTCCAATTTGAGTGCAAAGTTACGATTAAGTGAGCACAAAACAAAGGAAAAAACATTTTTTTACTTTTATTGCCAAACAGTACAAAACAAATCGGTCATTTTCAGATTTCCGAAAATGACCGATTCTCTTTTTATTTATAAATCAATGTTGGGCTGAAAGTGAAGGAACCCTCTTTCACGTAGATGTCTTCCTTCTCCATATTCTTCGTTTTATAGACAAAAGTCGATTTTCCTTCCTCAATCTTAACATAACCATCAGAAGGGTGAGAGAAGTATTCGCCATCAAACGTGTAGGAGCCTATTCCATCAAGATGGAGAACATAACAATCCATGAGGTTCGAATAATAAATTTCCGCAGTCCCCTCTACAGAGAAAGTGGCATCAAACTCATCCAAATAAGTCCAAAGATCTTGATGATAACTTTCTCCAGGATGACTGCCATACCATACCGCCCATTTGCTATATTCTTCAAAAGCCTGGTGTTCTGTCACGAAATTGGCACCATGAGAGGATGACTTCAGCGTAAACTTACCTGTGCCAAATTTTGTTCGGGCATTATAGTTGCCTGTCATATTGAGACCATTGTGTTGGATGGAGAAGTTGCCCTCTCCATCAAGGTTGAGAGTTCGCTCCTCAAAGGCTTCCACAATGCCATTGAACAGACCATAGATGTCACCCGGAATTGTACCACGGGCATGTGATTCAAAGCCCTTATTATCCTCAAAGACCAGAGGTCCCCAATTGTAATAGTTTCCACTGACATCAGGAGTTGCGATGGTGGCATATTGAGGCTCCAAAGTGATGTTCCACTTGTCCTTCAAATCCATGTCTTCCTTATTGGAAAGGTCAAACCAGACTTCGTAGTATTTGCCGATGTCCTCAATACCTTTGATGTCGATTTCGCCCACGATGGCGTCTTCTTTGTCCACCACTTCCAGCACTGGATCGAACCCTTCGTTCAGGTAGGGGTACATGCGGAACTGAATGTAGCAAGTGCCATCATCCTTGACGGTGCACTCCCATTTCTCGGGGTCTGTGATGGTATTGGGCATTCTCTTGAATCGAATCTTGCAACCTGCGAATTTGCTTTTTTCTCCATCCTTTACGGCAGAGTCCTTGAATCGGAGGTTCACGATTTTGTTCATCATTTGGACATACTCTTTGTAGATCTCATCAAACTTCTCCTTTGTCTTGCAAAGATACTTCCTGTTGATGTTTTGGATGACGCTCTTCAGGGTGCCTGAATAGAGTTCCTGACGGTGGTTCTGGGAGATGGCCCTCCTGTCCTTGTCGGAGATCTCCACCCAGAATGGCCACAAACCCCTGCTGTCAGCCATCGCCATATTGAAGCCGTCGGCATCGTGCCAAGGCTGATTGACATAGTCTGTCACCTTCTGGTCAATTTCTTCAGTAACCATACTGGGAATATTGTCCCTGTCTATGAAGAGTGGATAGATAAGGTCGTACCATTGCTCGCTGCTGCGAAAGCCATAGCCTACTTTCGTGGGATATTCGCTACCCTTTTTCATGTATTTTTGGTAGGCATTCTCATAGAGGCTGGTGGCTGTTTCGTGAACAGTCGTGGCAAACCAGTTAATCTCGAATTCCAGCACAGCCACAGCCGTCATGCAGACAGGGAAGAGCCAATTGCCCGCAAAGAGTTTCTTTTCGAGTTGAGGTTTGAGTATCAAATCGTATGCCAGGTGATAGGCACTGTTTGCCGCGTTCACGTCATCGCCCACACGGATAGAGTTGGCAATCTGCACGATGGACCATGCTTGACCCATTCTACTGATGATGTCGTTATACTTGCTGAGAAGCTTGAAATCGAAACCTCCAGCATCGACAAGTGATGAGAACACACCCAGTCCGAGACTGTATTTTTGAAAATCATCGTTGGCAAATGCTTCGAAAGCTGCGATGTTGGGGTTATCTGCCTGCGCCACCTTGGCAAAAGTCTTCACCACTTCCTCTATGTCTGCTGGTGCCTGAGGGTCAAAGCCCCAGTATTGCAGTTTTGCGGCACGGGTATGCTCGTCCGTCACATCGAAAACACTGTAAGTGGAGAGGTGGTCAGAGATGATGACCATCTCGTGGGTCTGGTCATCATAGTAGCTGAGCACAGGATCCCATTCACCCGTCTCTTCATTAAGATAGGCAGCATAGCATTTTTTGGCGACTGGAATGCGGATTTCCACCACACCCTTGAGGTCGTGCACACCTTCGAGGTCGAAGTCATAGGTAGTCATGTAGTTCACGCCATCCTCAAACCCTGCTGGTGCAGGAGCGTCGTCGATGCGGTTGACGGTGAGGGTTTTCGTGCCCTGGATGGCAGAGGGACCAAACTCGATGCTGTAGTTGACCATATTGACAGAATTCGTCTGTTCGTCCACCTGAAAAGTGCTCTGCTCAGCGGCAGGAGTCTTGGGGTCCGAACCGACAATGGTCATGTTCTCAATCATGTCGATGGGGTAGCCCAGACCCGAGGTGTTGTGCTGTCCAGCCAAACGGCCAAACACCGACATATAAATCTTGTTGGGATCAGTGTAATCCGCTTTCCATTCCACATTGTCAGTACAATCCACCTCATACAAATCGTGAGTGCCGTTCTTGTACTGCACCTTCAGCATATATTGGGCATTGGCAGTACTGCAGAGCATCAGCAGAAGTGCCATGAGAGATAATATCTTCTTCATACGATTCTATTTTTTAGTGTGAATTTTGAATGACTGATTGCCCGCCTTCACCACAATGAGGCTGACGGCAGGAATCTCAATGCTGGCATCTCCTTGCAATGAAGCCTTGGCAGAATCCAGCAGACGACCATCAATGCTGTAGAGCATGACAGGGGTGCTGGCATCAAGACCGCTGATGACCAGTTGATTGCCCTCGGTGCGAATCACCACTCGCTTTTCTTGGGTCTTCACCTCTTCGATGGCGGTCGGGTCGTCATAGTGAGCGAAACGGAACTTGAAGTTCCAGTCCAGATAGGTTTCTTTCTCAATAGTGTATTTACCCTTGTCACTGGTGATAATCAGCGACGTGCCCGAATGGGAAATCACAGGGTTGGTGTCGAAAAGGAAATAGGTATAGCGACTTCTTACTCCATCCTGATCTACCATATCCACCACTTCAATAGCATTGTAGTCGGAGGCATAGTCGTAGTGTTCTGGTGGCACACTGCCTTTCGGCTGGTCCTCAACGATGTTCATGTCCTTCCACACTGCTGCCGACCTATAAGCCTTGCCAGCCCCTACGGGCACATGTACATTGACCTTGTTAAACATTGATGTGGCATTCATGTGGAACGTCTTTTCTGTGATGGGTAATGGCTCTGGCGAGTACAGGTAGAGCTCCTTGAGGTGGTAGGTGTTTACAAATGCTTCGTCCTCAATGCTCTTGACGGAGGCAGGAATCGTCAGTTTCTCCACCACATTGCCAAAAGCATGACTGCGGATGCTGGAAACCGTTGAGGGCACTCCCACAGCAACACGTGCTTTGTCTTCCAAAAATCCAGGGCGATAATTAGGGCAATGGACAAGGGTGCGACGCGACTTGTCATAGAGGATTCCTTGATAGGCACTGTACTTGGGATTGTTCTCATCTACGATGTATTCCGACATCTGGTCACCCAACAGTGCCTCGCTGCCCACTCGTGTCAAACCAGCAGGAATCGTAATGGTGGATGCCTTATGCTGGTAGAAGGCTTCAGCGCCGATCTCCTTGAGCGTGGAGGCAAATTGAATCTCCGTCAAAGGCACATTTTTAAAGGCACTGGCACCAATCTTCTCTACACCTTCCTCCATCTTCACGGAGTTGAGGAACTGGTAGCCGCAGAAAGCCGCCTCATGCACCTCCTTGATGCTGGCAGGAATGACGATATCGCTCACTTCCTCATCTCCGATGTAAAGGCGCGTCTTGTGCGACTTGTCTGAACTCCAGATAGGGTTGGAAAAGTATTGGTGAAAGCCATTTTCCAAAATACTGGGTTCAAAATCAATGTTCAGCCATGCCTCAATGCTTGGAATGGTAACCTTTTTCAGATCGTTGTTGTAGGGAAAAGCACCAGCACCAATCCTGCGAATGCTACTGGGCAGGTTCACCTCTGTCAGATAAAGGCTGGGAAAAGCCGTCCGTCCTATCTCTGTCACGCTTTCGGGCAGCGTGATGCTGGTCACGTGCTCCCTTACCCATTCGTCAAAGAATGAATCGCACATGGAAGGCGGCACATGAAACGCAAAGGCTCCGACCTTCATAACAGGGTAGGACTTCCCGTCTTTCTGCACCGTCTCAGGCACCACCACATCGCCATAGCCGCCCACCACGACGCCCACTCCTTCAGGGGTGACGTTGATGAAAGCCTGCCCCTCCTCAACGGCTGCCAAAGAAGGCTGGATGCCGATGTAGGCTGTTTGATTCACACTGAAGTCAGATGTTACAGGGTTTACATTACTCAATAGGTAATAACCGTCGCCAGAGCCGCTCCAACCGAAATTGAAATGGAAATAGCCTTCCTCTGCATAGCCGTCGCAGACAAAAGCATGGCCATCATTGGTGTATCCTTGCGACGGATTGCCTTCCATCAGGATAGGGCGCCCCGCATCAAGTTCCTGTCGCATCAGGTCTTCGTTGCCCTCACATCCTATTTTCTGATAATCTGGGCTATAGCCGAAATATTGAACCAACGACTCTACTGCTGTTCCAGTGTTGGAGCCTGTGCCTCCACCAATCTTTGCAGGAGCACAAGCTACATGACAGTCGAAAATAACTTTCGCTACATTGTCACATTCTGCATCGGTAATAGGGTTTGCACCACCCATCTCATTCCATCGATAGACCGATTCGCCGAAATTCACTTTGTACGGACGTGAATATTCCTGAATGACATTGAGCAATTCTGTGCTTCTACCTGCCGCATAATCCATTTCCAGTTGTGCAACATCTATGTTACCATGCGTGTCGAGGATGTTGTGAAGATGGAAGCCACGTCCACGTGCAGGATATTTCCAGTACGCCATCACCTGTGCCATTGCCGTTGGCACACAGCCGGCAAGAGGACCTAATAAGTCATCTGCAAAATAGGGATCAATATATTGAGCAAACACACCCATCTGATCCCACTTCACCTTTACCAAAGGCGCCACAACCACATTGGGAACTGATTCCACCCTGCGCTGTACGGAATGTCTCGAAGTTTGCAACTGATTAATCACCATAAACGACTGATGCCGCCCGTTATTGACAGGAACAGCCCAACGACCATCAGCCAGTTCTACAAGACCTTCAGCCGACTCACCTTTTGCTGTTGTGCGTTGCGGGTTGGCTTGGCTATATGCTTCCAGCAGACCTTTGAGTTGGACAGGTGCCTTGTCATATTCGAATGCGCCCCCGTCGCTCCAACCCAACACAGGATAATCAGTGTTGGCTGTACCCGACACAACCACAAATCCGTCGTTGTCGCCACGATTAATCACATAGAGTGCCGCATCACCACTCTTTTTCGATGCAGTGTACGACACGCTCATCGACTCCACCTTTGCCACACGACGTGTCTTGGCATTAGCCGATGAGGACTGTTGGGCAAAGAAACGCTCTGCTATTTGCAGTGCTTCATCGCTACTCACACCCTGAGCCCATACCATTGCAGGAAGGAACAAAAGTGTTAATGTTAGGAAAGACAATTTCATACGCTTATTATTAGTATTAAAAAATCCAAAGCACTTTCCACAGAAATTCACGCCGCAAATTTAACAATCAAAAAGAAAAAAAGTCTCTCATATTCACAGAAACGCATTCTCATATTCACAGAAGCAAGGCTTTTACACACCTTTCGGATAGAAAATAGGAAAAAAGCACACAAGGCTTTAACTTTTATTGTCATAGATTCCCTATGTGAACGTGAGTTCGGTATAAGAATTACCCCTTCGGCGGCTTGAAAAAAAACAAGAAAAAACAAAAGAAAATAAGAAAAAATAGAGAAAGTGAAATGCTTTTTTTTCTTGTATTTTTTTATTTTTTCTTGTTTTTCTAAAGCCCGCAAAGCGGTAAAAGGACTTCCAAACCGTGAGTGCTCTTATACCAAACCGACGTCTATGTGAGCACCGTGCGCGTCTCATTTCGCGCACCCAGCACATAATATTACGAGCACCCAGCGCGATATATTTCGTGCTGGGTGCTCGTCTATGATGACTCTGGGTCTGTCGTTTTCGTTCTCTTTACTTACTGTGGACGACTATAGTTCGGTGCCTCACTGGTGATGATGACCTCATGAGGATGGCTTTCCTGCACACCTGCGTTGGTGATGCGGGTGAACTTGGCATTGTGGAGTTCCATGATGTTGGCTGCACCACAGTAGCCCATGCCAGAACGGAGACCGCCGACGAGTTGATAGACCACCTCCTGCACGGTGCCTTTGTAGGGCACACGGCCTGCGATGCCTTCTGGCACAAGTTTCTTGGTCTCGGTCACACCGCCTTGGAAGTAACGGTCCTTGGAGCCATTCTCCATTGCTTCGAGTGAACCCATGCCACGATAACTCTTGAACTTACGACCATTGAAAAGGATGGTCTCGCCAGGAGCCTCTTCGGTACCTGCCACGAGAGAACCAATCATCACGCTGTAGCCACCAGCAGCCAATGCCTTGACCACATCGCCTGAATAGCGGAGACCGCCATCTGCTATCAATGGGACACCTGTTCCCTCGAGTGCCTGTGCCACATCATAAACAGCACTCAACTGGGGCACACCCACGCCAGCCACTACACGAGTGGTGCAGATAGAGCCTGGACCAATGCCGACCTTCACTGCATCAGCACCAGCCTCAACGAGTGCCTTGGCAGCCTCGCCTGTAGCGATATTGCCCACCACGATGTCCACATCAGGGAAGGCTTTCTTTGCCTCGCGCACCTTGTCAATCACGCCTTTGGAATGACCATGTGCGGTGTCGATGACGATGGCATCCACACCAGCCTTGACAAGAGCCTCCATACGCTCAAACGTGTCGGCTGTCACACCCACACCTGCTGCCACACGCAGACGGCCTTTGGAGTCTTTGCAGGCATGGGGCTTGTCCTTTGCCTTGGTGATGTCCTTATAGGTGATGAGTCCGATGAGTTTATTGTCGCTATCGACCACGGGAAGTTTCTCAATCTTGTGTTCGAGCAGGATGCGCGATGCACTCTCAAGGTCTGCCTGCTGATGGGTGACCACGAGGTTTTCCTTTGTCATCACATCGTCAATCTTCTTATTCAAATCCGTCTGGAAACGAAGGTCACGGTTAGTCACAATGCCGACCAGGGTGTTGACATCATCTACCACAGGGATACCACCAATGTGATACTCATGCATGATGTCGAGGGCATCCTTCACGGTAGAGCCACGCTTGATGGTGACAGGATCGTAAATCATACCGTTTTCGGCACGTTTCACGATGGCAACTTGACGAGCCTGCTCCTCTATAGACATATTCTTATGAATCACGCCGATACCACCTTCACGGGCAATGGCGATTGCCATGGGTGCCTCTGTGACAGTGTCCATGGCTGCTGTCACAAATGGAATCTGCAATTCAATATTACGAGAAAACTTGGTGGAAAGGGTGACTTCACGGGGAAGGACTTGTGAATATGCCGGGATGAGCAGCACATCATCAAATGTCAATCCTTCCATTACTACTTTATCTGCAATAAATGATGACATAATATTTGAATATTTATTGCATGCAAAGGTACAAAATAATTAGGAATTAGGAATTAGGAATTAGGAATTATTTTTCAAGAAGGCAAAAAAAAGCGAGGAGCGAGGCTTCCATTGCCTCGTTCCTCGCTATCCCAAGGACACATGTCCCCCATTGTTTAGTTTGCCAGGTCGCTGATGAACTTGATACGCACAAGCCGCACGTCTTCCTCGTAAATGTCACCATCGAGGTTGTCAAGCGCCGTGTCGAGGTCGTCGGTCTCGCTGGTACGGAAATAAGAATAGATTTCATCGATGACGTCCTCATCCATCTCGATTTCCTCAAAATAGTAGTCTATATTGAGCTTTGTTCCGCTATAAACGATTGCCTCCATCTCGTCAAGCAACTCGTCAAAGTCGAGTCCGTTGCTCTTTGCGATTTCCTCAAGGCTCACCTTGCGGTCTATGGCTTGTATAATCTTTACTTTCACTTTTGATTTATTTGCTACTGTCCTGACACGCATGTCAGTGGGACGAACAATGTCATTATCTTCACAATGTCTCTTGATGAGTTTGCAGAACTCGTCGCCGTATCGCTTTGCCTTTCCGGCACCCACACCCGGGATGTTCTGCAATTCTTCCCCGTTGATGGGATAGAGGGTTGCCATTGACTCAAGCGAAGCATCTTGGAACACCACATACGGAGGCACATCATATTTCTTGGCAATTTTCTTTCTCAGGTCAAGCAGCATGCCATACAGCACCTCATCCGCCACTCCTGTACCTCCTTGGTCGGCACTGTCATCAAAATCGTCGTCGAAATCATTGTTTTCCACCACCATGAAGGGTTCAGGTTTCTTGATGAATTTCTTGCCTGCCTTGGTCAGTTTCAGTGTACCGTACGATTCCACTTCCTTTTCAATGTACCCTTCGAGGCTTGCCTGAATGAAGATGGCATCCCACATCGTTTCCTCCACATCCGCTCCTGCACCAAACTGTTCCAACTTCTCGTGCTTATGACTCAGTATCGTTTCGTTTTCCTCACCACGAAGGATATTGATGATATAATCCCGTCTGAAGTTTTCCTTGACCGCCAGGATGGTTTGCAAAGCAAGCAAGAGATTATCCTTTTGGTCTGTCTTGACCTTCGGATGCAGACAATTGTCACAATTTCCGCAGTTCTCCCGATCGTACTCCTCTCCAAAGTAATGCAGAAGCATCTTACGACGACAAACGGAGGACTCACAATAGGCGGCGGTCTCACTCAAGAGGTGGGTGCCGATATCCTTCTCAGCCGGCGTCTTGTCCTTCATGAACTTCTCCAGTTTCTCAAGGTCCTTGTGGCAGTAGTAAGTGATGCACTTGCCTTCGCCGCCATCCCTACCAGCACGTCCAGTCTCTTGATAGTAGCCTTCAAGGCTCTTAGGTATATCGTAATGAATGACATAACGCACATCTGGCTTATCAATGCCCATGCCAAAAGCGATGGTTGCCACAATGACATCCACACGCTCCATGATGAAGTCGTCTTGAGTTTCATTACGGTCCTTATTGTCCATGCCTGCATGGTAGGCAGCCGCCTTGATGTTGTTGGCACGAAGCACTTCTGCCAAGTCCTCCACTTTCTTACGGCTCAAGCAATAGATGATGCCACTCTTTCCTTGGTTTTGCTTGATAAACTTGATGATGTCCTTTTCCACATCCGCCGTCTTTTGACGAACTTCATAATAGAGGTTCTGGCGGTTGAAAGACGATTTATAATCTTGTGCATCCACGATGCCAAGATTTTTCTTGATATCATTACGCACCTTATCGGTGGCAGTGGCGGTCAAGGCGATCACTGGAGCATCGTATATCTTGGACGAAGCCTCCTGAATGACCTCATCGCTGGGAAGTTCCGGCAAATTCATCACCGCCGGTTCATTCGCCATTCGTTCTCTGAGCGCATTGTAGTCCCGACGGATGGCTGGCATGATTTCCAACAATGCATCCACAAAACGAGCATCCAAACGAGGGCATTTATCTGACTTCTCCTTGATCTGTTCCTTCATATCCGCCATAAAGGCAACAACATCAGCCAATCCCTTCACACTGTTTTCCAATGCGTCCAGCTCATTCTTATTAACCCTGTCCGGGAACTGCTTGAAGTCCTTGTTCATCTCATCGAACTTCTGCTTTTTCGACCGGTAAGTGTCAGTCAAAGCCTTAATAACAGGCAGTTTATCCTTAGGCAAGAACAATTCGATGACAGGAGCCATCGCAATCCAATTGATGACGGGACGTATCTTGCGGTATTCAGGACGGAAATCATGTCCCCATTCCGAAATGCAGTGAGCCTCATCAATAGCAAAGAAAGAGATATTGACCTGTCGGAGGAAATCCACATTGTCTTCCTTGGTCAAAGACTCTGGAGCCACATACAGCATCTTCGTCTTTCCAGCCATAATGTCCGCTTTCACTTGGTCAATGCTCGCCCTGCTCAGTGACGAATTGATGAAATGCGCCACGCTGTCTTCCTCGCTGATATGCTTAATGGCATCCACTTGATTCTTCATCAAGGCTATCAGTGGTGAAATCACTATCGCTGTCCCCTCCATCAACAATGCCGGCAATTGGTAGCATAATGACTTACCGCCACCAGTCGGCATCAACACAAAAGTATCCTTGCGGTCAAGAAGATTATTAATAATCGCCTCTTGGTCGCCTTTAAACGTGTCAAAGCCAAAATAATATTTCAGCGCTTGCTGGAGTGTTGCGAATTTCTTCATTAGATGCTAGAAAATTTGATGTTAGAAGCAGTATTTATATGGGATTTTTCGCATTCTACGAACAAAGTTATAATTCTGTTTTGTATTATCAAAGAAAAAATGGAAAAAGTGTTGCTTTTTTATGAAAAAATCACTTTTACTTGTCTTCCGTACTTTCTTTTAGCACCGCCATGTTTGCACTTTCCACTTGCTGACGTGCAAAGTCAAGCGTAACGACAAACTCCTTCACGTCTGTCGACGGGACTTCAAACATGGGCTTCATCATGATGACCTCTATGAGTGAACGCAGACCTCTTGCACCAAGTTTGAACTCTATAGCCTTGTCAACCACGTAATCCAACACCTCCTCCTCAAAAGTCAGTTTCACACCATCTATCTCAAACATTTTCTTATACTGCTTGACAATCGAGTTTTTCGGCTCTGTCAAGATAGAACGCAAAGCCTCCCTGTCAAGAGGTTCAAGATGCGTCAAGATGGGCAAACGGCCGATAATCTCTGGTATCAAGCCAAAAGATTTCAAGTCCATCGGCGCAATGTACTGCATCATGTTTGACTTGTCAATCTTTGCCACATTTCGTGCCGCATCAAAACCCACCACATGTGTGTTCAGGCGTTGGGCAATACGTTTCTCAATGCCATCGAAGGCACCGCCACAGATAAAGAGAATGTTTCTCGTATCCACCTGAATAAACTGCTGTTCTGGATGCTTACGTCCTCCCTGGGGCGGCACATTCACGACGCTTCCTTCCAACAGTTTCAGAAGTCCTTGCTGCACACCTTCACCACTCACGTCACGTGTGATGCTTGGGTTGTCACCCTTACGGGCAATCTTATCTATCTCATCAATAAAGACGATACCCTTCTCCGCCAACTTCACATCGCCATCAGCAGCCTGCAACAGACGTGCCAAAAGACTTTCCACATCCTCGCCCACATAACCGGCTTCGGTCAGCACCGTCGCATCTACAATCGCAAAAGGAACCAACAGCATCTTTGCAATCGTCCGCGCCAACAGTGTCTTTCCTGTTCCCGTACTACCCACCATGATGATGTTTGACTTCTCCAGTTCCACATCATCTTTCTCATCCCGATGGTTCAGACGTTTGTAGTGATTATATACAGCCACAGAAAGGGCAACCTTTGCAGCATCTTGCCCTATCACATACTTATCCAAATACGCTTTAATCTCTTGCGGCTTTGGCAAGTTCTCCAACTTCACATCTTGTTTCCGACTTGCACGAGCCTCCTTGACGATTGTGATAGCCTGTTCCGCACACTCATCACAGATGTATCCATCTATTCCGTAGATGAGCATCTTGACCTCATTCTCCGCACGTCCACAGAACGAGCATCTATTTTGTTTTGCCACTTATCCCTATTATTATTTATAATGTATAATCAATTCCTATCTATCCCTTTCTCACCAGCACCTCATCCACCATGCCATATTCCTTTGCCTCCTCGGCGGTCATCCAGTAGTCACGGTCGCTATCTGCCCAGACCTTGTCGAAAGGCTGATGGCTATGGTCGCTGATGATGGTGTAAAGTTCTTTCTTCAACTTCTGAATTTCACGGGCAGTAATTTCTATATCACTTGCCTGTCCCTGTGCACCACCCATCGGTTGGTGAATCATGATGCGGCTATGAGGCAACGCACTACGCTTGCCTTCCTTGCCTGCAACCAGCAACACGGCTGCCATGCTTGCTGCCATGCCCGTACAGATAGTCTGCACATCGCTATTGATGAATTGCATCGTGTCGTAAATGCCCAATCCTGCATACACGCTACCACCAGGGGAATTGATATAGATGCTGATGTCCTTGGCGCTATCTACACTATCCAAGTAAAGCATCTGTGCCTGAAGCACATTGGCCGTGTAGTCATTCACTTCTGTACCCAGAAAAATGATTCTATCCATCATCAAACGGGAAAAAACATCCAGTTGGGTGACATTCAATTGTCTTTCTTCCAATATATACGGATTCAAATAACCTGCTTGAGCCTTCATCACATCGTCAAGCACCATACTATTCATTCCCAAATGCTTAGTAGCATATTTCCGAAAGTCGTTTATCATAAAATCGCGTGTTACATTCATATTAAAATCGTTTCGAAATTCAAAGGTACGAATAAATGAATGAAAAAACAAAATTTTTTTTGAGTTTTTTCCAACAAAAGCATTTTAGTCCTATCCAAGCACAAAAAAGTGGCAAGAGTTCTTTGACTCTCGCCACTTTTTCTATTGGGTTGCTACAATTGATTATTCAAACATCTTGTTAAACTCCTCTGCGCTCACGGTGCTCTCCTTCAGTGTCACCTTCTCCTTGATGGCAACACCCAGTTTCACTTCGATGCAGCGGTCGATGAGGTTATCCACTGTCTCACGCTTCTTCAGCATCTCCTTTACAGAGTTCTCCAAATATTCATCAGGGATGTTCAGCATGCCATATTGAGCAAACTGCATGCGAGTCACCTCCTTCGCCATGTTCTTCACATCTTCGTCTTCCACCTTCACCTCGTTCTGTTCCACGAGTTTCTCCTTAATAAGATGCCAAGTCAGTTCCTCAATGCTCTTGTCAAACTGAGCATCCACCTTAGCCTGATCGCCTGTGTTAGCAAGAAGAATCTTCTTCAGTTTCTCCTCGGGGAACTCCAACTTGCCCACCTTCTTGGTCACATGCTTGCGCACATCGAGCAAGAACTTATAGTCGCTGTCCTTCTTGAACTGGTCTGCGATCAGTTCCTTCACCTTCGCACGGAAATCAGCCTCTGTCTTCACCTCACCACCAGGGAACACGCTGTCAAACAGTTCTTGATTGAATGGGCCTGGCACAAAACGAGTGATTTCTGTAATCTGGAAGTTGAATTCACCCTTATGATTCAGAGCATCAGTCTTCTCGACCTTCAGCAGAGAGGTCAACTCTGCCTCGTTGTTGTCATATGCCACTGATGGGTTGAATGTCACAATGTCATTCACCTTCACACCTTCGAAGAGTTTCTTCTGGTCATCGTTCTTGAAGTACTTTGGCAACATCACCACATCCTCAGCCTTCACGGGAGCCTCCACATCCAGTTCTGTGATGATACCCTTAATCATGTCATTGTCCTCATAAGAGTCCACCTTCTCGTACTTACCACCACGCTGACGGTACATGTCCACCTGATTCTCCACCATCTGGTCGCTCACCTCCACGTTGTAGTAGTCAATCTTATCCTTCTTGGTCAGTGACACCTCAAACTCTGGTGCAATTGCCAATTCAAACTTGAAAGTGAAACTTTCGCCTTCCTTCAGTTCCACGTTGTTGTTATCTTCGGTAGGCAGAGGTTCGCCCAACATGTTAATCTTGTTCTCGCGAATATAGCCAAACAGACCATCCTGAAGCACCTTGTTCACCTCTTCTGCGAGGATGCTCACGCCAAACTGCTTCTTAATCAAGCCTACTGGCACCATGCCAGGACGGAAACCGGGCATATTCATTTTCTTCTTTGCGTCCTTGATAGCCTTCTCATACTTCTCCGTATAGTCGGCAGGTTCCACCACGGCAGTCATCACCGCGTTCACCTTGTCAATGTTCTCTACTGAAATGTTCATATTGAATATTTATGTTTATGAGTTTGCAAGTTTCTAATCATTGCCCCACACGGGTTGGCAAAATCGGCTGCAAAGGTAGCACTTTTTTTCCGAACTGCCAAAAATTCAGCCAGAAAAGAAGTGTGTTTACTTCAAGAATCCAAACAAGCCCAACTCATTTGCAAAAATGAGGAAGATGCAGAGCGGCGCAAAGTAACGGATGATAAAACGGTAAGTGGAATAAAGCGGGCTCTTGATGGTGCCATTGTTGGTCATTTCGGCGCACAACACCTTTTCGTCAACCACCCAACCGAGGAAAATGCACATAAGCATGCCACCAATCGGCATGATGAGTTTGGCAACGATGTAATCGAAGAGGTCGAAGAAGCCCATGCCAAAAAGAGTGACATCCTTCCAATCGCCAAAAGACCACGAACAGAAAGTGCCCAGCAGCATACACACCACGCTGACAATCACTGCCGCCAACGGACGGGACAAATGAAGATTCTTGTGAAAATAGGCAGCCGACATCTCCAGCATCGAAATGCTGCTGGTCAAGGCTGCCATGACAAGCAACAGATAGAAAATCAACGAGAAGAGATATGCCAACCAAGAAATATTGCCAAACACTTGCTGAAACACATTCGGCAATGTGATGAACACCAACGAAGGTCCAGCATCGGGCTGCAGCCCCTGAATGGAATAGACAGCGGGGAAGATGATGAGACCGCTGAGCAATGCCACTAATGTGTCGATGCTGGCAACACTCAACCCGTCCTTCATCAGGTCTATGTCTTTACGGAAGTAACAGGCATAAGTACACAAGCACCCCAAGCCCACACTCAGTGAGAAGAATGCCTGACCCATCGCACTGAGAATCACCGAACTGTTCACCTTGGAGAAATCAGGCTGGAACAAGAAAGTCAAGCCTTTGCTGGCATTAGGTAATGCCAAAGAACATCCCACCAGCACCAAAATAAAGACAAACAGCAGTGGCATCATGATACGAGCACCCCGTTCAATCCCCTTTTGCACGCCAAGTGCCACAATGCCACAAGTTAGAATAATGATGATCATCATCCAAAAAACGGGCTGAAGGGAATCCGAAGAAAACGCCACAAAATCATTAGTAAAATCTTCCGGGCTCTTTCCTGAAAAGCCTCCAATAAGTGCTTCATAAGCATAGTAGAGCGTCCATCCCGCCACCACAGCATAATAACTGAGTACCAGGAAACCGCTAACCAAAGGAATCAAGCCCATCCATCGCCATCCTCTCTGGCCTCCGCTCATCTTCTCAAAAGCATGGGTCACATCCTCGCCGCCATGCCTTCCGATGGCAAATTCCGTCACCATAATCGGCACACCCAACAGCAGCATGAATAATACATAAATCAAGATGAATGCAGCGCCACCGTTGGTACCTGTTTCTGTAGGAAAACGCCACACGTTCCCCAGTCCCACAGCACTACCTGCCGCTGCAAGAATAGCACCCACCTTCGAGGCAAACACATTCTTGTTTGTTTTCATGATCTATTTTAGTGTTTGTTCTACAAAAACTTAGTTTCTCAATCGCAGTTTCCATTCATTTCCATGCCGCACCATCTTCTGTACTCCGACTTCCCGCGTTCCATCAGCAAAAGAATACTGATAATATACCGTGCAGACACTATCCTCTTGCATCTTGACGTCCACCATGTCTATTGACAACACAACAGCACGTTCTGAACGCCGCCATCCCACATGCTGACGCAACACATTCCTCATATATGCCGTCTGCACCGAATCCATCTCTTTGCCAAAATCCACATGCTGCAAGTAAACATCATGCTCTCCCTTCTCCAACGCCTCTAATGCCTCCTTCAACGCCATCTGAGCCGCCTCTTCAGGAGTGGGCTCATGGCATGACACCATGCACAACAGCCCCAACGCAATAAGAATCTTCCCCACTCCCCGCATGGCAAATGATAAATTGTAAATGACCTTATTTTTGTCTGATATACACATTGATAGGCGTACCCTTAAAGTTCCAATGCTCACGTATCTGGTTTTCCAAGAAACGCTTGTAAGGCTCCTTCACATACTGTGGCAAATTTGCATAGAATACGAATGAAGGCACTCGTGTGTCAGGAATCTGCATCACATACTTAATCTTGATGTACTTACCCTTCAGCGATGGTGGCGGAGTAGCCTCAATGATAGGCAGCATCACTTCGTTCAGTTTCGCCGTCGAAACCTTGTTGGTTCTTGCCTGATAAGCCTTCTGTGCTTCTTCCAACACCTTGAAAATGCGCTGCTTGGTCACTGCAGAAGCAAAGACGATTTGGAAGTCCGTGAATGGTGCAAAACGGTCACGGATGGCACGTTCGAAATGGCGAATCGCCTCATTCGACTTCTCTTCCGCCAGGTCCCACTTGTTCACCACCACAACCAGTCCCTTCTGGTTCTTCTGCACCAGCTGGAAGATGTTGATGTCCTGTCCTTCGATACCTCTCGTCGCATCCACCATCAGCACACACACGTCCGAGTTCTCGATTGCGCGGATGCTCCTCATCACCGAGTAGTATTCCAAGTCCTCTGTCACCTTGTTCTTCTTGCGGATGCCTGCGGTATCGACCAGATAGAAGTTGAAGCCAAACTTCTCATACTTCGTGTAGATAGAGTCGCGCGTTGTGCCGGCTATGTCGGTCACCACGTTGCGGTTATCGTCCAAGAAAGCGTTGATGAGCGACGACTTGCCCGCATTCGGACGGCCCACCACCGCGATGCGAGGAATGTCTTCCTCAATCACCTCCTGCATCTCTTTGGTGAAACTGCCCACCACTGCATCCAAGAGGTCACCCGTTCCACTGCCCGTCAGCGAACTGATGCAGTAGGGGTCGCCAAGTCCCAGGCTGTAGAACTCTGCGGCATCGTAGCGGTGTTCGTTGCTATCCACCTTGTTGGCCACCACAAACACGGGCAACTTGCTGCGCCTCAGGATGTCAGCCACCTCCATGTCGAGGTCGGTCACACCTGTCCGCACATCCACCATGAAGAGTATCACGTCACACTCTTCGATAGCAATCAGCACCTGGCGGCGGATTTCCTCCTCAAACACATCGTCCGAGTTCACCACCCAGCCTCCTGTGTCAACCACAGAAAACTCCTTATTGCCCCACTCACATTTGCCATACTGACGGTCACGCGTCGTACCAGCCTCATCACTCACAATCGCGTGACGAGTCTTGGTCAATCTATTAAACAAGGTCGATTTGCCCACATTGGGACGACCCACTATTGCTACTAAATTTGCCATAATCTTTTCAGTAATTCTTATTAAGAACTGATAGCCATTATCACCTTTTCGGGTTAATACTCACCGCCCCAGATGGCTTCCCCCATCCTCCGGATAAGGCCAAGGCGGCTCTAAAATCGGTGCAAAGGTAGTGAAAACCAAGCACAATACAAAACAAACATGTTTGTTTTTATTGTTGAGGTGCACCCTATCTTATGTAAAGATACGGGAATTTGACCATTTACGCTGTCATCACTGTCAAAAACTTTAATTGTAGAATAAAATATCATTCTTCATCGTCCTTTTTCATTTTTTATGTAACTTTGCACTTGAAAGAGTGCGGACAAAGAAACGCCTCACCACCAACTATAAATCATCCACTCCACATGAAAAGTCCAAGTTACCTACTATTATTCTCCCTCCTCCTTCTGATGTCAACAAACTCTGAAGCAAAGTCAAACACTGACGAACTAAAACCACGCATTGTCATCATGTCTGACATTGGTGACTGCAACGTGGAGCCTGATGATATGGAGTCGGCGATTCGACTGTTTTCCTATGCCGACCAATTTGAGATTGAAGCCTTTATGACAACGGTGGGATGGAATTGCGACCCTTATCCCCAAGAATGGGGAAAGGTGCTGGAGCAGGTGATTGATGCCTACGGTGTGGATGTGGAGAACCTGAGGAAACGCTCGTCACAAACCGCTTTTCTATCCCTCGACGAGGAAAATGGCAAACAAAAGATGGGGTATTGGCCAAGCGTCGATTACATTCGCAGCCGTGCGATAGCGGGTAGCCATCGGGGTGGCATCGGTGTGATTGGTGAAGGGAACGATTCGCCGGGCAGCAACTTCCTGATACAACTGGCTGACGAAGATGATGACCGCCCCATTTGGGTGGCTGCATGGGGAGGTGCGAACACTTTGGCACAAGCTATCTGGCGTGTGCAGCAGACACGCACAGAAAAGGAACTGAAGACGTTTCTTCACAAGTTTCGCCTCTACACCATCACCGACCAAGACATGAAATACGACATGCGTCTGAATCTGGCTTACAGTTCACACCAGTGGATGCGCCGTGAATTCAAGGACGACCTAACATTCATCTGGGACGAAGGCACATGGCAACTGCAATGTGAACTGGGCAAACAGTATTGGACACAGCATCAGCAAAACATCCAGAGACATGGAGCGATGGGCAGCATCTACCCGAACTACAAATGGGGCGTAGAAGGCGACACCCCGTCGTTTCTCCACCTCATGCCCAACGGACTCAACGACCCGGATGACCCTACTCAGGCAGGTTGGGGAGGATGCCACACTTGGGGGCTTAGTGCAGACTCACTCACTTACGCATGGGTCAGTTGGCAACAACCGCAAAGACGCATCACCGAAGAGTACAAACAACGATTCTATTCCGACGAACTGAACGATTTCTCGGCCCGAATGCAATGGGCAAAAGAGGGGCAAGGCAACACCAATCCGATTGTCTATATCAACGGCACCCATTCTATAAAACCACGCTACATCAAAGCAAAAGCAGGCAAGACCATCACGCTGGATGCCTCGATGTCGAAAGATGCCGAGGGCGACCACCTCTCTTTCTACTGGTGGTACCAACCTGAAGCAGGCACCTCCCCTACAAAACTCGTTATCACGGACAATACCGCATCACGCCTCAAATTCCGAGTGCCCCTAATTGCGAAAGGGGGAAAAATACACCTCATTTGTGAGGTGCATGACGACGGACCCTTCCATTTGGTCTCCTACCAAAGAGTCATCTTGGAAGTGAGATGATAATTTCTAAGAGGGGGGACACCTGTGATGACCTGTTTCACTTATCAATAGACGGAATCCCCTCCTTTCATTTTCCCTTCTTTCTCAGTTCAATAGGATAACTTATCATCAATTCTGTGAAGTCTGCCTTGGTGAGATGGGCCTTCACTTCAATGCCCACCGTAAAATTGTGCAATTGAGGAATCGTGTAGTGAACACCTATGCGATTGAAATAAAACGGATCATTGCGGTCTGAGAAGTCTCCCATCTCCCGATATAAATATACACCTCCGCCAAGAGCAAGCGACAAATTGCCATAGAAAAAGGTGTGTTTCAAGTCGAAGGCTATCAACCAAGGATGATGTGCGCAGTTGACACCCTTCTCCTCATCGATGTTCCAAAGATGGGAGTAGCATGAGCAATACTGTATGTCAAATCCCCCGCCCCATGCACCAATCCTTGCATAACGGTACATAATATCGGTTTGCAAGGATGCCACCGAATAGAGCGTAAAATCTTCTTTTCTCCAGTCAGGATTGTCTTTCGTGATTCGGTATTGTGTACGATCCCAGTCCTCAATGCGTGTCTGTGCTCCTATTCCACCTTTAAGATTCAAGTACCAATAGGGTTTGAATGCTGATGGCTGATAGACATGTCGCTGCTTGAACAAAAGGTCATAATAGGGGTAATAGACAACACCGAGTGTAGGTCCGAGAATATTTGCGCTACGGTTAGGTTGACGGGTACTGCCATTACTAATGTGCCAATAATCTATACCTGCCTTGATGCCCAATGAGGGTGCAACACGATAGGTGGCGCTCACACCACCCCCTGCATAGAACAGGAAGCGTGAACCTATCATGTCGTTATCAACACTGGTCTGCTTGTCGTATTTACTGGTAGAATAGGCAAGTCCCAAATTGACACTGGCATCAAACTCCCACCGAGCACCACGATACAGAGGGTAGGAGAAAGAGCCATAGACAGCGAAAGAGTTGCCCAAACGTGTGTTGTACGGAGCAATGTCATAATAGTCCTCCGACAGATTGTCCCAGTGTGGATAGTCTTCGTTGCGGTGCATCGTGGCACCATTGTTTTTGCTGAATTTCCCGACGATAGAAAAGGTAGGATAATGGTAATCGTAAGCAAATGCGTCACTATCTGAAGGCAAACTTACATGATGGAACTTAAATGCCAAAGAATAGTCTGACTTCCCTATCATGTAGGCTTTCTGGTACTTGTCCAGTTTTAGCACCTGCCCAACCTGCAATTCTGCTTCGTAGCCCCAATGCTTCAGGCGAGCAATGTGGTCATTTTTCACCGTGTCAGTCCTGAGTGATTGGGTATATGCTACCAGACCCGACAACATGCAGTATATGACAACAAAAAACCTCGCCATCTATTCCATCACTCAGGATTGTACCCAAACAAGTTCAGTTCCTTCGTAGAATTGCGCCAATCTTTATCGACCTTCACAAATGTTTCCAGATAGATGCTCTTGCCAAAGAACTTTTCAAGACTCTTACGGGCTTCGGTAGCCACCTTTTTCAGAGCCTTACCCTGATGACCGATGATGATGCCCTTCTGTGAGTCGCGCTCCACATAAATGACAGCATTGATGTGGATGTGAGTCTTGTCTTCCTTGAAACTTTCCACACCAACCTCCACGGAATAAGGTATCTCCTTGTCGTAGTAGAGCAGTATCTTCTCGCGAATAATCTCCGTGACAAAGAACTTGGCAGGTTTGTCAGTCAGTTGGTCTTTATCGAAATAAGGAGGACACTCAGGCAGCAGTTCCTTGATACGCACTAAAACAGGTTGAACATTGAACTTGTGTAACGCGGAAATAGGCAAGATTTCAGCCTTAGGCAAAAGTTCATGCCATTGCTCCACCAAAGTCACAAGATTCTTTTCGTCGGTCAGGTCTATTTTATTGATAAGCACAAGAACTGGCACTTCCATCTGGGCCACCTTTGCCAGGAAATCTGCATTCTTATCAACTTTCTCCATCGGGTCTGTGACATAGAGCAGCACATCGGCATCAACCAACGCACTCTCGGAGAAGGCGAGCATGGACTCCTGCAACTTATAGTTGGGCTTCAACACACCAGGTGTGTCAGAAAACACAATCTGTGCATCGTCATCATTGATGATACCCATGATACGATGACGTGTTGTCTGTGCTTTGAAAGTGGCAATGGAGATGCGCTCCCCCACAAGCAGATTCATCAATGTAGATTTACCTACATTGGGATTACCGACGATGTTTACGAAACCTGATTTATGCATAGTGTTTTCGAAATAATAAAAAAGTGAAGAGTGAAAAGTGAGAAATCCATTTTACCCCATTCGAGTAGGAGTAACTTGGATTTTTCACTTTTCACTCTTCACTTTTCAATAAAAATTACTTTCTTCCTCTCTTGGCATACCACTCTTCACGGCTAATCACACCTTCCTTGTAGAACTCGGCAGGTGTGTCAGCAAACTTGCTGCCGTCGTAGCCCCAAATCATGTAACTTGCGCCCCATGTGAAGCCTGCACCGAAAGCGGTGAAGATGAGTTTGTCGCCCTTCTTAAGTTGTGGCTCATATTCCCAAAGGCAGAGCGGAAGTGTGCCGCCTGAGGTATTTGCCATATGGTCAATGTTAATCATCACGTGGTCTTCCTCCACACCGATACGGCGTGCCACGGCGCTTTCAATGCGCACGTTTGCCTGATGAGGAACAACCCATGCAATGTCATCCTTGGTGAGATTGTTGCGCTTTGCAACAAGTTCCACTGCATCAGACATATCTGTCACAGCGTGCTTGAACACAGCACGACCTTCCTGGTAAACGAAGTGGAGACGCTGGTCAACGGTTTCATGACTGGGCATGTTTGCAGAGCCACCTGCTGCCATGTGAAGGTTTTCGTATCCTTTACCATCCACACGCAAGTAACTGTCCATCAAACCATAGTCTTCTTCTGTCGCTTCCATCATCACGCATGCTGCGCCATCGCCAAAGATGGGGCAAGTGTTGCGGTCCTGATAGTTGGTCATGGAGGACATATGGTCACCACCACAAACGATGATACGCTTATAACGTCCGCTGCGGATGAAGCCTGCACCAGTCTCCATCGCATAGAGGAAACCTGCACATGCTGCCTCCATGTCAAAACCAAAGGCGTGCTTCAAATCAAGGTTGCCAATGATGAGTGATGCTGTAGAAGGGAAATGGTAGTCAGGTGTTGTCGTTGCAACAATCACTGCCTCAATGGAATCGGGGTCAGCACCCGTCTTGTCAAGCAACTGCTTCACAGCCTTGGTCATCATGAAAGATGTACCAGCACCTTCCTCTGGTTTCAGGATGTGACGGGTCTTCACACCGATCCGTTCCATAATCCACTCATCGCTTGTATCAACGATAGTGGACATCTCCTCATTATCAAGGATATAAGTAGGAACCCAACCGCCTACACCAGTTATAACAGCGTTGATTTTTCCCATAAGAGAGGAGTGTTTTTAGATTGCAGCTTCCTTAACGATCGCCACCTTACCACGATAGTAACCGCATGCAGAACATACAGTGTGATATACGTAGAATTCACCGCAGTTTGGGCAAACTGCCAGTGTTGGTGCTACTGCAACGTCATGAGTTCTTCTTTTTCTTGTACGAGTCTTTGACTGTCTTCTTTTAGGATGTGCCATTTTCTTTTTATAATTTTATAGTTTGTTTTTCAACTGTTTCAGTGCTGCCCAACGACTATCTACGGGGTCATCAGAAACTTCCCCTTCTTGTTCATCGCGAACATCACCAATTTCTGAATCAGTCTGCTCATCATCCGATTCACCACTTCGGGTGGCTTGATGCCTGCTGAGTTCGTGCATCATTGTGTCATCACATTTCCCAGGTTCGTGACAACACGCAATCGGCATGCTGAGGACAATGAATTCATAGATGAAGTGTGCAAGGTCAAGATAACCTTCTGCCTCAGGAACAATCACACAATCACCATCATCGGCATACTCTTTTCCTAACTTCACGTTCAATGCATCAGTCGTCTCGATCCGCAATTCGAGGTCGGACAGGCAACGGTCGCAAGGTACAATGACTGTGCCAATGCTATGGATTCGGAACTTAAAGACTGAACCTGCGCTCAAACAAACCACGGTCGCATGAATGTCACCACGCTGTATGAGTCCATCGATTTCAGCGAAGAAATCGTCGTCAAGATCATATTCAAAGGTCTTTCCTCCAAGTCCAGAACTCAACAAATCAATCTTACAAGTATCCATTATTCCCTTTTGGAGTGCAAAGGTACAAATTTATTTCTTAACAATGATGAAAAAAGCACAACTTTTTCAGTCTTGAAAGGATTTTCATCACTTTGAGATGCCTTTTTACACTTCGGCAGGGGCTTTAGGAAGTTCAACACGAAAGGTTGTACCCACGCCAACCTCCGAATCTACGACAAAAATCTTGCCCTTATGATAATCCTCCACAATCCGCTTCGCCAACGACAGTCCAAGTCCCCAACCACGCGCCTTCGTAGTGAATCCCGGCTTGAACACAGAATCAAAACTACCCGAAATACCTTTGCCCGTATCCTTCACATCCACATACACCCACTCATCATCTTCATCCACCACAATGTCGATGGAACCTTCACCATCCATTGCATCAACCGCATTCTTGCACAAATTCTCTGCCACCCATTCAAAAAGACTGGAAATCAGGCTGACAATCACGGGATCCTTAGGGTAGTGCGTTGTAATGACCACTTTATTAGAAGTACGTTTCCGCATATATGCCACCACCCTATCCATCACTTCAAGCACATCTTCAGGCTTTGGGTCTGGTATGGAACCTATCTTCGAGAAACGGTCAGCAATATGCTCCAAACGTTTGACATCCTTCTCCATCTCGGGCAACAAAACATCATCTGGATACGTGTCCTGCAAGACTTGAAGCCATGCTGTCAGACTCGAAATTGGAGTACCCAACTGATGAGCCGTTTCTTTCGACAAGCCAACCCAAAGTTTGTTCTGTTCTGCTCGCATCGCTGAGAAAATCGCAAAAATAGCAATCAGCACAAACAATACAACCACCCCCAACTGAATGTAAGGATAAATCGCCAACCTCTTCAATATCAACGACTCGTCATAACAGATCGTGATAAAATCATTCGAATTGTATTCCTGGGGCATATCAATACGAATAAAACGCCCACTCTGCCTATATTCTCTTGCCAATGCAGACAAATAAGCCACAGAATCCTCGTTCTCCATGAATGATTTGCCAATATTTCGCGATGACAATGCCTT
This sequence comes from uncultured Prevotellaceae bacterium, assembly GCA_900316975.1. GTDB lineage: Bacteria > Bacteroidota > Bacteroidia > Bacteroidales > Bacteroidaceae > Minthosoma. The sequence goes on along the minus strand of ONFA01000024.1, from coordinate 566 downwards.
TCCATCCTTATCCACTATAATCACAGGAATCGTATGATTTCCATTGATCACCTTCAGCACTAAGTTCATATCCGTATTTTCATCCGCAGCATTCAAGGAACGCATCGCTTCCGCCCACACTTCCATTCTGTTTCGTTCCTCCTCTTCCAAATCAGAAATCAGATAGTTAGACATCAACAAAGACCCTATCGCTATTAACATTGCAAATAGGACCAACACATATCTAATATTACGAATCCGATCAAACATCTGCATCACTTAATAAAACGAACGAACCTCTACAATATTATATCTATTCACCACTTATGTGCATCATTCAGATGACAAAGATAAGCATAACAATCGGAATCAAGAAAAGATTTCAAAAGAAATCAACAAAAAGCCAGACGATTCTCCCGATTTCCATATATCCTCTAACTACAGCACGGACAAAAAAGGGGAAGAGAAAAGAAAAGAGAGAAAAGGGGGAAGAGGGGAAAAAGAAAAAAAGAGAGGGGGTTCCCCGCATCCCTGCAAGGAACCCCCTCTCTCAAGAAGGCGGCGACCTACTCTCCCGCATTGCGGTG
>ONFA01000045.1 GCA_900316975.1 uncultured Prevotellaceae bacterium | reverse complement strand
ACTATCATGCAGTATTTGAGGCTGCATGAAGTCGGGAGTGTTAAAATATAGTTAAAACGAGAAAAATATTAGGAATTTAACATAGAATGCAGATTTTTTTCTGACGAGTCTGCTATCCCTCAGATTTGACTTCGTCGAGCTAAAGGTTCTCTCTTATTTCACAGATTGGAAAGCCCTGCAGGGCTTTTGGAAAAATCTGTGTAATCTGCCAAAATCTTGTAGGATTGAATCCGTGTAATCTGTGCAATCTGTGGTTTTTATGACTTCCGAGTTAGTTGTTTATTTCACCACATATTTCTTGCCACCCTTGATGTAGATGCCCTTTGTGGCAGGCTTGCCCTGGAGGCGCACGCCGTTGAGCGTGTACCAGGCGCCGTCGCTTTCGGCACTGCCGGCAAGGTCGATGCCCTCGATGTCGGTGGCTTCCGTCTCGTCTTTATACACCACGCGGATCGGAGCCAGGCTTGCAGCCCAAGTGTCGAAGTCAGTCATCTTGTAGGCTTTCAGTTCAGGACACCCGCTGAAGTCGAGTGCCACGTCACTACAGAAGGTCATGATGCCTTCCGATGCCGCCTTCATCTCGATGTCGATGTCCATCGGGAAGAAATGGTGCTCATCTGTCTTCAGATAGTCGCTGTAGGCAGTCTCGTAGCCGCTCACGGCAGCGGCAGGCACATAGATGTCGCAATTGAGTTCGTCTCCTGAAACTTCAGTTTCCAAATCCCAATCATAATAAGAGAATGACCTGAGGAATGCACCGTTCAGGTTCACGTCAGCCGACTTGATGACGGCATAATTGAGATCTGAGGAAGAGAAAGCCTTGGTGGGCAGTTGGGTCACACCCTCTTCCACCACCACATAGGAGATGTTTGCCCAGTGCTCGTTCCAAGGTTCGTCTGTCACGTCGCCCGTGATGGTGAGCGTGTTGCTTTCGCGGTCGAAGTTCCAGCCCTCTCCGCTGGTGGGGGTTGTGTAGAGGCGGAGCCACATGCTGGAGATGACAGTGTTCTTGGCTGCATCGGTGAAGAGTCCCTCCACGGTGGCTTTCACGCGGTAGTCGCCAGCCTCCTTCACGTCCTCACATTTCAGTTCAGGGGCAGCGCCATCCTTCAGATAGAAATTCTGGGGATTAAAGACATAGCTTCCGTCGGCATAGTTGTAGGTGTTGCCCAGCACGGTGGCTGTGGCACTGCCGTCGAGATGGATGTCCCAGTTGGATAGGTTGCCGATTTCGCCTTTGATGATGTCGGGACCATCGGAGACGAGCGGACTATAGAACTCCACTTTCATGCCTTTGCCCGTGGTGGTCAGTTGGAACGGCACGATGTTGATGTTGACTCCGTGCATCATCGACTTGACGTCATCCACGTTGTTGCTTGTCACGTAGAAAGTTTCCCCGTGACCGTCGGTGCAACAGCCATTATCTTCGTCGAAGAGAATACAGCCCCCTACGTTCGACACCACCACCGACTGCAGATTCGGACAGCCTTGGAAGGCGCCATTGCCCAGATTGTAAACCGATGGAGCCAGCGAGACGGTCTGCAGATTGGGCAGTCCGTAGAAAACGTAGTCGCCGATATCTTCGATGTCGTCTTTCACCACGATGTGCTCAATGTCAGCCTCTATGCCGGGGTGCTTCGTGCCGTCGTGTTTCGTGTAGGTGCGCCATGGGGCAGGGACTTCCTCGTAGCCGTCATTGTATTCGTATTCCTTGCTGTAGCGTGGCACACTGGCATAGCCATTAGAGTCGATGGTCAGGGTCTTGGTGGCAGGGTCGAATGTCCACCTGGCTCCGTCGCCTTCGTGGCTTAAGATGCCGGCAGTCATTGGCTCCTCGTCGGTGAAGAGCATGCCGATGGGGGCGGAGGGGTCCGTGCGGTCGTTGAACATAGTTTTGTCTAAGTCGGTGAAAACATTGCCCGTCGGGTCCTCAACCGCCGTGAGTTCCACAAAGAATGCACCGCTGAGTTTCAGACGGGTGTAGGAGGGGTCCACATCGTCATAGCCATCTTTGAGTTCATTTTTTCTCCAGCTGTTCCATGTACCCATAGGGATGGTGTATTCTGTGCCAGGTGTGCCTTTCAGCACCAGGGCATCATAAGCCGATGAGAAAATCACTGGCTCCATGATGAATTTGTCTATCGCTGGGTTGAATTCGGTGGCAACGTATGCCTTCAGTCCAGGGCAGTCGCTGAAGTCGAGCGGCATGCCGATGTTGCTCAATGCCATCACACCTGCTGCCGGCATGGTGACGGTCCACTCGCCGGTTTTGAAGCTGCCGGCACCGGCATAGATGCCGTAAGTCTCACCGAGATGGTCAGCGTAGGCTGTCTTGTAGGCATCCACCGCACTGCTGGGCACGTAAATGTCTGTATGAATCACCTCTTTGGGAACATACTCACCCAGCACGTCGTCATAGACATATTCTGTATGCATGAAAGAGCCGTTCAGGTCGATGTCTGCACCCTGTAAGATAATTGTTAGAGGCAACTCGTTGTCGTAGAATGCCTTGTTGGGCAGTTGGGTCACACCTTTCTTCACAACGACGTTGGAGATGATGCCTGCGAATGGACTCCAAGGTTCGCCCGTCAAGTTGTCACTGATGGTCACGGTTTTCGACTCGGGGTCGAAAGCCCAGCCTGTGCCGCTGGTCGGTGATGATGTCACGGCAAAGAGTGGGGTGGTGGCTTTGTCCTTTGCAGGGTCGGTGAAGAGATTGTTGATGCTGGTGTTCAGGACGTAGTTGCCTGGTTCGGAGATGTCGTACAGGTTGATTTGCTCATCGGAGCCTTCCTTCACGATGCTTTCATAGGTACAATTGTCCACTCTGGTGCCGCTCTTGTAGGTGTAGGTCTTGCCGTTCACCGTGGCGGTGTTTGTGCCCTTGAGGGTGGAGGTGCTCTCTATGAAGTAGGCCTTCACCAACTGCAGTTCGTACGAACTCTGTTGGGTCGTCGTTTCGTAGCCATCGCCCTCGAGTTGGAAAGACTCCACCTGAATTTGGTCAATCTCGGGCAGGAGGTCCTCTTCAATCTGGGTTTTGATGTCGTTGACATGGCTTTGGGCGAGATAGAGCGTGAGGTCGGAATTGTTGTCGAAGGTGGCATCGTCGGAAGAATCGCCATATAAAGAGAAATAGCCTAAATGCAGTGCCACGACCGACTTCAGGTTGGGGCAATAGCGGAGAGCCTGCCGACCGATGCTCCGTACGCTGGGTGCCAGCACCACATCCTTTAGGTTGGGGAGGTTGTAGAAGGCGAAACTGCCAATGACATCGATGCCGTCTTCCACCACAATGTGCTCGATGAGTTCGTCGGGACCGTTGTTGTCACGCTCTTCAGCCACGTCGTAGTACTTTTTCCACGGGGCAGGTATCTTCCACTCATCGTAGTTGTAAGAATCATCGTAGTCTTTTACCCCCACATTTCCCTCGCCTGCTTTCGGGCTGATGGTCAGGGTCTTGGTGGATTCGTTGAACGTCCACTCCGTGTTCTCGCCGCAGGTGCCCGATGTCAGGAGCGGTGTCTGTGCCCATGCCGACACGGAGGGCGACAGCAATGCCATCGCTGCAAGGCACAGCGACAGCCATCGATAAGTCCTTTTTTGTACCATAATAAAAGGTTTGTTTATTGAAAAATGGTTAGAAGAATATATAAAAGTAGTAGTAGTAATTGTCGGTGCGAGAAGGCAGTACATTCACCTTTCGTGGGGGCAAAGATACGAAAAGTTTTGGGAATGTGACAAATAAAAGACAAAAAAAGCAGGGAATCTGTGGGTTGTGTACAGATTCCCTGCCTATTTCGGGCGAGGTGTTTTGCAATTTCTTTTCAGCGTCTTCTGGTGGTGCGGCGACGTTTCTTCACGGGCTCGGGTCGGCGGTGGAGTTTGGTCTGCACGCGCCATCCGAAGAAGGCACGGGCTTGCCACTGGGTGTCGCGTAGGGCGAAGTCGCTGTCCTTGCCGCTCTTGGAGTGCTGGATGACGGAGGTGAGTCCGATGAAGTAGCGGTTCCAAGAGTAGATGGCGCCGAGTCTGCCCACGAGGAAGAAGTTGATGCGGTCGGTGTCCATCTTGTTCACCTCTTCCTTGCCCTTGCGGTCGGTGGTGTGGAGTTTGTAGTTTTGCCACACCATGATGCTGGGCTGTGCGGTGGCATGGATGAGCCAGTGCTTGCCTGCCACGAGGTTGTAGCCGTAGCCGGCACCGATGGCGAAAGAGTTCATGTCGATGCGCTCGGGAATGGAGGTGACGGTCTCGTCGGTGTTGAGGTCACCGCCAATCTTGACGCGCCCGGTGTTGAAGGCTGCCTGCACGAGGAAACTGCCTGCGGAGCGTTTCTGCACCCAGGTGCTGTTGAAGACGGCTGGCAGGGAGAACTTCTTGCCGTTGAAGACATAGTAGCCTGTCAGTGCGAACTGGCGCATGTTGGTGGCGTCGCTGAGTTTGTGGCTGTGGGAGAGCAGGCTGCTCCTGCCTCGGAAGGAGTTGACCTTCTCGAAGGTGAGGTCGATGCCGAACGTGTTGCTGTAGTAGTTGATGGCTGACATCATGTCGGAGATGTCGCTGAGTATCTTCGAGGGCGAGAGGGACAGGGAGGCGGAGATGCCCCGGTAGTTTGCCATGATGCCGAGCGTGATCTTTGGGTCGGCGGTGAGGTAGTAGTTGCCTTTGGTGCCGTCGGGATCGACGGAGCGCAGGTGCATCATCTCGCCGAAGCCGTCCACTTTGGCGCGGAAGGTCCAGGTTTCTTGCGGACGTGCCACCCAGAGCGTGTCGGTGGTGATCTTGGCGTTTCTCACGTCGAGGATGCTGTCTGCCTTGATCATCGCCTCTTCTGCCTTTGGCTTGAGCGAGTCGATTTTCTCCTGTATGTTCTGGACAATCTGCTCTTTCTTCTCCTGAAGACGTTGCAGCAGCGAAGTCTTCGTGGTGTCGTTCTTGGTCGTGTCGGCGGAGAGGGAGTCGGGGGCGAAGATAGCAGTGCTCTTTCCGTCAGCCATGGTGCATACTGTCAGTGCGAACAGCAGGCAAAGGAGTTTTGTTTTCATAGGCTCAACGATGGGTTCTAAAAGATGAAACTCAACTGCGGGTCTTGTATTCCTTGATGACGTGGTCCACCTTCTTGGCACCGCTCTCGTCGAGGCGCATGTCGCGGTAGTGGCGCTCCATGAACTCGTGGATGGCAGTGAAGATGACTTCCTTGTAGTCGTAGTTCTGGAAGGTCTTGATGAGACGCAGTTGCAGTTCGGTCTCGTCGTCGATATAGACGAGTTTGGCGAGTTTCTTGCTCAGCAGCGACTGCTTCTTGGCAGGACGTCCCACGGAGGGGTAGGGCACACCGCGTGGATTGCCGCCATTCATGCCGTAGTAGGGGACTTCGGGCTGCTGCACCGTTGGTTCTGGTTCCGTCTCGGGTGCGCTCTTGCGCTGGGTGGTCGTCTGGTCGGCTTTCACCTCGTCGAGGAAGGTGCCGATGCCCAGGTCTTTACGTTTGTTGGTTGCCATATCGTTGGGTTTTGGGGTTCTTGCTTTTTTTCTTTAGGGTGCCTAGGCTATCTTAGGCATTCCTGGTTCTTCCTAGTTCTTCCTAGGCTATCCTAGGTGAGCCTAGGTCTTCCTGGTTCTCTCCTAGTTTTCCTCTTCCTCTTCTCTGTTCTCCTCTTCCGCCTTCATTGCTCTCTTCTTCCAGTCCTTCGGGCGTTTCAGTCCTGTGAGTTCTTCTGCCAGGCGCATGTAGTCCTCGGCACCGTTGCTGTCGGGCGCATACTCGAAAATGGTCTGGTGACCCAGCGGACTCTCGTCAAACTTCACGCACTTCCTGATGCGCGTCTTCAGCGTGGGCACTTCGCTCTGCTTCTCAAAGTAACGGCTCACCTCCTTGGCTATCTTCGTCTGCTTGTCATACTTTACCAATAAATACCCGTCAATCTGCAAGTTAGGGTTAATTTCTTGTTGTATTTCTCTAATTGCCAAGAGCAGGTTCTGCATGCCTTGCAAGGAGAAGCCTGAACACTCTGTCGGGATGATGACGGCATCGGAAGCCGACAGGGCGTTGTCGTTCAGCACCGAGTCGCCTGGCGCACAGTCAATCACCACATAGTCATACTCGCCCTTCACCTGTTCCAGTTTCCGTGCCAGAATCGTCTCACGGCTCCGCTTGTTCAGCAGTTCCGCCTCCATGTTGCGCAGCGCCTTCGAGGCAGGGATGTACTCCAGTCCGTCATACCTTATATATATAGGTGCAGGCACGGGCTCCTTCAGCCAGTCGCTCAGGGTGGGGTCGCCCTCCTTCTGAGAGAAACCGAGCACGCCCGAGAGGTTGCACTGCTGGTCGGTGTCGATGATGAGCACCTTCTTGCCCAAAATCCACAGGGCAGTCGCCAGATTGGCGCATGTGGTCGTCTTTGCCACACCGCCCTTATGGTTCAGAAAACTGATGATTTTCGTCATAAACGTTTCGTTGTCAATTAGAATTGATGGCAAAGTTACCACTTTTTTTCAAAACAACAAAACATTTAGACGAAATTATTTTATAATGTTATTCAAGTTTGACTTCGTCTAAAGGTTCGTATGCTGCATCAATTTCTTTTGGAGTTAAAGGAGTTAGGGGAGTTTAGAGTTGAGAGTTGTGTCTTCACTCAGTCTCTAACCCCTAAACTCTAAACTCTGAACTCTAAACTCTAAACCTTCAACCCTAAAACTCTCACCCCTCAATCATCGTCTTCCAGCACGAAATGACACGCGCTGTAAGGATGAAATATTTCGTGCAGGGTGCGTGAAATGTCATGCGCACCGTGCCGACTTTTGAAGGTGATTTCACCCTGAAAAGCGTGAAAAACGAACCTTGGAATGCAAAAACACGAAAAAAAGCGAGAAAAAGGGGTTCCTTTTCTCGCTTTTTTTTCGTTTCTTTTCCTTTTTCCCCTTTTTTTTCTTTGCAGATAAGAGGAAAAGCCTTATCTTTGCCACAAAGTCACGCAATCTTCTTTGTCCAAGCACAAATGCCAAAACCGACAATATGAAACTATCCGTCATCGTCCCCGTCTATAACGTGGAGAAGTTCCTTCCCCGCTGCCTCGACTCCCTCTTGCGTCAGGGCATGGAAGTGGGGGAGTGGGAGGTTATCTGCGTGAACGATGGTTCGCCTGACAATTGTGCAGCCATTCTGGCAGAGTATGAGAAGAAATATCCCGACATCTTCCGTGTCGTCACCCAGGAGAATCAAGGCTTGGGCGGTGCGCGCAACACAGGCACTGCCCTGGCGCGAGGCGAATACGTTGCCTACGTCGATAGCGACGACTACCTCATCGACGGTGCCTACCGCTACCTGCTCGACACTTTCTGCAAAGACAAGCCCGATGTGCTCCATTTTTCATACCAGAATATTTACACCGACGGAACTCAGGTCCCCGATTCTGATGCGAATCTTGAGGGCAGGGTGGTGTTCGACGGTGATGGCGCAGAAGCCTTCAACAACCAAATCCTCACCAACAATGTGTGGTCGAAACTTTACAAGCGCACCTTTCTGAAGGAACATGGCATCCATTCAGAAATCGTCATCTGCCAGGACGCGCTCTTCAATTTTGAAGTGTGCCGCCATCACCCCCGCACGGTGATTGTCACATCTTCATTATACCGCTACGAAAACGGTAACGTGGATTCTATCCAGAAGACTGGCAAGAAAGAGGTGGTGATGGTGCAACTGAACGAATTGCTTTACAACATGGGCATTGTGGAACGGTACCTGCAAGGGGGTGAAGAAGACATGAGACCAGCAGCCTTACGTCTGCGAAACTCCTTTATGAGGCTCTATTACAAGAAGATGCTGGTGGTGCCACTGACAAAGAATGAGTGGAAACGCCATACCGACATACTTGGCAGGAAGAATCGGCGCAAGGTGAAGAATGACACAAGCCAGTGGAGGATGAACTTAGAGGCAAACGTGAAGAACATGGCAGGACATTCTTATTGGGAGTACCGCCTTGTCCGTTTCCTATACCAGCATCTCTTCAGAGAGATTCTCTTCCCGCTGCTCATCACCCGATAAGAAGGAACACGAAAATACCATTCGTGTTCCTTTTTTTGTTTGCCTTGTGCCAGAGGCAAGGGCTAAGTTAATGATCATTCGCAATCGTGCTAAGTTTTTTCTGATGTTATGGGGAAAAACAGGGTGCTTCTCTTCTTTTTCATGTCATATATGCAAAAAAATAAATAGGGATTATCGTAGAAAAGAAGATAAATCGTACCTTTGTGGCAAATTGTTTTACTATACTTAACACTCCATATAACGTGAGTTCGACGGAAGTCACGTTGATATGGAAAAAAGAACACGAGTTAATTAATGCAACTCTCGGTCATCGTTCCCGTCTATAATGTGGAGAAATACCTTCCACGTTGCCTCGATTCGCTGCTGCGTCAAGGCATGGAGGCTGGGGAGTATGAGATTATCTGTGTGAACGACGGCTCGCCCGACGGCAGTGCCGCCATCTTGGCAGACTATGAAAGGAAGCACCCCGACCTCATCAGTGTCATCACCCAGAAGAACGGCGGCCCCTCCGCCGCGCGCAACACCGGCATGCTCCTCGCCCGGGGCGAATACCTCATTTTCATCGACAGCGATGATTACGTGATAGACGGTGCCTTCCGCTATCTCTACGACCATTTCTGTGCGGAAAAGAAGCCCGACGTGCTGCACTTCCAGTACAAGATGGTCTTCACCGACGGAGTGACGCTCGTCGATCCCGATGCAAAACCAGATGGGGAGATATTGTTCGATGGCGACGGGACAGAATTCTTCAACAAGCAAGGACTATCACCTTACGTCTGGACCAAGTTTTACCGCCATCAGTTCCTGTTGGAGCATCATCTCAAGTTTGAGATAGTAGTGTTTGAAGACAATCTGTTCAACTTCGATGTCTTCCGTCTCCATCCCCGGCTCGTCATTGTTTCTTGCAACGTGAACCGCTACGAGCAGTGCAACGGAGGCTCCATCATGCGGACCGTGAACAAGGAGCGTGTTCTTGTGCAACTCAACGACCTCTACTTCCATTTCACCTTAATGTACCGCTATTTGGAGTCGGAAGAAACCCCCGATTTGGCACCAGCAGCCAGGCGACTTCTTCTGAGTCATCATTGTACCTTCAGGGATAAGTTGTGCCACATCTCCCTCACCCGCGATGAATGGTCACGCTACACCCGTCTGCTTCGGCCAAGAGGGATTGCCCTGTTGGAGAGGCAGAAGGAACCTACGCTGCTGGGACGCGTCATTAAGTGGCTGAAAAACCGTTCCCTCCGCTCCTACCCCATTTATCGGCTCACTTATTGGCTTTATGTCTATGTGTTTGAAGGGCGTGTGAGGAAGATGATTGTAGGGCACTGATTCTCTTTGCCCGGCATGATTTTTGCAAAAAAGTATTTCCTTTTCTTGCTTGATTCCGCAGAAAGGTTTAACTTTGTGGGATAAAACCCGTATTCGGCGATGAAAATAGTCTATTGTATTGATTCTGTATGTCGCGTGGGTGGCATGGAGATGGTCACCATTGTGAAGGCGAATGCCCTTGCCAAAATAGCAGGCAATGAGGTGTGGATTGTGGTCACCGATGCAAAAAGTCCCCCGATTCGCCCCTTGGACGGTGTTCATCTGGTAGATTTGGACGTGAATTATTACACCGATTATTATGGCTTAAAAGGATTCTACAAGAAGAATCGTCTGCACAAGGAACGTCTGGAGAAACTGCTGAATGAGATCAAGCCTGATGTGGTTGTTGCCACAGGGAAACACGAGAAAAACTTTTTCTCTTCATTGCGGCTGCCGTCGAAGCCATTGCTCATCCGCGAGATGCACTTCGAGAAACATTACCGCAAAAAAATAAAGAATATTACTCTGCGGCAGAAAGTCTCTGACTGGATGGCAACCCAATATGATTACCATTGGAAGATAAAAGGTTATGACCACATCGTGATTTTGACAGAAGAGGACAAGGAACGCAACTGGAAAGGCAGGAAGAATGTGTTGGTGATGCCCAATCCCATCACGTCAAAGTGCGAGGAGGTGTCCACTTGCGAAAAAAAGACTGCCATAACTATGGGGCGTTTGGTACCCCTGAAAGATTTTTCTTCCCTCATCCGCATCTGGGGCAGGGTGGCAGAGAAGCATCCCGACTGGCGGCTGGAGATATGGGGAAAGGGAGAGTTGGAGGCTGCCTTGCACCAACAGATTAAAGAATCTGGGCTGGAAGGGAAAGTCTGTCTGATGGGCTACACTGCTGAACCATTGAAAAAGATGAGCCAGGCATCTATGTATCTGCTGTCCTCTCAATCCGAAGGGTTGCCGCTGGTGTTGATAGAGGCCATGTCTGTGGGACTTCCCTTGGTCTCCTACATGTGTCCCACAGGACCGAGGGATATTATTGAAGATGGACAGAATGGTTACCTCGTGGCGGTGGGCGACGAGAAGACCTTTGCCGAGCGTGTGTGCCAACTCATCGAAGACGAACCGCTCCGCAAACAGATGGGGCAGGCTGGACTCGAGGAATCGGAGAAGTACAGGATTGAGGATATTGCCCAAAGGTGGATGCAACTCTTCCGGGAGTTGCTGGCAAAAAAGTCTTCAAGAAGAAATTCCCGCTGAAATTCATGTTTCGGAAATAGGAGAAGTTATCACCGTTCATCAGAAATCACCGCCATCCCATAAGGAATCGTAACGTTGCAACAAAAAAATGGCGGTCATTCCGTGATGGAATGACCGCCATTTTTTGTATGGGTCACTCTGCCAGACAAGCATCCAGCATCTCCTTCAGGAAGTGCTTCATGTCCTTGTCCATGTGTTGGCCGATGAAGACGAGTTTCTGCATGCGGTCACCATAGGTGTCGTCCCAGTCAGCCTTGAGTTTGGGTTCAGCGGCCAAGAGACGGTCGAGTTGGTCTTTCGGCATGGTGGCGTACCACTGTCCGCAGTTCTTGAGCGAGAACTGCTTGCCTGCCTGCTCGAAGAGGTAGCAGATGTCTTCCTCACCCTTGAACCAGCAGATGCCCTTGGCACGGATGATGTTCTTGGGCCACAGACGTGCCACGAAATCGTCAAACATGCCGAGTTTCATGGGGCGGCGGGCAAAATAGACATAGGTGCCGATGCCATATTCCTCAGCCTCACCTTCATCGTGATGATGATGGTGGTGATGCTCGTGATGGTGGCCATGGCTTTCATGGGCATGATGGGCATTGTGGGAGTGCTCATCTTCTCCGTCATCATCATCGTCATCATGGTCATAGTGGTGATGCTCATCTTCTTCGTGATGATGATGTTCTTCTTCTTCGTCATCGTCATCCTCGTCGTGGTGTTCGCCTTCCACTGCTTCAATCCAGGCAGCGGAGGTTGCCACTTTGTCGAAGTCAAACATCTTCGTGTTCAGGATTTTGTCGAAGTCCACGTCGCCGTAGTTGCATTCGATGATTTCCGCCTTGGGTTGGATGGCGCGTACAATCTGCTTGATGCGTGAAAGTTCGCCGGGTTCCACTTCGGCAGCCTTGTTGAGCAGCACGATGTTGCAGAACTCCATCTGTTGGATGACGAGGTTCTCGATGTCTTCTTCACCGATGTCAGGTTTCTGCAAAGATGTGCCTGAGCCAAACTCGTCCTTCATGCGGAGGGCATCTACCACGGTGACGATGCAGTCGAGTCGTGGCAGTCCGTTCATCCAGTATTTGGGTTCCATCGTGGGGATGGAGCAGATGGTTTGGGCGATAGGTGCAGGTTCGCAGATGCCCGATGCCTCGATCACGATGTAGTCAAACTGCTGCATCTTCACCAGGTCGGTGAGTTGTTCCACGAGGTCCATCTTCAGCGTGCAGCAGATGCAGCCGTTCTGCAGTGCCACGAGCGAGTCGTCCTTCTGATCGACGATGCCACCCTGTTGGATGAGGTCAGCGTCGATGTTCACTTCGCCGATGTCGTTCACGATGACGGCGAATCGTATGCCTTTCTTGTTGCCGAGTATGCGGTTGAGCAATGTTGTTTTTCCGCTGCCCAGATAACCCGTGAGCAGCAGCACTGGTACTTCTTTTAATGCCATAGTTTTTACAATTAACGTGCAAAGTTACGACAATTTGGGAAGAGAAAAAAGTTTTTTCGTGGGTTTTATTTGCTGTTCCGAAGAAATGTGCTACCTTTGTCCGTGCTTGGAGTCGATATGGGAAACTCCCGAAACCGTTCAAAAAACAAGGAAAATGTTAAACATGGAATTAATAGGGGCAGCCGTGTTCGTGCTGTTCGTCATCGTGGCGGTCATTGCCATTTATGAGTATGTAGTCACGCAGCGTAAGTTGGTGGACTTGGACGAGAAGTGCAACAATGCGCTCAGCCAGATTGAGGTGCAACTCAATTCCCGTTGGGATGCGCTGATGGCGCTGGCGAAGGCAGCCACGTCCTATGCCCGTCATGAGGGCGAGACCCTGGCTGCCACCATTGCAGCGCGCCGTGGTGTGGAGATACGCACGGCAGCCGATGTGGCTGAGCAGCAAGACGCCTATGCCGAAGTGTTGAGCCGCTTGATGGCTGTGAATGAGTCGTACCCGGAACTGAAGTCTTCCGACCTGTATGCCAAGACGATGGACAGCATCAGGTCCTATGAGGAGAATGTCCGCATGGCACGTATGATTTACAACGATTCCGCCACACGGATGAACCGTTATGTGCGTCAATGGCCGTCGAGCATCATTGCCAGCCATCTCAACTTCGGATTGCGCGAGTATCTGAAGGCTGAAGACAAGCAGAAGAAAGGCATGCCCGAACTGTTTGGCGAGGGGTCAGTGCAGGAGCAGGCATAAACTTGCGCATTGTCTTTCGGCTCCTGCCTATTTCACTTTCACATCCACCGTTCCATTGCGTTTCTTCGCCGTCAGTTTCACGTCGCGGAGCCTATGCTTTTTGTGGTCGAAGATGAGTTCGCTGTCGAAGGCAGTGCCGCCGATGCGTGTTTCGAAATGTACGTGTGGGGTGGTGGCGTTGCCCGTTTGTCCTTCGAGGGCAATCACGTCGCCAGGCTTCACCTTCTCCCCCTTCTTCACGAGGTTCTTCGAGTTGTGGGCATAGCGCGTTTCCAGCCCGGTGGGGTGGCTGATGAAGACCACGTTGCCGTAGCCGCTCATCTGTCCTGAGAAGGTGACCACTCCCTTGAAGGCAGCCCTCACCTTGTCCTTTGCCTTCGTCTTGATGTCAGAGCCCTTGTGGTTGGGTCGTTTGCCGCCAAAAGGGCTGATGAGTTTGGCATCCTCCAGCGGGTATTGCCAGTCATGCGCCTTCATCTTCTTGAAGTTGATGGTCACCTCGTCCGTCTCCTTGAACGGGTCTTCCGTAGCCAGCACCGTGTTGCTGCCCTTCGTTCCTTTGTGCGAGGTGAAGCAGCCTGTCAGCAACAAAGCCGTAGTGGCGAGTGCCACAATGAGATGGTTTGTTTTCATGCCATGAATCTCCTTTCCAATGCAAAGTTACGATTTTTTTTCCGTATTTGGCAAAAAACCTCTAACTTTGCAGCCGATTGAATGAAAGCAAAGATTTACTTGTAAAACTTAAATGAGAATGAAAAGACTGATTTTGACAATGTCTGTGCTCGTTGCTGCGTTGACGATGAGCGCACAGGACGAGGTGCTGCAGAAGTACAGCGACATGGGCGACATGAACACCACGGTAGTGACGAAGCGGATGCTGAAGAACCTGCCGCTTGAGCAGTTCAACTTGCCTTACCTTTCCGATCTCATCGACCGCATTGACAACATGAAGATTCTCGTCTCGCGTGGCGACAAGGCAGGCAAGGCGCTGGGCACGAAACTGCCCGGACAGTTGTCGGGCAAAGGCTTCAAGACCGTGCTCACCACCAAAAAGGATGGCAGCGACATCACCGTGATGCAGTCGAAGAAAGACCCCAACAGCGTGGTGATACTGATGTATAAGAAGCCTCAAGCCATTGCCGCCAGTCTGAAGGGCGACTTCAGCGACATCGAGGACTGGAAGTTCGGAGAAGAAGAGTAAGGAGTTAAAAATTAAAAATAATATCTCACACCGCCGGAGAGTTTGACGAGGATGTCGAAAGGTTCGTCAAACTTGATGCCCTCAAACTTGTCGTCCGTCACGGTGGTCATGAGTTCGAGGTCGGCAGAGAGTTTCTGGCTGATGCGATAGTCAAACATGAGTCCGAGCCTTCCGGCAATGCCCACATGAGTGCCACGGTCGCGCACTCGAGACTCGAAACTTGCCGCACCCGTTGTCTTTCCGTCCACGATGTAGAAGAGTGCCTTGTCAGGCTTCTCGGGGTCGAAGGGAGTCTGTTCCAACGAGTTCAGCGCGCCCGGATCCTTCAGCGACTTGTTGCCCGACATCATCATGCCCACACCCATGATGACATGCACATGGAGAGGGTAGAACTTGTTGGTCAGCGCCACGCCCGTCACGTCAAACATGGCATCGGCATAGAGTTCCATTGCCATGAAGCGGAAGAATCCGTTGTCGGTGTAGAGCGGTATCTTGTTGCCGTCGGCATCCGTCCTGACCATTTGCGGGCCTTGCCAAGCCTGTTCCACCGTTTCGTAGTCCACACGGTTCTTCACGTTGTGGATGCCCAGTCCCACGCGTGCGCCGAGTTTGCGGTCAAAGTATCTTCCGCCATACACCTCCAGTCCCAGTCCCATGGCGTCGCCAAAGTAGCGGAAAGGCGGATGGTCGGTGATGTTGTCGCCCACGCAGAGGTTGGTGGCGAGATTGCCGCCTACGAACCACTTGCGGGGCCACGTGTGCAGTTTCATCTGATTCTTCACCCATCGGAGCGAGTCGGTGGCAGTCCTTCCGATTCTGCCTGCCCGTTTCTCCTGCGACTTCTCCTTCATCTTCTTCTGTTCCTCCACCAGTTTCAGGAAGTCCTCCGTAGGCACGTTGCTCACCTGGCGGTTGTTCTTCGTAGCCCTTTTCCGCGCCTCCTCCACACGTTTGGCAGCCTCTTCCGCATTCTTTCTCGCCTCAGCGGCTCTCTGCTCCGCCTTTCGTGCCTCTTCGGCAGCCTTCTGCACAGCCTCAAGGTCTTGCGCCCGAGCCGCGAGCGCCATTGTGAGCAGCAGCACAAATGTCAATGTCTTTTTCATTATAATATATATAATATGTGTTGATTTAGCAGAAATTCTTTCTCTTCTCTCTCATTCTCATCTCAATGCGTCACAAAGGTACGCATTTTCTTCAGTTAAAGAAACAAAAAGAGGGCGAAAAAGAAAGAAAAGTGCTACAATTTGCAAAAAATGCACACAAATTAACAAAATATTGATAAAAACTTTGTACCTTTGCATCGAAATCGTATATTTGCATCGTGAAACATCACAGATGATGGCGGCAGCATCGAGCGATAGGTACTTTGTCTTGAGCCGCTGATGTACGAAAAACATTAGATTCACCAGTAATCAGTCAATTAACAGAAACAAAATCAACAGAAAGTATAACAATCAAAAAGAATGAATGTTATGAACATCAAGCATTATCTTTCAGCGGTTGCTGCCCTGGGCTTGTTGGCAGCTTGTAGCGAATATGACCCCGGCATGTCCGATCAGGCGATTGACTTGACCGATGCCGAAATCGAGACCATCGAGGAGTACAGAGCCAACTTCATCGCGCGCTATGGCGAACCAGCCGAAGGACACACCTGGGGCTTCGGCGCAAAGGGTAGTGAGGATGAAATGGGGACACGTGCAGTGCAAGTGGACCGTAATATGTGGACAATTGTTGTATATGAGGATGGCGAGGTGAAGTTAAAGAGTACAGTCGGTACATATCGTAAAGATGATTATGATGATTATTACAACTATTCTTACATAGAGAAAGCTGGATATAAAGTTCCCGGATTCCCTTCTCCGATAGACGATCTGTATCATTTTGAGAAGGACGGTCAAACCTATGCATGGACTCAGCAGCAGGTGGACGCATTTGAAGCGCAGCAGACAGGTGTGAATGAGTACAACTTGAGTCAATCTGCCAATCTGGCACCTACAGGTGACGTAACAGACGAAGAGATTCAGTATGTATCGTGGTGGTTCCGTACTCATCCTAATCCGCAATCTGTCACTCCGCCATTTAAGGAGTTCTTCATTCAGGATATTTCACAAGACCATGACCGCGTATCTTATCCAAGTGGTGCTCAGAAGAACACGGCTTATACGAATATGGATTACTTCTCCGTGAAGACATCTGATGGATACTGGGAACACATCAGTAACCTCAATCAGCAGAAAGCTAACCCAATTAGCAATACTGTTCCCAATGCTGTGCTTGACGGCGATACGACAGCCTTGAAGACTCTCACGCAGTCATACCCTGAGCGTACATTGAAGTATTGGTCGAGTGAAGGTCCTTATGAGAGGGGTGTCGGAGATGTCATTAACAGAGATGGTACTGCATACACGACGAGTTTCTCTTACCACAATTCGGATGATAATACAGACTATGAGAATTACGTACTTGTTCACCTGAAGTTTGTTGGTCCAATCTCAGGCAAGTTATATGATGGATATTATTTAGCATTTGATTATGAATTTCATAAGAAAGAAGGAGTAAATAATCCTGGTGAACTTACCGAGATCCAGCCCGACGGTTACTACAGCAACTGGATTGTGAAACTTGCTCCAGGTAATCCTCAATGGTCAGACCACAAGTGGTATCGCATCATGTGTGAGGACTTGGGTTCTACCGACGACTACGACTTCAACGACCTTGTATATGACGTGTATTTTACAGGTACAGGTACAGATGCTGACCCATACGTTGCTCACATCGTGGTGCAGGCATCAGGTGGTACACTGCCTATCTACGTTGCCACTCACGAGGAGGACGAGAACTTTGAGGCTCACAAGATTCTGCAGGGTGGAAATGCCAAGAAGATGACAGACAAATTGTATCAGCCAGTCAATGTATCTGCCGGTGTCACGACCAATCCTTCTAATGAAATTCTTTTCGTGATGAAGGACGAGAATGGTAATTTGTTGACAGGTGATGCAGGTACTGACCCAGACAACATTCCAATCCTCGTTACTTCGTTGGATAATAGTCGCCAGACCGCTTCGGGCAAGAACACTTTCATTTTGCTGACCGCAGAGAAGGATCCTACACCACAGAAGATTTGTATTCCTGGCAAAACGGTGCGCTGGATGAAAGAGCGGAAGCAGATTGAAACCAGTTACACCAACTTCGACAAATGGGTTACGGGTGGCACAGGCTCTGCCTATGACTTTGGTGGTACTCAAGATTGGACTGTAACGGGAGTCAACCCAGGCAATCTCTATTGATTCCACTAAATACAAAAAAGAAACCACAAAAATTTGAAATTTTATCATAATTGTTTGAAGCGGGCGCGACGTGATGTCGCGCCCGCTTCGTTTGTTCACTCCTTCACGTCGAGTGCTTCGCCAGCGCTGCTGACGCTGAGACTGTCGAGCATCTGGGTGAATGCCTTGCCAGGATAGAACTGGATTTTCTTCACCTTGATGGTCTTGATGGCTTCGTCGCCGTCGAGGTCGTTCAGTGCCTTCACGGTCTTGGAGGTGAAGGTAGGCTTGAACGAGCCGAACTCACCCATCTTCACGCCGTGGCCGATTGCCATGTAGTGGACGAGGCGGTTGACGAGGGCGTCGATGACAGCCTTGGTCTGCGAGGGGTTGACACCGCAGGAGTTGGCGCACTCAGCCACGAGTTGGTCAGTCGTGACAGCGGGGAAGACGATCTGACGGAGTTTGTACACTTCTGGCTTTCCTTCGCGGAAATTCAGAGCCATTTTTGCTTTACGGAATTGAAGTCCCATAGTTTTGAATTGGTTTTAAAGGGTTAATATAAATTAGGAATTAGGAATGAGGAATTAGGAATTGCCATGCGGCGAGTGCGCACATCGCGTCAGCCTAACTGTCAATTGTCAACTGTCAATTATCAATTCTCAATTATGCATTATGAATTATGCATTAAACTCACCTCCAGCGTGATGGGTTCGCCCTTCGCGTATGCCTCATACACATGTTGTGTGAAGGCATCAAAAGTATCTTGCTGGCGGTCGAGTTCCTGGAGCTCGGGGGGCAGGGTGGAGTCGGTTTGTCCGATGAGTATCACATTGCTCTGCCACTGTTTGAGGGCATCCCAGCCGAACATCATGATGGCTTTGCCTTTCTGACGGATCACCTTGAGGGTCATGGGCGAGAGAAGGGAGGCAAAGCACTTGCACCTGTAAGTGCCCTGTGGCAGTGCATCGTGAGAGCGCATGATGCTGTGGGGTTCGTGGGCGTGACAGAAGGGTGCTCCGTCCAACATGAGTTGGCTGCGGATGCCCTGTGGAGAGTGGTGGTATCGAAGAAGTTGAATGTGCATGAGTGTTTCGTTGTATGTTGCGTGCCGTTGGCGCTGTCTCGTAAAGTAAATTATATGTTGTCAAATGCCGTGGATTTTAAGAAACAAATTACCATAATTAAAATAATTTAAGTTTCGGGAGTTCTTTTTTCGCCCCACAGATTGCACAGATGGACACAGATGTTCTGTCTTGTCATGCGTTTTTCTCACACAGATTTGACTTCGTCGAGCTAAAGGTTCTCTCTAATTGCACGGATTATTGTCGTCGCAAGCGGCGATGACTGATGAGCAAAACATCCCGCATGGCAGGAGCCATCGAGGCTCCAAAAATCTGTGCAATCCGAAAAAATCTGTCTGAGAAAAAAATTTGTGTCCATCTGTGTAATCTGTGGGCAAAAAAACGCACCCGGAACTTCATCAAATTCGTTTCAGAAAAAGCAAGTTGAAGTTCTTTCGCTGAATAGTTACACCAAAACTTTCGAAAATTGAAATGATGATAATTAGTTTCCTAAAATACACGTGAATCTGACGAAAACAACAAATGATTGGATTCATGTCTCAGCAGGCAAGCAGGTACGCCCGTTGCACGATGCCCACGTCGATGTCGGTCATGCGGCTCTCCACGTATGCCATGGCACAGACGATGGCGACGAGGGCGGTCTGGTTGCCCCATTCGAGACGTTCAGCAGGTCGGATGCCGCTGCGTTCGCTCACGGTGGCGATGTAGGAGACGGTGTTGTTGCCGTCCTCGGGCGGTGCCCACCGGTAGATGATTTCCTTGAGCGTGTGGAGGTGGTGCAGGGTGATGTACGTGTGCAGGATGCGGAAGGCAGCGCGGAAGCCGAAGAGGTTGCTTTGGAACTGCACAAACTCGCGGTCATGCTGTTGGCGGAGTTGCCCGAGCCACCGTGTGCGGTCACTCCTGCGTATGTTCAGTGGGTTGTGGTTTCTCTGTCCTCGTGTCATAGTGGTCGATGAGCATTTTAAAGATGTAACAAAGGATTTCAATCAATGTCCAGATGTTCTTGTTCATAGTGTTGCTTTTTTTTGTTTGGCGATGCAAAGTTACGGCGGCTTGTCCTCCATGTTGTGCAATCATGTACGTTGTGATGCAATTCTATTGATTATTGGTGCATTTTGTACAGTGTCTCAGCGGCAAGGTGAAGAGTGGCGGCGTGATTGACGACATCCTGTTTGGTGGCGTGGACACTGGCGGCGACAAGGAACCATCCATCAAGGAGATGCAGGACTTCAACGAGGAATTCGGAAAACTCTTGTGGTAAGGCATTCAGACGTGAAAATGCAGAGCCTGCACCCGAAACGGTGCAGGCTCTTTTTTGACTATTTAACGTGAATTCGACGAAAACCACAAATAATTAAATTCATGAAAAATTGGCTACGCCGAGCTGAAGGTTCGTGGCTAATTTCTCATAAATTTAAGTTTGACTTCGTCGAGCTAAAGGTTCGGAAGTGTTTTTCCACAACGGATTGCACGGATTATACGGATTTTTGAGCCTCGGC
>ONFA01000067.1 GCA_900316975.1 uncultured Prevotellaceae bacterium | reverse complement strand
ATTGTCCGAGAAAACAAGCCGCTTGCGGCGAAAAGAAGAGACATCATTGTATAAGATAATTTTGTGTGGTTGCTTAATTATTCAAATTTGTTTTACGACTTTCACTCTTCACTTTTCAATGTCCCAGCCGCTTCATGTGGCACATCATCAAGTTTCCTTCTTCATCACGCAAGTGCATTCCTCCACCCTCGCAATAGCGGAACATCTTGCAGGTGGCACAGTCACCTTTTTTCATCCAATCGCGGTTTCGGTAATTCTGAAAACCATTCTCCCACACTTCCCAGAAGTTGTCTTTGTAAATATTGCCTTGATAATATTTACCCCTGATGCTGGTGCAAGCCGAGATGCTGCCGTCTATCAGAATGGAAGCGACACTCAGCCCTGCCTCACATCGGTAAAGGTGGTCACGCACCTTCCCCTCATATTCGCCTACAAACCCTTCGCAAGCATAACTGGCATGCACCTTTCCCTCCTTGCGGCATGCCACGATGAACTCCATCAAATCACGGAACTTCTCATCAGAAATCTGCAAGTCAGGATGCTGCTTCGCCCTGCCTGCAGGGAAGATGGTGAAGAGCCGCCACTGACGCACTCCTGCCTCATAGAGCATCTCTTTCAGTTCAGGCAGATACTGCACGTTGCGATTGTTCACGCAAGTCACCACATCCCATATCACCTGCCTCTGAGCAGCCAACAGACGAATCGCCCGCATGGCATTCTTGAAACTGCTCTCATGTCCACGCATCCAGTTGTGGTCTTCCTCCTTGCCGTCAAGACTCACCGCCACACTCCGCAATCCCGCTGCACACAAACGCTTGAAGCGCTCCTCGGTGAACATCATGCCATTGGTCACCATACCCCAAGGATATTCACGTTTGTAAAGTTCCACACCTATATCCTCGATGTCTTTCCTTGCCAACGGCTCACCACCTGAAAAAATAATCATCGTCTCATGTGTATCTACATGAGGCGTCACCTGCTCGTCAATCACCTTGAGGAAATCCGCAGCAGGCATATCAGGAGCCAACGCCTCTGTCTTGCAGTCGCTGCCGCAATGCTTGCAATGCAGATTACAACGCAACGTGCATTCCCAAAAGAGTTGTCGAAGAGGATGCAACTGCTTGTGGTTCTTGCGCACTTGACGATCAAGTTCCAAGCCCACCTTCTGTTTCAGAGAGAGAATCGCCATAAAATCAGTCCTGCTTAATTTCTATTTCAACACCTCCCTTGTCAATTTCATTTCTCCGAAAAGGCGCAGGTCTCACACTATACATTGCCCTAAATTCCTTTTGAGGAGCGCGTTTTGCCGAATCCGTTGACGTAGAATCGGTTGCCATAGAATCGGGATTCCAATTAGGATTAGGCACACCATACATACTGGGTTGAAAAAAGCAGGATGACAATCCCAACATGGCAACCATAGACGAAAGCACCTTGCTCGTCCATACTAACCATTTAATCTTTATTTTCTTCATTGATGAAAGAGTTTTTAGGAGTTAGGAGTTAGGAGTTAGGAGTTAGGAGTTGGCATCCAGTTCGTTTTTCTTCAAGAGCAAGCCGCATGGCAACTCCTAACTCCTAACTTCTAACTCCTAACTAATCATTCCATTCCCAGCAATTCCTTCACACCTGGTGTAAGATACTTCTTTATCTTTTCGTAGGGAATGACGGCACTGGGCATTCCCATAGCATAGGCACCCAGTTCGTAGGCACCATAGTCGAAACGCACACCTTCTTTATCCAAAGCAGGATCAGTGCCAGGAAAATCGGACGCATCGCTCGCCATATCCCAAACATCAGCATATTCATCCTCCAGTTGGTCAAATATCATCTTCAGCACCGCCTGTTTTCCGCTTTCCGTGATGATGTCATCCAATGTCAAAATACGCAAGTTCTTCAAATCAAACGTCTTGGCAGCCCCCCACGGCATGCCATGCGCGGCACCTGCCGAATAATCGTAACCAGAATCCCACAAGGTGAGCACATTCTTTGTTTGCCACATCACACTGATAGACTGAGAATACTCATTTTGCGACGCAAAAGCCATCTCTTCCATTTCGTCCTCATCAACATCATCATCGTCATCAGGCTGATGCTCTCCCCTACTTCTCTTCAGTGCAGAGCGTACATCCGTCACGCCTTCCTTCTTCAGTGCCTCATACGCTTTCGCCACCTCGGCTGCCGTATGGACACTATATGAATCTGCCCCTGCCGCATCGAGCGTCAACCACTGATTGACAAACGCCACAGCTTCGGCAGGACCGCCCACTGCCCAAAGCGTATTCACCTCCCAAGTGTCAGCCACCGTCTCAACCGTGTAAGGATAAGGCTCCTCGTCACCACTGTAATCGACGATTTTCACTTTATAAGGCAGAGAGTCTTGATACACCACACCCTTGAACACCAATGTGTCAGACGCTGCAAACGCTGTGTCGGCAGCCAACGAATCTTCTGCACCACTCTCACCTTGAGCAGCACCCTTCTGACCCGTGCAAGCCATCATCAACAGCATTGCACAAGCAGCCATACCAAAAGACTTTTTCATATTCATATAGGTTTTGTTCCGTTTACTTCATTTCACCGAAATACTTCGTGTCAGCCAGTTTCATCAGATACTGTCCATACTGGTTCTTCAGCATCGGCTGAGCCAATTCACGCAGTTTCTCCGAAGTGATCCAACCATTGTGATAAGCAATGCCTTCCAAGCAGGCAATCTTCAAGCCAGTTCGCTTCTCCAGCACTTCGATGAAGGTAGAAGCCTCGGAGAGTGAGTCGTGGGTTCCTGTATCGAGCCATGCAAACCCGCGCCCCAAGAGTTGCACTTTCAGGTTCTTCTCGTTGAGGAACTCCTGATTCACCGTGGTGATTTCCAACTCTCCACGTGCCGACGGCTTGATATTCTTCGCCACTTCCACCACTTTGTTGGGATAGAAATAGAGACCCACCACCGCATAGTTGCTCTTAGGCTCTTTAGGTTTCTCCTCGATGGAGAGGCAGTTGCCCTCCTTGTCGAACTCTGCCACACCATATCGCTCAGGGTCTTGCACCCAATAGCCAAACACACTTGCCTTACCCTGCTTGGCATTCTCCACACACTCCTTCAGCATGCCCGAGAAGCCACGACCGTGGAAGATGTTGTCGCCCAACACGAGGCACACATCATCGTTGCCCACAAACTTCTCGCCAATGATGAATGCCTGTGCCAACCCATCGGGTGAAGGTTGTTCGGCATACTCGAAATGCACACCATAATCGCTGCCATCGCCCAGCAGTCGCTTGAAGCCCGGCAAATCGTAAGGTGTGGAGATGATGAGAATCTCCCTGATACCCGCCAGCATCAGCACCGAGATGGGATAATACACCATAGGCTTATCGAAGATGGGGATGAGTTGTTTGCTCACACCCTTAGTGATGGGGTAAAGCCTTGTACCCGAACCACCTGCAAGAACTATTCCTTTCATTTTATCTGCTTTTTTAGAGAGATATCTGTTTATCCCGAATCGGTCATTAGGCCACTTCGTGGCTCTGTCGTATCATAATTTCACCCACTAATTTCTATAATTATGATAATTTGTGGATAAAATTATTTTAATTATGGTAATTTGTTTCTTAATGACCCATTTGGGTTTATTGATACGCAAAGTTCGCATTTTTTTTTCAAAGAAACAAAAAAAAGCACCATTAAGACAAAAAAAAGACGGTCGGTCTGCCGACCAACCGTCTAAATGAATCATTCAACGTCTTAACGCAAGGTGAGACCAAATGTCATATACACCTTCTCAGTGTGTGGATTTGCTGTCAATGAAGCAAAAAGAGGCAACGAGAATGTCGGTGTGATTTTAATCTCCTTTTCAGCACGGAGAGCCACGTTGATGACTGCAAAATGACGGATAGGCTCCTCATAATAGTCTGTGGCATAAGGTACAGCACCCACCGTAGCATTCCAATCGAGTCCTCCCAACCTGAACGGTGCTGAAGCCTCAAGATAAGACGAGTAAGCACGTTTGCCCGAGCGATTGACGCCGTCATTGCCAGCAAAGATAGTGCTCCAACTCACTGCTGCCACATTAAAGTCGTAGCCAACAGAGGCTTCAAACTCATGAGCCGTCTCATGTGCTTTGTAATTGAAGAACTTTTCAGAACGCGGCGCCACATCATCACCTTGATAATAGTAATCAACCACAGAAACTTTGAATCCTCCCGTCTGGTATCCCAGAGTCAAATCCAGTTCCTTCGTATCATCAGGGTCAGTGATGCCATAGTTGCCCCAAGCCTCCAGTTTGAAGCCTTTCCACGCAACACCCAATGTGGGTTGCACAGCGGCTGCACCGAGGTCTTGACCTCGCCAAATGTAGTTCGACACGAGGTCTGCACTGACGTAGGCTTCCACCTTATCTTGTGCCGAAACCATTGCAGGAACACACATTGCCACATACATGCCCACTACTTTCAGAAAATTCTTCATATACAACATACGTTTTAACGTTTGTATTGAATGCCTGATTTTTCAGAACAACTTGTTTGGATATACGCCGTCTGCCACCAACTGAGCGATGCGGTCCACTGTTGCCTGACGGTCAGCAGCGTATGTCACACCAAACCATACAGACGTTGTGTCAAGCACCTCAACAGTTGCCGTACCACTCTTGATGAGTTTGTTCACCATCAATGGGATGAAGAACTCAGCCTTCAGATTCTCCATGTTCTTCGGATCACTGAGGAACGCCTTGAATTCCTTCTCACTGTACTCGAAGTAGTCGGGAGTGAAGCCCCACATGTTCATGCTGACAGGCACATTCTCGTCCAATGGAATCCACTCTCCCTGCTCGTCCTTGTAGCAGATGGCATTGCCTTTATCTGCCTGACGCAAGATTTCCGTGCGTTCCACCACATCCACCAAATGACGGTTGTTATCGTACATGCACACACCACGAGCCACAGAACCATTCTCAGAAAGGGTGTTGCAGCAGCGGAAGCCCACCATTGCATACTTGTTCTTCGAACCTTCTGGCAGGTTAGAGAGATACTTACCGATAGACATGAAAGCATCGCGACCATAGAAGTCATCGCAGTTAATCACAGCGAAAGGTTCCTTAATCACATCCTTACCCATCAGCACAGCATGGTTGGTGCCCCAAGGCTTCACACGTCCTTCTGGACACTTAAAGCCCTCTGGAAGGCTATCGATGCCCTGGAAACACAATTCGCAGGGGATAACGCCCTCATACTTTGACAGAATCTGAGTACGGAACTGCTCTTCAAAATCTTTGCGAATCACCCATACAATCTTGCCAAATCCAGCCTGGATGGCATCGTAGATAGAGTAATCCATGATGGTTTCACCGTTAGGGCCAAGACCATCCAACTGCTTCAAGCCGCCATAACGGCTTCCCATTCCCGCAGCAAGGAGAAATAATGTTGGTTTCATAAGGGGAAAGACAGACCCCCTCTGTCCTGCGGACATCTCCCCCTCTATGGGGAGAGCCATCCGGATTGTTTGTCCTTCAGGAGTCTTTTAGTTAGTTAATAATTAAACTTTTATTTAGTTTCCTTTTCTATTTCCTATTTTCCGACACCCCGCATGGTCTCCCTCCCCATTACGGGGGAGGGCTGGGGAGAGGGTCTTTTTTTTCACTCAATCACCACACGTGTCCATCCGTGTACGTCTGGCTCTGTGCCATATTGGATGCCACGCAGTTTGTTGTACAGTTTCTCTGAGATAGGACCTGGCTTGCCATTCTTGGAAATCTGGAAAGACTTCTTCTCCTCCAAGTCGTCAATCTTACCGATAGGCGAAATCACAGCAGCCGTGCCACATGCGCCAGCCTCTTCAAACGTAGCCAGTTCTTCTTCTGGAATCTGACGGCGCTCCACCTTCAAGCCAAGATCCTCAGCCAACTGCATGAGGCTCTTGTTGGTGATGGACGGAAGGATAGAAGTGGATTTTGGAGTCACATAGGTGTTGTTCTTGATTCCGAAGAAATTGGCAGCACCACACTCGTCCATGTACTTCTTCTCCTTTGCATCGAGGTAGAACTCACAGGCATAGCCGAGGTCATGCGCCATCTTGTTGGCACGAAGAGAAGCAGCATAGTTGCCACCCACCTTATAGATACCAGTGCCGAGAGGAGCCGAACGGTCATACTCACGGATAATCACATAGTCGTTGCAAGAGAAGCCACCCTTGAAGTAAGGACCTACAGGAGTGACGAAAATCATGAACAGATATTCAGTAGCAGGATGCACACCCACCTGTGCGCTCGTTCCAATGAGCAACGGACGGATGTAAAGCGTCGCACCAGTCTCATATGGAGGAATGAAACGCTCATTCAAGCGCACCACCTTATCGACCATCTCGTTGAATTTCTCGGTAGGCAGTTCTGGCATCAGAATGCCACGGCAAGTGCTTTGCAGACGTGCTGCATTCTCATCGCTGCGGAACACTCTCACCTTGCCGTCAGGACAGCGGTAAGCCTTCAGTCCTTCAAAAGCCTCCTGTCCGTAATGCAGACAAGTGGCAGCCATGTGAAGTGGAATTGTCTCTTCGGAGCAAACTTCGATTTCGCCCCATTTGCCGTCACGGAAGTAACAGCGTACATTGTAATCGGTCTTGTGATAGCCAAAGCCAAGGCTCGACCAGTCCATCTGTTCCATATCTTTTTTTCTTTTAATGATTTTACAAATTCAGTTGCAAAGGTACGATATTCTACGCACAGAAACAAAAGAAACGTGCATTTTTTTCTGATTATGTTCCTAATCGGTCATTCCCTCTTCATGTCTGCAATGACCAACTTTATTTCAGCATAAGTATAGTCGTTCGGCAGGAGGTTCTTCACCTCGCTGAGCGAATAGGCCTTGTTAAACGTCTTGACGATGCCACGGATGATTTTCTGATGCTGACTGCTCACCACCTCACCAATCTCCAGTTCGCCCTGTTCCACAAAATGAGCCAGATGATTTTCCACCGTACCCACCGTGAGTGACCTTTCAGCGGCAATTTCCTTGAGGGTCTTTCCATCACGGAACATCTTGAAGGTGAGGGCTCTCGTGTCCACCTTCTCCTTCTTCGGCTTATCCTCCTTCACCTTCTTCTTACGTTTCTTCTCCACCTCCTCTCCTATCACCACCTCGTCCAATGCAGCCTTCGCCTTGGCACTGAGGAAGTCGCGGATGGAGAAGCCTTTTTCTTCCAGTCTTGCGAAGATGCCCACCTTGAGTTTGTAAGACAGCGTGAAGGCATCGAGCGCATTGTTATAGAGCGTAGCATTCTGCTTGTTGTTGATGACCACTTTCGTATGCGCCATCACAGGGTCCAGCAGTTCGTGCAGTTTCGTGGCAAAATACCCCATTGCAGCCTTCAGCCGTTCTTGCAGTTTTTCGTCCTCTGCAAAAGAAGCACCACTTTGCTGCATGAGCATCGTATATTGACGTCTGAACTTCTGCGACACCTCCACCACCTCACCATCCATCTTCATCAGTGCTTCCTGCATGACAGCCAAGAGTTCTGGTTGCGAAGCATACAGATGCTGGTTCACCACCCGCATGAGATGCTCCAAGTCTTTCCTCAGCAGGGTGAAGTCGAAGAGTTCATTGAGCAGGGAAAAATAATACTCATACATCATCTGCGGCAGTTTCTCCTCCGTTTGCTGAGCCTCCAGAAGTTCGCGGTCGATATAAGCGTTGACCGACGCATCGGTGATGACCGAACCCGACAAAAGGGGACGTGCCAGCACCATACCTTCCAGTGTGCGGCAACGGCTCAGTGCCACATACACCTGACCATGCGTGAACGAATCGGTGATGTCAAGCACTGCATGGTCAAACGTCAATCCTTGACTCTTGTGCACCGTGATTGCCCATGCCAATCGCAACGGGTATTGCCTGAACGTGCCGTCCACCTCCTCACGGATTTCCTTTGTCTCCGCATCAATCACATACTTGGTGTTCTCCCAAGTCAGTTGCGGCACATAGATGGTGCTGTCATCCTCCTTGCAATGCACGACGATGAGCCGTTCGTCCCGATCGTCATCCCAGGTCACGCCCTCCACCGTGCCAATCTTTCCGTTGTAGTATTCCTTTCCAGGGTTCGGGTCATTCTTGATGAACATGACCTGCGCACCCTCTTTCAGCACCAGATGTTCATCGGCAGGGTAACTGCTTTCAGGGAAATTCCTGCGTATCTCTGCCATGAAACTCATCTCCGTCGTCTTCAAGGCAGCCAACTGCTGTTCATTGTAAGTCTGCGCCATGCGGTTGTGTGTGGTCAGACGAATCCAGTCTTCATTCTTCGGAGGCACAAAGTCCTTCACATACCTGGCATTCAAGGCATCCATCGTTGCCGTGTCCACCTGATTGCTGCGTATCTTCGCCAAGATGTCGATAAACGCCGCATCCTGCTGTCGGTAGATATGTTTCAGTTCGATGGTCACATACGAAATCTGCTGCAACGCCTTGCTGCCAAAGAAATACGGAGTGCTGTAATAAGGCGACAGCAATGCCCATTCCCGTTCTTGAGCCACAGGAGCCAACTGCTGCAAGTCACCAATCAGCAGCAACTGCACCCCTCCGAAAGGTTTCCCCCTGTCACGATACTTGCGGAGTTCCTGATCCACCGCATCCAGCACGTCACACCGCACCATCGAAATCTCGTCAATCACCAGCAAGTCCAATGTCTTGATGAGGTTCTTCTTCTCCTTGCTCATTCGGTAGTACGACTTCTTCTCCCCCTGCACCATGCCAGGCACCTGAGGTCCCAACGAGAGTTGGAAGAACGAGTGAATCGTCTGTCCCTGCGCATTGATGGCAGCCACACCCGTAGGAGCCAGCACCACCATTCGCTTCGGGGTTCTCTCCCGAAGTGTGCGCAGAAACGTCGTCTTGCCCGTTCCAGCCTTACCCGTCAGAAACACCGACACATTCGTGCTCGTCACAAACCGCCACGCCACATTCATCTCGTGGTTATGCACCCCGTCACTTTCTGCCAACTGCGACGAAAATACATCATTCTGTCCCGCCAAATCAAGATAATCCATCATGCTTTCTGCTATTTTTTCACAAAGTAACTGCTTTTTCCCCACATGGACAAACATTTGCTTAAATTATCCTAAAAAGTCCTTTCACATTTTAATCTTTCCCCCACTCCTCCACCTCTAAAAGGTAAATCACTCTTTTTAATCAGTATTACCATCATTTACATCTAATATGAATAACAAAATCATCATTGCGTGCGCACTTTCCCTGTTGACAGGCAGCATGTGCCATGCAGAAGACATCACCATCCGCTTCGACGGTTCGAAGGCAAAGGTGGAACAACAAGTGAAAGACAGTGTCACCGTAGAGGTGAACGGAGCGCACGTAAGCATAGCAAGCGCATTTCAGACGCACAAACTGACCGTTGCCGTGAGCGGCAAGAGCGATGACGGACAACTCATCCTCAAAACCGACGGCAAGGCAAAAGTGAAACTGAACAAACTCGACCTGACCAGTCAAGAAGGTGCACCTCTCTGGCTGAAGAACAAGAAGAAGGTGGAGATAGAGGCAGCCAACGGCACCGAAAACACGCTGACCCTTACTGCCTGCAACGACACAGCCAACAACAAATCTGCTGTCATTTGGGCAAAGGATAAAATTCTCCTTTCAGGTAAAGGCACTCTCAACATCGTTGCGACAGGCGACGGATGCCGAGGCATCAAGTGCAAGGACAATATCACGATAGAAGACCTCACCCTCAACGTCACCACGTCGGGCAACCACCTCGGCGAGAAACCCTTCAGTTTCGGCGGGTTCGGAGGCGACATGCCCGACTTTGGCGAAGGCGGATTCCCCGATTTCGGAGGTGGTTTCCCACCCATGGGAGGTTTTGGCGGTTTCGGTGCCCCTGCTGACAGCACCCGTCAAGGAGGTTTCCCGATGGGCAATTTTCCCATGCCTGACTTCGGAGGCGGCTTCCCACCCATGGGAGGTTTCGGCGGCTTCGGTGCTCCTGCCGACAGCACCCGCCAAGGAGGATTCCCCGACTTCGGTGGGTTCGGAGGTTTCGGCGGTTTTGGTGGCTTCGGTGCTGGTGAAGACGGTGAAGAAGGCGGAGGCATGGATTTCGCAAAGCACAAATATGTTTCTCCTGCCAAGGGCATTGCCTCCAAAAACATCGTCACCATCAACAGCGGTCATGTGACCGTCACCACCAACACCCCAGGTGCTGAAGGCATCGAAGGCAAGAAGGGAGTCATTCTGAATGGAGGCGACGTGAATGTCACCGCCATCGACGATGCCATCAATGCCAATGCCGCCATCGAATTCAACGGTGCCCATGTCGTGGCACGCAGCACCACCAACGATGCCGTCGATGCCAACCTCGTCGATTTCTTTGCAGGAGGCTTTGGAGGTTTCGGTGGTGGCAACAACAAGCAGAACAACGACCCAGCCATCATCATCACCGGCGGCACCGTTTATGCATGGAGCCAGCGAGGTATGCCCGAAGAGGGACTTGACTGCGACTTCTCCCCCATCGAGGTGTCAGGCGGCAAGATATTCTCCGTCGGTGCAGGTATGGGTGAGATGCCTTCCGTGCCCACCAACGACACCGCCAAGCAACCTACAGCCCTCCTTATTGGCATCAACATCGTGAAGGACGAGCCTGTCCAGATTTGCGATGCCAATGGCACCCTTCTCGACACCCTCACCATCCCCTTCTCCCTCAAGCGCAGTTCCAGCCTCATCACCACACCACAATTCAAGGTCGGCAACACCTACACCGTCAAGACCCAAGACTACGAGAAGACCTTCACGCTCAGCGAAAACTTCACCGTGGTGAGATAATAAACAAATGACAGATGAAAGTATTTGTATCCAATGAGATTGAACAAATATGCCCCGAGTTTGTCGGGGCATGTTTAGAAGCAGAGGTGGTCAACTCACCCTACCATGCAGACCTATGGGCAGAAATAGAAGCACTCGGCGAGAAATTCCGTCGGGAACTGACCACAGAATCCTTGAAGGAACTGACCAGCATTTCTGCCACAAGACGGGTGTACAAAGCCTGTGGGAAAGACCCATCCCGCTACCGTCCAGCCTCCGAGGCATTGATACGGCGCGTGTTGCAAGGCAAGGAACTCTATCAGCGCGACACCCTCGTTGACCTCGTCAACTTGGCATCCATCGCCTACGGATACAGCATCGGGGGCTTCGATGCCGACAAGATGGTTGGCGACACCCTCACCTTAGGCATCGGGCGTGAAGGAGAGTCCTACGAAGGCATAGGACGGGGCTTCATCAACATCCACGGCTTACCCGTCTATCGTGACCAGCAAGGGGGTGTGGGCACCCCGACCAGCGATAACGAGCGCACCAAGATGACCCTCTCCACTCGTCACCTGCTCGTCCTCATCAATGGCTACGACGGCAACGAGCAACGTGTCAGAGAAAATGCTGAATATATCCAAGCCCTCCTCCGCAAATATGCCCAAAGCGATGGCGGCACATATTATATATACCAATAACTCTGTAAATACAAATGTCTTTATACACCGTACCCCTCGACTACACCTCACCGTAGTCGAGGGGTACGGCATTGTATAGTCGAGGGGTACGATTCACCGATGATCTTCTGTAGTTCTGTGCATTCACCTACTCCTATTGTGCCATTTTACATCATTTGGATGTAAAAAATCTCACCATCCCATCCCACAAGTCAAAAGAGCGGGACATCCGTATTAATGATGGGGGTGGCTCCTGTTCCCCAATACTGAGCAGAATAGTATTGAGCCACAAAATCACGGAAGGAGGCCTCGTTCTGTTCGGGAGAAAGACATAGACCTCTTTCACCATACTGCTCTTGATAAAGTTCTGCAAGATGAAGAACCGTTAAGAAATCCACATTTATTCTACTCATACTCTTTTTATAAGGCGATACAATCACATTTAAGAAGACAAATGGATTTAGAACGGTATATTATGTTCCTTACAATACCTCTCCTGTTCCTCGTCCGACTCAAATATCTTGTCGCAGATGGATTCAAAAGTGCAGAAATCACGATTCAGATTATTCAGTTTCTCAATCGTATTGTAGTCAAGAGACTTTTCCCTTGCAGGATAGAGAATCGTCCAATTGCCATCTTGCATTTGTATGATGCCAATACCATACGCATTGTTCAGTCGCTCCATTTCCTCGTCAAGCCCATCATTTATTTCAAAGGCTACCAGATAGCCGAAGTTTGCCCAATTGGAATTGGACAGGGCTTGGAAGTAGTATTGCTTCAACTGATAATCTGATTCTATTTTCTTTTTCAGTTCGTAGGAGTACAGATGCACTGTTTCTTTGGGCTCAGTGGCTTTAAGCAATGACAATGTGGCATCGTTCTTAAATTCCTCAAACTGTACGCCTACAATGTCAGGATGCACCCACTTCTGTGCAGTATCTACCCTTGATGATGATTTTTCATGGAAGATGGTTTTTGCATAAATGCTACGAGTGCGAAGA
>ONFA01000080.1 GCA_900316975.1 uncultured Prevotellaceae bacterium | reverse complement strand
TCATTGTCACGAGAAGTAACAGTTGAGTACAAAGGTAGTGATTTTTTTAGAGATTAATGCGCTTGTATTGTAAAACGACGTTCTTATCCATACAAAAATTCAGTTTTGCCTCATAGTAATCTGTAAGTTTTGTTTTCTTCATATATGTACCAGATTAAATCTTCAAACGCGTCTTACAAGAATCACGATATCGTATGTTCTTGCTATTTCCTCCAATACAGTGTTGTCCTCACAACTTTGTGGCAATCTGTCAAAGACAAATACCTTCACCCCATGTTCTTCCTTCAGTTGCATGATTTTTTCCTTGATGCTTGACAAAGAAGGCTCTGGAGTATCATCCAAATAAAGTGGAGCGTCCTGCAGGATGCCGAGGAAATCGCTTGCTTTTTCCCATTGTTGCTTGGATAGCCTCTCGTTCCTTATTTCAGGTACTGATGTACAAACGAGTTGATTGACAACCTGCACATTCGATGCCTGTGTCGAGAACATCCCTACTGGTATCTTCTTGTCAATAGCCAAGGTCTTCACCATTGCCATCAAGTCAGTGGTGGTTGTGATGCCATACTTTGATGCATCTCCAAATATCTGAATCTTTTCCATAAATTATTTGTTTATAAAATATCTGAGATAAGTTCATCATGATACATACCCTTCAAACTTGCCTTACAACAAAGTGCCGAATAAATTCGCCAAAATTCTGGACCATGAACTCTTTCCACACGCCAGTCGGTGCTTTTACGTTTCTCGGTCTCATGTATATGGTGTGCATATTCGTGAATTGCAATTTCCTCCAAAGGTGCCTCACATATCCATTTGGAGTATATTCTTATTCTCTTTTTATTGACAATATAAACACCCATCCTTGTTTTTGGTTTTTTATCAATCACAAGTAACTCAAAATCCTTCTTGCAACGATAGATTTTTAGAAGGAATTGCTTCAGACGCTCTGCCTGTATAAAATCATTCATTTCCAAATATATTAAATTAAACTTTGTCTGAGTTTCTTATAGGCATACGACACCTTCCACCTGTCAATCTCGTAGGCACGATTCACCATTTGCGGATGGGAATAGAACGCCATTCTGCAGTTCTGCTGAATCTTGTCCCATAGTGTAGCGTTCTCATGCAAATGGTATTCCTTCGCCTGGCGCACCAATTGGTACGGGTCATCACCAATGTCCGCAAGTCCAGAAGTCAGTTTCAACATCATCCTTTGAAACACCTTCTCACCCATTGTTGCAGCAGCACATCTGTCTGCCGAGTATTCGCTACGACGACACCAGTATTGCAGAGCCAGCGTCAGAGGGCTTGACAAAGACCAAGGTATCACCCCGATTCGCTCTCCCCATTCTCTTATCACGGCAATCACGCTGTTGTACAACACATGGTGACAGAGGATATGCCCACATTCATGCGCCATCAAGCACATCAGTTCCTCGTCATTCATCTTTTCGATGCATGAACTCGAGATGCAGATAAACGTATTCGTCTCTCCATAGGTGAAAGCATTCATCACAGGGTCATTATACACATAGACCTCAGGAGTAGGCACTCCCACCTTCTGCGCAGTCGCCTCCATCAGTTGATACACCACAGGCATACTGCCCGCATTTGCCTTCACCATCGTAGCCAGATTCTCCCCTCGGAAGATGCGCTCATAACCATACTCCATGATGTTGCGACAACCCTCATCCAGCAATGGCACTTTCTGAAGCACCTGAAGAGCCTTTCTGTCCTCTGGGTGCGCTATATCTTGATACTTCATCATGCTGCCTCCTCATTACGGTTCAACTTCTCCTGATACTTCATTCTCATATAGGCAACCTGAATCACAGCCGGAATCGTCACCCTGTATGCAGGTCCCATGATATCCCATAGCGTCCAGCCAGTCAGAATAATCCAACCCACAGGACCACACAGCACACCGACACCACGCGACAGCAGCCCCAAACCAGCCCTTATGATGCCACGTACCATGAGAATCTCCATCAGCATTTTAAGGATGGCCTCTATCACATAGGCAAAGACACGTTTGTTCACCAGTCGGAGAGTCAGCAGCGCAGCCAACAAGCCAGTTCTCGTGTAGTCATAGCCTTTCACGCCACACTCCTCCATCACCGCACGAATCTGCTCTTCCGTCATCTCCTCCATTGCCTTAGAGGAAACGGCAATCAGCAGTTTCTGCTCCATGTCCTCAGCAGTGTCATGCTTGCCGACATTCTCCACACCCATCTTCTGGCACACATCATAGACAATGCTCTCATACTTCGGACCATGCCCGTGACGGAACAGGTTCATAAGCGTGTTGCCCCCATAACACTGCAGTTCTGCTGCCAAGTCCCTCCACATGCCCTTCATATTGTCTGGATAGCAAGAAAGGTAACTGTCAGAGATTGACAGGCTTTCACTAAGGCGAAGTTCACCTTTGTTGTCATACACCAGGATGTCGCACAGAGCGCGCAAATCCTCATTGTTGCAATACTGCAAGAATTGTAAATCCATGTCCGTTTTCATAACACAATTAAATTAATAGTTAATGAAATCTGATGCAAAGTAAAAAGAGGAGACAGACAAAAGGTGTCCGACTCCTCTTCTTTTTTCAGAAAAAGTTTAATTTAATATGCCTCCAGCATCTTTTTCAAGAGTGCCTTTATCTCGTTTCTCACACTTTCAGGCTCCAGTACCTCCAATTTCTCCCTGTGCCAAAGCAGTTGCTGATAGAAGTTATAGCAAGGTTCCAGATGATACTCAAAAATGCTCCAATCCTCTCCCTTCTCCACCTCCCGTTGTGACTCATGGATAGGCAAGGCACGTACATAGTTCACCTGTGAGCCCAACACCTTGATGCGGATACGCTCAGGCTTCGGGTCATCGCTGTGGTTAATGCCAAAACAATCCTTGAAATAATCCTTCACGGTGATTTGCTTCGAAGGCAACATTTTCTTCTCCGTCAGCCACATGCTGCTCATCCTCTCCAAAGCGAACACCGATTGTCCATGATGAGGATTCAAAGGCTCAGCCACCAGATACCAACGCTGTTCCCAAGTCCTCAGGAAGTATGGAATGATGGTCAGATGCTTCTTCGATTGCTTGTTGTACGACCAGTAGTCGCACTCCAACCCACGTTGCTGGTCTATCGCCTCCAGCACCGTCTGCACATTCTCCACTCCGTTAGGAGCATCCATCAGCATGATGCGGTCACGATGCTTCAACGCCAGTTCCGTCATGCCCTCAATGTGGTAAGCAGACAGCAAGTAGTCATACAGCGAATCCTCCTCACCATACAGATTTTCGTCTTTCACCAGTTCATACTTCCCCGAACTCGGATTGTATTCCACATAGCAAGGGAAGTTGTCGGCGATGAAGTCTTTATACCTCGCAAATGTACGAGGTTGGATGTCAGCGTCATACAACGACGAATATTGGAAACTTTCGTTGATTTCCTTAAGGCTCAACGCTCCCTTGCGTTCTAGCAAGTGGATGATGTATAAGCATTTCTTGAGTTTGGACATATTTCCTAATATATAATAATTGTGTTTTCATTATCTTTTCAGTTTTTTCCCTGATTATATAAGAAGAAACACATTTCGTATTCGCTATTTATGATGTCCCCTTATATTAACGTGAGTTCGGCGAAATAATTATAAAAATAATTGTCTAAATATTAGGTAATTAGCGGCATTTTTAGTAAATTTGTAGTCACTACACAACAAGTTTCACTAAAGAATACCG
>ONFA01000082.1 GCA_900316975.1 uncultured Prevotellaceae bacterium | reverse complement strand
GGGCAACGACAGCAACAAACGCTTATAGATCTTATTCTGCTTGTAATGCATGAAATCTGCAGCAATCAGACGGGCACTGCGCAATGCTGTGTCACCACTGGTGATAGGAGCAGCCACTACGCCAAGCACGGCAAGAATGGCACCCACTGTGCCAAGCCAAGAGGAACAGACACTATTGACCAGAATGGCAGGATTGGGATTGCCTGTTCCGCCATTGGTCATCACAGCCCACAATTTCTCGTAAGGTGCTGCAGTGTTGTCCATACCGAATTGTGTCACATCAAATGCATCGGCAAACTTGATGGCTGCTGCTGCCCAGATGAGTGCAACAACGCCTTCAGTAATCATGGCTCCGTAGAAAATGGGACGTCCATACTTCTCATTTTTCATACAACGTGCCATCATTGGACTTTGGGTGGCATGGAAACCACTCACAGCACCACAGGCAATCGTGATACAAAGCCCAGGAAAGATAGGCATCGTGGAAGTTGGATGATGATTGCTGAATGCTTCCGTGATTTCAGGCATGGTGCCATCTGCCATAAAAATGCCGTACCCCACTCCCACAGCCATGATCAGCAATGCCACACCAAAGATAGGATAGATACGACCTATCAGTTTATCAACAGGCACCACGGTGGCAAGCATGTAGTAGGTGAAGATGGTGATGACCCAAAAGAGGTTTTGCCCAAACACTGTGTCACCACCAATCATGTTGGCAAGAAGTCCTGCAGGTGTGGTGGCAAACACAGCACCCACCAGAATCATCAACACCAAAGAGAGGATGCGCAATGCCATTCGTGCCACAGAGCCCAACTCATCGCCGACAATCTCCGGCAAACTGGCACCATTCTTGCGAAGACTGATCATACCCGACACAATCCATATGTAGGCGGCAGGACCAAACAAGATACCCTGAATGGCACCGAAGATAGGACCTGTGCCTGCTATATTCAGGAACTGAATGAGAAAAACCTTCCATGTAGGCATTGGCGTGTAATCGACGCCATCCTGCGATGTGTAACACGGTGTCTGCCGCTGAGGGTCAGCACCAAAAACCTTATCAACAAATGCTCCATAAAGAACGTAGCCCAAAACGAGGAGCAATAAAGAAGCAATAAAAGTAACCATTTTTTATTTAATTATTGCAAATTGACCACAAAAGTACGGAATAATCCTTACCTTTGCAAAAAATTTAGTGTTAATAATGACTAATCTACATAAAGCATTTCTTTTATGGGCGTTTTTAAGCATTGTGACGGCAACTCTGTATGCACAAACCACGGAAGATGCCCGTGCTAAATATCTATACGAAAAAGAGCATCCGCTACGCGAAACGCGTGCTGTCTGGCTCACCACCATCGGAGGACTCGACTGGCCTCGCATCCAAGCCATCGATGCCAGAAGCCGTGAGCGACAGAAGCAGGAACTCATCCGCATTCTCGACCAATATCAACGTGCCAACATCAACACCGTCATCTTTCAGACACGAGTGCGCGCAGCCCTCCTCTACCCTTCCAAGATTGAACCTTGGGAACTGAGTCTCACGGGAGTGGCAGGGAAAGACCCAGGTTATGACCCATTGGCCTTCTGCATCGATGAGTGTCACAAGCGTGGCATGGAACTGCATGCATGGGTGGTGTGCATCCCCATCGGCACCAAGGAACGACAAGCAAAATACGGTGCAGCCTCCCTCACAAGAAAGCGTCCTGAACTGGTGAAGACCGCCAAGGGAGGCGAGATGTTCATGATTCCGGGCAAGCCCGAAACGGCAGACTACATTGCCAGCATCTGCAAGGAGATTGTGGAGAATTACGATGTGGATGGCATCTCGCTCGATTATATCCGCTACCCGGAATCCATCTACAATTTCTCTGACGAGAACCTCTACCCACGTTCTTCTTCTCAGAGCAAGGCTGATTGGAAGCGCGAAAATATCACCCGCATCGTGCGCCGCGTTCACGATGTGGTCAAACCCATCAAGCCATGGGTGAAACTGAGCAGTTCACCCATCGGGAAATACAAAGATACAAGCCGTTACAGTGCAGGCGGATGGAACGGTTACAATGCGGTGTGGCAAGACCCCATCTTATGGCTGAAAGAGGACTGGCAGGACCTTCTCTTTCCCATGATGTACTTCACAGGCAACAACTACTACCCCTTCCTCTTCCAGTGGGCAGAAATGGCAAATGGCCACCCCATCTGCCCCGGACTCGGCATCTACTTCCTCGACCCTCGTGAAGGACGTTGGACGCTCAACGAAGTGCGTGCCGAGATGCACACTGCCCGCAACAGCGGCATCGGCGGCATCGCCTTCTATCGTGGTGAATTCCTGACAAACAACACAAAGGGCATCTACGATACCACCTGTGACGAGTTCTTCCCCTATCCTGCCCTCACCGCCCGCATGACCTGGATGGGTGACACGCTTGCGCCAAAAGCCCCCACATCTTTATATTATAAGGACGGCATCCTCCACTGGAAAAGCCCCCTCCATACCCTCTCTAACTCCCCCTGTGAGGGGGAGGATTCCATCCGGGAAGTCCCCTCCCCCTTGGGGGAGGATGGGAGGGGGCTTCTCTACAACATCTATGGTTCCAACACCTATCCCGTCGATGTGACCAAGGCAGAAAACCTCCTTGCTGCACGTGTCACCGATACTCAATGGCAACTCAATGCCCGTGCCCAAAAGGTGCGCCATTATGCCGTCACAGCCATGAATCGCCTTGGCAACGAAAGTCCCGCCGCACAAGAGGAGAAGCCCACCATTGAATTGCCAGAACACATCAATGTGCCACGGTTGATTAACCGTGATTTGAAAGGTGCGTCCAAAGCAACTGGCAAGAAGAACAAAAAGACGAAAAAGAAAAGAACCTAATCCAGTTCCATTTCCTTTCCAGTCCATTCTTCTCCATCAATCAGGTAAGTATCAGTACCAATTACCTTAAAACCAAGAGAGTCGTAACAATGGAAAGCAGAGGGATTTTTGTCAAACACGCCAAGCGTTATTTTCTGGACACCAAATTCTTCCTTCGCTTTCTTGATGACCATTTGCAGCATCCGCTCACCATAGCCCATGCCACGTTTCGTGTCATCGACAATCACAAAGCCCAAGCGCACAAGAGTTTTATCCTCCGACAGGAATCTCAACAGGACATGCCCGATGATGCTCTCTCCGACAACAGCCGTGAGAGGATACATGTTATCGCCCTTGTATTGCTCCATCATATCCTCTCGCTTTGCCGGAAAATCCTTATACCTGTCAGCACTCCACTTACGGAAAGCCTGCTTATCCTTACACCAACCCAGAATCGTCTCTGCATCGTTGGGGTGGAATGGTCGGAGGGTCATTCCGTTCATTCTACCATATTGATTATCTTTTGCAACTGTTCCAGAAAGTGCGTAGCATGACCTCCATCCATCTGTGCATGATGGAACTGGAAGGAGATGGGGAGTGTGGTTTTCAACCAGCCCTTACGATATCTGCCCCATGCAAGGAAAGGATTGGTGAAGATGCCACTGTACTGGTTGACGATACAGTCGAGTTCCGTCCTTGTCAAAGCCGATGTGCCAACGATGACGGCTTCCTCATCCAAGATGTCCTGACAGGACTGGCGGACGGTCTCTGTCATGTGCAGGTAATCAGCGTTAAACTGCTCCAGATTGTCACTGACGGCAATGTCGCAGAAACTTAGTCCGCCCTTGATGTTATCTACTATCACGTTGATGGCCATACGGTCGTATTTGTACAGTTTCCCGTTCTGAGGCAATATGTAGAACTCCTTCATCTTTGATGCCGCCCTGCCGATGCTCCAACACAGGAGCATGTTGAATTTCAGTCCACGCCGCCGACTTACCTTATACAGCCTCGTCACGCCAAAGGTCTTGGTGAGCGTCACCATGGGCACGGGCGATTTCATCCACAGTTCGAATGCCATCGCCCGATTCGTATCTTGGGGATTGATTTCCTGTTTCATGTTTTTATTGATTTAAGTTTTGCAAATGCTCAACTTCTTTGGAGTTAAAGGAGTTAGAGGAGTTAAAGGAGTTAAAGCCAAATGTCATGCTGCTGGCAGAGTATCGGCTTTTAACTCCTG
>ONFA01000036.1 GCA_900316975.1 uncultured Prevotellaceae bacterium | reverse complement strand
AAGGTAAGTGAAAAATCTGACATGGCAAAATCCTGGGCAACTTTTTGTTGCTCAGGAACTTATAAAAATAGTTAAACTAAAGTGCTGCGGAATTAAGGAATATTTTAATGAACGATTCGGGATTATCATGAATTATTTTTGTTAAGATTCATCGAACGCACGTTATTTACTTTCTCTTCCTCATTTTCTGGCGACCACCATTCTTCCTTTCCCGCTTTGGAGCCTTACCTGTATGCTTGGCACCACGTTTGTTCTCTCTGATGAATGGCTCGAAAAAGACTGGTTCGGCAGTGTAGAGGGAGGACTCGTGAGATACGAGGTCGTAGTCAAGTTGCTTGCGGAAGAGGTCGGCATGTGCCACCTTGATGCGGATGGGGTCGCCGAGGGAGAAACGATGGTGGGTCTGACGCCCGACGAGGCAGAAGTTGCGGTCGTCGAAGTCGAAAGCCTCATCCCCCAAGAAACGCACAGCGATGAGTCCTTCGCAGTGGTTCTCGTCAATTTCTGCATAAACTCCAAATTCGTTCACGCCACTGATGTGGGCATCGAATTCCTGACCGAGTTTGTCCGACATGAACTCGACCTGCTTGTACTTGATGCTGGCACGTTCGGCAGCGGCAGCCAGTTGCTCCATCTGCGAGGAGTGTTCACAGAGGTTCTCGTACTTCTTCTGCGAAGCACTTGCCCCACCCTGCTCATAACGGGTGAGCAGACGGTGCACCATCAAGTCAGGGTAGCGACGGATGGGCGAGGTGAAATGGGTGTAGTAGTTGAAACCAAGTCCGTAGTGCCCGATGTTGAAAGTGGAGTAGACCGCCTTCTGCATGGCACGGAGCGATGCCATCTCGATGAGGTTCTGCATGCGCTGTCCATGCACGTCCTTGAGCAGTTGGTTCAGGCTCTTTGCCACCTCTTCCTTCTTGCCCACGGTTGTCAGCCGATAGCCAAAGCGCGATGCCATGGCTGCAAGGTTGTCGAGTTTGTTGATGTCAGGCATATCGTGGATACGATAAGGCAACGTCTTGGGTTTCTTCTCCAATCCGATGCTTTCAGCCACCGTTCGGTTGGCAAGGAGCATGAATTCCTCCACCAATTTGTTGGCATCCTTGGCAGTCTTGAAATAGACGCGGATGGGCTTTCCCTTCTCATCAATCTCAAAACGGGGTTCCTCGCGGTCGAAGTCGATGGAGCCTTCCTTGAAACGCTTGTCGCGCAACAGGTGCGCCATGCGGTTGAGCGTGATGAGTTGGTCGGCATACTCGCCTTGGCGGTGGTCGGCAGGCACAGGTGTGACAGGCACTTTCTTCGGGTCAATCGGAGCGAGCCCGTCGCGGAAGGCATTGAGTTCCGTGTCAGGCAACACTTCCTGTGCAGGGATGGGCTGCGTGGGCTGCACCTTCCCCTCCCGAATCAGTTCGCACTCACGTGCCTCACCATTCTGCTCAAGCAGATACTGCACTTCCTCGTAAGTGTAACGTCGGCAACTCTTGATGACCGTATGCTTGATACGATGGCTGAGCACCTCGGCATCCTCGTTCATCTCGAAGATGACGGAGAAGGTGAGTTTCTCCTCGTTGGGGCGGAGTGAACAGAGCATATTGCAAAGGTGTTCGGGCAGCATCGGGATGGTTCTATCGACCAGATAGATGGAGGTGGCACGCTGTTGCGCCTCTTGGTCGATGACGGAACCTTCGAGCACATAGTGGCTCACATCGGCAATGTGTACGCCCACCTCCCAAAGTCCTTCCTTGAGTTTCTTGATGGAGATGGCATCATCGAAGTCCTTTGCATCGCGCGGGTCAATGGTGATGGTGAAGGTGTCGCGGAAGTCCTCACGCTGCGCAATCTCTTCGGGCGTGATGCCTGCATCGAGTTTGTTGGCAGCTTCTTCCACTTTCTCCGGGTATTTGTAGGGCAATCCGTATTCAGCAAGAATGGCATGCATTTCGGCATTGTTTTCGCCCTCCTTGCCCAACACGTCCACCACTTCGCCGACAGGGTTGCGGGAGCCCATAGGCCAGTCTGTAACTTTCACCACTACTTTCTGTCCATTCTTGGCACCTTTCAACTTCTCCACAGGAATGATGATGTCGCTCTGCAAGATGCCAGATGGCACCGTCAGGAATGCTACGCTATGCTGCATATCCAAGGTACCGACAAATGGTTTTTCCCTGCGTTTTACGATTTCCACCACTTCGCCGTGCAATTTGTGGTGGCCGTATTTCTTTGCATGGATGCCCACCTTCACACGGTCGCCAGGCAGCGCATGATGGGTGTCCTCGTCATAGATAGAAATGCCCAGTCCATCATCGGTATCGACATAGTTGCGTCCTCCCGAAGTGCGGTTGAACACACCCTCCACCACATGAGCCGAACCCCGATAGACGAGGTTCCCGTCATGATTCTTCACGATGTCGCCTGCATCGTGCATCTCGTTCAGCAAATCCACGCAAAGCATCCGCAACGGGGTTTTCGTCAACCCCATCTCACTGAAAATGTTCTTCAGTTGGAGCGAACGCCCCGGGTTTCTCTTCAGAAAAGCCACCAACGCTTCTCTCAACTCTCTTTTATTGATGCTCGATTTCACCAGCCTTGATTCTTTTTTTCCCATAGTATATTGTTTCCATTTTGTCGCAAAGATAGAAAAAAATTATTAGGAGAGAAAGACCGAGGCACAAAAATTCGTCTTTTTCCCGCCAAGAAAGCAATCCTTTTGTTTCTTTTTCATAACTTTGCGACATCAATAGTCAAAACTTCTCGTTTTATGTTAAAGAGATCTCTCAATTCTTTCGGAAAAAGGATATTGAAAACCCTTCCCTTCTTCACCCTCCTGATGCCCACGATGGCATGGGCACAAGTATCAACGAGCGACGCTGCATGGTGCGAGGTGATGGAGCAGGCTTTGGCCGACAAGGGCATCAAGGCTAATGTGCGCAGCGACATGGACGGCAGCAACAAGATTGCACACGTCACAGTGGGCAACGAAACCCAGCGCTACGTGGTGCCATCCGCCAGCAGCAAACAGGATTACAGTTCGCCTGTCTATGTCATCGTCGAGGCATACGCCCCCCGTACTGTTTCTGTTGGGTTCGGAAGAGACCGCATGGACGGACGGATGTGGATGGGGGGTCGCTCTGGCATTTTTGTCCCGAACGAAGTTTACAGCAACCCCATCGATGCCGATGCCTTGCAAGCCAACATCCGCACGGCAGTCAGCCGTGTGCCCCGTGTCACGCTCGTCGATGGAGAGTTCACCAGCACTGCGCTTGCGAGCGATGTTCCCCTGCTCATCCTGAAGGGTGACATCATTGCCACACAACGGGGTGAACAGTACAAGAAACCCACGTCTGAGCAGAGAGGTCCACGCCCTGTTGAACGCTGGTTTGCATACGCCAAGATGCACGTGGAACTCGTCAACTACCGCACAGGCGAGGTCATCTGGACCACCGACTTGGACAAGGACAATTATAGCAGCATGTATTCCACCGACCCGATGGAGTCGGTTCAGAGTTCCATCTGCAACTCCATCGGTCAAAAGCTTG
This sequence comes from uncultured Prevotellaceae bacterium, assembly GCA_900316975.1. Classification (GTDB taxonomy): domain Bacteria; phylum Bacteroidota; class Bacteroidia; order Bacteroidales; family Bacteroidaceae; genus Minthosoma. The sequence goes on along the minus strand of ONFA01000036.1, from coordinate 22,588 downwards.
CCTCGCTCTATCCTGCTTCTGCTCCTCGCATGGCGGTGCAGGGCTGCATCCTTTCCGTTGCGGAACAGAAGAAGGAGAGGGCTAAGCAGGTTTATATCGACCTGGGCTTTGCCAACGAGGTGCGCCAGGGCGACTCTTTCACCGTCTATGCTCCTGTGTCGCAGGGCGGCAACAGCGGCACCACGCCCATCGGCACCCTCACTGTGAGCGAGGTGCAGGGGAACACGCTCTCCCTCTGCAAGGTGAAGAAGGGTGAGGAAGAGATTTATGCCAACATCCAGAAGGGGGCAACCCTGACTGTGCAGAGCAAATGGTGAAGAAGGGCATGAAGATTCTCATCACAGGAGCCAGCGGTTTCATCGGCAGTTTCCTCTGCGAGGAGGGGTTGAAGCGCGGCATGGAGACATGGGCTGGCATGCGCGAGCACTCGAGCCGCCGATGGTTGCAACAGGAGAGGCTCCACTTCGCTTTTCTCGACCTGACGGATGCCGACCGACTGCGTACCCAACTGGCTAAATATAAGGAGAAGGTGGGGCGTTGGGATGTCATCGTCCATGCGGCAGGAGCGACGAAGTGTCTGCACCGCGAGGACTTCTTTCTGCACAACTACGACTGCACTCGCAACCTCGTCAACACGCTCGACGAATTGGACATGCTGCCCGAGCAGTTCCTCTATGTGAGCAGTCTGAGCGTGCTGGGTCCCATCGGCGAGGAGATGAACGCCGACGGCACCTACAACGACATGACTGCCGACGACACGCCACAGCCCAACACGGCATACGGCGAAAGCAAGGTGAGGAGTGAGCAGTTCTTGGCCGAGAAGCGCATCAAGACCGACGGGAGGTTTCACTACACCCTCTTCCGCCCCACCGGCGTGTATGGTCCGCGCGAGAAGGACTACTTCATGATGGCGAAGAGCATCAAGCAGCACGTGGATTTCGCCGTGGGATATAAGCGGCAGGTGCTCACGTTTGTCTATGTGCGCGACCTTGTCAGCGCCATCTTTGCCGCCATCGGCAAGAATGAGGTGGCCAACGGAAAGACCTATCTGGTGAGCGACGGCCACAACTACGACAGCCGTGCCTTCAGCGACCTCATTCAGAAAGAGTTGGGTGTGAAGGGTGTGCTCCACATCAAGGCTCCGTTGTGGTTGCTGCGGGTCATTTCGGGGGTGGCGGAGTGGTTCTCCCACCTGACTGGGAAGCCCAGCACCCTGAATGGCGACAAATACAGAATCATGCGCCAACGCAACTGGCAGTGCGACATCTCGCCCATCCGGCGCGACCTCGGCTTCGAGCCTGAATGGCCGCTGGAGAGAGGCGTGAAGGAGTGCATGCAGTGGTATAAAGACAACAAATGGTTATGAAAGATTACTTCAGAAAAGACTACGAAAAAGGCTTGTGGAGCATGGAGAGCATCACGCTGATTTACATGCTCTTCACCACCCTCCTCATCGCCTACTACTGGCAGGGGCTGGCCGACCCGACGGGCATGCTCGTCACCCGATTCGTCATGCTCGGAGCAATGGCTGCCGCCTATGGGCTTTATCGCCTCTATCCCTGCCGTGCCCTGCGCATCGTCAGGGTCTTCCCTCCCCTCTTGGGACTCATCTTCTGGTATCCTGAGACTTACGACTTCTGCTCCCAACTGCCCTATCTCGACCACGTGTTTGCGCAGATAGACCAGACCCTCTTCGGCTGCCAGCCAGCACTGGTGTTCAACCAGATAGTGACCAGCACCTTCTGGAGCGAAGCCTTCAACATGGGCTACTATGCCTACTACTACATGATGGGTGCCACCCTCATCTTCTACTTGCTCTGCCGCTATCGGGAGGCCGACCGTGCAGGGTTCATCTTCCTCGCCTCCTTCTTCCTCTTCTACGTGATTTACGAGTTTCTGCCCGTGGCAGGGCCTCAATACTACTTCAAGGCCGTGGGCACCGAAGCCGCCGAGACAGGCGTGTTTCCTGCCGTGGGCTACTACTTCCAGACGCACACGGAGATGCTGATGCCCGAAATCAAAGGCATCTTCAGCCAACTCGTCCTGGGCGCACAGGAGGTGGGCGAACGTCCCACCGCCGCCTTCCCCAGCAGTCATGTGGGCATGAGCACGGTGACGATGCTCTTGGCTTGGCAGACGAAGAACAAGTGGCTCTTCTGGCTCATGATGCCGCTCTACCTGCTACTCTGCTGCGCCACCGTCTATATTCAGGCCCACTACCTCATCGACTCCATCTGCGGCTTCTTCGCAGCGGTGCTTTTCTTCTGGCTGACCAGTCAGATGTATGACCTCATCCACTCTCGCCGCATGGCAAATAGTAAATTGTAAATTGTAAAATTGTAAATTACCAAAATGACGATCATCTATCCATCCCCCATATTCGGTCCCGTTCATAGTCGCCGTCTCGGCATATCGCTGGGCATCAACCTCTTGCCCGGTGATGGTAAGTGTTGCTCTTTTGACTGCATCTATTGTGAGTGCGGTTTCAATCACGATTTCGTGCCTAAGCAGAAAATGCCCACACGGGAAGAAGTGCGGGAAGCGCTTGAGAATCAACTTATCAAGATGAAAGACGAAGGGACAGCCCCCGATGTGCTGACCTTTGCAGGGAATGGTGAACCAACTCTTCACCCTCACTTCCCTGAAATCATCGAAGACACCCTGACTCTCCGTCACCAATACTTCCCCAATGCCAAGGTGAGCGTCTTGACCAATGCCACCCAAATCCTGCGCCCAGCGGTGTTTGATGCCTTATGCAAGGTGGACAACAACATCTGCAAACTCGACACCATCTCACCTGACTATATTGCGCTCATCGACCGCCCCAACGGCAACTACGATGTGCTGAAAATCATCGAAGGGCTGAAGAGATTCGGCAATCGCTGCGTGATCCAGACAATGTTCATGAAGGGCGAATACGAAGGGAAGTCGGTTGACAACACGAGCGAGGCATTTGTGCAACCCTGGCTTCAAACCATTCAGGCAATACAGCCACGCGAAGTGATGATTTATACCATTGACCGAGAAACTCCTGCCCATCAACTGAAGAAAGCATCGCCAGAAGAACTGGATGCCATCGGCGAACAAGTGCGAAAACTGGGCTTAGCTTGCTCCGTCGCCTATTAAGCAACATCCTCCTCGAGGAGGCTTCCATCTCCTCAAAAGGGGTGAGACTCTCACCTATGTCATAGGTCAGACTCTCACCTACCCCATAGGTGAGAGTCTCATCCCTTTTATGATAAAGAAAACAACATTGAAGCATGAAAAACTTAGTATTCCTTACCGGTGCGGGCATGTCGGCAGAAAGCGGCATCAGCACCTTCCGCGACAGCGGTGGTCTCTGGGAGCAATATCCCGTGGAGGCTGTGGCAAGCATTCAGGGCTACGAACGTGACCCCGAACTCGTGCAGAAGTTCTATAACGAACGTCGCCAACAACTGAGCAGTGTCGTTCCCAACGAGGGACACAAACTGGTGGCAAGCCTGGAGGACAAGTTCAACGTGACGGTCATCACACAAAACGTCGATGACCTGCACGAACGTGCTGGCAGTCAGCACATCATCCATCTGCACGGCGAACTAACGAAAGCCACCTCCAGCCGTAACCCCAACGACCCGAACTGCATCGTCACCCTACCCGAAGACAACCCCGTCATCCATATGGGAGACAAGGCGAAAGACGGCAGCCAGTTGCGCCCCTTCATCGTGTGGTTTGGCGAGAGTGTGCCTATGATTGAACCTGCCATCGAAGAGGTGGGAAAGGCGGACATCCTCGTAGTCATCGGCACATCACTCAACGTCTATCCTGCCGCAGGACTGCTGAACTTCGCCAACTCACATTGCAAAATCTACCTCATTGACCCCAAAGACGTACCCTACAATCCCAACCTCGGCATCCACCACATCATGAAGGGAGCCAGCGAGGGAATGAAAGAATTGTGCGGGTTGTTGGAAAGCGAGAAGTGAAGAAGGAAAAAGTGAAGAGTGAAAAATCTAAGTTACCAACCATCCGGATAGGACAACATTCGTGAAGAGTAACTTAGATTTTTCACTCTTCACTCTTCACTTTTCACTTTAATATACCCTAATATAGCATAAAATCCGTTAAAATCGGGCTGAACCCTTCGTAGATGCAAAAATTGTTCGTAATTTTGCACCGTTTTGTATATTGGCTTATTACGAACAATGAAAAAAATAGATAAAAAGCATAGGTTCAGGAGCATGGCTGTACTGATGATGACTGTCTTCGCATTGGTTTCCTGCTTGAGCGATGACACCATCGAAACGACTCCACAGTGCGCCATTACAGGCTTCACAATCAACAGCATCACCTGCGATGTCAAGGTTAAGAAATATGACCAATACGGTCACGCCACCGACACGATTGTACAGAAAACGCTGTATGGCACTCAGGTACACTTCAACATCGACCAACTGAACGGACACATCTACACCACCGATTCGCTACCCAACTGGGTGGACCTGACAGCAGTGGTGCCCAACACCCTTTCACAGGGCGATGTCTATTATAAATTGCAGGAGGAGGATGAACTCTATTTCCCTTTGGTTTCAGGCACAACAACGATCGATTTCAGCAAGACTGTAGAATTGCTGTGCGCCTCCACCGACGAACTCTCCAAAAGAATTTACAAGGTTGACATTTACAAGCGTACAAGCAACGCCGACACGCTGGAATGGAAAAGCCTCGCAACCAATCTCACCATCGTAGGAGAAAGCAAAGCGTTCCATGTGGGCGGAAAAGTCTATGTTTTTGCCCAAAACGAAGCAGCAGTACCCGTGGTGACCTCAGCCGACAGCAAGAATGCCGGAAACTGGAGCACACCTATCACAGTGCCTGTTGACAACAATTCTGTCGTGTGGTTCAATGACCACTTCTATGGGTTGGGCAGCGATGGTTACATCTATAGTGCCACTCCCGAACAACTGGAGAACGACTGGACAAAGGCCTCCACCAAGAAGGTGGAACGTCTGTTGGCAGCCGACGCCTTTAACCTCTATGCTTACGATGGTGAAGCCATCATCGGCTCTGCCGACCTCACCACATGGACAACACAAGGTACCACTGACCTTGACATGCTGCCCGAGACCTCCATCAATGCTTCGGCATACACCTCAACCACCAACCAGAATCTGCAAGTGGCCGTGATGACAGGACTCTCGAGCCAAAACAGCGAGAACGGAGTGGTTTGGCACAAGAGTTCCACCGCCGACATGAGCATCAATCAGCCTTGGGCTTACATAGAGGTAACCCCCGACAACACATACGGATTGCCCCACTTCGGCCACACCAGCATGACCTCCTACAAGGATGCGCTGTATGCCATCGGAACAGAATCGGGCACATACAAGTATCTGTACCGTTCGGACGACAACGGCATCACATGGCACTCACAAGAAGGCAAGTACCCCATACCTGATGACCTCAAATCTGCCAACGGCATAGCCAGCATCGTGGCTGTAGATAAAGACCTGTGGATTATCCAAGAAAACGGCAAGGTATGGCAAGGCTCTATACAATAATGACTGTCATTCTCATGGCAGTGGGTGTGCATGCTCAAGAACTTGAGTATGCGCTGGAACTCGGTGCCATGGGCGGACCAAGTTTCTATATGGGCGATGCCAACACCAACGGCTTCTACAAGAACGTGACGATGGCAGGCGGACTGATGGGACGATACAACATCAACCCACGCATGGCACTGAAGTTCGACGTCGGCTACGGAAGCGTGAAGGGCGATGCCAGCAAGGGAAAGAACAAGTTTCCAGACAAGAAGGGACAGAAATGGAACTTCAACAATTCGTTGGTCGATGTGGGTTGCCAATACGAACTCAACTTCTGGGGCTATGGTACAGGAACTGGCTTTAAGGGAAGCAAACGACTCGCGCCCTACATCCAGTTTGGACTCGGGTTCACCTACGGCAACAAGGAACTGACCATGAACATCCCCGTAGGATTCGGCATCAAATACAAGATCCGACCACGCTGGAATGTGGGTATTGACTGGTCAATGCGCTTCTCCTTGAGCGACAAACTCGACGGGATAGAAGACCCCTACAAAATCGAAAGCGGATTTCTGAAGAACAAGGACAGTTACTCATGGACCATGGTGTACATCTCCTACGACCTCTGCCCCAAATACCGCAAATGCGTCAACGACTAAAATATATAGTCTATGGCTAGAAACTCTAAAAAGAACAACCATGTATAAAGAACAAATAGACATGACTCGAATGCCCCACCATGTGGCTATCATCATGGACGGCAACGGACGTTGGGCTCAGGCTCAAGGTAAAGAACGCACCTTCGGTCATCAAGAAGGGGCTGAACGTGTGCATGACATCATGACTGCTGCCGTGAAACTGGGCATCGACTATCTGACACTTTATACTTTCTCCACCGAGAACTGGAACCGTCCCGAGGCTGAGGTCTCAGCCCTGATGGCATTGCTGCTCAAGCATCTGGAAGAGGAACTGTTCATGAAGAACAATGCACGATTCCGCGTGATTGGCGACACGAAGCGTCTGCCTCAAGTGGTGCAAGACGTGTGCCAGCAAATGGAGGAACGCACCCAAAAGAACACGGGCACCTGTCTGGTGCTGGCACTGAGTTACTCGTCCAAATGGGAGATCACCCATGCCGTCAGACAGATTGCACAGGAGGTAAAGGACGGAACACTGAACGTGGATGCCATCAACGAAGACACCATCAGCCAGCACCTCGCCACCAACTTCATGCCTGACCCCGAACTGATGATTCGCACGGGCGGTGAAGAGCGTCTGAGCAACTACCTGCTGTGGCAGTGCGCCTATTCTGAATTTTACTTCACCCACACCTATTGGCCTGATTTCGGAGAAGAGGAACTCTGCAAGGCCATCGTGGACTACCAAAGCCGCCAACGCCGTTTTGGTAAGACGGGCGAACAAGTGACCGAGAAGAAATAACGATACACATTAATAAAATATACATGAGGATTTTAAGATTCATCATACTCACATCCGTCTTGCTTCTGTCTTCAGTTGCTTCCCTCAAGGCGCAAGTGCAGACAAATCCCGACATCGTGTATGGGAAAGAGAAGAAATACGAGATTGGAGGAATCACGGTTGAAGGTGCTAAGAACTACGATGACTACATACTCATTGGGCTCTCAGGACTCACAGTCGGCGAAGTGGTTTCATTGCCTGGCGATGAAATTACAGATGCGATTAAAAGATATTGGAAACAAGGACTTTTCTCTTCTGTGAAGATTGAGGCAGACAGCATCGTGGACGAAAAGGTCTATCTGAAAATCACCCTTGGTATGCGCCCTCGCGTGTCGCAAATCAACATCAATGGTGTGAAGAAGTCTGACCACGATGCCTTGATGGAAAGGATGGGCATCGTGAAAGGCAACCAGTTGACTCCCGACATCGTAGATAAGGCAAAAATCATCATTAAGAGATACTTTGACGAGAAAGGTTTCAAGAATGCCGATGTGGACATTGTGCAGCACGACGACCCGTCCCTGCCCGACCAAATCATTGTCGATGTCAATATCGACAAGAAAGAAAAAGTGAGAATCCGCAAAATCCACATTTCGGGCAATGACCACCTTGCCACCAAGAAGTTCCACGGAGGATTCTTCTCGGGCGGACTGCTGAAAAAGACCAACGAGAAAGGCTTCAAAAGCCTCTTCAAGACTAAGAAATTTGTGGCTGAGAACTACGAGAAGGACAAGGAACGCGTCATTGAAAAATACAACGAGCTCGGTTACCGAGATGCATACATTGATGCCGACAGCGTAGTCAATGTTGGCGAGAATCTGGTGGATGTGTACCTCCATATCGACGAAGGCGACAAGTATTATGTGCGTAACATCACTTGGGTGGGGAACACCATCTACAAGACCGAAGCACTCAACAAAGTCTTGCAGATGAAACGTGGTGACGTGTATAACAAAACCCACATCCACAAACGCCTGCTCGAAGGCGACCAATCGGTCACACAAAGTTACTTCAACCAAGGCTATGTCTTCAACCAAGTCAATGATGTTGAGGTAGATGTGGATGGCGACTCCATCGATCTCGAAATCCGTATCTACGAAGGCAATCAGGCAGCCATCGACAAAATCAGAATCTACGGCAACACCCGCGTTTACGAGGAGGTGGTGCGCCGTGAACTCTTGCTCAAACCTGGCGACCTGTTCTCGATGGATGCCTACAAACAGAGCGCCATGCGCATTGCACAAATGGGACACTTCGACCCTGAAAGCATGAAATTTGAACCCCACCCCGACCCCATCAACGGTACGGTCAACATAGAACTGGGACTGGTGCCCAAGGCAAGCGACCAGATTGAGTTTTCTCTTGGCTGGGGACAGACGGGTGTCATCGGAAAGGTGGGTCTGAAATTCACCAATTTCTCCATGCGCAACCTCTTTGGCAAGAACCGACTCCATAGGGGCATCTTCCCACAGGGCGACGCTCAAGAACTGGAACTCAGTGCATCCACCAACGGCTCTTACTATCAGTCGTACAGCATTTCGTTCCTTGACCCCTGGTTCGGAAGAAAGCGCCCTAACCAGTTCTCGGTCAACGCATTCTTCTCACGACAGACCGACATCAGCAGCAACTACTACAACAGCAGTTACTACAACAACTACTACTCCATGCTATATGGTTATGGCAACTACAACAGCAGTTACTACAACAACTACTCCAACTACTACGACCCCGACAAGTACATAGAGATGTTCGGTCTGAGCATTGGCTTCGGTAAACGTCTCTCTTGGCCTGACAACAACTTCCAGTTCACGGCATCGCTTGGCTACACCCGTTACATGATGAAAGAATGGGAATACTTCATCATCCAGAACGGTAACTGCAACAATATCAACCTCACACTTAGCCTCTCACGCAACTCCATTGACAATGGCCTCTTCCCGCGTAGCGGCTCACAAATCAATGCCTCGGTGTCCTTCACACCTCCCTATTCTCTCTTCGACGGGGTTGACTACGAACACATGGCAACTAACTACCGCGATGCCAACTACCAAAGTGACATGAGTCGCAAGTACAAGTGGATTGAATACCATAAGTGGAAGTTCCATTCCCGCTTCTACACGCCACTCACCAACGGAAAGAAATGCTTCGTGCTGATGACTCGCTTCGATTTCGGTCTGCTCGGTCACTACAATAAGTACAAGAAGTCACCCTTCGAGACCTTCTATGTGGGCGGTGACGGCATGTCGGGCTACTCTTCCACCTACTATTCCGAAACCATCGGCTTGCGCGGATACGACAACGGAGCACTCACACAAGGTTACAACTATGGTTATGCCTACGACCGCATGACCCTCGAACTCCGCTACCCACTCTTGCTGAACGGCTCCACCAACATCTATGCACTGGCATTCGCCGAAGCAGGAAATGCATGGAACGAAATAAAGAAGTTCAACCCCTTCGACATGAAACGCTCTGCAGGGTTCGGTGTACGCCTCTTCCTCCCGATGGTCGGTCTGATGGGTCTCGACTGGGCATACGGATTTGACAACATCAACGGTTCGAAGAGTTACAGCGGAAGTCAGTTCCACTTCATCCTCGGACAAGAGTTCTAACCAGCCTACCCACCAACCCATGCACTGGGCGATTCTCTAAAAAAGACCATATAAACCAGATAGGCTAGATAGACTAGAAAAAACAGAACAGCCAAACAAAACTGAAAACCAGAATAGAAAACTGAATATGAAGAAACTACTTTTGACCATGACCGTGCTTTTGGCATCCATTGCTGCCAACGCACAGAAGTTTGCCCTCGTAGATATGGAATACATCCTCAAGAATGTGCCTGCCTACGAACGTGCCAACGAACAATTGAACCAAGTTTCCAAGAAATGGGAAGGTGAGGTCGAAGCACTGCTCAACGAGGCTGAGACGCTCTATAAGAAATACCAGTCTGAATCGGTCTTCCTCTCAGATGCTCAGAAGACAAAGGCAGAAGAAGCCATCATGGCAAAGGAGAAGGAAGCCAGCGACTTGAAGAAGAAGTACTTCGGCAGCGAAGGCGAACTCTACAAAAAGCGCCAGAGTCTTCTTGCCCCCATTCAGGACGAGATTTACAATGCCGTCAAGGACATCTGTGACCAAAAAGGCTATCAATTGGTACTTGACCGTGCATCAGGCGGCAGCATCATCTATGCTTCCCCCAAGATTGATATCAGCGAGGAAGTGCTCCTGAAACTGGGCTACACCCACTAAGAAACTGATGAATTTAGATAGACTATTTCAATAAGTCAAAACTTTACAAAAACAATTAAAAACCATCTATAACTAAAAGACAATGAAGAAAATTCTTTTTGCTATGCTCTTGGCGCTGCCAATGAGCCTGTTCGCACAAAAGGTCGGACACGTCAACATCGATGCAGTAGTACAAGGTATGCCTGAATACGCAACCGCTCAAACAGAACTCCAGAACCTTGGAAAGCAACTCCAAGAAGAGTTCCAGCGCAAGCAATCAGATTTGCAGACTAAGAGTGAGGCTTACGACAAGGAAAAAGCAACACTCTCTGAGACTTTGCGCACTTACCGTGAGGAAGAACTCCAGAAAGCCTATCAGGAATTGCAGCAGTTTGCTCAAACCAGTGAGCAGGAAATGCAGAAGATGGAGCAGACCAAGATGGGTGAGATGCAGGAGAAGATCATGAAGGCAGTGGAAGAAGTGGGTGCCGCAGGTGGTTACACCTACATCCTTCCTGCTGGTGCCATCGCTTACATCGGTGCAGGTGCCAACGACATCACTGATCAGGTGAAAGCTAAGGTAGGTGCGAAATAAGGTGCAGAGTTTAGTGTTTAGAGTATAGAGTTTAGGGCTTTGAGTTTTTGTATGAATAGAATACTCACAATGATCACACTGTTTGCTTGTGTTGGCACTATGTCAGCACAAGAAACAGTGCATTCTGATTTCAGTGCAGCCCCCCAGCAGGTGATTGTGCAGCCCCAGCATTTCGGCTACCTCTCCTACAACGACGTGCTTCATGCCATGCCCGAATATGCACAAGCAATGAAGAGTCTTGAAGAACTCAAGAAGACCTACGACCAAGAGATGGAACGCTCGGAGCAGGACTTTTCCAAGAAGTTCACCGAGTATCTCGATGGTCAAAAGACCTTCCCCGAGAACATCATGCTCAAACGTCAGAAGGAGTTGCAGCAGTTGATGGAACAAAGTCTCCATTTCCAAAAGGAAGCCCAAGAACTGCTGACCAAGGCAGAGGAAGAACTGATGGAACCCGTCCACACATTGTTGAAGGAAGCCATCAACGCTGTGGGTAAGAAACGCAACTACGCTTATGTGCTCAATACCGACGTCAATGCCTACCCCTACATCAGCGGCGATGGCGAAAACTGCACCGATGCGGTGTTGATTGAGTTAGGCATCAAATAAAATGGTACATTGTAGATTGTAAAATTGTAAATGACCTCAGGCTTTATCGGCATTTTCGATTCTGGCTATGGCGGTTTAACCATCCTTGACGGCATCCGTCAACGCATGCCAGAGTACGACTACATCTATCTCGGCGATAATGCGCGTGCCCCCTATGGTACGCGCTCTTTTGACGTAGTATATGATTTCACACTTCAAGCCGTCAAGAAACTCTTTGAGATGGGCTGTCCCCTCGTCATTCTCGGCTGCAACACGGCTTCTGCCAAAGCCTTGCGTTCCATTCAGCAGAAGTACCTGCCCAAGTATGCTCCCGACCGCCGAGTGCTCGGAGTCATCCGTCCGACCGCCGAAGTGGTGGGCAAGATGTCCCACACTGGACACATCGGTGTGCTTGCCACCGAAGGCACCATCAAATCGCAATCATATAATCTAGAAATCCAGAAACTCCACCCCAACTGCACTGTCGTAGGTCAGGCTTGCCCCATGTGGGTGCCTTTAGTGGAAAACAACGAGTTCGACAAACCCGGTGCCGACTACTTCGTCAGAGATTCTCTCCAGAAACTCCTCCAGCAAGACCCCCTCATCGACACCATCATCCTCGGTTGCACCCATTTTCCCCTCCTCCTCAACAAAATCAACCAGCAACTCGCCCAACTCTCAACTCTCAACTCTCAACTCTCAACTCCCCATATCATTCCTCAAGGTCAGTACATAGCCGCAAGCCTTGAAGACTATCTGCACCGTCATCCAGAGATGAACCAACGTCTCACCCAAGGCGGTACCTGCCAATACTTCACCACCGAATCGCCCACCAAGTTCCGGGAGAGTGCCAACCTCTTCCTCCACGAAGAGGTCAACGTGCAGCACATTACGCTCAACTGACAAACAAGAAAAAAGCCCATCGCGACATTGTTGCGATGGGCTTTCTCTTGTCGGGATGACGTGACTCGAACACGCGACCCCTACGTCCCGAACGTAGTGCGCTACCAACTGCGCTACATCCCGATTTTTCCAATCGGCTGCAAAGGTACGAAAAATAATTGACAATTGACAAGTGCTCATTGACAATTTTGTCGTCGAGCGTGTTTTTGGAGAGAGATTGCAAACCAAATGTTGCAACTCTTTCGCAAATGCGTGCAAAAAAGCCTCAATAATTGATAAATAAATGAAAAAAAGAGGAAAAGAAAGGTGTGCCCCTTTGTGTAAAGAAGAGAAATGCTTACCTTTGTACTTGATTTGACAAATTGCGGTGGAGTGGAAGCAGGCTCCACGGGCATGCAGTTAAGCATTTTCAATGGTAAAAAGAGATTTATTATTCACAATATTTTATAAACACAAAAGTACTATGGCATTAGATTTGACAAAGTATGGCATCACTGGCTCAACAGTGATTGCGCACAACCCCTCTTACGAGGAGCTCTACAAGGCTGAAGTGAATCCTGCTCTCGAAGGCTACGAGAAGGGCAAGGAGACTGAACTCGGTGCAGTGAACGTGATGACAGGTGTCTTCACTGGTCGCTCTCCTAAGGATAAGTACATCGTTGACAACGACGAGAGCCACAACAACGTGTGGTGGACCACTGAGGCCTACAAGAACGACAACCACCCCATGACCGAAGAGGTTTGGGGCAAGGTGAAGGACATCGCCATCAAGGAGCTCTGCAACAAGAAGCTCTATGTGGTTGACGCCTTCTGCGGTGCCAACGAGGCTACCCGTCTGGCTGTGCGCTTCATCGTCGAGGTGGCTTGGCAGGCACACTTCATCAAGAACATGTTCATCCAGCCCTCTGAGGCAGAACTCGCCAACTTTGAGCCTAACTTCGTCATCTACAACGCTTCTAAGGCTAAGGTTGAGAACTACAAGGAACTGGGTCTGAACTCAGACACTTGCGTGGCTTTCAACACCAAGAGCCGCGAGCAGGTGATCATCAACACTTGGTACGGTGGTGAGATGAAGAAGGGTATGTTCTCTATGCAGAACTACTACCTCCCACTCAAGGGCATCGCTTCTATGCACTGCTCTGCCAACACCGATATGGAAGGCAAGAACACTGCTATCTTCTTCGGTCTCTCTGGTACAGGTAAGACTACCCTTTCTACCGATCCTAAGCGTCTCCTCATCGGTGACGACGAGCACGGATGGGACGACGAGGGCGTGTTCAACCTCGAAGGTGGTTGCTACGCTAAGGTCATCAACCTCTCTAAGGAGAACGAGCCTGACATCTACGGTGCCATCAAGCGCGACGCTCTCCTCGAGAACGTGACTGTGGCTGAAGACGGCAAGATTGACTTCGCCGACAAGAGCGTGACTGAGAACACTCGCGTTTCTTACCCCATCGAGCACATCAAGAACATCGTGAAGAAGGTGAACGGCAAGAGCGCAGGTCCTGCTGCCAAGAACGTTATCTTCCTTTCTGCCGATGCATTCGGTGTGCTGCCTCCAGTGTCTATCTTGACTCCTGAGCAGACTCAGTACTACTTCCTCTCTGGTTTCACTGCTAAACTCGCAGGTACAGAGCGTGGTATCACTGAACCAACTCCAACCTTCTCTGCTTGCTTCGGTCAGGCATTCCTCGAGTTGCACCCAACTAAGTATGCTGAGGAACTCGTGAAGAAGATGCAGAAGAGCGGTGCCAAGGCTTACCTCGTGAACACAGGTTGGAACGGTACTGGCAAGCGTATCTCTATCCCAGATACTCGTGGTATCATCGACGCCATCCTTGACGGTTCTATCCTCAAGGCTGAGACGAAGAAGATCCCATTCTTCGACTTCGAGGTACCAACTGCTCTGCCAAACGTGAACCCAGCCATCCTCGATCCACGCGACACTTATGCTGACGCTTCTGTATGGGAAGAGAAGGCTAAGGATCTCGCTGGCCGTTTCATCAAGAACTTCAACAAGTACACTACCAACGAAGCAGGTAAGGCTCTTGTTGCTGCTGGCCCAAAACTCTAAGCTTTACACTTGTTCATTCATAGCAAAGTGGCACTCGACAACCTCGGGTGCCACTTTTTTTCATCTTAAAAACAAAATTAACCTATTAACCGATTAACTTTAACCTTTTAAGGGGTCTTTAACTTCCCAAAGCAATGTTACTAGAATTTTTCACTTTTCACCCTTCACTTTTCAATTTAATTGTTCACTTTTCAATCAATTTTCGTACCTTTGCATCAAAAGCAACAAACAATGGCAAAACAAAAGTTTTATGTAGTGTGGAATGGTACCGAAGATGGGGTCTACACCTCATGGGAGGCATGCAAAGAGGCTGTGGAAGGCTTCTCTGGGGCAAAATATCAAGCCTTCAAGACAGAAGCAGAGGCAGAAGAGGCATTTGAGATGGGGTATGAAGCGTGGAAAGAGCATGAGAAGCAGACCCTCCCCTCACCCTCCCTACAGGGAGGGAGCAGTATCTCTGCCAATGAAGGAACAACCGAGCAAGGTAACCGCCCCCTCCCTCCAGGGAGGGTGAGGGGAGAGTCTGCCATTGCTGTCGATGCCGCCTGTTCCGGCAATCCTGGCAAGATGGAATATCGTGGCGTGTATCTTCGTACCGGCAAGGAGATATTCCACTATGGTCCAGTGTGGGGCACCAACAACATCGGCGAGTTCCTTGCCATCGTACACGGTCTTGCCCTGCTGAAGCAGAAGGGGTTGGATGCCATGCCCATCTATAGTGACAGCGTGAACGCCCAACTGTGGGTGAAGCGGAAAAAGTGTAAGACCACGTTGGAGCGTAATGAAAAGAGCGAAGGACTGTACCAACTTATCGAACGGGCGGAGAAGTGGCTGAGGGAGAACACCTACCGAAACCCCATCATCAAGTGGCCAACGGAGGAATGGGGAGAGATACCTGCCGATTTTGGACGAAAAGGCGGAAAACATTGAGTATGTTTTTCACCTTTTCGGGGGATGGGAGTAGTCCTTTTGAGAGGCAAGGAACGCAGCCGAAGCAAAAGGCAAACGGACATCGGGGGACGGAAGCACTAAAAAAGTGAAAAAAATCCTAACTCCTAATTCCTAACTCCTAACTTTTCACTATCTTTGTACCCAAATCTAACTATACATATATTTAATATGGGAAGAGTTCTTATCATTGGTGCAGGAGGCGTGGCCTCAGTGGCTGCACACAAAGTCGCTCAGAATAGCGACGTGTTTACTGACATCATGATTGCCAGCCGCACAGAGTCGAAGTGCAAGGTGTTGGCAAAGGCTATAGAGGACAAGGGACTGGTGCCGAAGGGTAGCATCAAGACGGCGCATGTGGATGCTGACAATGTGCCCGAACTGGTGGCACTCTTCAACGAGTTCAAGCCCGACCTCGTGATGAACCTGGCGCTGCCTTATCAGGACCTGACCATCATGGAGGCTTGCTTGCAGAGCGGGGTGAGTTATCTCGACACGGCCAACTACGAGCCGAAGGACGAGGCGCACTTCGAGTATTCTTGGCAGTGGGCGTTCAAGGAGCGTTTTGAACAGGCAGGTTTGACCGCCATCCTCGGCTGCGGCTTCGACCCAGGCGTGACTTCCATCTATACGGCCTACGCTGCCAAGCATCACTTCGACGAGATTCAGTATCTCGACATCGTAGATTGCAACGCTGGCGACCACCACAAGGCGTTTGCCACCAACTTCAACCCTGAAATCAACATCCGCGAAATCACCCAGAAGGGTCTCTATTGGGAGAATGGTCAGTGGGTGGAGACTGAGCCATTGGAGATTCACAAACCGCTGAACTATCCTGAGATAGGTCCGAAGGAATCTTATCTGCTCCACCACGAGGAGATTGAGTCGTTGGTGAAGAACTATCCCACCATCAAGCGCGCCCGCTTCTGGATGACTTTCGGCGAGCAGTACCTGAAGCATCTGGATGTGATTCAGAACATTGGCATGAGCCGCATCGACGAAATCGAATACACGGCAGAGGCTGCTGACGGCAGCGGTCCTGTGAAGGTGAAGATTGTGCCCTTGCAGTTCCTCAAGGCTGTGCTGCCCAATCCCCAAGAACTGGGCGAGAACTACGAAGGTCAGACCTCCATCGGCTGCCGCATCAGAGGCATCAAGGACGGCAAGGAGCGCACCTACTACGTCTATAACAACTGCTCCCACCGTGCTGCCTACGAAGAGACAGGCATGCAGGGTGTGAGCTACACCACTGGTGTGCCCGCCATGATTGGCGCGATGATGTTCATGAAGGGCATCTGGAAGCGTCCGGGCGTGTGGAACGTGGAGGAGTTCGACCCCGACCCATTCATGGAGCAGTTGAACAAGCAGGGACTGCCTTGGCACGAGGTGTTTGATGGAGATTTGGAACTATAAAGAGACCCTCTCCCCTGCCCTCCCCCATAATGGGGAGGGGACTATGCAGGAGGGAGGAACAAAAGAGATTGATAAAATAGTAAATACAATAACAATGAAAAACTGCCCTCGATGAACCTGACCGAATAGTCTCCTCCCCATTATGGGGGAGGGTCGGGGAGAGGGTCTGAATCTTTATGGCAAAAACAATAAAAGAGGAGGCGAACCTAACGCCTCAGCAGCAGAAGATGAAAGCACTTCAGGCTGCGATGGAAAAGATAGAGAAGAGTTTTGGCAAAGGTGCCATCATGAAGATGGGCGATGAGAACATTGAGCACATTGATGTCATTCCTTCAGGCTCTATTGGACTGAACGCCGCACTGGGTGTGGGCGGCTATCCCAAGGGACGTATCATCGAAATCTTCGGCCCAGAATCGTCGGGTAAGACAACATTGGCCATCCATGCCATTGCCGAGTGTCAGAAGACAGGCGGTGTGGCTGCGTTCATCGATGCAGAGCATGCTTTCGACCGCTTCTATGCAGAGAAACTGGGTGTGGATATTGACAACCTCCTCATCAGCCAGCCCGACAACGGCGAGCAGGCACTGGAGATTGCCGACCAACTCATTCGTTCCAGTGCCGTCGATATCATTGTCATCGACTCTGTGGCAGCCTTGACTCCCAAAGCGGAGATTGAGGGCGACATGGGCGACAACAAGGTGGGTTTGCATGCCCGTCTGATGAGTCAGGCACTGCGCAAACTCACAGGTACCATCAACAAGACCAACACCACCTGCATCTTCATCAACCAGTTACGCGAGAAGATTGGCGTACTCTTCGGCAACCCTGAGACCACCACTGGTGGCAACGCCTTGAAGTTCTATGCCAGTGTGCGCATCGACGTACGCAAGAGCACCCCCATCAAGAATGGTGACGAGATTTTGGGCAACCTGACCAAAATTAAGATTGTGAAGAACAAGGTGGCTCCTCCCTTCCGCCGTTGCGAGTTCGACATCATGTATGGTGAAGGCATCAGCAAGAGCGGTGAAATCGTTGACCTTGGCGTGGATGCCGGCATCATCCAGAAGAGCGGCAGTTGGTTCAGTTACGAAGGCACCCGCTTGGCACAAGGCCGCGATGCCACCAAGCAACTCATGATTGACAATCCCGAACTGGCAGAGGAGATTGAGAAGAAGATTATGGCAAAGATTTCGGGTAGCGACTTCGTGCCCTCTTCGTCAGAAGATGAGGACAAGAACGAGGATTGAGTCTATCTTTCATAAACAAAAGAGGCTCCGAATGCACAGACACATTCGGAGCCTCTCTTCTATTTGATCAATTCAGAAAGTCAAGTTATTTACCCTGAACTATTTTCTTGATTTCATTCAGTTTGTTCAGTGCCTCCAATGGCGTGAGGCTATTGATGTCAAGATTCAATATCTCATCGCGTATTTGACACAACACAGGATCGTCCAATTGGAAGAAACTCAACTGCATTCCGCTCTTGCTCACCGTCTGGATGGATTCTGTCTTGGGACGGCTGATGCCATCGCCCGAGTTATTTGCCTCCAGTTCCTTCAATACCTGTTCCGCACGTTTCACCACATTCGGTGCCATTCCCGCAATTTTCGCCACATGAATACCAAACGAATGTTCACTGCCGCCAGGTACTAATTTCCTCATGAAGATGACCCGCCCGTTCACCTCCTTCACGCTTACGTTGAAGTTCTTGACCCGTGGCAACATCTTTTCCATTTCATTCAATTCGTGATAGTGCGTGGCAAACAAAGTTCTCGCATGGGTCTTTGGATTCTCGTGGATATACTCCACTATCGCCCATGCGATGGATATACCATCATAAGTGGAGGTGCCACGTCCCAACTCGTCAAACAGCACCAGTGACCGCGCACTCAAATTGTTCAAGATGCTTGCCGCCTCGTTCATCTCCACCATAAATGTTGATTCGCCCACAGAAATATTGTCCGAAGCACCCACACGTGTGAAAATCTTGTCCGTCAAACCAATTCTCGCACTGTCGGCAGGCACAAAACTACCAATCTGTGCCATGATGGTGATCAGCGCCGTCTGTCTGAGCAATGCCGACTTACCCGCCATGTTCGGACCCGTCAGAATGATGATTTGCTGCTTGTCAGAGTCGAGATAGAGGTCATTCGCCACATACTCCTCCCCCACAGGCATCTGCCGTTCAATCACAGGGTGACGACCCTGCTTGATGTCGATGACCACACTCTCATCCACCACTGGTCGATTGTAGCGATACTCCTTTGCTGCTATTGCAAACGACAGCAGACAATCCATTTGTCCTATCAACATGGCATCCTGCTGAATCTGCGGAATATAATTCGCCGCTTCCGTCACCAATTCGGTGAACAGCTGCATTTCCAGCGAAAGAATCTTTTCCTCTGCACCCAAAATCTTTTCCTCATACTCCTTCAGTTCCTGCGTGATGTAGCGCTCCGCCTGCGTTAGCGTCTGCTTTCTGATCCAATCCTGCGGCACCATGTCCTTGTAGGTGTTCCTCACCTCCATATAGTAGCCAAACACATTGTTAAATCCAATCTTCAGGCTCTGGATACCTGTCGCCTCCGCCTCCCGCTGCTGAATCTGCAAGAGATAGTCTTTACCCGAATAGGCAATCCGTCGAAGTTCATCCAGTTCGCTGTTCACTCCGTCAGCAATCACCCCACCCTTGTTCAGCAACACTGGTGGTGAAGGATTCAGTTCCTTCTCTATACGGTCACGCAACGAGATGCAAGTATCCAACTGCTCCCCTATCCTTTTCAGACTTTCACATTCTGCTTGCTGACACAAAGCCTTCATGGGCTCTATCGCCTTCAGCGCCAGCATCAACTGCACCATTTCGCGTGGATTGACTCTGCCCACAGCCACCTTACTCGCGATGCGCTCCAAGTCACCAATCTGGTGCAGAAGTTCCTCAACGGCATCCCTCAATTCTGGCTCCTTAAAGAAATACTCCACCACATTCTGACGTTCCACAATTGGTTTCACATCCTTCAACGGAAACACCACCCATCGCCGCAACATTCGCGCGCCCATAGGACTCACCGTCTTGTCAATAACGGAAAGAAGGCTGTTGCCACCCTCATTCATCGTCCCCAGAAGTTCCAGACTTCTCACCGTGAACTTATCCATCCTTACATAGCGGTTCTCCTCTATCTGACGGATGCTCCGAATGTGCGAGATATGCGTGTGCAACGTCTGTTCCAAATAGTACAGCACCGCACCAGCCGCCACAATGCCGTTCTTCAGATGCTCCACGCCATAACCTTTCAGGTTCTTCGTGCCAAAGTGTGACAAGAGTTTCTTCCGAGCCGACTCATCCGTGAAAATCCAATCATCCAGTTCATAAGTGAAAAACTTGCTGCCAAAATTCCCTTCAAACATTCCTCGCTTACCGCGTTCGAAAAGCACTTCCTTCGGGGCAAAATTCGTCAAAAGCTTTTCCACATAGTCCGTCGTCCCTTCCGCACAAAGAAATTCACCCGTCGAGATGTCCAACAACGCCATACCACATGCTGTTTTCCCGAAATGTACAGAAGCCAAGAAGTTATTCTCCTTCACACTCAGCACATTGTCCGTCAGTGCCACACCTGGTGTCACCAACTCTGTAATACCCCTCTTCACCAACTTCTTCGTCAACTTCGGGTCTTCCAGTTGGTCACAAATCGCCACACGCTTTCCTGCCCGAATCAGTTTCGGAAGATACGAATCCAACGCATGATAAGGGAATCCAGCCATTGCCGTACCACTTGCCGACGTACCTGCCACACTGCTACGTTTTGTCAGCGTAATGCCCAAAATCTCAGCCGCCACCGAAGCATCCTCATTGTACGTTTCATAGAAGTCGCCACAACGAAACAGCAGCAAAGCATCCGGATGCTTTGCCTTGAAATCATAAAACTGTTTCATCATCGGCGTAAGTTCTTCCTTGTTCTTCGCCATATTACCTTGTATTTATTTGCAAAGATAGTGAAAAAACTTAAAAAACATTGTTATAAAAACTGAAAAAGAAACAATTGTGGGGATTTCTTACTAATTTTGCAGCCGAATCTAATAGATAAGGTTATGAGGTCATATAGTCATTGGGTCATACGGTTAGTAATGCTGTCAGCAGTTCTACTGATGGGGGCTATGCTGTGCCAGGCACAAGAGGTGGTGGCAAGCCAAGAAAATGACCGTGCCATGACGGGCGACCCCATCTTTGCCCACGGACTCTACTACACCGGCATGGTGGAGTATGACGGGGAGATGATACCCAGTTTCCTCTATGCCGACTACTACGTGTTTGGCAAACTCGTTTTCAAAAACAAGGCACAGGAAAAAAAATACTACAAGATAGCCAACAACATCAAAAAGGTCTATCCTATTGCCTGCGAAATCCGGCAGACCGTCGATAAGACCATCGCCCACATGGATTCCCTTCCCACGAAGAAAGAGAAGGATGCCTATCTGAAGCAACAGGAAAAGGAACTCAAGGCCATCTACTACCCCAAACTCAAGAAACTAACCTTCGCCCAAGGCAAACTCCTCATCAAACTCATCGACCGCCAGTGTGACATGACAGGCTACGAACTCATCAAGAAATACATGGGTGGCTTCAAAGCAGGCTTCTACAATGCCTTTGCCTCCCTCTTCGGTGCCAGCCTCAAGAAAGAATATGATCCTGAAGTGGATGACCGACTGACCGAACGAGCCATATTGCTGATTGAGAGCGGACAAATGTAATATCATTTACAATTTGACCATTTACAATGTACAATTTGCCATGCGGACTGCCACATTCAATTCCTAACTCCTCATTCCTAATTCCTAATTATATATATGCGTAAGCTAAAAATCACCGAAATGGGACGTATGAACGCTGAGGAATTCAAGGCGTCAGAAAAGATGCCCCTCATAGTTGTGCTTGACGATGTAAGGAGCATGTACAACGTGGGTAGCGTCTTCCGCACCGCCGACGCCTTCCGTGTCGAAGCCATCTACCTCTGTGGCATCACCGCCCAACCTCCACATCCCGAAATACACAAGACAGCCCTTGGTGCTGAAGACACGGTGGCATGGCAATACTTCCCCACCGCACTCGATGCTGTCCATGCCCTCAAACAACAAGGCTACACCGTCTATTCCATCGAGCAATGCGAAGGGTCCACCCCACTGCAGACCCTCCAGACCCTCCCCTCACCCTCCCTACAGGGAGGGGGTGGTATCTCTGCCAATGAGGATACTAACGAACAAAGTAACTACTCCCTCCCTGTAGGGAGGGTGAGGGGAGGGTCTGCTGGGTCTTACGCCCTCATCCTCGGCAACGAAGTCAAAGGAGTTCATCAGGAAGTGGTCGATGCCTCCGACGGCTGTATTGAGATCCCCCAATACGGCACCAAGCACTCTCTCAATGTCAGCACCACCGCCGGCATCGTCATTTGGGAGTTTGCCAAACGGTTGCTGATGTAATTAACCATTTCACCCACTACGTACGCACCGTGCGCATCACATTTCGCGCACCCAGCGCATAATATTACGGGCACTCAGCGCGTATTATTTCGTGCTGAGTGCTCGTGTTTGACAGTCAAAAGGTTACGTGTTTGGAGATTTGAACGAAGGAAAATCTACCTGAACTATTCCGATATACGTCTTTGTTCTCATAAGTTATGTTATGGATTTCAGTTGCAAAGGTTCAAAAAAATATAACGATTAGCATCCCTTCCCTATCCTTTTTTATTGCTGTCCGCTAAAAGATTTTAGTATGAAATAAAAATTAGGCTGAAGCCCTCGCTTGGGTTTCAGCCTTTTTTGTTACCTTTGTTTTTACCACAA
>ONFA01000092.1 GCA_900316975.1 uncultured Prevotellaceae bacterium | reverse complement strand
TCATTGAACGTTAATTCATTATTTGTCATTTTACAACACGACCCTTTAGTGGAATCGTGCTGCAAAGGAACCCCGTTACGAATCGGAGGGCAAGCCACTTTTTGATAACTGGTTCATCACTAAACAATCACGCTGTTGAGCCTTCTTTTTGGCTGTTATTTGTGGATAAAACGAGATTTTGAAGCGGATTTTGACAACATCGAACATGTAAGTATAATGAATGACAATTGAGATTTCGGCTGTTTTGGGGGGTAAGATTTCAGCGCAAAAGGGCATAGGCACATCAGGACCACGCCAAAGTTTGGTTTCTGATGTGGATCCAATATGAGATGTCTATGTATTGATATAGGAGAGGTGAGAAAGATTATCTTCTGTCTTTCTCTACGCCCAGTTGTGAAGGGATATGGAATAACAATCCGTCTTCTCCCTGGATGTCACAATGTATCTGGTCGCTGTTGGATGTGACTGTCAAGTTCCTGAGTGTGCTATGTGACAATGACTCTCCACTGGCTGTTACGCACAATGAAGCAAAACGACGCTCAATATAGCAGGCGCAATCATCGTTGCTGTAAACCTTGCCTTTGCCAAGTCCCAATCTGATGGCAATGCTCCATACCAGATGACGGACATCGAAGCTGCTCAGCTTGGTCTTGTATCTCTTCCACTCGACTTCAGGGCGGTAGTTGTGATCCATGGCAAATCTCAAAAGGTCTGTACAGAACTCATCCATGTCTTCCTCATAGACAAAAGGGGACATGATGTATAGAAGGTATTCATAAATGGTATCCAGTTTCTTCTTCTGGATTTCTGCCTGACTCTGATAGAAGTCATCAATACCCTGCTGGTAGGTTGAACTAGGAGAAGCAGCCGAAACAGCGGATGGCTCATTGTCGGGAGTTTCATCATCCGATATGACCTTATTATCTGTAACGGCTATCTCTTCGGTTACCTCTGTTTCGGTTATGTTATTGGAAAATTCTTCAACACAACCGACAGGGTTTATATCCTCTGGTTCATTAGCAAACGATTTTGCCTCCAAAAGAAAAACTGGTGTTTGCCCATCTTCTGCGTGAGGATTGCTATTCTCCATAGTAACCTTGTCTTTGGTTTTCCTCGTCTGCGCCATACCAACAAAGGCATACTGCACAGCCATGTACATTGACCATAGGATTATTACAATCATCATATAGATGACATAGACAGGAACAATACCATCGGGAAGGATTGAGTCAGCCCACTGACAAAGTGGAATTGAAAGAAGAAGTACTGCAACTCCCGGCAGTATTCTTGTAGAGATCCATTCGAGCCGGATGGAAGCCTCACGTGAAGTGATTGAAGATGGTAAGAAGAATTTTGCTTATGACGTATCGTCTTTTCGTCTGTAGGCCAATGATTTATGTTTATTTGTGAATCATACTTGAAGTGAGTATGATTTTCACATTCGGCCTTTTCCTCCTTTTTCTCCGATGTTTGATTGCATGGCAAAGGTATAACGAAAAATGAGAGCCAATCGTGTTGGTTCCCATTTTCCCATGTTTATGACCTGAAAATAGTATCTTTGGTTTTATTTCTCGAAGAAATAGAACCAACAAATAGGTTTAGCCCTGACCGACGACTTTCAGTTGTGGAGTTATCTTTGGTTTCAGCGTGATGCGGTTGACCGACTCGCGCTTGCTCTCGTCAGCCATGTTCGCATAGATTTGAGTGGTTTCCACGTTCTTGTGTCCGAGCATGTGTTGGACGGTGTAGATTCCTGTTCCTGCATCAACCTGCAAGGAACCGAAAGTGTGACGGGCACAGTGGAAGGTGATGTGCTTGGTGATGCCTGCTGCCTTCAGCCAGTTCTTCAAGGATGTGCCTGTCATCTTGTCCTTGAAGTCGGGAAAGACTTTTGCATCGGGTTCGTATTCTCCGTCGTAGAAGCCGATGAGTTCAAGAGCCTCTTCGCTGACGGGGTTGTTCACAAGCTGCTGAGTCTTCTGCATACGTACCGTGATATACATGCCTCCATCACCGTATGGCTGAATCTTCTTCCATGTCAATGCCTTGATGTCGCTCTTTCTGAGTCCTGTGAGACAGGAGAAGAGGAATGCTTTCTTCAATACAGATTCCTTGCAGTCTGTGTTGGCGAGTTTTACGAGTTCCGGCTGTGAGAGGTGTTCCTTCTCCGTTGGAATAGTATCAATTCTGTCAAGGAAACCATTGGGATTCTCCTTGATTTTGTGGTCACGGTAGGCTGTATGGAGCACGGCACGGAAGGTTGACCAGTAGCCTGCAATGGTGTTGGTGTGCAGCTTCTGCTTCTTATGGATGGTCTGTGGAGCAGTATAAAGGTGCTCCTTGAACTTGTTGCACAGGTCAACGTCTATTTCCCCGAAAGTGCATTTCCCTTCGCAGAAGGCTTCGAAATGCTTATAGACGTTTTGCCATTTGGTGTTCCTGGCATCGGCCTTCTTCTTGAACCATGCGAGGAAGCTGCCTTTCTCCTTCTCTCGGTCAAAGAAGTCGTAGCGTTCGTTCACGATGCTCTCATAGCGTCGGCAGCGCAGTGCCTCGGCTTTCTCTGTCATGCGCTCGTTGTAGTCACGCTCGCGCTGGTTCTTG
>ONFA01000023.1 GCA_900316975.1 uncultured Prevotellaceae bacterium | reverse complement strand
CGACGAAAAATCCGTATAATCCGTGCAATCCGTTGTAAAAATATATCCGAAATTTGAGTCATAAATTATTTTTGTTGGAATTCATCGAACTGACGTTAAATTATCATGAATTAACCACAAATTTTTCATGAATTAAATTATTTGTAGTTTCCGGCGAATTCACGTTGATATAAAAGATTGCAGATTTTTGCGAAAAAATGCATTGTTTTTCACTCAAACACGAAACGCTAAAACGGATTGGAAAGTTCTTTCTTCCCCTATTTCCTCTGTCACAAGGTTTTGTTTTAGAAACTCATTTTTACACCACCCATGAAGGTTGCCTTGGGCATGGGGAAGCCAGCGTAGGTCTGGTATTGCTCGGCGAGGATATTGTCACCCTTGACGAAGAGGGTGGCGATGGGTGCCACTTGGTAACTGACGGTAGCATTGAGCAAGGTGTAATTCTCTTTCTCTTCGTCGGCTCCTGTGGTGATGTAGAGTCCGCTGATGTTCTGGAGTCCTGCTGCCACAGCCCATTTGCCTTGACGGTAGTTGGCTCCGATGTAGAGTTTGCCTTCGGGAGCACCTTCGATGGGGGTGTTCATGTGGAGGAAGGAGTAATTACCGTTAAGACTCCAGTGACGGTCGATGCGGCAGTCCCCCGTGAGTTCCAAGCCCCAGTTCTCAAAATCACCAGTGTTCACGTTGCGGGGCTTGCCGTCAATGCGGGTGGTGCTGATGAGGTTGTCCCCCTTGATGTAGAAGAGGTTGGCACCGAAGTGTCCTCTGCCGTTGATACGCTGGGTGAAGGAGAGTTCGTAGTTCATCATGCGCTCGGGCTTGAGGTCGGTGGTGGCTGGCGGAAACATGTACATCTCGCGGATGATGGGGTTGCGGAAACCTTTGCTGACGAGAGCCTTGAGGTCGGCGGTGGGGGTCAGGTGGAAGGAGAGTCCACCTTGTGGTACAAGTTCGGTGCCGATGACAGAGTGGTGGTCAAGACGCAGACCTGCATCGGCGGTGAGCCAAGAGGTGATGGCTTGGCGGAAGTCGATATATCCAGCCACTTCGTCGGCATGCTGCTTCTCCACGATGTTGCCGTCCTTGTCTTTGGTCAGGTGGGTCTTTTTGCCAGTGGTTTTGTCAGCGTTCCATGCCGAACCGCCAAAGTGTTGCCAATCTACACCGAAGGTGGTTGTGTTGCCTGCAAAAAGAGTGAATATCTGATGCCAGGTCAGTCCACCGATGTAGTCGTTATGCTTGTAGAGATAGGTCTTTGGGGTGCCATCAGCGGTGTAGCCATCGTCAATGTTGTGGTGTCCCCAATCGAGGTATGCACGGAGTGCGCCGCTGGTCCATCCGTAATGGTTGAGTATGCTCACACTTGCCAGACCACGGGTGATTTTCATGTCGTTGTCGATGAGCGGTTTGCTCACGGGACCAGGGTTACTGCTGTTGAAGTGGGTCACATTGATGTCACCCAATGCCTTCCATTTGTCGGAAAAGTCATAGCCTAACTTCAGGTATCCGCCCAACTGTTCAAACTTGGAGTTGGTGCGGTGCCCATCTGTGCGTTGATACTGTGCACCTACGATACTGGTGAACTTGCCGAACTTCATGCGGTTGGTGGCATCGGTACTGAAGGTGCCATAACTGCCGCCTTGGAGCTGCACGTCGGTCTTCACGCCATCGGTGTTCATCTGTCGGGTCACGATATTGACCACACCTGCCATGGCATTGCTGCCGTAGAGCAGGGAGGCGGGACCACGCAGCACTTCCACTTTTTCTGTCATCATGGTCTGATAGGCATCGGGGATGGGGTGCCCCATGAGTCCTGCATACTGAGGCTGCCCGTCAATGAGCACGAGGAGCTGGGCACCGCTGCCCACACCGCGCACTTTCAGGCTGCCTGCAGCTCCTGTGCTCACACCATAGCCCAGGATGCCTCGGCTGGTGGTGAAGAGTCCGGGGGTCTGTTCCATGACGGTGGGCAGTACGGAAGTGCGGAACTGCTCGTTGAGTTTCTCATTGCCGATGGTGGTCACCGTGAGGGGGAGGTGGCGTATGTCTGTCGCGTTTCGGGTGCCCGTGACGACCACGTCTTGCAGTTCGCTGCTGGGCTCCTGTGCATTCACAAAGACAGTCGTTGCCAAGGCAACGGCTGTCAATAGGATGGTTTTGTTCATGTTGTTGTGTTGTTAGGGGTTATTTGTCAAGACTCACCAACTTGTAGTTGCTGGTGCCCATGCCAATTTTCTCGCCATGCTCCACGATGTGGATGCCATGCTGACGCTCGATGCGCTGTTTGAGCGGGTCGGGGTTGTTGTTGTCGTCCTTCTTCACCTGATAGATGAGGTCATAGGCAGCACGGTCACAAGCGATAGGGTCTGTGGAGGCTACGATGCCGATGTCCTGAATCTCTGGTGCATGTGGATGGGCGTCACAGTCACAGTCGATGGAGATGTTGTTGAGCACATTGATATAGACGATGTTGCCCTTGCCGAAGTGGTCGGCTACTGCCTGTGCAGCGGCTGCCATACTCTCAAGGAAGGCATCCTGCGGTTGGGTGTGCTGCCATGCGTCGGGTGTTTTGCTGGTCACACCGTGGGAATGGATGTATGCTTTTCCGGCGGTGGAGGCAAAGCCGATGCTCTGATTTTTCAGCACACCTCCGAAGCCACCCATCATGTGCCCCTTGAAGTGGGCAAGGTTGATGCAGAAGTCGTATTTGTTGAGGTGGTTGCCCACAATGTCGTACTTGATCCATGTGCTGTCCTTGACAGGTATCTGCATGTCTCCTTCTTCGTCCATGATATCGACACGGAAGATGCTGTCGAAACCATGTTCATGGATGGTTGCCCAGTGTTTCTTCACATCTTGTCGGCTGCCACCATAGGCGGTGCAGCACTCAACGATGGTGCCATCCACTTTCTCAACGAGGTTGCGGATGAGTGGTGGCTTGAGGTAGTTGTTGCCACCGCTTTCGCCTGTGCTGATTTTTACAGCCACTTGTCCATGTGCTTTCACGCCAAGGGCATCGTAGATTTTTACTAATGATTCAGGGGTGATTTCTTTGGTGAAATACACCTTTGCTTGTTGTGCTTGTGCGGAGCCCGCCAGTCCCCATAGGGGGAGGGCTAACGCAATGATGGAAATGAGTTTTTTCATTGATTCAATCGATGTTTCTGGTTGGAAATGGCCTTATGTGTGGGTCAGTTATTTCTTAATCTTATACACATTAAATGTATGTGCTGGAACGGTCACTTTTTGTGCGGGAGTTTCCAGTGTGTGTGAAGAGGTTCGGGGAATGATCTTCGTGGGCTCTTCGAGGGTGTTCTCTGCCGTGAGATTGTCGCTGTGGAAGGTGATCACTTCAGTAGCGTGAACGCCCTTCATGCCCTTGAGGTTGAATATCACTTCCTGTTGCTTGTCGCTGGTGTTCACCACCTTCACAATGACCTCGTTCGTGTTCTTGTCAAACACTGCCGATGCAAAGAGCCCGTCTTGGTCGGGATTGCCTGCCACCGCCTTACCGTTCATGGTGAGGGTGAGCATGTTGGTTCCCTTGTTGAGCGAGTAGAGTTGCTGCACGTAGTAAGCGCAGGAGTTGAACTTGCGCAGGTTGTCGTACCAGATAGCATCGGGACGCCACTGCCAACCTTCCACATGGGCAAAGAGGGGTGCGTAAGTTGCCATCTCCACCACGTCGGCATTGCGTTCCAGACCGGTCATGAATGCGGCTTCCATCAGGGCTGCATTGAAGTGGTTCCACTTCTTTCCTGCTCCGTGGCATGCATATTCGCCAGCAAACACCTTTGGACCTTTGCGTGGATAGCTGTCGTAGCGGTTGGCACCGCAGTTGCCCCAACGTTGCTTGGCTTCGGGGGTGCCGAGGAACCACTGTTCGTTGCGGTAGTAGTGCTCGTCAACGAGGTCGGCTCCAATCTTGCGCATTTCAGGCCAGAGATATTCAAATTCTTTTCCTTCAGAGTCGGGACCGCTGGTGCCTACAATCTTGATGTTGGGGTACTTCTTGCGCACTTGCTCTACGAAGGGTTTGAGGTTTTCGGGATAGATGGCTCCCCACTGCTCGTTGCCAATACCTACATACTTGAGGTTGAAGGGGGCAGGGTGTCCCATGTCGGCACGGAGTTTTGCCCAAGAATTCTTGGCAGGGTCACCATTGGCAAACTCAATGAGGTCGAGCACGTCGTCGATGTAGGGCTGCAACTGGTCAACGGGCACATGAGCATCGCTGCGGTTGGCGCCGTTCTGAAACTCACAGGAGAGACCTACACTCACGACGGGCAGTGGCTCTGCACCAATCTCTTCGGAGAGTTGGAAGTATTCGAAGAAGCCAAGACCATAGGACTGGAAGTAGTCGGGGAAATAGCGATGTGTGAAGGTGTAGTGCCAACGGTTCTCGTTCAATGGACGATTCTCCACGGGACCTACAGAGTTTTTCCACTGATAACGTGTGGCAAGGTCGGTGCCCTCCACAATACATCCGCCTGGGAAACGGAACACGCCTGGGTGCAGTTGCTCGAGGCTCTCAGCCAGGTCTTTACGCATACCGTTCTCGTGGCCCTTATAGGTGTCAACAGGAAAGAGGCTCACATGTTCCACGTCGGTGGTCACTTTGCTGTCGCCCCAAATGCGCAAATGAGCTTTGGCAAATGTTTTGTTGGGCTTTACGAAGGCAGTGTATTTCTTCCACTCCTTGCCGCTTACTTCCACGCCGACATTGCCCAGCTTCTGGTCGTCGCTCATGGTGGCATTATCGACAAGGTCTATCCAAAGTTTGGCTGTGCCGCCATCGGGTACGCGAGCCCACACGGAGAAGCGGTATTCGGCACCTTCCTTCACGCCCATGCCGAAGAAACCGTGGTTCTCAATCATGGTGTGCTTGTCGTTGTGTCCAGAGGGTGCCAGGCGCACGTAGTGGGGGTTTTTGTTGAAGGGACCATCGTCTTTCAGTGTCACTTTGCCTGAGATGTCCCAGCCTGCAAAGTTGTTGGGGAACTCGAACGAACGGTTCTTCACCAATTCGCCATACAGGCCGCCATCGGCTGCATAGTTGATGTCTTCGAAAAAGATGCCGTACATGGTGGATGGGATCGGACCTCCCACTTTCGATGTGTTGATGTCGAAAGTGTGTGTCTGTGCTGCCATCCCACCAGCCATGGCAAGTGCAGTAAGCATTGAAAATAGTTTTCTCATAAAGTCAGTTAATTATTTAGATGTCGTTAATAAAGTTTATCGGGGACAAAGATACGAAATTTAATTCATAATTTGAAATGAAATAAAAAATAATTGCCAATTATGAATTGCACGTGGTGAATTGTGAATTAAAATTTGTATCTTTGCCAAAATTTTGATTAGGAAGAAGAAAATCATGAAAAATTGTTTGAAGTTTTTACTGATGTCGTGTTGTTTGTTGTCTGTGGTTTCTGTGCAGGCGCAGACACGGCAGGACAAGAGCATTGTGGTGCTCTATGAGAATGATGTGCATTGCGCAGTGGATGGCTATGCAAAACTGGCTGGATTGCGTGATGCGATTGCTGACACGGCGTATGTGGTGCTGGTGTCGAATGGTGATTATGTGCAGGGCATGACGGTGGGTGCCATTTCGAAGGGACAGTATGTGGTGGATGTGATGAAGGCTGTGGGGTATGATGCCATCACGATGGGTAACCATGAGTTTGACTATGGCATGGAGCGTATGTTCCAGTTGCTGCGTCAGGTGCCGGTGCCGGTAGTCTGTTGCAATCTCTATGACGTGAAGATGGAACGCTCGGTGTTTGCTCCTTACGTGATGAAGCGTTTGGGCAATAAGCGTATTGCTTTTGTCGGTGTGACCACGCCTACGTCGTTGGACACGGAAGCGTATGCGTTCCGTGATGATGAGGGCAATCTCATCTACGACTTACAGCATGAGGACATCGCTGTGCAGTTGCAACGTGCGGTGGACGAGGCAAGAAGGGCTGGCGCTGACTATGTGATTGTGGATTCTCATTTGGGCGAGGAGGAGACGAACCGCAACTCGGACTCGCATTTGACGGTGGCGAACACGAAAGACATTGACATTGTGCTGGACGGTCATAGCCATGCTGTGATAGTGGCTGACACGGTGGTGAACAAGGTGGGCAAGCCTATTGTGGTGACTCAGACGGGCACGAAATTCGCAAATATAGGCAAGTTGCTCATCACACCTGACGGAAAGATGACCACTTCGCTGATTCCTATTGAGAGCGTGAAGGAGAAGAATGCTTATGTGGCACAGGTGACTGATAGCATCCATGCCATGCTGGAGGCACAGACAAGCCGTGTGATTTGCAACAGCGAGGTGCCTTTGCGTATCCTTGATGATGCGGGTAATGAGGTTGCCCGTATGGGGGAGACAAATGCTGGTGACATCGTGACGGATGCTTACCGACTGATGACGGGGTCTGACATTGCTGTGCTCAACAGTGGCAGCATCCGCAACGAACTGAAGAAGACGGGTGACTATACTTATGGGGATTTGCTCACATTGTTGCCCTACGACAATTATATCGTGGTGGCTGAGGTGAAGGGTAGCACCATCATCGAGATGCTTAAGAAACTTGTCAGTTTCCTGCCGAAACCTGATGGACAGTTCCCGCAGGTGTCGGGCTTGAAGTTCACCACCAAGGTGAAAGACCACAGTGTCAGCGATGTGCAAGTGTTGAATGGCGCCACTCAGCACTATGAGCCCATCAACCCAGAGCGTACCTATAAGATTGCCACGACGAAGTATTGTGTGACGGATGGGGGACTGCACAATACCTTGCAGGGATGCCCCATCGTGCTTGAAACCAAGAAGACTTACAGCGATGTGTTCATCGAATATATTGAGCAACGTCTGAATGGGCACATTGGTCAGGAGTATGCGAAGCCACAGGGTCGCATCACGGTGATTAAGTGATGCCGTCCGGCTTGCAGGGAGACATGAAAAAGGCTGACATCGGGTTGCGATGTCAGCCTTTTCTAATTAGGTTTTGTATGTTGCAAACTAATTATTCTGCGGTTTCAGCAGGTGCTTCTGCCTCTTCAGCTGGAGTCTCTTCAGCTGGAGCGGCTTCCTCTGCTACGGCTGCGGCCTCTTCTGTAGCCTTGGCGATTTCCTTCTTGGAAGGAGTGGGGGTGCCGTCCTCGTTGACCACCTCGAATGGAATGGCAACGGTCACCTCGCGGTGGAACTGTGCGATAGCCTCGTAGTTGCCAAGAGTCTTGACGCCCTTGATGCTGATGAGTTTGCTGTCAATCTCAAGGCCCTTTTCTGCCAAAGCGGCAGCGATTTCCTTGGGACCAACGGAACCGTAGATGTTGCGACCTTCAGATACACGAGCCTTGATGACGAGAGATACACCCTCGAACTGCTTAGCACGTGCCTCAGCGTCAGCCTTGATTTTTGCAATTTTGTGAGCGCGCTGCTTCAATTCCTCGTTGAGTTGCTTCACGGCCTTTTCAGTGGCGAGCACTGCCAGACCTTGAGGAAGAAGATAGTTGCGACCATAACCGTCCTTCACTGTGAGGACTTCGTCCTTGTAGCCTAAGCCGTGGACGTCTTTCTTGAGAATGATTTTCATACTGTCTTACCTCCTATTTTATTATTTCAACAAGTCTGCTACGTAGGGAAGGAGTGCGAGGTGACGTGCACGCTTCACTGCCTGAGCCACGCGGCGCTGATACTTCAAAGAAGTGCCTGTGATGCGGCGAGGGAGAATCTTACCCTGCTCGTTGAGGAACTTCTTGAGGAATTCTGGGTCTTTGTAGTCAATGTACTTGATACCGCTCTTCTTGAAACGGCAATACTTCTTCTTCTTAACGTCAACTGTTGCAGGAGTTAAGTAACGGATTTCTGATGGTGCTGCCATAGTTATGCCTCCTTTTTCTTGTTACGACGCTTCTCAGCATAGGCTGCGGCGTGCTTTTCGTTCTTAACTGTGAGGTAGCGGAGAATGCGCTCGTCGCGGCGCATCTGCAACTCAAATTTAGCAATCACTGTTGGGTCGGCTTTGAATTCGACCATCTGATAGAAACCAGAAGTCTTCTTCTGAATAGGATAAGCAAGTGCCTTCAAACCCCAGTCCTCTGTGCTGATGATTTCAGCACCTTTGTCCTTGAGGTAGTTGACAAACTTATCAGCCGCTTCCTTCATCTGAACATCAGACAAAACGGGAGTTAAAATGAAAACGGTTTCGTATTGATTCATAAGATCAATAATGTAAGTTTGATTTGTTAATAATATGATTTGTTTGTGCTTCCGCATTTGCAAAAGCGGTGCAAAGGTACGAATAAATATTGAATAATTGACTGCAAAAAGAACTTTTTTGCCTCTTAAACAAAAAAATCTTGCTGAAAAGTTTCGTAGTTTGAAGAAAAAGTAGTTATTTTGTGGCTGATTTGAATGAAAACAATTAAAATTCGATAGATACAATGAAAAAGAATCTTGGTATTTTACTTATCGTGCTCGGCGCATTGCTGCTCATTCTTTGTGCATTTGTTCCTGGTATGGGTGATTTGGCTGACCAGAATTGGTACACATGGGGCAGTTTGATCCTCATTATCGCAGGTCTTTTGACTCACATCTTTATGAACAGGAAGTTGGAAGCGTGATGCGGCTGGCTGAAAAAAAGTGAAGGTGGACAACATGGGTTGCCCACCTTTTTTGTTTCTGCCTCTTGGTGTGAGAGCGCCGACGTACCGTCAGTTTTTCTCTTTCCCATCAGTGATGACGAGTTTGTAGCCCTTTCCGTGTACGTTGATGATTTCCACGTTAGGGTCTGCCTTTAGGTGTTTGCGCAGTTTGGTGATGTAAACATCCATCGAGCGTGCATTGAAATAGTTGTCGTCAATCCAGATGGTCTTCAGGGCATAGTCGCGCTGCAAGAGTTCATTCTGGCGGTTGCTGAGCAGCGTGAGCAGTTCTGCCTCCTTGGTGGTGAGTTTCTCCTGCTGGTCGTCGATGCTCAAAATTTGTTTCTGGGTGTCGAAAGTGAACTTACCGATTTGGCGCACTGTCGCATCCTTGTTCTTCTTGCCACGTACACGGCGGAGAATCGCTTCGATACGGAACACCACCTCCTCCATTGAGAAGGGCTTGGTGATATAGTCGTCGGCACCCAATTCAAAACCTTCACGTACATCGTCCTTCAGGTTCTTGGCTGTCAAGAACATGAACGGCATGTCGTAGTTTAATTCCTTGATTTTGCTTGCTAAGGTGAAGCCGTCCATGCGAGGCATCATCACATCGAGGATACAGAGGCTGAAGTTGCCTTGTAGGAACGTGTCAAAACCCTCCTCGCCGTCTTGGCAGAGCGTGGTGTTGTATCCCTTTGCCTCAAGGTATTCGCGGAGAAGCATGCCGAGGCTTTCGTCGTCTTCGCAAAGAAGGATGTTCACTTCTTCAAGTCTGTCGTCTGTTACCATAGTTTTGTTGTTATTTAGAGAATTGTTAATTATTAATTGTTAATTATTAATTGTTCATTGTTAATTATTAATTGTTAATTATTCATTGCTATTTATTTGTTTTTCAGTTTGATGATGAATTTGGTTCCGATGCCAAGTTCGCTGTCGGCAACAATGGTGCCCTTGTGGTCTTTCACAATCTTGTACACGTATGCCAAGCCGAGTCCGAATCCTTTTACGTCGTGCAGGTTTCCTGTATGCACACGGTAGAATTTCTCAAAGATGCGTTTCAGGTCTTCTTTCTTGATGCCGATGCCATTGTCCTTGATGGAAATGCAGAGCAATCCAGGTTCATTCCATGTTTCCACGTTGAGTTCGAGGTCGGCATCCTTCCGTCGATACTTCACGGCGTTGTCCATCAGATTGAAGATGACGTTGGTGAAATGCATGTCGTCCACGCAGATAATGGGGTCGGTGGCATTGAGATTGGTGATGATTTTACCCCCGTTCCTCTCTACTTTCAGTGCAAAGGTGTGAGTCACGCTTGCTATCAGTTCGTTGATGTCAACTTCTTTCATGTGGAGGTTTGCCCGCTGATTCTCGTACATGGAGAGTTGCAGCACTTTTTCCACTTGGAACCTCAGACGCTTGGTTTCGTCGATGATGGTCGATGTGAGCCGCTGCAAGAGGGCTGGTGTCTTGTTTACAGAGTTGTCACCCAGCATTTGGGCTGCCAACGAAATGGATGAAATGGGTGTCTTGAACTCATGTGTCATGTTGTTGATGAAGTCATTCTTCAACTCTGCCAATTTCTTTTGGCGGAACACAAGTATCAGTGTAACGATGAAGGTGATGAGTAGGATGAGCGTGAAAATGAGCGACGGGATCATGAACCACATCGAACGCCAGATATATCTGCCTAAGTCGGGGAAGTGAACTTTTAGAATGCCGCCACATTGTACGGGGTCATTCTTGAAGAGTGTTTCCGAGAAAATCCTTTTATTGCCTGTTTCGTCATAGTCAGGACACTGGTAAACTTTCTGTCCGTTGCTGGTGCTGACCACAAAGTGATAAGGGATGTTGATGCCATTATTGTTCAACTGGGTTTTCAGGATTTGATCCAACTCTACAAAGTCGATGCGCTCCTTGAGCGGACGGTCGCAGGCCGTGTAGAGGATGCTGTAAATCACCTCCTCCACCAGGCTCTTCTCCGTAGCATAGCGCATGGCCATAATCTCTTGCAGAGAACGCTGGCGGTCGCTGATGCCCCCCATCTTGCGCGTAAAATACTTGTCCGACAGATTCGTGCTCGCCGTCGTCTCTCTCGAGGTGAACACACTCCCGTCTTTCGCAATCACCTGATGGGTGCGCTGCACCACCGACGAATCTGTGCTGGCAAACACCGAGTCCGTTGCCGTCGCAATGCCGTTCAGTGCCTCCGTCCCCTGCTCCAGGTATCGCTTCGCCTCCTCCAGCTCCAACTGGTGAGCCGTCTCGTAGAGGCTTCTGCCCACCGACTCCTCAAAATGCTCATGCCTCAGCGAGGTGATTTCCTCGATGTAGCGCATCTGCATGATGAGCAGACTGGTGAAGGACACCCCCATCACCACTGCCAGAACTATGATTGTAGATTTTTTCATCTTTCTTCTGCTTGTTTTCTGGTTGCAAAAATAGCGAAAAAACTAAAAAACATCTCTTTGTGTTAACTAAAAAGCATCATTTTGGGATGACTTCTTTTACTTTATTAACACTGTTTGATTGTTTTAGTTGTCAAATTCGCAACTATATACCATCGGACGCCAAGCTTTCTTTTCTTTTTCCTTATTTCCCCGACCAACACAGCCTCTTTCACCCATGCCCAAAGGCACAAAAAACATCCTTCCACACTCCTTTTGAGGTTGTGGAAGGATGGAAAAAAGGTACTGTATATCGGAAGATGAGCCAGACGAGGAACGGCCAGATGGTGCCTATCAGCAAGAGGAACCGGGCATAGGCCAGTTTGTTTTCCTGCATTAGTTTTTCTACTTTGGGGAAAGTAGGTAGGTCACTTCACCCGCGGGCAATGTTCCTTGATATAGTTATGCACGAAGTCGAAGTCCTCGTCGCGGACATAGACTTGGTTGTTGGATAGGGACTCTCTGAGCTTGATGAGGTTACGTCCTCTGTGTGGCTTCACGCTACGCACTGCACTGAAAGTGGAGTACATGGAGGTGCGGGCGGCACTGCCGACACCTAGTCCTGCCATGCTGGGGTTGCTTGTGGCTGCTCCTGCTGCGGCGGTAATGGCTCCTAATGTCCGTGCCTTGGCGGCCTGTTCGGGTATCTGCTCGTGGTTGATGCCACGTTCGTCCATGGTGAAGATGACGATGTATTTGCCACCATACATACCAGCCACGATGGCGTAGGCGAGAAGGGTGAGCAGGGCAAAGAAGCCGATGAAGGCGAGTACGGGCCACACGTCCTCCCAAGCGAATGAGAGGTTTTCCCAGTTCAGTATCAGGATGAAGAGGCCGACAATGCCGAAAGCAATGCCTAAGACTTTGTAGATAAGAACCAGAAGGGTAGGGTTCTTCCACATGCTGAGTTCGTATATCCAACGGTACTTGCCATCGTCGCAGAGGGTGACGCCCTTTTTAAGTTCTTCATTGTCGTAGGAGTTGCGCTTCCGCTTCTTGCCTGGCACCTTGGCTGCAAGGGGCTGTGGGGACGGGGAGTGAGTGGAGGATGGTGGTGGCGGCGGAGTGGCTGATGCACTGGCTGCAGGTGGAACTGGCGGTGTGGGTGTGATTGCTGGTGGGGGTGGGGGAATGCTGGCGTTCATGTAGGTCTTTCTTTAGATGGTGAGGAAGGGGAAAAAGAGTAGGAGGATGCACCCACAGCGGATGCATCCTCCTGTGCACATTTAGAGAGAAAGTAGAGGCTTAATCTTCGTCCTTGTTCTGCTCTTCGAACTCCTTCATCAGTTTCTGCTGGATGTCGGTAGGAACGAGCTCGTAAGACGCAAACTTCATGATGAAACTTGCACGGCCACCTGTGATGGAACTGAGGGTGGTGGAGTAGCTTGAGAGGCTCTTCAATGGCACTTTAGCAATCAGTTTCTCGTAGCCATTCTCACTTTCACTGCCAATAATCATGCCTCGGCGGCCCTGGAGGTCAGACATCACGTCACCCATCTTGTCGCCAGGAACGAACACTTCTACATCGTAGATAGGTTCAAGCAGTTTGGGACCAGCCTCTTTGAAGGCGTCGGAGAATGCGTGGCGACCTGCCAGCATGAAGGAAAGTTCGTTAGAGTCAACGGGGTGCATTTTACCATCGTAAACAACGACACGTACATCGCGTGCATACGAACCAGTCAGCGGGCCTTGCTCCATGCGGCTCATGATACCCTTCAAGATGGCTGGCATGAAACGGGTGTCGATGGCACCGCCCACCACGGAGTTGATGAATACGAGTTTGCCGCCCCATTCGAGGTCAACCTCTTCCTTGCTCTTGGCATTAATCTTGAACTCTTGGTTGCCAAACTTGTAACTTGTTGGGTCGGGCATGCCGTCGTAATAAGGCTCTACAATCAGGTGTACCTCTCCGAACT
This sequence comes from uncultured Prevotellaceae bacterium, assembly GCA_900316975.1. Lineage (GTDB taxonomy): Bacteria > Bacteroidota > Bacteroidia > Bacteroidales > Bacteroidaceae > Minthosoma. The sequence continues at coordinate 22,663 of ONFA01000023.1, read as the reverse complement.
GACCTGCACCACCAGACTGCTTCTTGTGACGGTAGTCGGCACGGGCAGCCTTTGTGATGGTTTCGCGATATGGAATCTTGGGTTCCTCGAATCGAATGTTGATTTTCTCGTTGTTTTCCATGCGCCACTTCAGTGTGCGGAGGTGGAACTCACCCTGACCCTTCACGAGCGTCTGTCTCAGTTCTTTCGACTGTTCTAGAATCCAAGTTGGGTCTTCTTGTGCCATCTTCTGGATGGCTGCCACCATCTTTTCAGTGTCGCCTTCGTTCTCAGCCTTGACGGCACGGATGTATTTGGGGTCAGGATATTTCACGAAGTTGAAACGGTTCTCGCAGTCCTTGCCTGCCAGGGTGTTGCCTGTACGTACATCCTTCAGTTTCACCGTGCAACCAATGTCGCCTGCCACCAATTCTTCCACTTTGATGCGGTTGGCACCTGCACAGCAGAACAACTGAGCTATGCGCTCTTTCGAGCCACGGTCGGTATTGGTCAGGTCGTCGCCTTCGTGTACCTTACCTGACATCACCTTGAAGTACTGCACACCGCCGATGTGTGGCTCGTTGGCAGTCTTGAAGAAATAAAGTGAGGTGGGTGCGTTGGGGTCTGGTTTCACCTCCTCGCCACGAGTGTTGTGTACCTGTGGCATTTCGTCCACGAATGGAACGACATTGCCGAGGAATTCCATCAGACGGCGTACACCCATATCTTTGGTGGCGCATACACAGAACACAGGGAACATGCTCCGTGTAGCCAATCCTCTACGGATACCTAAACGAAGTTCATCTTCCGTCAATGCTTCAGTGTCAAAGAATTTCTCCATCAATTCTTCATCGTTTTCGGCAGCAGCCTCTACGAGTGCGCGGTGCATCTCCATTGCTTTGTCCATTTCTTCAGCAGGGATGTCTTCAATGATGGGGGCACCGCCTTCTGGCTTCCAAGAGTATTTCTTCATCAACAACACGTCGATGAGCGAGTTGAAATCAGGACCTTCGTTCAGAGGGTATTGGATCGGAATCACCTTGGGACCATATATATTGATGAGGCTGTCGAGCACTTGGTGGTAGTCACACTTCTCAGAATCGAGTTGATTTACAAGGAAAATGACAGGTTTGCCCAGTTTCTCGGTATAGCGGAAGTGATTCTGTGTGCCTACCTCTGGACCATACTGCCCATTGATGAGCAACAGTGCAGTGTCTGTCACATTCAAGGCTGTTATGGCAGCGCCCACAAAGTCATCGGCGCCTGGACAGTCGATGATATTCAGTTTCTTGTTGTTCCATTCTACATGGAAAACAGTGGAGAATACACTATAGCCGTATTCCTGTTCCACTGGGAAGTAGTCACTCACGGTGTTCTTCTGCGTGATGCGACCGCGACGGCTGATGATACCTGCTTCATACAAAAGTGCTTCGGTAAGAGTGGTCTTACCTGCACCATCATTGCCAAGCAAGGCAATGTTCTTGATTTCGTTGGTTTGGTAAACTTTCATTGTTAGGTTAGATTTATTGTTATTTGTATTTTTTTCAAAAACGGCATAAAATTACTGCTTTTTATCGGCATGGAGCAAAAAAAACTTATGTTATTTAGCATTTTTCATGATTATTAAGTAAATATTGAGTAAATTTGTCCTCACATGGCTGGTATTTACCTACATATTCCTTTCTGCAAGTCGCGTTGCATCTATTGTGGCTTTTTCTCAACCACATCGCTTCAGAGGCGTCATGCCTATGTCGATGCGGTGGTGGAGGAACTGTATCAACGCCGTTCCTTTCTTCCTGGCGCCTCCATTGACACGGTCTATTTGGGTGGCGGAACACCGTCGCAGTTGTCGCCAGAGGAACTGGAACGGATGCTGAATGCAATTTATTATATATATAATGTACGCGAAAATGCGGAGGTGACTCTTGAGGGAAATCCTGATGATCTGACTCCCGAGTTTCTGCACCATCTTCGAGCGTTGGGAATCAATCGGCTTAGCATGGGAGTGCAGACCTTTGATGAGACTCGTCTGCAATTTCTTCATCGTCGTCATACGGCATCGCAAGCCATTCAAGCCGTTCGTGATGCACAGGCAGCAGGCTTTTCCAACATCAGCATTGACTTGATGTTCGGATTTCCTCGGCAGACTCTTGAAGACTGGAAGCAGGATGTGCAAATGGCTCTTTCTTTGCAGGTTCAGCACCTTTCCGCCTATTCTTTGATGTATGAAGAGGGCACATTGTTAGAAAAGATGTTGGCTTCTGGAACGATTGAAGAGGTGGATGAGGAGGTTTCCTTGCAGATGTATGAATACTTGATGGATGCTTTGGCGGGGGCGGGTTATGAGCATTACGAACTGAGCAATTTTGCATTGCCTTCCATGCGTTCGCGCCATAATTCCAGTTATTGGCATGGCATTCCCTATCTGGGGATTGGAGCGGGGGCGCATTCCTATGATGGTAGCAACCGGTATTTTCATCCCGACTCGTTGGAACAGTATCTGAAAGCCCCTGCATCGTTGGTGACAGAACGTTTGACCGATGGTGAACGATACGATGAGTATGTCTTTACTTCGCTCCGCACTTCTGAAGGGCTTAGCCTTACAGACTTGGAGCATCGTTTTGGTGCGCCTTTCAAAAAATACTGCCTTCAGAATGCGCAGAAGCATCTGAAGGCAGGTCTCTTGTCTCTTGCGGGCGACGTCATTTGTCTTACCCGTCGTGGGCTTTTCATTTCCAACGAGGTCATGTCCGACCTCATGTGGGTTGATGAAGAAGAATTACGGCAGTAACTCTTTCATCTTGTTCAGGAGGTCTTCGCCTCTCAAGTCTTTGGCAATGATGTCGCCCTTTTCGTCAATGAGCACATTGGCAGGAATGGCTTGCACGTGATAGACTGCGCATGCTTCGCTTTCCCAACCCTTCAGGTCACTCATTTGCGGCCAAGGCATCTGGAGGTCTGCAATGGCTTTCACCCATGCGCCCTTGTCATTGTCCAGCGACACGCCGACCACTTCGAAACCTTTGTCGTGGTACTTGGTGTAGGCCTCTACCACCGTAGGCATTTCAGCACGGCAGGGACCGCACCACGAAGCCCAGAAGTCAATCAGCACATATTTGTTCTTGCCCACATAGTCACTCACCTTCATGGCCTTGCCGTTCGGGTCATCCATCTTCAAGTCTGTGTAAGCGTGCCCAATGGCGGTTGCTTCCTGTGCTTTGCGCTCAGCCATGATTGCTTTATACACGGGGAAATCGGGCTGCTTTTCTCCGAAGAGTTTCAGGATTTCTTCCTGGTCTTCCTTTGAGAAACTGAAAGAACAGAATGCATACAACATGTCGCTGCATGCTGAAGGCACATGGTCGATGATGAACTTCTTCTGGTAGGCAACCAACACTTTGTTCAGCGAATCCAGTTTTTCCTGAGCCACATGCTTTTCTGCCTCGCTCTTGGTGGAGTCTTCTGTGATTTGCCAAGGCTCATTCATTTGCTGGCCAATCTCACCGCACTTCTCCTCAAACTCTTCATATAACTTGCTGTTGGGACCGCCTTCAATATTACTTTTGCCTTCACCTTTGATCAGGTTTGCCTTGATGTCGCCCTTCTCCAGGATGAACTCTGCCATGGTGGTCGGCTCGCCTGCATGGATGGGCATGAGGTAGCGTAGGGCAGCACCCTCACACTCACCGTCGAATGTGAACTTGCCGTCTTTGATGATGGCTGTGTCCACTGGAATCATTTCAAAATACCCCTGCATCTCACAGATGAATACGGTGTCACCGTCTTGCGTGCCTTCGGCTGTACCTGTGATGGTGTAGGCTTTGTCCGACTTTTGTGGTGAACAAGCGGCTGCCAACATCAACACTGTTGACAGCAACATGAATAATTTGCTTTTCATTTTTCCATTTAGTTATTTAGTGATTAATCGTTCGGCTTCCCTGCTCAACTTCCTCTCTACTCAACTGCAAAGATAATCTTTTTTTTTCAAACAAGCATCCTTTTCTGTGGAAAATATATTGTGTGTCCGTACACAATGCTCGTTTTTGCCTTAAAAGTGCACCTTTTGGGCTCTAAATATTGTTTTTTTTATAAAAAACATAAAAAAAAGAGGTTTCTTGGAACAACGTATCTTAAAAAGTGCGTACCTTTGCAGCGGTTTTGAAAGCAAATTAATTGTTTAACAAATTAAAAGTAAAAGAAAATTATGAAGAAGTTGGTTTTCGCAGCTGTTGCTGCAATCGCTCTCATGGCATCTGTTTCATTCGTATCTTGCGACAAGAAGGCTGCTGCTGCAGTTGATTCTGCTGCAACTGTTGTCGTTGACTCTGCTGCTGACGTTGTTGAGGAGGTAGTTGATTCTGCTGCTGATTCAATCGTTGCTGCTGCTGATTCAATCGTTGCTGAGTAATCAAGAGCGATTCACCACTTTCGGGATGTCATCATCCCCCAAGGGAATTGAACCTGCAAGACTTTGTCTCGCAGGTTTTTTTGTGTCATCTGTTTCTTGAAACCATGAGGGGTACGTCCTGTTGAACATAGGACGTACCCCTCGGTTGTAATGAAGCGTACCCCTCGGGTACGGTTATTCGAAAGGAAGAGGCTGGCATGTTTTACGATGCCATGCTGATGCCACGCTCGTATGCCATGTGGCGGAGATTCAGTATGGCATAGCGCATACGACCCAGTGCCGTGTTGATGCTGCAATTGGTCTTTTCGGCGATTTCCTTGAAAGAAAGTTCATCGTAAACGCGCATGAGGAGCACTTCACGCTGTGGCTCGGGAAGAAGGGCGATGAGACTTCTGACCTCGCTGAGCGTTTGCTGGTCTATCATCTCTCGCTCGCGGTTTTCGTTGACAGCAATGTCCGCATTATTGAAGAGGTCTATCTCCGATTCGTCATTTGAGATGATCTTTTCTGCAGGCAAGGTGCGGTAGTAGTCAATGAGGTGGTTATGGACAATGCGCATCATCCATGACGAGAACTTTCCATTCTCGGCATATTGCCTGTTCTTGATGCGCACAACAATCTTGATGAAGACATCTTGGAAGAGGTCTTCTGCAAGTTCTTGATTCTTTACTGAATAGATGAGGTATGAAAAAACCCTCTGCTGATAACGCTTCAACAAGATGTCGAATGCATTATTATTGCCTTCTTGATACAGGCTAACCAATTGCTCGTCAGCCAGTTCACGTAGTTGTTTCATTATGCTCTTTGTCTTTGGTTTAGCGTAATGTTTCTTCTATAGGCAATAAGTTTTTAGATGTTAATACTGAGGTTTTTATCATTTTGTGATGCAAAGTAACGTTTTTTATTTTTATTTTGCAAATTTTTTACATAAAAAATGCATTTTCTTTGAGTTTTAAGCCTCTGAGCAGGTCGGCAACGGGCATTCGCTTCTTTCCCTCGAACTGCAAAGTCTTGATGTTGAGCCATCCGTCAGCAGTGGCGACTTTCAAGTAGTTTCTCCCGTCGGTCGCGATAGTCCCAGGGGCATGATGAGGAGTGAGGAGTTCTTTCTCCGTTTCGTAAATCTTGACAGATTTTCCGTCCAAAGTCGTCCATGCAGCAGGGTAGGGGGAGAGTCCGCGAATAAAGTCGTAGATGCGTTTTGTAGGCTGGTTCCAGTTGATGCGGCAGGTGTCGCGGAAAATCTTCGGGGCAGGGGTGAGGGGCACGTCCTTAAACTGGTCTTGGGGGATGGAAGTGACTGTGCCGGCAATGATGTTATCGACCGTCTCGGTGACGAGTTTTCCACTCAGTACCATCAGTTTATCGTGTACTACTTCCACATTGTCCGTCTCCTCGATGGGGATGTGTACCTGCTGGATAATGTCGCCCGTGTCGATTTCATGCTTGAGAAAGAATGTGGTGATGCCCGTTTCTGTTTCCCCGTTGATGACAGCCCAGTTGATGGGTGCCGCACCGCGATATTTGGGCAGGAGGCTGGCATGTGCATTGAAGGTGCCAAGCGGTGGCATGCTCCACACGATTTCGGGGAGCATACGGAAAGCAACGACAATTTGGAGGTCAGCCTTGAGTGAGCGTAGTTCTTCGACGAATGCAGGATCTTTCAACTTTTCGGGTTGCATCACATTCAGTCCGTGTTCCACCGCATATTGCTTTACTGGACTGGGCTGAAGCACACTGCCATGTCGTCCGACTGGTTTATCTGGCATCGTGACAACTGCCACAACATGGTAACCGCCTTCCACCAAGGCGCGAAGGCTCTCCACCGCAAAGTCGGGAGTGCCCATATATACGATTCTTAAATCTTCTTTTGTCATAAATATCCTTTTTTTGTTTGTCAACTCTCAAACCTAAACTTTCAACTGTCAACTCTCAACTCTCCTATTCCTGACTGAATTTAAGCAACGTCTCTCTGTAACTGGTGAAGAGTCCCGAGCGTGAGATGAAGCCGATGTACACTTTGTTCTCATCGACAACAGGGAGGTTCCATGCACCAGTTTCCTCAAATTTCTTAGCAACGATTTTGAGGGAATCATTGACCATCAGCAAGGCAGGCGGATCTTTCATGAACTGCCCCACAGTGTATTGGCGGTAGAGTTCAGGGCGGAACATATAGAGCCGTACGGAGTCAAGCGAAACGACACCTAATAGTTTTCCGTTTGCATCCACCACAGGGAAGATGTTGCGGTGTGACTTGGCAATGGTGACAACGAACTTGTTGAAAGGCATGTCGGTTGTCACGGTCTTGTAGTCACGTTCAATGACTGATTGTAGTTTCAGTACGGTCAGGATGGCATTGTCCTTGTCATGCGTGATGAGTTGTCCGCGACGAGCCAATCGTATGGCATAGATGCTGTGTGGCTCAAAGATGTTGATGGTCAGATAAGAAACGACGGACACAATCATCAGTGGCACGAACAGGTCGTAGCCGCCGGTGAGTTCGGCGATGAGGAAAATGCCTGTGAGGGGAGCGTGCATCACACCCGACATGAGGCCTGCCATGCCGTAGAGTCCACAGTTTTTTGGCGAAAGGAAGCATGGGCTGCCCATGGCGAGCCCAAGTCCCATGTCCCAGACGTGGGCGAAGAGGAACCCCGCTATGCAGCCCATGAACAGGCTGGGGGCGAACACTCCACCGCATCCGCCTCCGCCATTGGTGGCTGTGGTGGCAAACACCTTCAAGAGAAGCACCAAACCGAGGTAGATGAGCAGGTTGCGGTCATTGTCGTAGAAAAGGGTGTTGTGCATGATTTCCTTTTCCGAGGCTTCGTTGATGAGTTGGTTAATCACATCATAACCTTCACCATACATGGCAGGGAAGAAATAGATGAGGACACCCAGCACAATGGCTCCGAGCAGGAATTTATAACGTTTCTTCTTGATTTTCCCAAAGATTTCCTCCATCCAGTTCATGGCTCTGGTGAAGTAGAGGCTGACAAGACCACAGGCGATGCCCAGCACGATGCAGCCAGGGATGATGTCGATGGTGAACGCCTTGTTGAGGCTGAAATCGAACAGGGGGGCTGTGCCGTAGAATGCATAAGACACACACACCGAAGTGATGCTGGTGACGAGCAGCGGCAACAATGACGAGAAACTCAAGTCCAGCATCAGCACTTCAAGCACAAAGACCAGTCCGGCGATGGGTGCTTTGAACACACCTGAAACGGCACCGGCAGCACCACAACCCACCAGCAGCATCAGGGTTTTGGGTTGCAGATGGAATCGTTTGCCGAAGTCGGACCCCCACGCGGCACCAGTCAGAACAATCGGTGCCTCGGCTCCCACCGAACCACCAAAACCAATGGTGATGGCACTGGCAATGACGCTCGACCAACGATTGTGGGACTTGATGCGGCTCCGTCCTCTCGACATGGCGTAGAGTATCTTTGTCACGCCATGACTGATGTCGCCACGTACAATATACTTGACAAACAGCATGGAGATGAGGATACCGACTGCGGGAAAGACGAGATAGAGGAGGTTGGTGTCTTCTGCCGCAAAGCCAGAAGTGAGCAGATGCTTGATTTCCTCAATCAAGGATTTCAGCACGAAAGCGGTCAAGCCTGTGCATACGCCCACCATTAGGCTGATCATCAGCACGATTTGCCGTTCTGTATGGTCACCCTTAATCCATTCCGTGATGGCATGGTTCAGTTTGATTTCCTTGCGTCTGAGCCCGATGAAATTCATACGCTTCGCTAAATGATAAATGATAAATGATATATGAGAAAGACAACCGCCTGGCGTGTGGGCTGGTTACTCCCTGATAATCGTGAATTGTCCGTTGGCATTCATCTTGATGATGCTGCTCGGCTTATGCTTTTCGCGACTCTGCCGGCTATACTTCACCACATAGTCAACGGCATTCTTGATTTCCTCGCTGATTTCCTCGAAAGTCTGCGGTGTAGGCTCGCCGCTGATGTTGGCACTGGTGCTCACGATGGGCTTCTGGAATCGGAAGCAGAGTTCCTTGCTGAACTCTTCCTTTGTGATGCGGATGCCGGCACTGCCGTCTTCGGCTATCACGTTGGGAGCCAGCCCGGTCACATGGTCGAAGATGACCGTGAGCGGCTTGTCGCTCAACTCTATCATGTCCCAAGTGACATCGGCCACGTTCCGCACATAGCGTTGCAGACGCACATCGCTATCGACCAGACAGATGAGTGCCTTGCTGTCCTCGCGTTTCTTGATTTCAAACACCTTTCTCACGGCTTCCTCGTTGGTGGCATCGCAGCCGATGCCCCACACCGTGTCGGTCGGGTAGAGGATGACCCCTCCCGCCTTCATCACTTCAATGGCTTTCTTTACTTCGTCCTGTAACATAAAATGCTTCTCTTTGTTCCATGAATAATGAAAGACGCCCAGCGCATGGGCTGGTTAGAACTCGCTGGTGAAGTGGAATTTGATGTGCTTGAAGTCCTGCTGTGCCATCTGCAACACGTAGTTGCTGTCAGCAAGAAAGACATCTCTTCCCTCTTTGTCTTTTGCCATATACTGGTATTTCCGTTTCTTGAAAGCCTCCAGTTCGGCCTCGTCATCACTCTCTATCCAGCAGGCTTTATACAGGCTGATGGGTTCCCACTTGCACTTGGCATTGTACTCGTTCTCAAGGCGATACTGAATCACTTCAAACTGCAACTGCCCCACCGTTCCGATGATTTTCCGGTTGTTGAACTGATTGACGAACAACTGTGCCACACCCTCGTCCATCAACTGATTGATGCCCTTCTCCAACTGCTTCGTCTTCATCGGGTCGGCATTCTCAATATACTTGAACATCTCGGGCGAGAAACTGGGTAAGCCTTTGAAGTGCAACTGCTCTCCCTCGGTCAGCGTGTCGCCTATCTTGAAGATGCCGTTGTCGGGCAGACCCACGATGTCGCCCGGATAAGCCTCGTCGATAGTGCTCTTGCGTTGCGCCATGAACTGGGTGGGGCTGGAGAAACGGACTGTCTTGCCGTTCCGCACGTGCAGATAGGGAGCATTCCTCACAAACTTGCCCGAGCAGACCTTGCAGAATGCCGTACATGAGCGGTGGTTGGGGTCGATGTTGGCGGTAATCTTGAAGATGAATCCCGTGAACTTCGGTTCTTCGGGTTGCACTATGCGTTCCTCAGCCGTGGTCGGACGTGGGTTCGGCGCAATCTCCACAAAACAATCCAGCAGTTCCTGCACACCGAAGTTGTTCAGGGCAGAACCAAAGAAAACGGGTGCCACTTCTGCCTCCAGGTAAGTGTTCACGTCAAAAGCGTCATACACCCCGTCAATCATCTCCAAGTCTTCGCGCAGTTTCTCCGCATCCTGCTCACCCACCTGCTCATCCAGTTCCTTCGAGTGAATGTCCACGTTCACCTTCTCCGTCACCACCTGTTTATTGGGTGTGAAAAGGTTGAGGTTCTCCTCATAGATATTATACACTCCCTTGAACCGTGCTCCCTGGTTGATGGGCCAGGAGAGCGGTCGCACCTTGATTTGCAGTTCACTCTCCACTTCGTCCAAGAGGTCGAACGGATCCTTTCCCTCGCGGTCCATCTTGTTGATAAACACAATGACAGGGGTTTTCCTCATGCGGCAGACGGTCATCAGTTTTCTCGTCTGTGCCTCCACACCCTTCGCTCCGTCAATCACGATAATGGCAGAATCCACTGCCGTCAGTGTACGGAACGTGTCTTCAGCAAAGTCTTGGTGACCGGGCGTGTCAAGGATGTTCACCTTATAGTCCTTGTAGTCAAACTCCATCACCGACGTACTTACCGAGATACCACGCTGTTTCTCAATCTCCATCCAGTCGGAGGTGGCTGTTTTCTTAATCTTATTACTCTTCACCGCACCAGCCACCTGAATCTGGCCGCCAAACAGCAGCAGTTTCTCCGTCAGCGTCGTCTTTCCGGCGTCAGGGTGCGAGATAATCGCAAATGTTCGTCTTCTTTCTATTTCGTTCATGTTCAATCAAAAAGAGAGGGCGCACTGAACGGCTCAAAGCCGCTCGATGCACTCTCTCAAACTCTCTTCCCAGTAGGGAATTTCGATGTTATATGTATTCTTAATCTTCGTCTTGTCCAGTACCGAGTAGTGGGGACGTGCCGCAGGGGTGGGGTACTCGGCTGTGTGCAGTGGCTTCACGTGGCAGGTGGTGATGCCAGCAATGCGGTGGATGGCCTTCGTGAAGTCGTACCACGAAATGACGCCTTCGTTCGAAAAGTGGTAGATGCCTGGCACAATGCCCTGGTTGATGGCAGCAAAAATGGCCACAGCCAAGTCGCGGGCGTATGTCGGAGTGCCCACTTGGTCGAAGATGACACCCAGTTCCGTCTTCTCCTTGCCCAGCCGCAGCATCGTCTTCACAAAGTTGTTGCCAAACGTGGAGTAGAGCCATGCGGTGCGGATGATGAGGTACTGCTTGCAGTTCGCCTTCACGCTTTCCTCGCCAGCCAGTTTCGTGCGACCATACACAGAGTTGGGGCAAGTCGGCTGTTCTTCCGTCACAGGCTTGTGGCTTGTGCCGTCAAAGACATAGTCGGTGCTCACCTGCACCATGCTTCCTCCTCGCTTGCCCACCGCTTTGGCCAGATAGCCCGGTGCGATATTGTTGAGCAGGTTGCACAAATCCTCATTGCTCTCCGCCTTATCCACAGCGGTGAAGGCGGCACAATTCACAATACAGTCAATCTTGTTCTTCTCCACGAAAGCCTCCACCTCCGCTTCATTCGTGATGTCGAGTTTCTGTGCCACAGAGCCTTCTGGTATCACTACATCGGTGAAGAAATACTCATGCTGAGGGTTCTTCTTTGCCAGCAACTGCATCTCATTACCGAGTTGCCCGTTGCATCCTGTTACCAAAATTTTCATATTTATAACTATTCCTTAATAATGATTCACCTGTCTCTCATCTCTCAAAACTCCACTTCTCCAGCCTTGTCCTTTTGGTAGTAGTCGCTCAGCATGCCGATGAACTTGGCGATGTTGTCGATGGCAGTGGCGGTTTCAGCCGAGATGTCCTTCTTCTGTGCCCGCAACAGCATCACCCCATACAAAGCGTCAAAGCAAGTCTCAATCTCCCCCTTGAGACCCTCTCTGTCCTGTCGGACATCTCCCCCATAATGGGGAGAGCCATCCGGTTGGTTCCCCGATGGTAAACATCCCGCATGGTCTCCCTCCCCATCACGGGGGAGGGTTGGGGAGAGGGTCTTCTTCTTTTGTTTTGCCCTCAACTCCACGATGAACGGCAACGCCTTATAGTATGCCGCCGAATAGAACGGATGCTTGCTCGACTTGAGCAGTTGGGCATGCAAGTCTGTGAGCAGAATGATGATGTTTTTATTCACTTGGAGATGCCCCCTCTCTGTCACCCCCTCCTCACGCATCATTTGGATGAGGCTTTCATACCAACCCTTCAGTGTTTCACTCTTTGCCTCGTCCAATCCAAACTGTGGAATATACTCCATCGCCATCTTTTCGGCATCCAATCCGTATGCCCGCAACGTGTCCTCCACCTGCCACATGTACAGCAGGTATTCCGCCACGCTCTTCTTCTTCAGTTGCTCTGCTATATACATAACTCACTCAAACAAATCAAATCCAGGGTCATCTCCGAACGGGATGTAATGGAAGGTGTGTCCCGTCAGTGCATACACAATCATGATGGCACTCACTACCATCACGATGATGCCAATGATGCGGTTAATCCGCCAAATCACCTGATTGCTGAACCGCGCTCTCACCTTGTCCACCAACCACGTCAGCGCAAACCACCATGTCAATGCACCTACCACAATGAAAAGATATCCTACAGTCTGTACAATCCAGTTACCAGCCAAGATGAAGGTGAACTGACCGTAAAGTGCCACAAACAATAATATAATCAAAGGATTAGACACTGTAATGGCGAATCCCGAAATGATGAATCCTGTCAGTTTGTTTTTGGTTTCCACGGGTGAGTCCCTATCGACCACCTTTTGTTTCGGAATGCTCTTGAACGTGTAAACACCGAAAGCGAACAACAGCACCGAGCCAATCACCTTAATCCACAGCGCGATGATGGGGTCTTCGATGATATCGACCACCAAAAACATGAAGTAACCCGTGATGATGGCATACAGAATGTCGCTGATGCTTGCCCCGATGCCAGTGGCAAAACCTTCCCAACGCCCCTTGTTCAGGGTGCGCTGCACAGTCAGGATACCCACGGGCCCCATCGGTGCCGATGCCAGCACACCAATCAGAAAACCTTTCATCATTTCCTCAAACACACCCACGTTCTGCATCCAATCCTGGAAGTTTAGTTCAGGTATTTGAGGTATGGCTTGTAATATCATATATTCTATTCTGTCAGTTCTCCGGCTATGTTTCTGCTCATTAGTTGTCTCACTTCACTGGCTCTGAAGCCTCTGCCGAAAAGAATCATTAGTTTTGTTATTGCTGCTTCTATTGTCATGTCATGACCGCTTACCACTCCTGCATCCAGCAGTTGCCTGCTGGTCTCGTACAGTCCCATTGTCACTCCGCCGCTCTGGCATTGTGTGATGTTTACCACTACCTTGCCTGACTCCGTAGCCTTGGCTATTGCTTCTGCCAACCAGTCTTTTGTTGGGGCATTTCCGCTTCCGTAAGTTCGGAGAATGATGCCTTTGATTCCATCCATCTGCATTACATTCTCTATCAACTCTTTCTTTATTCCTGGAAAAAGAGTGAGAGCCACAACGCCAGCGTCAGCTTCGTAGTGAGGGGAGAAAGGCTGGCTTGCCGCCACCTGTCGTATGTTGGCAGGGTTGTAATTGATGTTGATGCCAGTCTTGGCAAGGGGAGGGTAGTTGTAACTGCTGAACGCATTGAAATGTTCAGAGTTGCTCTTAGTGCATCTATTGCCTCTGTACAGATACTGTCCGAAGAACACGCACACTTCTGGCACCATAGGATGTCCGTCCTTGTCTTGAGCCGCAGCAAGTTCTATAGCAGTCAGCAGATTTTCCTTGCCGTCAGTGCGCAGCACTCCGATAGGCAACTGGCTTCCAGTCAGAATCACAGGCTTGCCGAGATTCTCAAGCATGAAACTGAGAGCTGCAGCCGTGTAAGCCATAGTGTCGGTACCGTGAAGAATGACAAATCCATCGAAGGAATCGTAGTTGTAATCGATTATTTTTACGAGATGAGCCCAGAGTTCTGGACACATGTCGCTCGAATCGATAGGCGGGTCAAACTGATAATTATGAATAGCATATCCAAACTCGTTTATCTCTGGTACATGTTTGCAGAGATGATCGAAATTGAATGTTTCAAGTGCTCCTGTCTCTGGATTGCGAATCATACCGATAGTGCCACCGGTATAAATGATCATCAATCTTTTGCGGGGCTTATAGAAAATGCTGTTCATTGTAGTCAATTATGAATTTTCAAAAGCTCTTAAGCCATGCAGAGAGGTCTGCCATCATTTCGTTGTGATACTTGAAATTCTCTCTGATGCCCCATCCGTGACCGCCAGAAGGGTAGATATGCATGGTGGCTTTCACCTTATTCTTTTTTAGAGCGAGGTAATAGTTCACGCTGTTTGGCGAAGGCACGACGTTGTCGTCATCGCTGAGGAGCATGATGGCATGAGGAGTCTGAGGAGTCACCTGCTTCTCGTTGCTGTACAGATCCACCATTTCCTGTGAAGCATTCTCGCCTATCAGACCATGACGACTGCCCTTGTGAGTAAAGGCATAGTCGAAGGTGATGACAGGGTAGAACAGAATCTGGAAGTTAGGAGCTGTGAGCGAATCGCTGTGAGTAGCCACAGTAGAAGCGAGATGACCACCGGCGCTGCTGCCCATGATGCCCACATCCTTAGGGTTGATGTGCCACTTTTCTGCATGCTCTCTCACCAGACGCAGTGCTTCTTTTGCATCGCTGATAGGCACTTCTGTGTTGGCATGAGGCATGCGGTACTTGAGCACGATGAGTGCGATGCCCTTCTCGTTGAAGAATGACGACCATGCATAGCCTTCGTGGTCAGTGGCGAGATGACTGTAGCCGCCACCTGGGCAGCATACCACAGCACGTCCTGTAGCCTTGTCGGCATCAGGAAGGAACACACGGATGCTTGGTTTGAAGTTCTGTTTTGAATCGTCGTATGGCTGAGTCTTGTCAATGCCGTTACTGTTTGGCAGTCCGTTTTGCCAAAGGTCAAAGTCAAAAGGCTTCTGCTGAGCATTAGCACACAAGGCACACATAATGCCAAGTATCAGTGTTGCAGATTTCTTCATAACTTTAGTTTTTGTTGTTAATTTTTTGCAAAAATAATGATTTTATCCCAAATTAGTGCTTCTCCTTGCAAAGATTTTGTAATTTTGTTGATAAAATAATGACTTAAAAGAAAATTATCTAAAAAATGGAATCACAGAAACCATACGTTATTGGCGTTGACCTTGGTGGTACAAACACCGTATTTGGCATTGTTGACACATACGGCAAGATAGTGGCAGAGGACTCTATCAAGACACAGAAATATAAGACAGCAGAGGAGTTTGTTGAGGCTGGCGTAGCATGTCTCCTGCCGCTCATTGCTCAGAGAGGAGGTACAGAGAAAATAGAAGGCATGGGCATTGGTGCTCCTAATGCCAATTACTATACTGGCGCTATAGAGATTGCTCCCAACATAGCATGGGCTCATGACAGCGTAGTGCCTCTTGGTGAGATGTTCTCGCAGAAGTTAGGTATTCCTGTTCATCTTACCAACGATGCCAATGCTGCTGCCCTTGGCGAGATGACCTACGGTGCAGCTCGTGGCATGAAGAACTTCATCGTCATCACCCTTGGCACAGGAGTTGGTTCGGGCATAGTCATCAATGGACAGCTTGTATATGGTCATGATGGATTTGCCGGCGAACTTGGTCATGTCACTATGGTGAGGGGTGAAGAAGGCAGAGTGTGCGGTTGTGGCAGAAAGGGATGCCTGGAGTGTTATTGCTCTGCCTCAGGTATGGCTCGCACTGCCCGTGAGATGCTTGCCAACACCGATCGTCCTTCTCTTCTTCGTGAAAAGAATCCAGCAGATATCGAGTCGCTTGATGTCAGCATAGCAGCAGGCAAGGGCGATGAATTGGCGAATGAAATCTTCCAGTTTACTGGCAAGATGTTGGGCGAGGCTTGTGCTGACTTCACTGCTTTTTCCTCGCCCGAAGCCTACATTTTCTTCGGCGGTCTCTGCAAGGCTGGCGACCTTATCATGAAACCTATCGAAGAATCTTACAATCGAGCAGTCATGCCCATCTATCGCGGCAAGGCGAAGTTCCTCGTCAGTGGGCTGATGAACGCTAATGCTGCTGTGCTCGGTGCATCAGCCTTGGCATGGGACTGAGCGTGTGTAACGTGCATCCCTGTTTTGACGTGATGACTGTTTCCTGAGTGGGTGCTGTCGTAACCCAATCGATGAGGCTGTGTCAAAATAAACTATTCAACAGCATCTGAATCGACGTCGACGACATCGGTTGGTCGACATCGACGACATCGACCAACCGACATCGACGACGTCGATTTTTGGGGGTACAAAGAAAGTCGGGCAACCTGTGGGTTGCCCGACTTTCTTTATATATATGTGTGGTTGGTTTATTTCATCGCATACACCACGTCCATAATCTTTTTGCCAATCTCGTCGGCTGTCTCCATTGTGGCGGCTTCGGAATAGACGCGGATGATGGGCTCGGTATTGGACTTGCGGAGGTGTACCCACTTGTCGGGGAAGTCAATCTTCACACCGTCGATGTCGTTCACTTCGATGCCGGGTTGCCCTGTGTACATTGCCTTCACCTTGGCGAGGATGGCATCCACGTCGGTGGAGGCATCGAGGTCAATGCGGTTCTTGGCGATGGCGTAGTTGGGGTAGGTGGCACGGAGTTGGCTAACGGTGAGTCCGGGCTGTGCCTCGCGTTCGTGTGCCAAGTGGCTGAGGAAGAGGGCAATGCCGACGAGGGCATCACGGCCATAGTGGGCGGCGGGGTAGATGACACCGCCGTTGCCTTCACCGCCGATGACGGTGTTGGTTTCCTTCATCTTTGTCACCACGTTCACTTCGCCTACAGCGGCAGCATTGTACTGCTGACCGTACTTGCGGGTCACGTCGCGCAGGGCGCGGGTGGAAGAGAGGTTGCTCACGGTGTTGCCAGGGGTGTGCTTGAGGATGTAGTCTGCCACAGTGACGAGGGTGTATTCCTCACCGTACATCTTGCCGTTTTCACAAATGAAGGCGAGGCGGTCCACGTCTGGGTCAACTACGAAGCCGACATCCTTGCCGCCTTTCGCCATGAGGCTCATGATGTCGCCCAGGTTCTTCTCCAGTGGCTCTGGGTTGTGCTGGAAATCACCTGTAGGTTCTCCGTAGAGGGGAGTCACATCTTCTACGCCTAAAGCCTTGAAGAGTTTGGGCAGGATGATGCCTCCCACGGAATTGATGCTGTCGAAAGCCACTTTGAAGCCTTGTTTCTTGATGGCTGGCACATCGACGAGGTCGAGACCCAGCACCATGTCGATGTGCTTCTGGTCGTAGGAGTTGTCTTCGGTGTAATGGCCGAGTCCATCGACATCGGCATAGTCGAAGTCTTCTGCTTCGGCAATCTTCAGCACCTCGTTGCCTTCAGCGGCGTTGAGGAATTCGCCCTTCTCGTTGAGGAGTTTGAGGGCGTTCCAATGACGGGGATTGTGGCTGGCGGTGATGATGATGCCGCCACAGGCGCCTTCCATCGTTACCGCAATTTCGGTGGTGGGGGTAGAGGCAAGTCCGATGTTGACCACATCGAAGCCCATGCCCATGAGGGTGCCGCACACGACATTCTTGACCATCTCGCCAGAGATGCGGGCATCGCGACCCACGACAATCTTGTTGCTCTCAATCTTGGTGGTGCGGCGAATCAGTGTTGCGTATGCACTCGTGAATTTCACAATGTCGAGGGGATTCAAACCCTCGCCGGCACGTCCGCCAATTGTTCCGCGGATGCCGGAAATAGATTTAATGAGACTCATGTTGTTGTAGTTGACAGTTGAGAGTTGACAGTTGAGAGTTGACAGTTGTATTTAAGTCCGCATGGAACTGTCAACTGTCAACTGTCAACTATTTAATAGTTTGGTGGAATCTGGTAAGTGATTTCGTAGTAGAATGGCTGCACGTGACCTGAGGCATTGTTGGTGCCTGAGGAATGCGGCACGATGATGCGCACCTTGGCTTCTTCGCCGTCGGTCTTGGTCAGACGGATGAAATCCAATGGTTTGAGCCATCCTTTCGGTACGACAGAGCCATAGGCCTCTTTCATGACACCAATGGTGAATCCTGCTGTGTATGTTCGACCATAGTGGTCGTAGGTGCACATCATTTCGTCGATTCGGCTGGTGTTGTCTTTGTTGATGGTCATGTTGGTGTTGGTGGTGTCGCCTCCCTGGATGTCGTATTCCAGGAATTTGCAGAGGATGGGACGGGTGACGGTGGTGTCTTTCCTCTGTTTTGCCAGTTCCACCATGGTGGGACCTTCGCCTTTACGGACAATCTGCATGTAGATGCCATCGTCGTTGAATCTGACAAACTCGTTGCGTGAGAGGTCTGTCATGCTGTCTTGCGCAT
The DNA here is from genome assembly GCA_900316975.1 of uncultured Prevotellaceae bacterium. Taxonomy (GTDB): domain Bacteria; phylum Bacteroidota; class Bacteroidia; order Bacteroidales; family Bacteroidaceae; genus Minthosoma. The sequence goes on along the minus strand of ONFA01000023.1, from coordinate 4,628 downwards.
AGAACTGGGCTTCGGTGATGGGGGTGATTTTACCCACGAAGTCGTTGTCGAGAAGGAATTGCCCGATGGATTTTGCCTCTTTTTCTTTCTTCTCGGCATAGGTTTCGCCATCTTTGCAACTGGTGGCGGTGAATACGGAAATGCTCACGGCACATGCCGCGAGCACTGAATAGAGTAATTTTTTCACTGATTTTTTCTTTTTGTCATTCTGTTTTGTTTATGCCTCTTCGGTTTCCTCTCCTTCGGGGAGGGTTGGGGCAGGGCTTTCCTCTTTCTTCTTTGCCAGATATTCAGGCAAGGCAAGTCCTGCTTGGTCGAAGAGTTCGTGGAGCGGGGGGACGCTTTTCATCAGCCCGCTAAGGAAGTTGGCTGTGCTGCCTTTCCCGTCGGCTGAATTGCCTGAATCCCAAACGGTGACATGGTCGATGTTGATGCCCTTGACGGCTTCCACTTGTGTCTTGACGAGTTCTGGCAACTTCTCAAGCAAAAGGAGCATGTAGGCTTTGTTGGCATCGCCACCAGCGGCCTGCACCATCTTGTCGTAGCCTTGTGCCTGACGCGAAAGAATCTCGAAGAGACCGCGTGCCTCTGCTTCCATCTTGGCATAGGCAGCATCGGCTTCACCCTTGGCATTGACACGAATCTTTTCAGCCTCGGCTTCTGCCTCGATAATTTTACGTTTCTTCTCAATTTCCTGGCTGACGAGCACGTTGGCACTCTGTGTGGCGCGTTCACGGTTTGCACGTGCTTCCTCGGCTTTCTCTTCTGCCGAATATGCTTCTTCGAGAGCCTTGGCTGCTGCCACTTTCTCGGCTGCTATTGCCTTGCGCTGTGCTTCTGCCTCACGTTCGCGACGGTCTGCATCAGAATTGGCAATCTGCACCTTTGCTTCGTTTTCACCCTGCACGGCCTGTGCATTGGCTTCAGCGGTACGGATACGGGTCTCTCGGTTGGCATCGGCCTTACCGATTTCACCGAATTTCTCTTGTTCTGCCACGCGTACCTTGGCTTCGTTGATGGCCTTGGCTGCCGCTTCCTGTCCGAGTGCCTCAATGTAGCCGCTCTCATCGTTGATGTCGGTCACGTTCACGTTGATGAGTCGCAGACCGATTTTCTTCAGTTCCACCTCGACGTTGCTGGAGATGGCTTCGAGGAACTTGTCACGGTCGCTGTTCAGTTCCTCAATGCTCATGGTGGCAATGACCAGACGCAACTGACCGAAGAGAATGTCTCGTGCCAGTTCCTGAATCTGACCAGCGGTCAAGCCTAACAGACGCTCTGCTGCGGCTGTCATGCTGTCCGTATCGGTGGAGATACCCACTGTGAATCGGCATGGCACGTCCACGCGGATGTTCTGACGTGACAGTGCGTTGGTGAGGTTGGCGTCAATGCTGATGGGGGTGAGGCTCAGGTAGGCATAGTCCTGAATGATAGGCCATACGAATGTACCGCCGCCATGCACACACTTGGCAGAGCCTTTGTTGCCTGTGGTTCCATAAACTACCAGAATCTTGTCCGATGGACATCTTCTGTAACGATTGATGATGGAAATCAAGAGCACGATGGCTACGACCACCGCTACAATGATGAGATAAGTCATATTGATAAAATGAATAAATTAACGATTAATAATTAACAATTAAGAATTGATGAATGGTATGTTGAACAATAGGGTACTTGGGCATTGAAGTCTGAAGGTTATTTCACCAGCACGGTCGAACCGTCAATCGTGCTGATTACCTCCACTTTCTGGCCGGTGGCGATACTGTCTCCTTCGGTCATGGCGTCAAATTCCTGCACAGAACCATTAAGGCTTACTTGCACTTTCCCCTTGCCGCTTTTGCCTGCGGGAATGTGCAGATATACATCTACGGTTTTGCCTACGCAATCGTTAATGACGAAGGCACCGTTGTGTTCCAACTTTTTGGTCTGCTTTTTGATGAAGAAGAACATGAGAACGAACGCCACACCAACCACTACGGCAATAAGTGTGAGCAGCCATTTGTTTTCGATGGCCTCATGGAAACAGACACCTGCCCAACCAAAACCAACGATGAAATTGACGAAGTTCTTGATGCTGAAAAGCGAGATACCCCCACCTAAGTCCATCGTGTCGCCACCATCGAAGTCCACGTCCATGTCGCTGCTGTCCATACCAATCAGGGTCAGCACCATCTGCACAACGAAGATGGCGGAACCAACGATGGCACATCCCCAGAACACTTGCATCCAGGAGTCCATGCTTTGAAAATTTTCCCACAGCGTCATGCTGGACGAAGGCGCAATGGCATCTAAAAATTCTAACATAGTTTTAATGATTTGGTTGAAACTCGCCACAAAGATATAACTTAATTGGGAATTAGAAATCAGGATTTCGGTTTTTTTTGCAATTGAAGGTGTTTTTTTGTGTGAAAGTAACAATTCCTTATTTCTGATTTCTCATTCCTAATGAAATTTTCTTACCTTTGCAGCCAAATTTGCAAAATATAGGAAGATATATGAAGATAGGATTTGACAACGAGAAATATCTCCGTATTCAGTCGGAACACATTCGTGAACGCATTGCGCAGTTTGACGGGAAACTTTACCTCGAATTGGGCGGAAAACTCTTCGATGACCATCACGCATCGCGTGTTCTGCCTGGTTTTAAGCCTGACTCGAAACTACGTATGTTTGCCCAGTTGAGGGACAGCCTGGAGATTGTGATTGTGATTAGTGCTGAAGACATTGAACAGAACAAGATGAGGGCTGACCTTGGCATCACATACGATGAAGATGCCTTGCGTCTGCGTGATGAGTTTATGAGTCGCGGCTTCTATGTGGGCTCTGTGGTCATCACTCACTATGACGGTCAGCGTGCTGCTGACCAGTTCCGCCATCGTCTCGAACGTATGGGCATCAAGTCCTATTGTCATTATCTCATTGATGGGTATCCTCACAATGTGGAACTGATTGCTTCTGACAATGGGTTCGGCAAGAACGACTACGTGGAGACCACCCGTCCGTTGGTCATCGTGACGGCTCCAGGTCCGGGTAGTGGCAAGATGGCGGTTTGCCTGAGCCAACTCTACGGCGAGAACAAACGTGGCATTCGTGCTGGTTATGCCAAGTTCGAGACTTTCCCTGTGTGGAACCTGCCGCTGAAACATCCTGTGAACATCGCCTATGAGGCTGCCACTGCCGATTTGAATGATGTGAACATGATTGACCCCTTCCATTTTGATGCTTATGGCAAGGTGGCCATCAACTATAACCGTGACATTGAGATTTTCCCAGTCCTGAACGCGCTCTTTGAGGGCATCTATGGCGAGAACCCCTACAAGTCACCGACTGACATGGGCGTGAACATGGTGGGGTTCTGCATCAGCGATGATGATGTGTGCTGTCAAGCCTCGAAGGATGAGATTATCCGTCGCTACTACGATGCCACCAACAAATTGGCTGACGGGGCTTGCAACGAGAGTGAGGTGAGCAAGATTCAGATGCTGTTCAATCAGGCGAAAATCACGACGGGCGATCGACGTGTTACCGTGGCTGCCAACGAAAGGAAAAACCAGACTGGTGTACACTGTGCTGCGATGGAAATGGAGGATGGTACTATCATCACCTCCAAAACGGGTGATTTGCTTGGCTGTTGTGCGGCTTTGCTGCTCAATGTGATGAAGCACCTTGCGGGCATAGGACATGATGTCAAACTCATTCCGCAGAGCATGATTGAACCTATCCAAAAGACGAAGATTGAGTATCTGTTGGGCAATAACCCGCGTCTGCACACAGACGAAGTGCTTGTTGCCATTTCTGTGCTCTCCCAGCATGACGAGAACTGCCGCAAGGCCTTGGAACAACTGCCTAAGTTGCGTGGTTGTCAGATGCATACGACGGTGATGCTGGGTGAGGTGGACCGCAAAATCCTCAAACGTCTTGGTTGCGGACTTACTTGTGATCCTGTGAAAAAGAAATGAGACCAAAATCTCTGCAAAAGGACGTGTGTGCGTACACAAACATTGATTTATGTCAAGTAAACAGCCTTTTTTGAAAGTTTTTCAATCATTTCTTGATGCGATGTCACTAAAAGCCCGTAACTTTGCATCGTCAAAAGAAAAGAGGCTCAGTGAAGCCGCCGCAAGAGTGCGGAACAGAACAGAGGATTTTATTTCATAGGTTATATATATAGGTATTAGTGTTAAGGTGAGATGAAACTCAATAAGGTTAATTGGTTTGGGTAAAATAGATTGTTTTACATAGGATAAAAAGAAATAGTGTTATTAGACATAGGTTATACAATAGGTTTTAGGTTAGTAAAAGATTTTGGTTCATTTTTTCATGGTAATGAAAATGACGAAGAAAGTGAAGTCCGTGATGGATTTCATTTTTTTTGTTTTTTAATCAGTTTCCCCAGATTGATGATTCCGTTGGCTATTGTCATGGAAACAGCAGACAGCGGCGGGTGCCAGAATTTCTGGCACCCGCCGCTGTCTGCTTATTTAACGTGGATTCGACGAAAACCACAAATAATTAAATTCATGAAAAATTGGCTACGCCGAGCTAAAGGTTCGTGTTTTAGTTTGAACATAAATTAAGTAACCACACAAAATTATCTTATACAATGATGTCTCTTCTTTTCGCCG